>JBBRPP010000008.1:0-177827 GCA_038227995.1 Acidimicrobiales bacterium
GAGCATGAAACAGGGCTCCCTCTCTGGCTGGCTTGTTGTCGAAGACAGACAGCCTTGAGGGAGCCCCACCTCATCTGGTGGACCTCAACAGGTGGGGAGTTTCAGTGAGCAGCTCTGGGGAGATTCACCTGAGCGTCATCATCAGTTCGAATCGAGAAGGACCGACGATGTTTCGCGCTTCGAGCAGCACCCGGACCGGGGAACTCGACGTCGCATCGATTTGTCCGATGTCCAGCTTTCGCTCCTGCTCGGTGAACGTCACCGAATACAGGACGCTGCTCGTCAAACACAGGACCCCGACGCCGCCCGTCAGGATCGAGAACGATCGGCGAATCGAATCGCGCTGTGTCGTTCCGCTGTTGTGCCAGAGCAGCACCAGCGCCATCCCCAAGATCGGTTGCGCCATTCCGGCCGCCTTGAAGAACTGGTAGTTCGAAGCGTGGTCCACATACCGAGCTTTGACGTAGAACGCGACGACCGTGGATGTCGCCGAGGTGACAACACCGGCGGCGCGGTGCTTTGGGTTTGCAGCGATCGCGGCGATGGTCAAACCGACGAGAATGATGTCAGCGACCGGCACGGCGAACTGCAGCAGATCGGATCGAGCCGCCATGCCGGCAACGCGCTGGCTGTATGAGTTGAACAACCCGAGCGTCTCGCTGGGCGATGTCCAACGCGGCAGCGACCAACCCCCCACCTGCGAATCCGCGACGCGTTTGGGAATGTAGGCAACGAATCGAACGAGGTAGGGACCGGTCGCCACCGCTCCCGTCAGCGATCCTGCTGCGACCCAGACATGATCGAACATCCGATCGCGATTTCGAATCAGCACGGCCGTTCCGAACGACACGAGAAGGACCATGGCGAGCACGAAGGCGGCATCGGAGTACGCAGGGAGCAAACCGGCGAGTGCGATCGCCGCCATGGCGAATCGCTCGCGATCGGTGGACTCCTCGTCGAGCAGTGTGCAGCCGAATCCGACGATGCACGGCAACACCCAGACCTGAGCGAGACCGCCTTCGCGAAGACCGTTGAGAAGCGTGACGCCCAGGACGGCGACCACGACGCCAACCAGACGCCTCCACGGCGGAACCCTGAACGATCGGAGCATGCTCAAAATGCCCAGCGCGGCGAAGAGCGCGGCGAGGACGGGCATCAATGTGACGACGGCCCATGTTCGGGATGGGCCCAGGACTGCAACGGGGAACGCAGCGGCACCTGAGTACCCCCACCGAAGCCCGGCCACGATGAACTCGCTCTGAACCTGCGACCGGAACGATGGAACCGTGTAGAGAACCCGCGTGGTCTGGCTCAGTGCCTGATCGATGTCGGCCGACCCCGTTGCCTGGATGACATCGTTCTGCAGTGTGTGGATCGTCGCGCCGTCGGCCAGGGCCCGCGCGCCGACCGCGTTCCCGATGGCGTCTGGCCCAATTCTGAACGCCAGTGTCACGCGGCCATCGCCGGCAAGCCCGGGCGCCACCATCACCACCAGGGCGATCAGGAGGACGACTGCTTCGGCCCACGAGACATCGATCGACCAGCCCGAACGTTGCTGCTTCCACGCACCGGAACGAATCGCGGCGACCCAACCCGCAACGGCGACAACGGTTGACAGGATGGCGGCAGCCCCGAGTCCACCGCCACATCCCAAAGCCCACGACCAAGCGATGGACTCGACGGCGATACCGGTCGTGAACGTCCAAAATCCCCACGTCGCGAAGGATGATCGGCGACGACGAATCAGAAGTGCAGCCCAACCTCCCCCCGCGCCCATCATCATGATCAGCGCGGTACCGAAGACCAGCGCCAGATCAATCATTCGCCGCAATCCCTGCGGTGCGAGCGCGAGCGGCTCTGGATGCGGCGCTCGGCAGAGTGACGGGTGTCCGCAGAATTCGAGCGACACGCGACGACGCCCCCGGCCAGCGCGCCGGTTGACCACGACCGGCGACGACCGTGATCACAAGGAGGCCGACCAGCAGCGGCGCCGTCGTCAGGCTGCCGATCGTCCGCTCGCCCGCCGCATGGACGAAAACCCGGGGACCGAGCAGGAGGCCGATGCAGACCCACCAACTTCCTGGAATCGTCCAGACCCGCGTCGGCATGATGCTCAGACCCACGGCGGCGATGACGAGTGGCACGAACAGGATCGTGAGGCGATAGTCGAACGATGTCGGCGGAAGAAGCACGTACAGGCATGACGCAACGGACGTCGACGCCCACAGCGGCGGACGCAGTGCCATGACCCAGATGACCGCACCGATTGCGAGTCCCAGAGACAACAGCGTGACCGGCGTACTGAAGAGGTCATACGCGGCGCGATGCCCGTTCGTCGGGTCCAACACCGTTCCGATCTGTTGAGCGAAGGCAAGCAAGCTTCCGTTGGCCGACGACATGTTGACGTCGTTACGCACGATCATGGATGCGCTTTGATTCAACGCGTGCAGGTACGCCGAGAGCGGGTTACCGACGCCGATCGTGAGACCACCGAGAAACGTGACCGTCGCGAAGCCGGCCGCGACACCGACGGCAGCGCGAACACGGCGTAGTGGCCACAGGCACAACACGAACACGATGGGAAAGAGCTTGAGGGCAACTGCGACACCGATGAGCACGCCGGCAACCAGTGGTCTCTCAGCAGCCGCAGCAACCATCGCGGCAGCCACGAGGGCCATGATGATCAGATCCGAGTTCCCTCGATCGAGAACGAACAGGACCGGGTATGCGGTCAACAGGGCGGCGAGTACGACGATGCGGCGCCTGCCCTCGAGGTGGCGCACGGCGAGCGCCGCCCACCACACGAAGAGCGCAGCAGACACGGCCATGAAGACCAGAAATCCTCCGTACACGGGCAACCGATTGAGGACCCATTGCATGAGGAAGTAGCCCGGCGGATAGTTGGACTTGAGATCCCCGTACGGATGAGGAACCTTCGCCAGGTAGGCCAGTTGGAAGTAGTCGCTGAATCGGGCGGTCCTGACGAACAGGATCGAGTTCCTCGGGGCGAATGGCACCTGCGCCTCGGGTTTCATCCAATCGACGACCAGCGATGCGGTGGTCAGCGAACCGCAGCAGACCGCGGCCATCGTGATCCCTCGAGAGGCCCCCGTGCGAGCCCGTCGCCCGATCGCCGGGTTCAGCTTGCTCAGGAGCGCAAGCACCGCGGCTGCCACGCCGAACAACCCGAGAATGCGTGCAGCGCGCATGGTGGCGAACGCCAGGCCCTGATCGTCGGTGACAGTCGCGATCGAAAGGCGGTAGTTGCGCACCTGAGCGTCGGTCACCGTCGACCGGTAGACGTCGGGAACGACCACAGCCACGCGCGCCGTGTCCCAACGAAATGCCCATTGCAGAACTCCGTCGATCGAAAGCGACGTCGTGCGCCCATCACGGACGCGGAAGTCGATTGCATGCCAGTCGCCGACCGTTGTGCCGACGAAGGGGCTGGAATCCTGCTCGAAATTCTTGAGCGGAATCGAGACGCTCACCCGTCCTCGCACGGCATAGACGCCGAAGTCTGTCGAACCCGCCGTCGCCGGGTCGCGAAGATCGAGGACGTAGCCGCTCGTCGTATTGGTTGTACGAATTTCAAGGTGGAGGTCCATGTCCAAATCACCCGAGTTCGAGTAGCGGGATCGCTCCATCGCGCTGAAGCTGTCTGACGGCTGAGGATCGGACGATGACGCGCCCGACGGGGACACGAACGACTTTCGTGTGACCGTCTCCATCAACGGATGCCAAGCAGTCCCGACGACGACAAGCGAGAGGCCGGCTACGAGGGTGACAGCGAGCCAACGAGTTCGAGCGCGGGCGATCAACCGAAGCACTGACCCAACGCGTGCCATCACCTGCTGTGACGACCCTTGCTCCATCACGGACAACCCGACGAAGGTCATCACCGCGAACGCCGCCAACACCGCAAGGACAGCCGACCAGTACGGCAGCAACGTCGAGTGTTGATGCACCACGAGACTGAAACCGGATACAGCGCCGGGCAGCGGCCATTCCTTGTCGGAGCCGCCCCCGAGAAACACGTTGTCGAAGTGAAGCTCCGTCGGCTGAACCGTCATGATCGTCGACGTCAGCCCATTCACCGTGACAGCGAACCGAGTTCCGAAGGTCGAGCGAACGCGGATCTTGTACGCCTCGCCGACAATGACCTTCGGCACCACGACGATCTGCTGCGGCCCCGCATCGGGGCCAATCGACAAATCGAGACTTCCGTTCTCCACCAATTCGATTCGCAACGCGGGCAGCGCGGCCGACGACTGGAAGACGACGGCGTGGGTCGGCAGCGCACTGACCGTCAGCGTGAGCCGAAGATCCAGATCGTCATTGGCGCCGACGGCATCGACGAAGCCAGGAAAGGAGGAGACTCCCTTCCCAGCGGTCGCCGGACCCGTCAGATGTTGAGTACCGATCGCGCGGTCGATGCTCTGACCGACGATCGCGATCACGACGAGGAAAATCGCGATGCACGTCAGCGCAAGAACAGGCCGCTTTCGCTTGTCGGACCCGACCCGCTCCACGCCTGCATCGGTGTCCGACCCGTCCATCATTCGGTACTGGCGCCGAGAACCTTCCAACGCGCCTCGAGCATGTCGATGCGCTTCTCGTCCTCACGGAAGATCGAGCCGTAGTAGTCGCGCTTGTTCTGCAGCCACAGAAGCTCGAAGTGCACGGCATTGAGCAGACCGCCCGGGAGGTCATCTTCGTCCAGCGCGGCGGCAGCGAACACGACCTTGCGCGTCTCGAAGCGGGTGAGGTGGACGGCGCGGATCTTCTTGAGGGCTGCAATCGCATCCATCGAGACCGCGCCACCGACGACGAGGTCGACGTTCTTCTCTTTGCACAGGTGGCTGACCTCGAGCACGTAGTCGGTGACGATGTCGTCGTTCACCGCATCACGACTGATCGACAGCGAACCCGAGAAGTCGACGCGACCGAAGACGACACCGGTCACCGTGGTCGACTCAGCAGTCATGTCGACGATCGACTTGCGATTGTCGAACGCGGTGATGGTCTCCATGTTGAACAGGAACTCCGTGTCGAGGCGCTCGTCTTCGCAAAACACCTGGCCCACGGCCGCGGCATACTTCGACAACGCGTACGGGGTCTCCACCATCGGCGCAACGACGTAGCGCACGCCGATCTGCTTGGACTCCAACAGGTCACGAATGGCCTCGCAACCGCCGATCTTCACGGTCAGCGGTAGGCCGGCCCCGTGTGAGATCTCGACGAGCCGCAACAATTCGTCCATGCGGGTTCCCTCGGCTTCGAACTCCGCCTTGACGGCGCAGTAGCCGAACTTCTCCGCTCCTTTGCGCAGGATGTCGCGCATCTGGCGTTCGGTCTTGTTCACTTGACGTCTCCCTTGATATGTGTGATCGAGTGTGAGATCTCGTCCCAGATGACTGGGTCGATCGGCGGATCCATGACGTGGATGGGATTCGACTCCATACCGCCGGTGGCCGTGACGCGGCTGGAGATCTTCGGGAAGTAGGACTGCTCCGGATGGATCGGCACGATGAAGGCGGCCGGGCCAGGCGATGCGAACAGCTCTGCGAAACGTGCAGAATCGGCGAACTCTTCGTCGAGTCGAATCGAGGGCACCGAGTACGCCGCGAACAAAGCAGGCCAATCGGGGAAGCCGAGCCCGGTCTTGGTATCGCAGCCGAGATAGGCACCATCGAAGTAGTTGCGTTGGGTCATTCGAATCGACGCGTAGCCGTCGTTGTCGAACAGGAACATCTTCATCGGCAGCTGGTGCGCATCGACAGTGGCGAGCTCCTGCAGGTTCTGAGAGAACCCGCCGTCGCCCTCGACAAGGATGGTGCGCCTACCGGAGTGCGCGAGCGAAGCGCCGATCGCCCCAGACAATCCGTAGCCCATGCTGGCGAGACCTTTGTCGGTGATGATCGTCTGTTTGCCTCGCTGCAGGAAGGCCTGCATCATCACCGTGAACGCACCCCCGCTGGAGCACGGCACGACCATCTCCGACCCGTCGCAGAGCGCAGACAGCTGCAACGCGAAATCGAACGGGTTGAGATATCCGGCGTGATTCGTGTTGGCTGGATCGCTCAGTGGAAGGCGGTCGCGAACCATCCGCGCGTGATGCAGCCACGGCACCCAATCGGCTCGCGTCACTTCGGGCAGAGCGCGGTGCAACGCGTCGACGGCATCTCCGCACACAGGAATGTCCACGCGAGGATGACCCTTGTCGAGCTCGGCCTGGTCGAGATCGATCTGGATGACGGTTGCCTCTGCTCCGAATTGCTGCCAGTTGAAGCCCGTTTGCTGGAGGCCGAGCCGGGTGCCCGCAGCCACGATCAGATCGGATTGGGAGAGCACCACGTTGCTCGAGCGCTGACCCCACGTGTTCGGCCGACCGAGGTAGAGGGCGTGATCAGAGCTGACGCGATCTGCGCCGTTCCACGTCGTCATCACCGGGATGCCAGCCGCCTCGATCGCCGCAAGCAGCGACGCCATTGCGCTCCGAGGAACTCCGCCGCCGAGGAGGAGCACCGGACGCTGCGAAGCGCCGATCGCCGTCCGGATTCGAACGATGTCGGCGTCCCTGACGAGCGCCGGTGCAGGTGACTGCATCGCCACGTGATCGGGTGTCGCATCGTCGTACAACGGCGCCTGGACGTCGAGACACATCTCCACGAACACCGGCCCCGGACGGCCTGAGCGACCATCGAGAACCCACGCCTCGAACGTCGCGCGATCGACAGGCTTCTCGACTCGCACCGCGACCTTGCAGACGGGCGAAGCGATCGCAACCCCGTCGACTTCCTGGATGCCGCGTTGGCGAACGCCGTTCGACGCGATGTCCGACGACTTGACCTGACCGCCGAGAACGAGCAGCTCTCGGCTTTCGAGGAAGGCCCCGGCCATCGCCGTCACGAGGTTGGTCAGACCGGGTCCGGCCGTGATGAGGACGAATGCTCGGCCATCACCATCGGATTCGTTGAAGTACTCGGCGGCGATACCGGCCGCGACCTCGTGCACGAAGGGGACACACGTCATCGTCTGTCGTGCTCCGTCGAGCAGGTGCATGCTGTTGCCACCAGCCACGAAGAAGCAGTGGGTGTAGCCCAGATCGGCCAGCCAGCCCATCACCGTGCTGGAATACTTCATGACGCCTCCTGCAGCGCGCGCACGAGACTGCTCTCGACGCGATCGACCGTGTGGGCCGACCGATCGAAAACGGTGAGCTCGGCGCCCAATGGTCCATCCGATGGCAAGATCAGTACGTAGCCGTCCGAGCGGTGCTTCTTGTCCGAATCGAACCCAGCCCGAAAGGCCGGCCAATCGATGGCGTCCGGAAGGCCGGCAAAGTCCACGACTCCCGCCAGGCAATCGACCACGTAGGACCCGAGGCGACGCTCGTGATCGAGGAGGTCACGCTCATCGGCAGCGAAACGGAGTGCAGCCAGCATGCCGATGCCGACTGCGATTCCGTGCTTCACGGCGAAGTGCGATCCGGCTTCCAGTGCGTGGCCGAACGTGTGGCCGAAGTTGAGGATGCGGCGCTCGGCCCGATCGAACTCGTCGACCTCGATGAACCAGCGCTTCGCTTCGAGCGTCACCGACAGCACTTCGGTCAGACCGTCGTGCGACTGGTCGCCCACGATGTCCATGAACCGACCGAACGGTTCGGCTCCTCGGCAGTAGGCGATCTTCACCGCTTCGAGGTAGCCACATGCACGGTCGGCGGCGCTGAGTGAGTCCACGAACAACGGATCGATGTGGATTGCACTGGGCGGGTAGATGCCTCCGACCAGGTTCTTGGCGTTGCCGACGTTGATCGAGCTCTTGCCGCCGACGCACGAGTCGGCCATCGACATGAGCGTCGTCGGGACCAACGACCACGACACGCCGCGCATGTACAACTGGGCTGCGAGTGTGACGACGTCTTGCACGACGCCCCCGCCGATGGCGAGGACTGAACCGTCGCGACGAAGCCCCGCACCCCGCATCTCGGAGATCAAGCGCTCGACCGTGGTCAGCGTCTTCTGCGATTCGTCGGCGTCGACGAACAGCAACCGATCCGGCGCGACATCGCGCAATTGGTGGACGAAGAAGCGGTCGGCGATCACGACATCGGGACCGGCGGTCAGAGCGCGAGCGAGCTGACCGGGGCCGATCTCGATCGAGTAGGGCCCGGTCGCCGACGCGATCGTGAGGTGCCGGAAGTCAGAGACCACGTTCATGACCGAACCCCAAGTCGACGGAAATCGATTGGCCAGTGATGCCGGTGTTGAGTTGAGAACACAGGAACGCAACCGTGTTGGTGACGTCATCCAACGTCACGAGCCGGCCGAAGCCGGTCGCGTTCTCGAACGACGAGATCTGCGCGGGTGTCAGCATCGACCGGGTCATCGGCGTGTCGAGCACACCGGGAAGGACAGCATTGACCATGATGTTGCGCGCCGCGAGGTCGGCCGCGGCAGACCGGACCACACCGTCGAGCGCAGCTTTGGAGACGGTGTACGAAAGCTTGTTGCGCCGAGTGACCTGCTGCCAGACCGACGAGATCACGCACAACTTGGCACCGTCGAGGAGTCGCCCGGACGCAACGAGCTCGTGCATCGTGGCGATGACCAGAGTCGTGTTGACGTCGACGACTCGGCGCATGACATCGATATCGACATCGACGATCGAGTCGTTGCTGTTGATGCCTTGAGCCCACACGACAGCCGAGCACGGCGGCACCGTCGTGACGTTGGCGTAGGTTGCCGGGGAATCAGCATCGAGGGCGATCGTTCGCGAGCCCGTCGCCTCGCGGCTTGTGGTCCACACCTCGTACCCATTGGCGCAGAGACGGCCGCTGATGGATGCACCGATCGCGCCGGATCCACCGATCACCAACGCGACCGGCTTCATTCGCGGACCTGTTCGTGCAGGCCGAGGCCGACTGCATCGCGCACCACGAAGTTCGGGCGACGCTTGACTTCTTCATAGATCAGTCCGACGTACTCGCTGAGGATGCCCATCATCAGCATGACCACGCTCAGCAGCAGCAACATGAGCGCGACAAGACTGCCGAAGCCGGCAAATGGCACGCCGTAGACGACCCAGATGAACGACAACGGAATCAGTGAAGCGATCGAGATCGCCGACATCGTCACACCGAAGATCGTGATCAACTTGAGGGGGATGTACGAGTGGGCGAAAATGCCCTTGAAAGCAAGGTCGATGACCTTCAGCGAGTGCGCCTTCGACTCTCCTCCGAAACGCTCCGGTCGCGGAGCCTTCACACCGATGGTCTTGAAGCCGACCCACGCAAACAGCCCGCGGACGAAACGGTTGCGCTCGTCCATCGATCGGACGACTTCGTAGACCTTGCGATCGACGAGACGGAAGTCGCTGGCATTTCTGGGGATGCGCGACGACGTGAGCTTGCCGGCGAGCCAGTAGAAGGCCCGCGAGTTGAAGCGGCGGACGAGTCCTGTACCGCCCCGCGCGGTCACCTCCATGTAGATGTTCTCGTAGCCCTCCTCCCACTTCTGGATGAACTGAGTGATGAGCTCCGGCGGGTCCTGCAGATCGGCGGTCATGATGACGCACGCGTCGCCGCTGACGTACTCGAGCCCGGCAGTGATGCCTCCGTCCATCCGGAAGTTCCGAGCGAGCTGGAGCATCTTGAAGCGAGGGTCGCGCAGGTTGATCTCCTCGATCAATCGAGCTGTCGCGTCTTCTGACCCGTTCTCGACCAGGATCACCTCGAAGTCGTACGTAGGGTTATCGTCGAAGACGATGCTCAGCCGACGGGCGAGTTCCTCGACACAGGCTTCCTCGTTGTAGGCGGGTACGACGACCGAAATCAGTTTCTTAGCCATGGGTGCGACCTCCGACGAACTCGTGGATGACGCTGATCATGAAGTCGATCATCGTCGGGGAGAGACCGGGGTAGACCCCGATCCAGAAGGTGCCCTCGGTGACCAGATCAGCATTTGTCAGCGGACCGACGATGCGATGTGGCATGCCCTTGTAAGCGGGTTGGCGGAGCAGGTTGCCGCCGAAGAGTTGGCGAGTCGCAATGCGACGCGATTCGAGGAACTGCACGAGTTCGAAGCGGGTGAACGGGGCCTCGGGACGCACGGTGAGCGCGAATCCGAACCAGCTCGGATCACTGTTCTTGGTCGCCTCCGGCAGGATCAACCACTCGGCGAGTGAGGCCAGACCCTCGCTCAACCGCTGCCAGTTCGAACGACGAGCCTCGATGAACGAGTCGAGCTTGCCCAGTTGGGCGACGCCGACCGCAGCCTGCATGTCGGTCATCTTGAGGTTGTAACCGATGTGGCTGTATGCGTACTTGTGGTCGTATCCGTGGGGCAGATCGCCCAACTGCCAGTCGAACCGACGGCCACACGTGTTGTCCATCCCGGGCGCGCACCAGCAATCCCGGCCCCAGTCGCGGAAGCTCTCGATGATCTTGCGCATCGACTTGCGTTGCGTGATGACGCATCCGCCCTCACCCGTCGTGATGTGATGGGCGGGATAGAAACTTGCGGTCGCGATGTCACCGAACGAGCCAACGGCCTTGCCGTGGTACGTAGCGCCAACCGCGTCACATGCGTCTTCCACGACCCACAGATCGTGTTCTGCCGCGAGGCTCATGACCGCATCGAGATCGAACGGGTTGCCGAGGGTGTGAGCCATCACGATGGCGCGAGTCTTGGGTCCAACGGCTTCGCGGAGCCGTTCGACATCGACGTCGTACGTTCCGAGTTCGACGTCGACGAACACCGGCACGAGACGGTTCTGGACGATCGGGTTGACGGTCGTCGGAAAGCCGGCAGCGACGGTGAGCACCTCATCGCCGTCCTTCAAGCGGCGCTTGCCGAGGCGGGGCGATGTGAGCGCGGAGACGGCGAGCAGGTTGGCCGAAGAGCCCGAGTTGCAGAGCATCGCATGGCGGCCACCCATCACCTTCGCGAACTTCTTCTCGAAGTCCTCCGCATAGCGCCCTGTGGTCAGCCAGAAGTCCAGCGAAGAGTCGACGAGCAACGCGAGTTCCTCGTCGTCGAAGACCTTGCCACTCACCGGGATCTGGGAGATGCCGCCAAGGAACGGCTTGGCCGGAAAGGCGACGGCGTGATATTCGCGGGTCAGCTGCACGATCTCCGCACGAAGTTCAGCCGCCGTCTTCATCGCTGCCCACCAAGCAGATCGCGGTACCACTCGAACGTCGTGGACAGACCCTGGGCCAACGACACGGATGCCTTCCAGCCCAACTGCTCGCGTGCCTTCGACGCGTCCAGGTACTGATCCTTGATCTCGCCGACAGCCTCACCCAGGATCAACGGCTGAAGGTCGGGCACGCCAGCGGCAACGCAGCAGGCCCGGTACATGTCCATCACCGACGCAGGTGACTCGTCGCTGAAGTTGAACGCCTCGCCTCGTTGCGACTCCGCCGCGTCGGCGAGACAGAGATAGGCCTCGACCACGTCGTCGAGATGAAGGTAGTCGCGCAGGAATGTGCCGTCGCTGCGCAGCACTGGCTGGACGCCGGTCAGGATCGACCGAAACGTACCGGGCACGATGCGGCTCCAGTTGAGATCGCCGGCACCGTAGATGTTGCCGCACCGAGCAATGACCACGGGGAGGCCGTACGTCATCGCATACGAGCGGCTGACCAGATCAGTCATGGACTTGGACACCTCATACGGGAAGACGCCCTGCATCCGCATGTCCTCGGTGTACGGCAGCACATCCGATTCGCCGTATGCCTTGTCGCTCGAGGCGACGACGAGACGCCGGACCAGATCTGGGTGCACGCGGGCAACATCGAGGACGTTCCACGTTCCCTGCACGTTCGACTCCAGAGTCGCGCGAGGCGAACGGCGTGCGGTCGACACGATCGTCTGTGCGCCGAGGTGAATGATCGTGTCGGTTTCATGACCGGCGACGGCACGCTCGATCGTGTCGACGTCTTCGAGCCGACCCGACACCACAGACGTGTGGCGGACAGTGCCACTGCGGTAGAAGTCGCTCTGAGGGTCAGCGTCGGCGACGAGCGCGACGACCTTTGCACCGAGCTGGACCAAACGCGCGCACAGTGCCGAACCCACCATGCCGGTGGCGCCGGTGACGAGGACGACCCGTCCCGCCCACGTGTGCTGATGAGCCGGACTCATGGCCAGACCTTCCACGGCGCATCGCCATCGGCCCACATCTGGTTGAGCATCGTCGACTCTCGGAAGGTATCCATCGGCTGCCAGAAGCCGTCGTGACGGTACGCCATCAACTGACCGTCGCCGGCAAGTTTCTCGAGCGGCTCGCGCTCGAGGATGCAACCGTCGTCCAGGTAGGAGAAGACTTCGGGCTCGAAGATGAAGAAGCCGGCATTGACGTAATCCTCGGTGATCGGCTTTTCGCGGAATTGCTCGACCAATCCGTCTTCGCCAAGGTCCATCACACCGAACCGGGAGATCGGTCGCACGGTGGTGATCGTGGCCAGTTTGCCGTGGGCTTCGTGGAACGCGATCAGCTTTCGGATGTCGATGTCGGCCAGTCCATCGCCGTACGTGACGAGGCATCGCTCACCACCGACATAGCGCTGCACGCGCTTCACCCGTCCACCGGTCATCGTGTCAGCGCCGGTCTCGGCCACCGTGATGGTCCAGTCCGACTCGGCATGACGATCGTGGTACTCGATCGAGTCACGCGCACCGAGATGCACGGTGAAGTCGTTCGTGCGAGCTTCGTAGTTGATGAAGTAGTCGCGGATGACGTCACCGCGATAGCCGGCACACACGACGAAATCGACGATCCCGTGATGGGCCATCCCCTTCATGATGTGCCAGATGACAGGTCGTCCACCAACTTCGACCATCGGCTTCGGCCGATATTCGGTCTCTTCGCGCATTCGCGTTCCGAGACCGCCGGCGAGGATCACGGCCTTCATGCCCGGATCCTCACGACGATCCAGCCATGATGAGCGTGGGCAGACCGGACAGGATGAGACGGCTGCGAACTGGCCCACTTTCGGTAGCCGAGAGACGCTCGACGTCGGAGCTCGCCTCGCTCGACGCTGCAAGCGGAGCGTCGGTGCTGACGATCAATCGATTGTTCTGGTCGACGTGTTGAACTTTCACGTCAACGTCCTGAGGCTTGTCCGAAACATCAAAAGTTTGATCGGCACCGTCGGCGCGAATCTTGAGCAAATATTGACCATTGACGACAGCACTGATCCGAAGACGAATGACGCCAGGGCCGTGCGATGCGTTCGAACGGTTGACGGTCAATGTGGCGTTGTTGTTCACCGCTCGCTTCGTCACACCGTCGATGTCCAAGGGCGCCGAGAAACCAGCGGTGAGCTGCACTCTCGGCTGTCCCAGCAGTGCCGCTCGCCGCAAATGTTGCGCAGTTGCATCGACGGTGCGATCCAATTCAGCTCGCGCCGGGCGTAGGTCGTAGAACACAACTCCTTGATCGGCATCTCGCGCTGTCGACGTGACCCCAACTTGACGAAATTTTGCGTCGATCGCCGCGCCATGATCCGAGTAGGCGCTTTGCACCACGGTGAGACCGGTGAAACCCGTGATCAAGAGATCGTCCACGAATTCGTCGCTCGTGGGGTCGAGCCGCTCGCGCCAGTCGGCTTCACGGCCCTTGATGCCGCCGAAGCTCCATCTGAGGGTGTCGTCGTGGATGTAGCCGGACAGCTGGCCAACGGCGGGCGACTCCGGAAAATCGGCGACCGGTAACTGGAAGACGGCAGCATTCGACCCCAACGTCGTCTCGATTCCTCGATAGAACGCCTCCTCGCTGTGCCACGCTGCCGCGGTCGCGCCATAGTCCGGTGCCGAGTCGGCTGAGGTCTGGTCCCAGACGGCGGCAAGCACCAACGCGGGAAGCAACGCGATTCCGAGCTGCTTGCGATTGAGCGTCCAGCGCCCGAGCCACGCCGCCAATGTCACGATGCAGAAGAACGCAATGAACACGGAGATCCGCGTCCACGCCCGAAGCTGGGTGAACCCGAACGCACCGAATATCGCCGCCAAGCTCGAATACGAACCCAACAGAACCCCGAAGATCACGAACAATGGAGCATCGACGACGCGCGCTGCCCACCGCACCCTTCGGCGGCGCGCAACCGTCGCCGCGAGCAGTCCGCCGGCGACGAGGAATCCGGTTGCGCCGAACGCGCCCATCGCCTCACCGAAGCCTTCTGACGAAATCGACGGAATGTCGTGTTTGTCTCGCCAGTCGCGGACGACCGAGAATCGATGGTCGTAGACGGGCAGCAGCATCACAGACAATCGCAGCGGATATCGGTCGATCTCGGTTGCGGATCGCGTCGTGATCTCGTTGGCCCCGTGCGACCGCTGATAGAGGATGGTCGGCACCAATTGAACAAGGACGAGGAGTCCGATGGCGACGACGGTCGAAACTGTCACCAGCGCTGCGCGCCTCCGGTTGCGCAGCCAGGCCAACGCGGCTGCGAGCAGCAGGAACAAGCAGATGAACACGGCGTAGTACAGCCCTGACATCGCCGATGCGACGACGATCGAGGTGCCGATGACCGAGTCACGGTGGAGGTATCCGCGCAGTCGCGCTCCGCGACGTTGGCGAATGAGAGGACGCACACCGGCTTGGCGCAAGATCAACGCAGCGCCAAGTGGCAGCACGGTGTAGTTGGCCAGGAACAGGTGCTGGAACCGGTCCGTATGGAAGGGCAGCGCCGTGTAGACGACGCCGACGAGCACGGAGATCCCTCGGCGAAGTCCGATGAGCCGACTTCCTGCGAATCCTGCGGCGGCAACGAGCGGGTACGAAGCGATGAAGAAGACGTTCATCATGACCGCGGGACTGTCGGTGAACAGCCCGACGAACTTCGCGAACAGCAGGTTGAGGGTGTCGGCCGCTGCCGGGAAATCGTGCAGGTCCTGACCAAAGGGAAAGCCGAGATGGCTGGTCGACCAGTACCACCAGTGTTGATCGAGGTTCTTGAGCGTCGCCATCGTCGAATCGACATCGCCGAATCGCGTCAACGGCACACCCAGTTGCATCTGCCACAGCTTCAAGCTCCAGAGCGCGACGAGGAATCCGGCGAACGCACTGGCGACGGTGCACGCGACATCGATTCCGAGAGGCGTTCGTCGGTGTCGGAGGATCCACGCGCGCAGCTGATGCTGGCTCGCTGCCGGAGGTTTCGCGTCGGTCGCAAGGTCCCCCGCTCCTCCGGCGCGCGTGTGAATCATCACAGGTTGATCGGTGCGCTCCGCGGAGATCTTGAGCAAAATTTGAGAGTTCGGACCGTCGTCCCGAAGGCGTCAGCGACCGTCTTCCGAGCCCGTTCGGACCGGTGCACATGCGTCAGCGTCGGGCCCCGGCACGGTCCAACGCGATCCGCGCAGCGCTGTCATCAGCCGATCGGTCCCCGTCCAGCCGGTGTCGGCGACCTCGGTGAGCGCGAATCAGTCGGTGATGGTGATGCGTTGGCGATCGAGCCAACCGAGCAGGATTGCGACCGCTCGCGGGTCGTGGCGGAGTCGGTGTCCCGCGCCCTCGAGCAGCCGCAATTCGGCGGCTCCGTGGGCTTCTGCCAACATCCGCGCATCGGCGACGGGCACGCTCTCGTCGTCGTCGCCGTGCATCACCAACAGTGGCCGCGGCGCGAATCGACGGGCTGCGTCGACCGGGCGGAATCGGCGCAGTTCGCGGCTCCACTCGTCGAAGTTCTTCGGGTATCCGGGCGTGCGGATCGCCCCGATCTCGCGAGCGTGTTCGAGGAACCGCCGCGGCTGCGCGGCCCAGTCGTCGAAGTCAGCACGGGGTGCGAGCAACGCTGCGCCGCGCACGCGTGGATCATCGGCGGCGACGCAGATCGCGATCGATCCACCGGTGTTCGTTCCCACCAGCCAGATCCCCGACGGCTCGGCCTCGGCGATGAGATGATCGATCGCGGCGCGCAGGTCGTCGACCCACGACTGCAGTGAGAAGTCGCCCTCGCTCGTGCCGCACCCGCGGAACGTGAACGTCATCGCTGCCCAGCCGAGTTCGTTCGCGGCGCGATCGATCAGCTCGGGGAACGTTCCGCCCGAGTGACGCGCATCGATGGGGCCGACCGGGAATCCGTGACACAGGATCAGCCCCGGCAGCGCATCATTTCGTCCCGCCGGCTTGGCGAGATACCGCGCCACCGACTTGCCACCGGATTGAAACGATCCGTTCACGACGCGTCAGGCACGTGGCTTGCGCAGAATTCGATGCGAGCCCGGCTTCGCCAACGTGTAGCCACGGTTGCTGGCTTCGACCGCGGTGTCCGGACCGAAGCACAGCCCGACTTCGGACTCGACGATCTCGTCGATCACCGTCTTGTCGGTCCACGTGTCGAGGTCGTAGACCAGCTGGGTTCGCTTGTCGCCCAGAAACCGTGTGTGCTCGAATCGTGTGGGGCGTTCCATGGAGGCGAAGTTAGTCCCGGAACGGACGGACCAACGACTTCTCAATCGCCCAGCTCGTTGGCGATCGGGCCGACCGCGCCGATCGCGTCGAAGTATTCCTGGTGCGCATCGACGACACGGACCACGTCGATGTCATCGAGGATCTCGACGCCGTTCGCCTCGGCCTCGCCGAGCATGAACGCGGCGACGCTGTCACCCTCGACCACGACGAATTCGTCGATGTCCTGGGGACGGTCGATCACCCGGTCGGGTTGCAGACCCTTGGTGTTCAGCCACCGCAAGTGGAAGGTCAGCAGCTGACGAAGCTCGTCGAGCGTCAGTCGCCCCTGCGTGTCCTCGGGCAGCCGCTCTGCAACGAACGACAGCGCCTGGTCTTCGATGTAGACGACCCGCGGGGACAGCGAATCGAGACGATGCGCTTCACGGCCGACCACCACAGCCGCGATCACGAAGGTGATCAGAGCGGCCACGATGATGAAGAGCAATGTGATCAGCGGCACCGCTCGCCAGTGTACGAGCGGTGCCGCCGATGACGGCTTTCAGGTTGGTCAGATACCGATGCGCTGGGCGAGGAGCTCGCGGTGGTACGTCGGGTCACCGAACAGCAGCTCGCTGCTCTTGGCCCGCTTGAAGTACAGGTGCGCCGGGTGCTCCCAGGTGAAACCGATGCCACCGTGGATCTGGATGTTCTCGGCCGTCGCGTGGAAGTAGGCCTCCGAGCAGTAGGCCTTGGCCAGCGAAGCGACCGACGGCAGCTCGTCGTTCATCTCCGAAGCGCACCACATGCCGTAGTAGGCGGCGGACTTCGCGGACTCGACCTCGAGCAGCATGTCGGCGCACTTGTGCTTGATCGCCTGGAACGAACCGATGGGGCGACCGAACTGGACGCGGACCTTCGCATATTCGACGGCCATCTCCAGCACCTTCTGGGCGCCACCGACCTGCTCGGCGGCGAGGCCGACGGCAGCGAGATCGAGCACGGTGTTGAGGACGTCCCAACCCTTGCCCTCGGCGCCGATCAACGTGGCCGGCGTGGCCGCGAACTCGAGCTTGCTCTGCTTGCGGGTCTGGTCCATCGTCGACAAGTTGGTGCGGGTGATGGTGCTGTCGCTGCCATCGACGGAGAACAGGCTGACACCGTTCTCGGTGCGAGCGGCGACGATGATCAGGCTGGCGGTGTTGCCGTCGATCACGAACATCTTGGTGCCGGTGAGGGTGTAGCCGTCGCCCGACTTGGTGGCGGGCAACGTGATGCCGGCTTCGTCCCACTTGCCGCTGGGCTCGGTGAACGCCAGCGTGGCGATGGTCTCGCCACTGGCGATGCCGGGCAGGTGGGCCTTCTTCGCGGCGTCGTCACCGCTGTGGATCAGGGTGTTCGCGGCGAGCACGACGGTGCTGAAGAACGGCGCGCACAGCAGAGCGCGACCCATCTCTTCCAGCACGATGCCGAGCTCGACATAGCTGTAACCGCTGCCACCGAACTCTTCGGGGACGGCCAGGCCCTGCAGACCCAGCTGCTCGCCCATCTGGCTCCACACCGCTGGATCGAAACCGGTGTCGGTCTCCATCTGCTCGCGGACGGCAGCTTCGGCCGACTTGCTCTCGAGGAAGCTGCGGACGGTCTTGCGGAGCTCTTCTTGCTCTTCGGTGAATGCAAAGTTCATGGACGAGAGTGTTTCGCGTGACGGCGAGCCGCCACAAATCAGAAGGTGTACACGTGCGTACACCTAGACTCGGCCGATGGACCGAATCGGGATCAGAGAGCTGCGCGCAACGGCGGCCGCCGCGGTCAAGCGAGCAGAGGCCGGACAGCGCACGGTCGTGACCGTGGGCGGCCGGCCGGTTGCGCAACTGGGTCCGCTCACCAGTGCCGCCGTCGAACGTAGCCTCGACGAACTCATCGCCCGAGGTCTGCTGATCGCGCCACGACGAGGCGGCCAGCCCAACGACGACACCGTCGCCGTGTGGGGCAACGTTCGGCTCGACCGGTTGCTGCGCGAGGTCCGCGGATGACGCTGTACATCGATGCCAGCGCCTTGGTCGCGCTGCACGTCGACATCCCGATTCGCAGCCACGTGCGCGATGCGATGGCCACCGACCCGGACTGGTGCACCAGCGCGCTCACGCTGGTCGAGGCCCTGGCGCTGATCGACCGGGTCACCGATGAGCCGGTGCTGCGCCGCGACCTCGAAGACTTCGTCCGCCTCACATGGGATCGCCTGGCGGTGGTCCCGACGGATCAGATGTGTCTCGACCGCGCGGCGCGGCTGATGCGCGAACAGCCACTGCGGCTCAGCGATGCATTGCACCTCGCCGCTGCCGACCGGCTCCCCCGACCGGTTCGCTTCGTCACCTTCGACGCAGCCCAGATCCCGGTCGCGTTGTCGATGGACTTCGAGGTTCTCTCGTCGTGATTCCGGTGAGAGAATGAACGCATGACAACGCTGCACTGGGCTGACAGCCGGCTGGAGATCCACCGGATGGTCGTCGGGCCGTACTCGAACAACGTGTTCGTGCTGCGTTGTCGCGAGACCGGTGAGGCGGTGCTGATCGACGCCGCCAACGAGCACGACAAACTGCTCGAACTGTGCACTCGGCTCAACGTCCGGCGCGTCCTGGAGACCCACGGCCACTTCGACCACATCCAGGCGGTACCGGCGATGCGCGAGGCCGGTTACAAGGTCGCGATCGCCGCGGCGGACGCTCCGATGTTGAAGAAGGTCGGCTACGACGTCTTCATCGACGACGAAGAGGTGATCGAAGTCGGCAAGCTGCGCCTGCACTCGATCCTCAATCCGGGCCACACGCCCGGATCGATCTCGTTCCTGATCGACGGTGCGCCCGTTCTGTTCAGCGGCGACACGTTGTTCCCCGGCGGCGTCGGCAACACCAAGTCCGATCTCGGTGACTTCCCCACGATCATCCAGTCGGTCGACAACCGCCTCTTCTCGTTGCCGGCGGAGACCGTGGTGATGCCAGGACACGGCGTCGACACGACCATCGGCAACGAGCGGCCGCACCTCAAGGAATGGGTCGAGCGCGGATGGTGATGACCGCCGCGGCACCTCGACTGGGCGGGATGAGCCCGGCGCTCGACGCTCTGCCGATCGCGCACGAGACCGCGTCCGTTCGTGCCGATGGACGTCCGCTGCCCGGGTTCCGCGACGACCTACGCCGCATCCCGTCGATTCGTAACGGGTTGAGCGTGTTCAGCCTGTATCTGCAAACGACGATGCTGCTGGCCGCGACGATCATCACTCCGGGTTGGTGGCGGCTGCTCGTGTGGCCGATCGTGTTCGTGTTGATGGGGCGCACCCACGCGCAGTTCGCGTCGCTGATGCACGAGGCCGCGCACCGGTTGCTGCTGAAGAAGAAGTCACTCAACGACTGGGTCGGCAAGTGGCTGCTCGGCTACCCGGCCTTCACCACCACCGAGGGCTACCGGCGGGTGCACATGGCCCACCATCGCGAAGAGTTCGGTCCGGAAGAGCCCGACATCCCGCTGTACGCGAACTATCCCGTCTCGTCAGCGTCGCTGCGACGCAAGCTGATCCGCGACGCAACGGGCCGCACCGGGCTCAAGCTGATGCGCCTGCAGTTGCGTGGACTGCGCAATCCGGATCGTGTAGCGCGATACGTGCAGTACCGGATCTGGGGGTTGCAAGTCGTGTTGCTCGGGGCGTCGATCGCAGCCGGTGTGTGGTGGCTGTACCCGCTGTTCTGGCTGCTGCCGTTCCTCACCGTGTGGAGGGTGATCAACCGACTGCGTTCCATCGCCGAGCACGGCGGGATGATGGCATCGAAGGATCGACGCATCACGACCCATTCGGTGCGACAGCACATCGGCGCACGGTTCCTGCTCGTGCCGTACAACATCGGCTGGCACCTCGCCCACCACGTGGATTCCGGCGTGCCGTTCCGCAACCTGCCGAGGTTCCACAACGCGCTTCGCGAAGCCGGCTACGTGGATGACACGCTCGAACACCCGAGCTACACGGCCTTGTGGAAGTCCCTGTGCACGCACTCCTGAGGCGCATCGATCGCGCGTGACGCGACCACCCCTCACATCCGTCGGAGTGCAGTCGGGCCGGTCGCGCGTCGCGCGACCAACCCTGACATCCGTCGGAGCGCGGTCGCGCTGGTGCCCGTTCGGGGCCTGGGAGCATCCGATGCGGGCGCTCCACCGTGGATGCTCCCGATCGTGTCCGAGCCGTACGTCGCCTCAGCCGCGCAGGAACGCCACGATCGCGTCGGCCGCGGCCGTCGGTTGTTCGTACGGGACCATGTGGCCAGCCTCAGCAATCGTCGCTCGTTCCGCGTCGGGTAGCGCAGCCGACCACGCGTCTGCGTACGGCGCGCCGAGGTAGGCGTCGCTGTCGCCCCAGAGCAACATCACCGGATTCGTGATCCGGTACAGCCGCTTCGACAGGCGCCGGTTCGGGATCGGGAACAGGATCTTGCCCGCCGTGCCGAGGCGCCGCGAGTTGCCGATCAGAAACCGTTGGATGGCGTCGGGATTGCTGAAGTCCGCGCCGACACTCGCCAATACCCGGGTGCCCAGCGTTGCGTCGCGGAACAGCAAGCGCGGGAACTCGTACGGCATGAGCGTGTAGATGTCGGGCACGGGATGGCCGTCGAGCCACAGACCCAGCGGGGCGATCAGGACGAGATGGCCGTAGTCGTTCGGCGCGAGTGCAGCCATCTCGGCGGCGATCATGCCGCCCATCGAATGGCCGATCACGTGGGGCGCGACCTGACCGTGCGCCGGCCCGAGCGAGAGCGCCTCGATGATGTCTGCGCCGTGCAATGCGAAGTCGAGCATGTCCTCGATCACGGTGTCGCCGCCGTGGTCGCTGTAGCCGGGCCACACGGGCGCGTGCACGCGGTAACCCGCTGCGGCGAGCTCGGCCAACATCGGCTCGCCGACCAGCGGGCCGGCAAAACCGTGGAACGACACGACCGCTTCTCCGGTGACGGGCCCACCGACGAGCACATCGACCTCCAGGCCGCGCCGAGTCGTGACCGTGATGCTCTCGAGTGGGATGCTCTCCAGCGGCACCGCCGTGACCACCTCGGCAACGCCGCTCACGCGAGGTCGCCGATCGGTATCTGTGCATCGCGACGCGAGTCGGCCATCGTCTCGTCGGCCCGCACTCGCGATTCGAGTGGATGGATCCACCACCGATCATCGCCATCATGGTCGGGCCACATCGAACGCAGATGTGGCATGACCTTGTCGGCGAACAGCTTCGTCGAGTAGCGCGTCTTCCAGTCGGGCTGATTGCCGGTGTGCAGCAGGCAGAAGATGTGACCGACGTGCAGCGTCGTGATCATGTCCTTCATCCGGTCGATGACCGTCTCGGGGCTGCCCGCAATGATGTAGCCGTTGTCGATCAGGTTCTTCCACGTCAGCTCTTGGTAGACCTTGGCCTGACCCTCGCGGAACTGGTTGAGCACCCCGGCCTTGATCGTCGACAACGTGCGATAGCCGGGTGGATCGGCGAAGCCGGGATACACGTGCAGGCAACGGTTGTAGAAGTACAGGATGTGCTCGGCGTACAGCTTCTCGGCCTCGGCGTCGGTGTCGGCAACCGCGATGATCTGTGCGAACGCGGCGCGATACGGCGACTCGTCCTTGTCGCGAGCGGCGACGCGATCCCAGTACCCGTCGAGCAGCGCCTTGCCGGCCATGTAGCCACCGAACGACAGGTACGAGTAGTTGTAGTCGTGATCGAGGCAGAAGTCCCACGTCTCGATCGAGCCGCCACCCGGGATGTAGATCGGCGGATGTGGCTTCTGGATCGGCTTCGGCCAGCAGTTCACGTAGCGCAGTTGGTTGTACTTGCCATCGAACGCGAACGGCTCGTCCTCGCTCCACGCCCGCATGATCAGATCGTGCGCCTCGGAGTACTTGTCGCGGGTCAGCGCCGGGATCTGTCCGTAGCAGAAGTTCGTGTCCATCGGTGTGCCGACCGGGAAGCCCGCGATCAATCGCCCACCCGAGATGCAGTCCAGCATCGCGAACTCCTCGGCGACGCGGATCGGCGGGTTGTACAGCGCGATCGAGTTGCCGATGACACAGATCGCGGCGTTGCTCGTGCGCCTCGCCAACCCTGCGGCGATGATGTTCGGGCTGGGCATGATGCCGTAGCCGTTCTGGTGATGCTCGTTGACACCGATGCCGTCGAAGCCCAACGAGTCGGCGTACTCGAGCTGATCCATGTATTCGTTGTAGACGCGGTTCGCAGTGACCGGATCGAACAACGAGCTGGGGATGTCGACCCACACCGACCGGTTCGTGTCCTTGAAGTCCTCCGGTAGATCTGGCCACGGCATCAGGTTGAACCACGTGAAGCGCATGTCGGCAAGCCCCTTCCCTCGACCCCACTTCGTCGTACCGACCCTACGCCACACCGACGGGGTCAAGCCTGCCGTGGCCATCTCGTACTCGCGCAACCGAGCGAACTATGGTCCGATTGCTCGACGCGGTGTCGAACATCATCGACAGGGGTTGCTCATGAACAAGGTTCTCGGATGGACGGCGGCAGCGGCTTTTGCAATCGGCGGGCTGGTCGGATGCAGCAGTGACAAGAAGTTGATCGTCACCACCACGACCGCTGCGACGGGATCGACGTCGGGCGGCGCAACCGCGAGCACAGCCGCAGCGGGTTCCGGCGCATCCGGCGGCACCCCGACTGTCGATGCCTTCTGCAAGGAGATCAACGACTACGCGGCGAAGGTCCAAGCCGCGATCGCCAACCCGAACGGCGCCGACAAGGGCGCCCTCGCCGCCGCGGCACAGAAGCTGTCATCCGAGAGCCAGGCGCTGGTCCAGTCCAGCCCGGCCGACATCGCCAAGATCGAAGCCTGCGCCCAGAAGCTGGCCGCGGCCTACAACCCATTGCCGTAGTTCGGACTCACGACCACTTCGGCTGACGTCACGCGGTCGCGACCGATGCCTCGCGGCGCGACAGGTATCGACGCTCGAACAGCCAGTGAAACGCGTTGGCGACGACGAGGCTGACAGACCCACCGATCGTGGCGATCAGGAAGAAATTCGTGGGCACGTCGAAGCTGTGGGCATACACGCATGCGAACGCGATCGCACCGATGATCGGGAAGTGAACCAGATAGAGGCTGTAGGAAATCCTTCCCAACCACGCGATCGGTCGGACAGAGAGCCCGGCGCCGATGCAGAGCGTGACTCGGCCATCCGAGCGGGTGGCCTTCTGGAGTGCAAGGAGCAGCAGCGCCGCAGCGCCGCCGACGACGACGTCGCGCAGAAAGAGAGTGCTGAGGTAGCCGTGCAAGAAACGCGGCTCGAAGGTGAGTGTGAGGGCCACGGACGCAAATGCCGCGATCGCGACGACGTCGACGCGACCACGTAACCATCGCGCGGGACGCTGCGCCGCGTCAGCGGCACACATACCCAGCGCGAACAACAGCAACATCCAGGGCTGCACGAAGCCGGCACCGACCGCCAAGGCCCCGAAGGTGGCGATGGTGCACACTCCGATGACCACGAGGTTCGGCCGACGGCCGATCGTCCGCCGCCACAGCGGGAGCAGCCCGAACACGAAGACGACGTAGATCTGAACCTCGAGCGCGATCGTCCACATCGGGACATCGATTCCGTACGCCCATTTCGGATTCAAGTTGTAGATCAGCAACACATGCGCCGCAATCGTGGCGGCGCTGAAGGCCGGCAGCGATGCGTCCCAGAGTGTTCCTGTGTGGTGATGCAGTGCCGGGTCGACGAGGATCAGGACGGAGCTGCCAATCAGCGCGGCGACATAACCGGGACCCAGTCGGCGCAGGCGCCGTTCAGCGAACCGCCGCCGGCCACCCTTGAGCAACATGCCGTCGCTGGCCGCGACCGGCAGCATGAGGCAGTAGCCCGAGACGACGATGAAAACAGCCACGCCACAATCGCCGTAGCCGAGGATCGTGAACGCCTTCCACCACGTCGGCGGCGTACCGGAGAAGCGCGCGTTTGCAAACTGGTACATGTGAAAGAGCACGACGTAGCACGCGCTGACGCCGCGAATCCCATCGATGTACCACAGCCGACGACTGGACGCCTCGCGCGCTTCAGTCGCGGTCGCCGAGAACTCTGAATCGACTGACATCTCGCTCCGCCTGCCTCTCGCCACTGAGGACACGCATAGTAGTCATTCAAACGCTGAAAGCGAACAGGTCTCGGTCGAACATTCCCAAAGGTGTCAGCCCGGACTCACGACCACTTCGGCTGACGTCGTTCGATGAACGAGTTCATGCCTTCCATCATCTCCTCCGACGGCACCTGCGCGAACAGGCTCATGTCGGCCTGAGGCAGGTTGCTGTTGATGGCCCGCTTGAGAACAGCACGGGCGCCGGGGCCGGTCGATCGGATCTGATCGAGCGCCCACCCGACCTTCGTGTCGAGATCGTCGTGGGCGACCACACAACCGACGAGGCCGATGGCTTCTGCCTCAGCTGCTGTCAGTTCGGCCGCGGTGAAGATCAAGTAACGCGCCTTGGCCACACCGACTGCCGACGCAAGTCGCGAGGCGAGCATCGGGTCGGGAAGCCCGCGCAACAGCTCGGGCAGACGGAAGCGGGCGCGGTCGGACGCGATCGTCACGTCGCAGTGCAGACACAGGTCGACCCCGCCCGCATGGCAGACACCGTTGACGCGCGCGACCCAGATCTTGCGACAGCGTTCGATGTGGCGGAACGGGAAGTGATCCAGCCCGTCCCATTCCTCGTCCAACCCGGTCGCGCCGGTGGTACGCCGGCCGAGATCGCCACCCGCACCGAACCACTCGTCGGTGCCGGTGATGCACACCGCGTCGATGCCCGTCTGACGGTCAGCCCAGATCGCGGCGCGCTTGATACCCCGATACATGTCCTGGGTGAACGCGTTGCGCCGATCGGGTCGGTTGATCGTGAGATGCAGCACGCGATCGTCGACTCGCGCCTCGACGTGCGGACTGCCGAGGTCGGGCGTGGCAAGTGCCGACGCGTCGACGTCCGGGGCCATGTCGCTCATCGCACGCCGTAGATCGCGGCTGCGTTGCCGTGCAACACCTTCGCCGCCATGTCCTCCGGGAGACGCCCGAGCAGGCCCTGGGCGTAGTCGCGCGGGCGCTGGGCCGGCGAGCGCGGGCCAGGGTGCTGGCACGTCGGATGGGGGTAGTCGGTCTCGAACAGGATGTTGTCGGGATACTTCTCGATCGCATGCAGCGCGGATTCCTGCTCGAACCAGAAGCAGCCGTAGATCTGGCGGCGGAAGTACTCGCTGGGCAACAGGTCGTAGTCGGGATGCTCGTCGCGGATGCCACCGTTGCGCCACTGCCAATCGAACGTCTCGAGCGCAGCGGGGATCCAGCCCACACCGGACTCGACCGACACGAACTTCAGGTCGGGGAACCGATGGCACACGCCACCGAAGATCAGGTCGCCGATGCTGCGCATGTTGTCCATGAAGATGAACGACGACACCTTGGCGAAGTTCGTCATCCAACCCATGCCCGCGGTGTCGACGAACTGCGTGCCCATCGACCCGCCACCCACGTGGAAGCTCACCGACACACCGGCTTCTTGCGCCGCTGCCCAGATCGGATCCCAGTGCTTGTCGGCCAGATGAGGCTCACCGTAGTCCTGCGGCTGGTTGCAGAAGTTGACGGCGCGGTGTCCGTTGCCGATGCAGCGGTGCATCTCCGCGATCGCGAGCTCGATGTCCCAGAACGGCAGCGCCGTGACCGCGAGCAGGCGCTGCGGATCAGCGCTGCACCAGTCCGTGAGGAAGTCGTTGTACGCACCCACACACGCCGCGACGAGCTCGCGGTCGCCGAGGCGCAGGAAGTAGCCGTTGCCGAAGCCACCGACGTTCGGGTACAGCACCTGGGCGTTGATGCCCTGCTCGTCGAGGAACTTCAAGCGCGCGGTCGAGTCGTACATCGACGGGTGGATGTCATCGAACGTCGCCGGCACAGAGACCGGCATGACGCCGTCCCAACCAGCCATCGAGTAGTAGCCGGGCGCACCGATGCGTTCGCCGGCGACCATCCACACGTCCTTGCCGTCGATGCGCTCGATGTGCGGAACCTGATCGTGCATCGAAGCCGGCATCCGGGCCGTCCACACGTCGGGCGGTTCGGTGAGATGCGTGTCGACGTCGATGACGGCGTGACGATCGAACAGATCGCCCGTCGTCGCTGAGGTCATGGTTGCGGTCATGGCATCCTCCTAGTAGCCGGCAGGTGTGACGCCGATGACGCCGGCCTGCGCGAGTGATTCGATGTCGGCCTCGGTGCAGCCGAGTTGGGCGAGCACTTCGGTGTTGTGCTCGCCGAGCGTCGGTGCCGGAGTGTTGATCCATCGGTCGATGCTGGCGAAGCGGTAGGGCGGGACGACGGTCGCGACCGGCCCGGCGACGGGGTGATCGACCATCTCGAGATAGCCGCGAGCAACGAATTGCGGATGCTCGCGAGTGCGCCGCGGATCGACGGGATGACTGGCCGGAACGCCCGCCGCGATCAACGCCGCGACGGCATCGTCGACATCGTGATCGGCGGCCCATCCCGCGAGGTGGCGATCGAGCGCGTCGTGATGCTCACGTCGCCCATCGGGCGACGTCAACACAGGATCTGCGGCCCACGCGGGTCGTCCCAGCACGCGGCACAGCGCATCCCATTGGGCGTCGTCGGTGACCGAGAGTGCCAGCCATTGTTCGATGCCGCGGCACGCGTACACACCCTGCGGCGCGGCGTGCAGACTGCGGTTGCCGTTGCGGCTGAGGAGGTTGCCGTATGCAGTCCACTCGACGACGGGTTCGGCGGCGATCGCCAGCGCGGCCTCGACCATCGGCGCCTCGACAAGGCAGCCGACCCCGGTGCGATCGCGCCGAGCGACCGCGACCATCGTCGCGAACGCGGCGTGCATGCCGGCGTTCGGATCACACGGCCCGCGCTGGATGCGCGGCTGATCGTCGACGAATCCGGTCAGCCAGGCCAAGCCGGTGACCTGTTCCATCGTCTGCGCGAACCCGGGCCGGTCACGCCACGGACCATCGAGCCCGAACGCCGGCATCCGGACCATCACTGCTCGCGGGTTCGCCGCGTGGATGACGTCCCACCCGAGATCGAACCCCTCGAACACGCGCGGTGTGAAGTTCTCGACCACGATGTCAGCGTCGGCGACCAACTTCAGCAACAGGTCGCGTCCAGCGGCCGCCGCGAGGTCCAGCGTGAGGCCGCGCTTGTTCGTGTTGCACGCGAGGAAGAACGCGCTGAGCTCCCACCAGCGCTGGCGGGTGAAGAACGCGCCGCCGGCCATGCGGATGCCATCGGGATGGGTGATCGATTCGACGTGGATCACGTCGGCACCGAACATCGCGAAGACGCTGGCCATCGATGGCCCCGCCCACCACCCCGTCAAGTCGACCACCTTCAACCCGGCGAACGGCATCGGTGTGGACGCGGTCGCCGCAACCGTTGCGACCGGCGAGCGCGACTCGATCGCAGCGTCGTGCTGGCCGATGCTCGGCGCCGGACGAGGAGTCGGGTGTGCCTCATCGTCGATGGTCCACGGCCGACGAGGCATCCGGAAGGTGCCGGTCGGATCGTCGACGAACACCCCACGAGCGACGGCCTGCTCGAACTCGAGCACGGTCTGCGCGTTCGTCACCGGAGCGACCGGGATGCGCAACAGTGCAGCCAACTCGACGATCTCTTCCGTGGTGTGCTTCGTCGTCCACTCGTGCACGATCGCGTTCCACTCGTCCCACCTCTGCATCCGCGCGGTGAGGATCATCCAGTCGTCGAGCACCTCGGGACGCTCGATCATCACGAGGAAATCGGAGAACTGCTGACGGGTGTTGGTGTTGAATCCGACATAGCCATCGAGGGTGGGCTCGACGGATGGCGACTCGAAGTTGCGTGGCGGCGGAGCCTTCGTGAGATCGATGCCGCCCCCCACGCTGTCGAAGAGGTCGGCGAACAGTGTGCAGGTCATGTTGGCGACCTCGCACCATGACAGATCGATCAGCTCACCATGACCACGTCGCAGCGCGGCCAGTCCGGCAACCGCGGCGTACGCGCCCGTGACCCACTCGGTCACCTGACCCCCGGCCTGCAGCGGTGGACGTTCGACCCGACCGCGAATGGCCAGCGCGCCGCCCTCGGCCTGCACCGTCAACTCGCTGGACGGGCGACCCGCGTATGGCCCGTCGAGACCGAATGCGGAGATCGAGATGACGACCAAGCCCGGTCGGTCGCGCTGCAACGCGCGGACGTCGATCCCGAACAGTGTCTGCTCGTCGACGATCACCAGATCGGCACCGTCGAGCAACGTACCGAGTTGATCGGCGGATGTGATCGCCACGGAACGTTGGCCATGGCGGAGGTACCGAAAGAGCACGCCGTCTTCGTCGTCCGACTTCGATCCGACACACGACCACGACCGCAGCACATGCCCCGTCGGCGCCTCGGCGACGATCACGTCGGCGCCGCCGTCGGTGAACATCTTCGACGCGTACGCTCCTGCGAGACCCGATGAACAATCGACGATGCGATAGGGCGCGAGATCAGCCGTCGTCATCGCACGTCCACATTCGGCACAGCCCCCATAATCGATGACATTACTTCTGGCTCGATCGCAATCGATCAGCCGAGCAACGCCTGGCGGCCCCGGACAACCGCCTCGGTCCACTCGTCTAGGGTCGGTCCATGTCAGCACCTTCTCGATCGCCGTTCGCGCGCGCCCGCACAGCGGTGATCGCCTCGCTCGTCGCCAGCCTCGTCGTGTCGGTCTCGCAGCAGAACCCGACATCGGCCATCGGCGCATCGGGGTCCCAGATCGACATTCCCGGCCCGACCGGTAGCGCGCTGTTCGGCTACGACGATCTCGTTCTGTCGAACGGCAACTTCGTGGTCACCGACCCGAGCTTCTCGATTCCAGGTCACGCCGGGGTGGGTGCCGTTTACCTCTACAGCGGAGCGACGAATCAGCTCATCAGCACGCTACGCGGGTCGACCACCGATGACTTCGTCGGCCACGAGGGCGTCCAAGAGGTCGGCTCGGGCAACTTCGTCGTCCTCTCGGGAAACTGGCACAACGGGGCCGCGGCCACAGTCGGAGCAGTGACGTGGGTCAACGGAACGACCGGACTCAGCGACGTCGTGAGCCCGACCAACAGCATCGTCGGCTTGACGGCCGGCGACCTCACGTCACCCGGCATCGAACGATTGACCAACGGCAACTACGTGGTGTCGACCGGCTCGTGGAACCGGTCGGGCGTTGTCGGTGCCGGCGCCGCACGATGGGCCAACGGCAATGCCGGCGGCACCACCGGACCGATCGACATCACGAACAGCATGATCGGCACGGCCACTGGCGATGGCGTCGGTCGAGAGGTCCACGCACTCACCAACGGCAACTACGTCGTGCTGTCTCCGAACTGGAACTCGTCCCGCGGCGCGGCGACGTGGGGCGACGGGACGACCGGCTCATTCGGGGCCGTCGGGGCCGCGAACAGCCTCATCGGCGGTTCGACCGGGGATCTCACCGGATACGACGTCGCAACGCTGTCGAACGGCAACTACGTGATCGTGTCGATCGCATGGCGCAACACCGCTCTGGCGCGGCCAGGCGCAGCGACGTGGCGACCGGGAGGGTCGGCGTCGCCCGCTGTCGTCTCCACTGCGAACAGCCTGTACGGCGGTCACGACAACGACCAGTTCGGGAGCCGCCTGAAGGCGCTGACGAACGGTAACTACGCGGTGGGTTCGCCGGCATGGGACGACGGCGGCGCGGCCGACACCGGCGCCATCGCACTCGGCAACGGCACCTCGGGCACGACTGGGCTGGTGTCCGAGTTCAACAGCCTCGTCGGTGCAGGCGCCGGCGACATGGCCGGTGGCAACGGGATCACGCCACTGACCAACGGCAACTACGTCGTCAGTTCGCCGTCGTGGTACAACGCCGGAACGGGCGCGACGGCAGCCGGCGCAGCGACGTGGCAGTCGGGGACGGGGTTCACCCCGACCAGGATCGATCCGACGAACAGCCTCGTGGGTTCGCACACGCTCGACAAGGCGGCCGACGAGACCGTGGCATTGACGAACGGCAACTACGTGGTGTCGTCGCCCTACTGGGACAACGGAACCGTCTTCGTCGATGCAGGCGCGGCGACGTGGGGCAACGGCAACAGCGGAACGGTCGGCACCATCGCACAGGGCAACAGCCTCATCGGCAACTACGTCAGCGACTTCACCGGCAGTGACATCGTGCCGCTGACGAACGGCAACTACGTGGTGGCGTCGAGAAACGCCGGACCGAGCTCACAGGTGCGCATGGCCGGCGCGGTCACCTGGCGTCCCGGCACGAGTCCGTCGCCCGCGATCTTGTCGTTGACGAACAGCCAGTTCGGTTCGACGGCCAACGACTCCTTCGGGATCAATGCGAGCGCACTCCCCGATGGCAACTACGTATCGTGGTCGGGAGACTGGGACAACGGCGCAATCGCCGATGTCGGCATCGTCGCGTGGGGCAACGGATCGGGTGGTTCGGTCGGCAAGGTGACTCCCACGAATGCACTCGTCGGAGGCAAGGCCAACGACGGCCTGTACCTGTCGGTCACGGTGATGCCGGACTCGTTGGTGATGGTGACGATCCCAACGCTGGACACGCCGGCCGGCGCCGGGCGCGGCGTGGCCGGGCTGCGGTCCGGTGCCGAGTTGATCGGGACGCTCAACACCACGCGTGCCGTTGTCGGATCGAAGGCGACCTCAGGCATTTCGGTCCGCACCGGGTACACGACGAATCGCTCGGTGCTGGTTCCGCAACGTTCATCGAACATCGTGTCGCTGCTCTCCGCGCCCGAGTTCGTGTCACTCTCCCCAGCGCGTCTGGCAGATACGCGCGTCGGGTTCTCCACCGTCGACGGAGCGAACGCGGGTGGAGGTCAGCTCGCGGCTGGTGCCGTGCTCGACCTTCCCGTGGTGGGCCGGGGTGGCGTCGTCGCGGATGCAGCCGCCGTGTCGTTGAACGTGACAGCCGCGACGAACCCACACCTGCAGGGCTTCGTCACCGTCTACCCCTGCGGATCGCCGCGACCACTGGCGTCCAATCTCAACTTCAACGCCGGTGGCACGACGCCGAACGCCGTCATCACCAAGGTCGGAGCCGGCGGCCACGTCTGCCTGTTCGCGTCGGCGCACACCGACCTGATCGTCGACGTGAACGGATACTTCGCCGGCCTGTCCGCCTACCGATCGATCAACCCGGCACGCGTGCTGGAGACCCGTCCCGGCGAGGTCACCGCTGACGGCCTGCAGCAGGGCGGCGGGCTCGTCGCATCGGGCAGCGTCACCGAGCTGCAGATCGCGGGGCGAGTCGGCCTGCCGGCATCGTTGGCCTCCGTGGTCCTGAACGTGACGGTCACCGACGCGGCGAGCGCCGGATACGCCACGGTCTATCCATGCGGCAGCGCGCGGCCAACGGCTTCGAGCCTGAACTATTCACAGAACGCGACGGTCGCCAACCTGGTGGTGTCCAAGGTCGGCCTCGGCGGGAAGGTCTGCATCTACAGCCAGACCGCAACTGATCTGATCGCCGATGTCGATGGATACTTCCCGACGATCTCGGGATATGTGTCGCTCACACCGGCACGATTGCTCGAGACGCGAAGCGGACTGACCACCGTCGACGGTCAATCGAACGGCGGTGGCCTGCGTTCGGGCGGACAGGTGACGACACTCGTCGTTGGCGGGCGGGGTGGGGTGCCATCCGGTGCCGCGACCGTGATCCTCAACGTGACCGTCACCGAACCGGGCGGGCCCGGCTACGTCACGGTGTATCCGTGTGGCATCGACCCGCCGTTGGCCTCGAACCTCAACTACGTCGCCGGCGACACGGTGCCGAACGCGGTCATCGTCAAGCTCGGCACGGGAGGGAACGTGTGCCTCGTCTCGTCACAGCCGACACAGCTCGTGGTCGACGTCGACGGGTTCTTCCCGAGCTGACGGTCGACGCGCATCCCAACGGCGAATTTCTCCTACGCACGTAGTGTTAATCACCGACAGCCCCACGTAGAATCGTCTACGTGAGCGAGCTGTTTCGCATCGACGATCTCCATGCCAAGCCGGCCGAGGCCGACACCCAGATCCTGCGGGGGGTGTCGCTGGCCGTGGCCGAGGGCGAGGTCCACGCGATCATGGGCCCCAATGGCAGCGGCAAGAGCACGTTGGCCAGCACGCTGCTCGCATCGCCCGAGTACGAAGTCACCCACGGCACCATCATGTTCCGCGGCGACGACGTGACCGCGTGGCCCACCGATGTGCGCGCCAAGGCCGGCATGTTCCTGGGCTTCCAGTACCCGCAGGAGATTCCGGGCGTCTCGGTCATCCAGTTCCTCCGTCAGGCATTGAGCGCCCGCAAGGGCATCGACCTGTCGGTACTCGAACTGCGACTCGCGACGATGGACTGGATGAAGCGGCTCGGCATGGACTCCGGATTCGTCGACCGCTACCTCAACGAGGGCTTCAGCGGCGGCGAGAAGAAGCGCAACGAGATCATGCAGATGGCGATCCTCGAACCCGAGCTGGCGATCCTCGACGAGACCGACTCCGGGCTCGACATCGACGCGCTGCGCATCGTCGCCAAAGGCATCCGCGAGGTCAAGGCCGATCGGCCGACGCTCGGCATCCTGCTGATCACGCACTACCAGCGACTGCTCAACGAACTGCAGCCCGACCGGGTGCACATCCTGATCGACGGGCGCATCGTCGCCTCAGGCGGGATGGAACTCGCGGAGAAGCTCGAAGCCGACGGCTACGAGTCGTTCCGGGGCTGACGATGAGCTTCGACGTGCTGCAGGTTCGCAAGGACTTCCCGATCTTCGACCGCCTGATCGACGACGCACCGATCGTGTATCTCGACTCGGCCAACACGTCGCAGAAGCCGCGTCAGGTCATCGATGCGATGACGAGCTTCATGGAGAACTCATACGCGCCGATCAACCGCAGCGCGTACCGACTCGCTTCCGAGGCCACCGATCTGTTCGAGGGCGCTCGCCGCAAGGTCGCGAAGTTCATCAACGCACCGTCGGTCGACGAGATCATCTTCACCAAGAACGCCACCGAGGCACTCAATCTCGTTGCCTACAGCTGGGGTCGGGCCAACCTGCGTGAGGGCGACATCGTCGTGCTCACCCACATGGAACACCACGCCAACATCGTCCCGTGGCACATGCTCGTCGCCGAGCGCGGGATCCAGCTGCGCTGGGTGCCTCTCACCGACGACGGTCAACTCGACCTCGCTGATCTGCCCGCGTTGCTCGATGGCGCGAAGGCCTTCGGTTTCACCGCGATGAGCAACGTGCTGGGCACGATCACACCCGTCAAGGTGCTGTGCGATGCGGCGCACGCGGCAGGCGCCGTCGCCATCGTCGACGGTTGTCAGTATGTGCCGCACAACGTCACCGACGTGCAGGCGTGGGGTGCCGACTTCGTTGCGTTCAGCAGTCACAAGATGTGCGGGCCGAGTGGCGTCGGGGTCCTGTGGGGTCGGGCCGCGTTGCTCGATGCGATGCCACCGTTCATCGGCGGCGGCAACATGATCGCCGATGTCCGTCTCGACGGTTTCACCACCGCTCCCCTGCCGGCCAAGTTCGAAGCCGGCACACCGCCGATCATCGAAGTGATCGGCATGGGTGCCGCGGTCGACTACCTCAGCGGCCTCGGCATGTCGAACATCCGCCAGCACGAAATGACATTGGGGTCATACGCGATCGACACGCTCACCGAGCGCTACGGCGACGACATCACGATCCACGGCCCACGCAACATCGAAGTCCGCGGTGCGACGCTGAGCTTCGCTTTCCGCGGCATCCACCCGCACGACGTCAGCCAAGTCCTGGATCAGCACAACGTCTGCATCCGCGCCGGTCACCACTGCGCCAAGCCGCTGATGCGCCTGCTCAGCGCAGCCGCAACGGCTCGGGCCAGCTTCTACATCTACAACGACGAATCCGATGCCGATGCCCTGGCCGACGCGCTCGAGGGCGCCGGCGATATCTTCGGGCTCTGAACGGCTGCACGAAAGGTCCATCATGCCTGGATTGGAAGACCTCTACCGCGAGATCATCCTCGATCACTACCGCACGCCGCGCAACCGCGGCGAGCTTCCGCCACCGGCGGTTCACGCAGAGGGCCACAACCCGCTGTGCGGTGACGAGATCCAGGTGTACCTCGACGTGAACGACGGCGTCGTCAGCGACATCAAGGTCGCCGGCCAGGGCTGCAGCATCAGCCAGTCGTCGGCGAGCATGATGAGTCAGGCCGTCAAGGGCAAGAGTCTCACCGAGGTCAAGGCCCTCGTGCGTCGCTTCAAAGGCATGATGAGCGTCGACGAGACCGACGACGACGCCGATGCGGCAGCGATCGCCGAGGTCAAGCTGGGCGACCTCGAGGCACTGCAGGGCGTCGTCAAGTTCCCGGTTCGCATCAAGTGCGCGACCCTCGCCTGGAACACGTTGCTGCAGGCGATGGCCGAACTGCCCGTCGGCTGAGTCGAACTGCTGATCGCAGGGTCGCTCTGCTAGACAGACGGCCGTGAAAATCAAACGTCCAACGCTCGTGGCCGCAGTAGCGCTCGCATCACTTCTCGGTGCGGCTTGTAGCAGCGATTCCAAATCGGCATCCACCACTGCATCCGGTGCCTCGTCGTCGACGGCGGCCTCGTCGGCGGCGACCGTCACCGTCGCGACAGTCGCGCCGACCACGCCGGTGTCCCTCGATGTCCCGACCACGGTCGCTGCGAGCATCGACATCCCCACGACCGCTGGGTCGACGACGACGCTGCCTCCCGAGACGACCGCTGTCCCGAAGACGATCAACATCCTCGTCACCAACGACGACGGCTACGACGCGCCGGGCATCGACGCCGTCGTCGAATACCTTCGCACGTTGCCGCAGGTGATCGTCACCGTGGTCGCTCCGGCAACGAACCAGTCGGGTGCCGGCGACAAGACGACACCCGGCGGGGCAACGACCATCGCCGATGTGAAGACCCTGAGCGGCTATCCCGCCAAGGCAGTCACCGGCTTCCCGGCTGATGCCGTGAACTGGGCGCTCAACGGCGGCATCCCGACCAAGCCCGACCTCGTCGTGTCGGGAACGAACAACGGCCAGAACTACGGCACGCTGGTCCACATCTCGGGCACGATCGGTGCAGCCGCGACGGCCGCCCGCGCGGGCATCCCCTCGATCGCGATCAGCCAGGGTTTTGCCGTTGCGCCGCAAACGCCCTATTTCCCGGCCAGTGTGAAGGTGCTCGGCGGCTACCTCTCCGATTCGCTCGCTGCCTATCGCAATGGCGACGGCGTGCCACTGGTGTCGATCAACGTGCCGACGTGTCCGCACAACGAACTGTTCCCGACCCTGACGGTGCTACCCGCAACCAGTGACGTCGGCCGCAATTTGGGCGCACCGGCCACGTGTGACGGCCCGCTGACGGCCGACGCCAAAGACGACGTCGAAGCGTTCAACGCGGGCCACGCGACGCTGAGCTACCTCGACCCGACCACGCTCGCCGGCGAGCCGTCGCCCGGCTGATCACCGTCGTTCACGCCGTCACCGGATGACGCTATGACCCGACATCCGGTGACTGCGCCGGACCCTTGCGGCGTGCCCTACGGCTGGTAGCCCTGCATCATCTTCACGCCAAAGGGGCGGCCGGCGGGGACTTCGACCACCGGCTGGGACATGATCTCGTCCCAGTTGGCGGCGACGGCTTCGATCGTCATCGGCCGGCCGATGACACCTTCAGATGTCGCGAGCACGACCCGCGAGACCAATCCTCCACCGACGTTGAACAGTTCGCCGGTCGTCGCACACGAGTCGTGGCACAGGAAGGCAACAAGGCCGCTGACCTGATCAGGCGACAACCATTCGGCGAGTGCCGGGGTCCACTTCAGTCGACCGAAGTCGTTGCCGCGCACGCTTGCCTGCGGAGCGACGACGTTGACGTGAATCCCCAGCGGACGACCTTCGACCGCCATACCGCGGGTCAGCCCGACGACGCCGAGCTTGACTGCGCCGTACATCGTCATCCCGCTGATGCCGATCAGGCCCGAGCCACTGGACAGATTGACGATGCGCCCTCCGCCCTGCGCCATCATGTGCGGCCACGCGGCGCGGGTGACGTTCATCGTGCCGAGGATGTGAGTGTCGGTCATCGCCCGACACTTCTCGTCGGTGTACTCGCTGACGGGCGCCTGGCGAACGACGCCTGCGTTGTTGACGAGGATGTCGACCCGGCCATAGGCCTCGATCGCGGTCGTCACCACTGGCCCGTCGATGTCGGTGATCGAACTCTCGTCGATCACCGCTTCCCCTCCCGCGGCCACGATCTCGGCAACCACGTCGATCGCCGGATTGGTCGGAGGCGCGGGCGCGCTGCCATCAGTGTCGCTGATGCCGACGCCGAAGTCGTTGACCACGACCTTGGCCCCACGCGATGCGAGCAAGAGCGCATAGGCCCGGCCGAGGTTGCGTCCGGCGCCGGTGACGATGGCGACCTTGCCGTCGAATCGGAGTTCGTTCATGGCCACAGCGTGGCACGTTTCGTCCGTTTCTGACGAGGCGTCAGATTTGTGCTCAACTGGGCTGATGGTGGCTTCCACGTTCAATCTCGCCGACCTCTTCGAACAGGCGGTCGACCAATGGCCCGACCGCGACTACATCGTCGCCGGCGACACCCGTCGCACGTACGCGGAGATGGAGGCGCGGGCCAATCAGCTCGCCCACCACCTCGCCGCACACGGAGTCGGGGCCGGGGACCACGTCGGCATCTACGCCCTCAACTGCGCCGAATGGGTCGAGACGCTATGGGCCGTGTTCAAGCTGCGCGCCGTCTGGATCAACATCAACTACCGCTATGTCGAGGACGAGCTGGCGTACATCTTCACCAACGCCGATCTCGTTGCGCTGGTCGTCGCTCCCGAGTTCGTCGAGCGCGTCGACGGTGTGCGCGAGCACCTTCCGATGCTGAACCACGTCCTGATCATCGGCGAGGACTACGAGAAGGCGCTCGCCGGACAATCGACGGATCGCGACTTCGGGCCGCGCAGCAACGACGACATCTACATCCTCTACACCGGCGGCACGACCGGGATGCCGAAGGGTGTCGTCTGGCGTCACGAAGACGTGCTGATGGCGCTCGGCGGCGGCATCGACATCCGCAGCGGCCACGTGATGACATCGCCCGACGAGTTCATCGAGAAGGGCAACGTGTTCGCGATGACGAGCATGCCGACGATGCCGCTGATGCACGGTGCCGCGCAGTGGAGCGTGATGGGCGGCAGCTTCCAGGGCAACCGAATCGTGCTGCTCGACAAGTTCGACGCGGCGGAGGTGTGGCGCCTGATCGGCGCCGAGAAGGTCAACCTGTTGATGATCACGGGTGACGCGATGGCCCGCCCGTTGATGGATGCGCTCGACAACCCAACAGACGAGTACGACCTCTCGTCGATGTTCGCGATCTCGTCGACCGCTGCGCTGTTCAGTCAGAGCCTGAAGGACGCGTTCCTCGACAAGCTTCCCAACATCGTGATCACCGATGCCATCGGATCCAGCGAAGGCGGCGCCAACGGCATCACCATCGTCAGCAAAGGCGCGCCGGTGCAGGGTGGTCCGACGGTGACGGCGATCAAGGACGCCGTGGTGCTCGACGACGATCTGCGGGAACTCGCGCCTGGTACGGGCGTGATCGGTCGCCTGGCCCGGAGTGGCAACATCCCCACCGGGTACTACAAGGACCCGGAGAAGACGGCGGCGACGTTCGTGATCGCGGCCAACGGCAAGCGCCACACCATCACTGGTGACCTGGCCCTACTCGAAGCAGACGGGACGATCACGATGCTGGGGCGAGGCTCGGTGTGCATCAACTCGGGTGGCGAGAAGATCTTCCCCGAGGAAGTCGAGAACGCTCTGAAGAGTCATCCGCATGTGTTCGACGCGGTTGTCGTCGGCGTGCCCGATGCACGTTTCGGGGAAGGTGTTGCCGCGGTGGTGCATTTCCGCGACGACATGGCCACGTCGCTCGACGATCTGCAGGAGCACTGCCGCAAGCACATCGCCGGCTACAAGCTGCCCCGTCGTCTCACGGCCGTTCCGGCGATCGTGCGCTCCCCTGCCGGGAAGCCCGACTACCGCTGGGCAAAGGAGATCGCTCTCGCCGAGGTCGCTTCGAGTTCGTGAGCGGCTCCGTCAGCCGCCGGTTCGTGACGTCGCGCTCGCCGCTTCGTCAGTTGCTGTAGATGCGAGTGGGAGCAATGAGCACCGCGGTTCGCTTCTGCTCGACCATCGTGCGGTCGTAACCGTCCCAATCGTCGTGGGTGCCTCCGGCCGCGACGAAGATCTCGCGCAGCAGGAGCCTGATTCGCTCGGCGTCGAAATCGGGATGCGGGTCATCAGGGCCGATCAATTCAGCCCGGCCTTCGACGCTGGCCCACTGCCATCCGCTGCGAAACGTCGTCGTGATCTGGGGGCGGAGACGCAGGTTGCCCAGCTTGACCGCGCCGTACGTGACCAGCACGAGCACGGGTGCGCCCGACACCGGATGCGCCATGAAGCCGGCATTGACGAGCGAAGACTGGATCGACGCGTCGGCACGCAGCGTGGACACGACCGCGAGGTACTGCTCACGGCCGGCGAGTTGGGCCACCTCTTCGAGTGTTGTCATCATCAGGTCCCTTCGTCGTCGGCGGATGTGTCCAGCGTGCCAGGAGTCGGGGCGGTGCGTGTGACGACCCCATCCCGTATCTCCACGTGACGAAACCGCGGGGCGGACGCGCTCCCGTCCACAACCCCCTCCCGCATCTCCACGTGACGAAACGCTGGCCGCGGCCGTGGTCCCATTCGGGACCCCCTCCCGTATCTCCACGTGACGAAACGCTGGCCGCGCAAAACGCGCCCGCGGTGGGTTGTTGCGCGACCCGGGTCGCGCACGGCGATCCCGCGGGCGCGGGTTGCGCGAGCTGACGTACCCCGCCGAAACGTCACGTGGAGATACAGGACGGCAGCTCGACGCGCATGGGGCCACCCCGCCGAAACGTCACGTGGAGATACGGGACGGGACCCGCGACGATGAGGTGTGTCGGGTTTGCCCCGCTGAGCCGGGCAAATCGGGCAAATCGGGCAAATCGGGCAAATCGGGCGGTCGTCGACGGACGCCACGAAGCGCGCCGGATCAACCTGCCGCAGCCAGGCCAACCCGGCGCGGTCGATGCGCGCTGAGGTGCAAGAGACCGTGGCGAACCCCGGTGGCGGCCGCAGCGACGGTGTCAGGCGGCGAGCTCGGTCAGTTCGCGAACGTTGTCGCGCAGGATCAGCTGGCGCTCGGCGTCGGTGAACTTGGCCAGCTCGGGGAGATAGTCGAGTGGCTGAGGCATGCCCTCGATGTGTGGCCAGTCGCTGCCGAACAGCACCCGGTCGGCACCGACGATCTCCGCCACTTGGTTGGGATCGTCTTCCCAGAACGGGTTGATCCACACGTGCTCGCGGAACAGCTGCACCGGGTCCTGCTTGAAGTAGCCGGGCATCCGGCCGCTGTAGCTGCGCAGCTTGCGGACGAGGTCGGGCAGGAACTCCGAGCCGTTCTCGACCGACGCGATGCGCAGGTTCGGGAAGCGTTCGAACAGCTTGTCGAACGAGAGCGTGATGAGGAAGTCGTACGCGGCGCGCTCGATGTGGAACGCCTTCACGTTCGGGCCGTAGCCGCTGCTGAAGGTCGCACCGAATCCGTCGACCGCGTAGCCGTTCGATGAATAGCCACTGTCGCCGGCGTGGATCACGACGGTGATGCCAGCCTCGTTGACCCGGGCCCAGAACTTGTCGAAGATCGGATCGCTGACGCGACGAGGACCGGCACTGGTGGTCGGCGCGGCAGGCCGCATCACGATGCAGCGGGCACCCTGCGCGAGCGCCCATTCCAGCTCGGCACAGGCCCAGTCGACGTCGGCCAGCGTGATGTACGGCGCGGCGAAGATGCGGTCCTGGTAGTTGCAACCCCAGTCCTCGTCGAGCCAGCGGTTGAATGCCGTGAACGTCGTCGTCAGCGCCTCGATGTCGTGCTTGAGCGGCTCTTCGTACAGAACGCCCAGCGTCGGGAACAACCAGCACGCTTCGAGGCCCTGCTCGTCCTGCACCGCGATCCGCGCGTCACGGTTGCGGTACGCGGCCGGAATCGGCTCGCGCTCGGCCAACATCTCCAACGGGTTGCGGTTGTTCGGGTTGCCACGGAAGTACTCGTGCATCGCGCCGGCCTTGGCGATCGGGTTGAACGTCGCGTTGGTCACGGCACGGCTGACCCGGCCACCGACGACGTGATATTTGCGACCCTCGATCTCGCTCCACTGCACGCAGCGCGGCTGCATTGCCTTGGGCACGTGCCGGGTGAATGCATCCAGCGCCTCGTAGTAGTGGTTGTCTGCGTCGAAGACCTTGAACCCCAGCTCAGGATGAATACCAGTCATGGTTCGCGAGCGTAGCTCGCACCATCGGAAGAATCTGACGCGGCGTTAGATTTGCGGGGTGTCCCCTGCTCCCCACCCTTCTCGCGCTGCCGTCGGCGTCGCAGTTCGCCAACTCGGCCACGATGTCGTCGGTCACTCCGTGGACAACGACGTGCTCGATCGGCTCGCGTCCGCGCTTGTCGCATTCTCGACCGAGATCAGCCCGGGGGCACCTCGGTCGCGCGACAACGTCGGCTTCCACGACCATTGGGATGCGGAGATCGCGGAGGGCGCGCCGGTGCACAACTGGGACGATCGGCCGTTCTCCGGCGAGTGCAGTCCGTGGAGCGTCGAACCCGACGTGCGTCGCGAAGGTGTCGGCGTTCGCGGCACGGTCACGTTTCACTCTGCCCACGAGGGAGCACCCGGTCGATGCCACGGCGGCATCGTCGCCGGCCTGTTCGACGACGTGCTCGGGTCGGTCCTGAGCGTGCTTGGCGAAGGAGCGTTCACCGGCGAGCTGACCATTCGCTACGACGCTCCCGTGCCGTTGCACCGCGAGTTGGTGATGCGCTGCTGGCTCGAACGTCGCGACGGCCGCAAGCTCTACATCAATGGCGAGCTCACCGATGGCGACCAACTCGTCAGCAGCGCTCGATCAGTATTCATCCAGCCGCGTCAGGCGATGAGTCAATCGACCTTCGAACCGCAGTAGCCGAAGGCACCCCGGTGCGGTCGCACACCTTCAGTTCCTGAGGCTCACGACCGATACCTCATCATGGCGCCACATGCCCGGTTCTCGATCATGATCCCGGCTCACAACGAAGAGGTGTTGCTCCAGCGAGGGCTCGACGCCATCCAGCACGCGATCGCGCACGCGGGTACGAGTGCTGAGGTCGTCGTGGTCGCCAACCGCTGCAGCGACCGGACGGAGTCGATTGCCGCAGCTGCCGGCGCGGTCGTGGTGCGCGATGAACACCGCAACATCGCTGCGACTCGAAACGCTGGAGTCGCCGCATCGACCGGCGAGATCGTCGTCACCATCGATGCCGACACGGTGATGCACCCCGGCGCTCTGGTCGAGGTCGATCGCCTCGCGAGAAGCGGCACGTATGTCGGCGGTGGGTGCCGATATGTACTGGAGCGAAACTCTCTCGGCCTGGCGGTCACTCGGTCCGCAGTGACATTGGTGACGGCCCTGTCGAGAACCGGCGGCGTCATGTACTGGTGCTCGCGGACGGACTTCGATGCGATCGGCGGCTTCGACGAGGCAAAGCGGGTCGGCGAAGATCTCGACTTCGCCTATCGCCTCCGTCGACACGGCCGAGTGACGAAGCGACGATTCCGCAACCTGCGGGATTCCCCGGCGACGGTGAGCGTCCGCAAGTTCGACACCTTCGGCGACTGGCACTACCTCACGAAACTGGGCTCCACCTTCATCCACCCTCGCCAGCTCCGCGACATGCTTCGCGGTTCTGATGCGAACTTCGTCGACGAGTACTTCTACGACTACAACCGCTGAGCCGGCGACTCCGCTCGACTCACCCTCGACTCAGGCGCGCTTGAGGTCGGTCACCAAGCCGCCACTGGCTTCGACCAGGCGGTGTGGTTCGATCGCGAACACGTCGTGCCATGTGCCGGCGGCGGCCCACACCTCGGGGTGCTGCAACAGATCGGGATCGATGAACACCTGCAACTCCGAGGCGTGACCGAAGGGCGGGACCCCACCGATCGGGAAGCCGGTCACGCGGTACACCGTGTCGGCATCGACTCGTGCGCACTTCGCGCCGCCGGCCGCGGCTGCCAGCTTCTTCTCGTCGAGCTGGTTCGAGCCACTGACGTACGCGAGCACGACGTTGCCATCGACACCGAAGATGAGGCTCTTCACGATCTGGCCGACGTCGACGCCGATTGCGTTCGCGGCATCCACCGCGGTCTTGCAGCCTTCGGGGAACGTGCGGGTCTCGATCTCCAACCCACGCTCGCGCGCGGCTTGCTTCACTCTCGACACGTTCGGATGTTCGTCGGCCATGAACCGCAACCCTATGGCGCGAGCGGTGACAGCAGCTTGTCGATTGCGACGGCGAGACGTCGATCGCGATCAGTCACGCTGTTGCCCGCGTCGTGACTCATCGTCGTCACCGTGACCTTGTTCCACGAGATGGTGATGTCGGGATGATGATCCTGGCGTTGGGCCAGCAGCGCGACCTGGGTCACGAAGGCGAACGCCTCGACGAAGTTCTCGAACTCGAAGCGCCGCGACAGACCATCCGCGGCTTCGGCCCACGCCGACGTCGCGAAGTCGGCCGTCATGTCAGTTCATCCCCGGCATGCCGAACAGATCGTCGAGCGCTCCCCTGGCTGCCGGAGCGGCCTTCGCGTCGCTCTCGAACGCTGCGTAGCCGTCGCGCTCGAGCACGTCGACCAACTCGGGGCCACCCGTCTCGACAATGCGACCCTTGACGAGGATGTGGACGACGTCGGGCTTCAGCTCTTGCAGCAACCGGCTGTAGTGCGTGATCACGAGAACGCCGAGGCCGTCTTCGTTCGTGGCCTGCTCGACACGGCGCGAGCAATCGCGCAACGCGTCGATGTCGAGGCCGGAATCCAACTCGTCGAGGATCGCGATCTTCGGCCGCAGCATGGCCAGCTGCAACGTTTCGTTGCGCTTCTTCTCACCACCGGAGAGGTCGACGTTCAGGGAGCGAGCGAGGAACTGCTCGCCGAAGTTGATGCGGGCCGCCTCCGTCGACATCAACTGGGCCACGTCGGCCGTGGAACGACCGCGCGCACTGAACGCCTCGGTCATCACGTCTTCGACGGACACCCCGGGAACTTCGGTTGGGTACTGCATCACCAGGTGCAGACCGGCCTGGGCCCGCTGCCATGTCGGCATCGCGAGCAGATCGAGGTCGTCGAGGGTGACGGAGCCGTCGAGCACGGTGTAGCCGGGCTTGCCCATCACGACTGCCGACAACGTGCTCTTACCCGCGCCGTTGGGGCCCATGACCGCGTGCACCTGACCGGACGACACGGTCAGGTCGATGCCGTTGAGGATCTTCTGCCCACCCACCGATGCGTGCAGGTTCGAGATCGAGAGCGTGGTCACGACGATGCCTCCTGGGACTGGTTCCGGGACTGAGCCGCCGGCGCTTCGACGTCGATCACGATGTTGCCGTCGACGACCGATGCGACATAGACGGGAACCGGCATGACCGCGGGAAGCGTCGCGGGCGCACCGGTCTCGAGGCTGAACGAACTGCCGTGCTTCCAGCACTCGAGCTCTTTGGTGTCGGCCCACACCTCGCCCTCGCTGAGCGACACGTCGGCATGGCTGCAGGTGTCGCCGATGGCATACACGTCGTCGCCGATCCGGACCACGGCGACGTTGCGTCCGCCAACTTCGAACTTCGTCGCCGAACCCGGCGCAAGGTCGGCGAGCGCCGCCACGATCTGCCCGCTCATGCCGCCACCACCGCTTGGTGCAGCTTGCGCGAGATTCGTTCGCGCAGTTCGTCGGCGTGGCTGCCGATCGGGAGCTGGTTGAGCACCTCGTCGAAGAAGCCGAGGACGACGAGCCGCTCGGCAATGTCGGGCTGGATGCCGCGGCTCTCGAGGTAGAACCGCTGCTCTTCGTCGATCGGGCCGACCGTGCTGGCGTGGCTGCACTTGACGTCGTTGGTCTCGATCTCGAGGTTGGGCACGCTCTCGGCCCACGCCCCATCGCTGAGCGTCAGGTTGCGGTTGGTCTGGAACGCCTGCGTGCCACGCGCCTCCGGGCCGATCTTGATCAGGCCCGTGTAGACGCTGCGCGACTGATCGTTGACGGCGCCCTTGAACAGCAGATCGCTGGTCGTCTTGGGGGCGATGTGTTCCTGAGTGACACGGAAGTCGTGGGTCTGCGTGCCGTCGGCGAAGTACAACGCGACCTGGCGGGTGCTCCCGCCCTTGCCGATCAACTTCGCGTGCGAGCGCACTCGGGCGTAGTCGCCGCCGAGCGCCACCGTCGACAGCAACGTCGTCGAGTCACGATCGCCCGATGCCTGCTGGTCGGCGATCTGCCACACCTTGCTGCCGAGTTCGTTCACGGCGAGGTACTTGACCCGCGCCGCCTGCTGCGCGCGCACCTGCAGCACGGGGACGACGAGACCGGTGAGGCTCTCGTCGGAAACGAACATCTCGATGACCGTGACTTCGCTGTCCGCGCCGGCATCGATGATCAGCCGCGGGAAGCATGCGCTGCCGTCGGCTTCGAGGCGATGGGTGATGACGATCGGCTCAGCAGCCACGGCACCGGCCGGAACGCGGATGTGGATGGGGGCCATGAGCGCGCGGTTCAAGTCACCGAACGAATCGAGCTCGTGCTCGACGCCGATGTCGATCGACTCCGCTGCGTCCACCAGCCAGCGACCGGCGCCGGTGACCGTCGTCGTCAACGTCCCGTATCGATAGGTGTCGAGCTGCAGTTCGCCGATGCGGCTGTAACGCCAGATCTCTTCCTGCGCGGTGGGGAACGGAGCGGCAGCGAAGCGGTCGAGTGCGGACAACCGGTCGTCGGTGTCGACTGCGTTCAAACTGCGCACGACGTCTGAGGTGAACGAAGGCACGGACGAATTCTACTGTCCGACCCGAATTTCTCCTGTCCGCGTAGTGGAAATTCGGCGGGCTGGTGAGATCCCGCGAACCGGTGCGCTTTTTCGACCGCCGGGGTCGAAAAACAGGATCAGTTCGGACAGCTCGTCGTCAGCGGTCGCGGCGCTTGAAGAAGCGGCGGATGCCTCGGCCGTCGGGGGGCAACGGCGGCTGGCCGGCTTGCACCTCGGCCATGACCTTGCGCCCGACCTCGTTGATGAAATCCTCGGCCTCGTCGAGCACGGCCGCAGCCGAGCCGTCGTCGAGTCCGGGTGGTTCGGTCGGTGTGGCCGGCGTGACGAGCGAGCCGTACACCCACGCGGCGTCGGCGAGCCTACGCTCGTAGCCGCTGCAGTTCTCGGGGCAGCGCCACGGCGCATCGGGAGCAAGATCGAGGTTGCACTTGCGGACGGTCTCCCCGTTTCCGTAGGTGCGGCTCTCGAAGTTCTTGCACTCCTGTCTCATCGGCATGCGCACATTCTGCCATCCAGCCAGGGACGAGATGGTCCTCGCCGGACGCCTTACCCAACTCTCACCCCGACGCCCGCCCCAACATTGCCCGGCAACCACCGGGGCCGAGGGCGATCAGTACGACGGTTCGGGCCGACCTTCGCGCAGCGAGGCGATCGCCGCCGCAAATGCGAGCAGGTTCTTGTCCGGCAGCTCGCACATCAACTCTTCCGAGCCGAACTCGCGCATCACGAAGCGCGCCGGGTCGAACATCGAGCGGCGCGGCTCGACCTGCGCGAACGCAACGTCGGCGGGCGAAAGCGCCAGCTTCGGGACCCACCGCCGCCGCACGCCGAGACGACCGAAGAAGTGCAGTCCGCGAATCGTGACGATCAGCAACGACGCCCCGATGACATCGAACGCCGCGTCGCGGCGCAACACTCGCCCGAGGATGAAGAAGAACGCGAGGACCAACACGACCGCGGCGACGGCCTCGGCGATGAGCACCGCGATCACCGACGCGTTGTCGAAGCCGATGCCTCGCGCGACGAACGGCACCGGGATGATCCCGCACAGCACCGAGATCATCACTCGTCGATTGGTGCCGACATGGGCCACGCGCACAATGGCGAGCGGCGGGGCTGCGACGCCCGAATCTCGCAGCGCCTGAGCAGCGCGGGCGAGAGACCGGCGGGTCACCCCACTGAACCTTCCATCTGCAACTCGATCAGCCGGCTCCACTCGACGGCGTATTCCATCGGCAACGTGCGCGTGACGGGCTCGATGAAGCCGTTGACGACCATGCCCATCGCCTGCTCCTGGGAGAGGCCACGGCTCATCAGGTAGAACAGCTGCTCGTCGGCGATCTTGGAGACCGTTGCCTCGTGGCCGACCTGCGCATCGCGCTCGCCGACTTCCATGTACGGAAGCGTGCGGCTCTCCGACTGCTCGTCGAGGATCAGTGCGTCGCACTGCACGTGGCTCTTGCAGCCGTACGCGCCGTCCTCGATGCGCACCAGACCGCGGTAGGTGGTGATGCCGCCGTCCTTGCTGATGCTCTTCGACACGATCTTGCTCGTGGTCTCGGGCGCAGCGTGCACCATCTTGGCGCCCGCGTCTTGATGCTGGCCGGCGCCCGCGTAGGCGACCGACAGCACCTCGCCGGTTGCCTTCGGGCCCATCAGGTAGACGCTGGGGTACTTCATGGTCAGGCGACTGCCGATGTTGCCGTCGATCCACTCCATGTGGCCTTCGGTCTCGACCCGGGCCCGCTTGGTGACCAGGTTGTAGACGTTCGGCGACCAGTTCTGGATGGTGGTGTACGTGACGCGGGCGCTGGGCTTGACGATGATCTCGACCACGGCCGAGTGCAGCGAATCGTTGGTGTAGACCGGCGCCGAGCAACCCTCGATGTAGTGCACCTGGCTGCCTTCGTCGGCGATGATCAGCGTGCGCTCGAACTGGCCGGCGTTCTCGGTGTTGATCCGGAAGTACGCCTGCAGCGGCATCTCGCAGTTGACGCCCGGCGGGACGTAGATGAACGAGCCGCCACTCCACACCGCGGAGTTGAGCGCCGAGAACTTGTTGTCGCCGGGAGGGATGACCGTGCCGAAGTACGTCTTGACCAGGTCGGGGTACTCGCGCAGGGCGGTGTCCATGTCGCAGAACAAGATGCCCTGCTCTTCCAGCTCGACCCGGTTGCGGTGGTACACGACCTCGGAGTCGTACTGCGACGTGACGCCGGCGAGGTACTTGCGCTCGGCCTCAGGGATGCCCAGCTTCTCGTACGTGGCCTTCATCTGCTCGGGCAGGTCGTCCCAGTCGTCGGTCTGGTCCTGCTTCGGGCGCAGGTAGTAGTAGATGTCCTGGAAATCGAGCTGGGGCATGTTGACGGCGAACCAGTCGGCCATCGGCTTGCGATCGAAGGTGCGCAGGCTGCGCAGGCGGAAATCGGTCATCCACTTCGGTTCGCCCTTCCACCACGAGATCTGGTCGACGACGCGCTCGTTCAGGCCCTTCTCGGACTTGAATGCGTATTCCACCTCGTCGTTCCAACCGAGGCTGTACTTGCTGAGGTCCAGATCGAACGATGTCATCGAGGATGCTCCCTGCTTGGCCCAAACCTGCTGGCCGGTATTTCCACTACGGCCATAGTAACAATTACCGGAGCGAAGGCCACAGCAGTTCGCGATTCAACGCTGTCATCAGGCCGGTTCGAGGCGAGCCGGGACGTACTTGTGCCACGGCGTGCCCGCGACTGGGTCGCGGCGGGCGCTGTCGGTGAATTCGTTCGGGGCTGCGCCGACGCGGACGAGGTCGGGCGACCCGTCGGCGGCGTTCGGCTCGTCGAGGCCCATGCCGTTCGGCAGCGAGATGTGCCCCGGTTGCATGATGTCGGAGACCTCGACCGTGACGACCGCGCTGCTGCGCGATGTCGTCAGCCGGACGACTCCCCCATCGATGATGCCGTGCGCTGTGGCGTCGGCGGGGCTGATGCGCAGCGCGCCGGCGGCGTCTCGCTTGCGCCATGAACTGTCGCGGATGATGGTGTTCGCGGTGAAAGCCCGGCGTTCGCCGGCCGACAGGACCAACGGGAACTCGGCGTCGACACCTGCTGCATCGGCTTCGGACAACGATCGGAACTCGTCGACCAGCTCGGTCACGACGAGGTTGACGCGACCGTCGCCGAGCGTGATCCGTGGCAAGACGTCGGCCCACTCGTCGATCGCAAACGTGACACCCGACGGGCTGGACAGCACGGCATCGAACAGCGCCTCGCCGAGCTGTAGGCCCTCGCCGCTGAACCCTGCCCGACGCACCGACTGCTCGAACGACAAGGCGCAACGATGCGCCGCGGCCCACAGCACGGCCGCCGACGCGGCACCGTCCGGCAGCGTCGGACCGAGCGCCCGATAGAGCACCAGTGGCGCGAGCGCGCCCAACGAAGGGTCGGCTGCTGTCGCCGCGAAGAACGCTTCGGCGAAAGCGGCCCGACTCGTCTCGGCCGCGAGACGCAACGGCGCGATCTTCTCCGCCTGCAACATGCCGAGGGCTTCGACGAGTCGTGCATGGATCTCGGGTTCGGGCAGCGGTCCATCAGGCGCGTCGAGGACGGGACGGCGCAGATGGAAGACGTTCGCGGGGAACTCGAAGTTGAAGAACGTGGACTCCCACTTCTCGTACTGCGACGGCGCCGGAAGCACGTAGTCGGCCAGGCGCGCCGTCTCGGTCATCGAGACGTCGATCACCACGACGAGCTCGAGCGCGGCCACCGCTTCGCGCATCCGATTCGAATCGGCCAGTGAGTGCACGGGATTGCCGCTCTCGACCAGCAACGCCCGGTAGCGATCGGGGTGATCGGTGAGGATCTCGTCGGGGATGACGTTGCACGGGATGAGCCCGTTGATCACACGCGCACCGACGACCGGGCTGACCTTGCGCGGCGCGCCGCCAGCGGTCGGCTTGTCGGGCTTGATCAGCGTGACCAGTGAGTTCGGGGCGTACATGCCCCCCTGCACACCGAGGTTGCCGGTCAACAGCCAGACCAACTTCTCGAGCCAACTGTTGAGCGTGGAGTGCAGGCTCATCTGCACACCGAGGTCCTCGAAGAACGCGACGCTGCCGGCCGCGGCGATCCGTCGGGTTGCGGCTCGGATCGTGTCCTCGGCGACGCCGCAACGCGCCGCGAAGTCGGTGACGTCGACGCCGGCGAACAGTGCTTCGACCTCGTCGAGACCGATCGCGTTGTCGGCCAGCCACTGCTGATCGGCCAGACGTTCCTGGATCAAGACCGCGACCATCGCCGACAGGCAGTACGCGTCGGTGCCGGGCTTGACCTGCAGGTGGAAGTCGGCCAGTTCCGCGGTCTCGGTTCGACGCGGGTCGATCACGATCATGCTGCGCGCCGGATCGTTGGCGATCTCCTTCAGGACCGTGCGGGCGTGCGGGATGCCGTGGGACTGCCACGGGTTCTTGCCGACGAAGACGGCGACCTCGGTGTGCTCGAAGTCGCCGCGCACCGATGCGCCGAGCATCTCCGCGTTGACGAAGAACTCGCCGGTCTTCTCCTGGGCCAGTGCGCTCGACTTGAACGTCGCGCCGAGCGCCCGCAGCGTCGCTCCGGCGTAGGAACCGCCAAGGTGGTTCCCCTGTCCTCCGCCGCCGTAGTAGAGGATCTTGCTGCCACCGTGAGCATCGCGAATTGTCGCAAAGCGTGCTGCCACCTCACGGATCGCGGTCTCCCAGTCGATCTCCTCGAACGTGCCATCGGAGCGGCGCCGCAACGGATGGGTCAAGCGCTTTGCACCGTTCTGGTAGTGGTCGAGCCGCAGCGCCTTCTCGCAGGTGTATCCCCGAGACGCAGGATGGGCTTTGTCACCACGGATTCGCTCGAATCGACGGCCCGATTCACCGCCCAGGCGCACCTCGATCCCGCAATTGCATTCACAGAGGATGCACGCCGTCTGCTTCCACTCCGCCCCGGAAGTCGCCTCGAGATCAGTCATATGCGAACTGTAAACCAGTCCGTTGTATGACGCAACCCTTGAGGTCAGACACAGTGCGACCTCCTCAAGTCGAAGCGAATTCCACCGATGATCTGGACGATGGACCAAACCGACGCGGGCGCTTCGGCGTGTCACTCCCCGAGTACGGGCAGTGGCACTCACCTATCTCTGGAGGAACAATGAATCGACTTTCCAAGGCGAGTCTGGGTGCAATCGGCGTCTGTTCGCTGTTTGCACTCGGCAGCACCGCCGTCGCCCAAGCGTCACATCTCGCCACGGTCGACAGCACCAGCAGCACCAGCAGCACGTCGACAACGGCGCCGGTGAATGCCGCGACCTCGACAACGACACTGCCTTTGCTCGGCGTCCCGCTCGTCATCGACGTCACGACATCGCCGAGCGGCGCCATCAACAGCGTGATCGTGAACCCGTCGACGGGCCTCACCGCCACCAAGGTGAAGTCGAACCGCGTCAAGTTCGTCAGCGCTGACGGTTCGGTCAAGGTCACCGTCGACACCGGCCACGGTGGCCAGGCGACGACCGCCAAGGCCGGAACGCTGGCCCAGATCAGTGGTCCCGGAGGATGGAAGGGTGACGTGTTCAACACCGGCGCCACCACCACGGTCGCTTTCACCATCGGTGCGCTGCCCGACGGTTCGCCCGACATCACGGGCGTGACGTCATCAGACGCGACCGCGGTGTTCAGCGCTGTTGATCATCGCTCTGACGAAGACCGTCAGGTCGCCGTCGAGAAGGTGCTCTTCACGAGCGGTATCCAGTCCCGCACACTGCTCATCGCAGCGTCGGTGGGCAGTCACGACGGCGAGTCCCAGGCTCGAGTCGTCGTCGCCCTGTCGAAGATCAACGGCCTCGCACTGCCGACCGCGCAGGTCGCCGGCCCGCAGAAGTGGTCCGGCATGCTCTGTGATGGCTCGACGGCAACGATCAACTACGTCGTCAATGCTGACGGCACCCTCACCCCGGGTGCAGTGGTCCCGGCGACGGCAACGATCAAGGCCGGCGACAACGCCGACGGCTTCGTCGTGATGTTCTCCGACACCGAGCGAGTCAGCGTGCGGTCGCACACCGACAACGGCCAGACCAAGGTGAACGTCGAGCCTCGGCTTCGCTGTGGTCGCACCGACCCGAGCGTCAACACCCCGACATCCACCACGCCTGACAACACCGGCGGCGATGGCGGCGGCGACCAGGGCAGCCATGACGGCCAGGGTGGCGGCCACCACGGCCACGATGGCCACGACGACACGTCGACCAGCGTTGCTTCCGGCAGCGCCGACCCCACCAGCTCGAGCCTCGAGACCGGCGACGGCGGCCACCACCACCGTGGCGGCGGCGACGCGACAACGTCGACCGTCAGCAGCTCGAGCAGCAGCACGAGCAGCAGCACGACCAGTGCCCCGTAATTCACTGCGGACAAGGCGGCTCCTCCTCGGAGGGGCCGCCTTGTTCGTTCCCATGACCATGTCGGCATGCAGCGGCGACACCAAGCTCGCCGGGCCGACGACGACAGCTGCGGTGACGACCGTCCCCGCAGCGGCGGCGAGCAGCGATCCCGCCAGCAGCGCGTCGACCGCACCATCCGTGCAGGCACCGACGACCGTTGCGGCTTCCGCCGAGCCGACCTCAGCCCCCATCGACGGGGGTGCGCTGTTGCAAGCCGCGCTCGCCCAGGTCGCCGCCGGTTACCACTTCACCACGACGGTGACCGTCGACGGCGCGGTCATCCTCACCGCCGATGGCGACCGGATCGGCGCCGGGAGCCGCTTGACCGTCACCCAGAACGCAGCGTCGATCAAATACGTGATCACCGCCGATGGCACCTGGGTACAGCCCGAGGGCGGCGACTGGCAGAAGCTCGACACGCCAGCAGCGACATCGGATCCGATCACGTCACTCTCCGCTCCGACGAGTGTCACCGTGGCATCCACCCATGGCACGACCACCAACCTCACCGTGACCGTCCCATCGGCCAGCCTCGGGCTGAGCGGTGACCCGGTCGCCCTGACGGTCGTCGTCACCGGCGGCGCGCTCACCGGGGTGCTCTACCAGACGACGGTCAACAGCAAGCCGGCGACCGTCCAGGCGACGGTCGGCGCCGTTGCCGACGCGACACCGGTGGTCGCACCGATCTGAGTCGAACCCGGTCCCGTCAGCGCTTGATGGCAGGGCCGGGCTTGATGCGGGTGTGACCCCACAGCAGCGGCTCGCCACACTGGCTACAGACGACCTGCGGGTCGGCTTCGTGGCCGCAGTCGGTGTGCGTCAACAACATCGGCTTGCCATCGGGGGCCGCCCACTTGTCGCCCCACGCCATCAGTGACAGCAGCACACCGAGGAGATCCTTGCCCTTCTCGGTCGGCCGGTACTCGAAGCGCTCGGGGTGATCCTGGTACTTGCTCTTCTCGAGGATGCCTTGCTCGACGAGCGTGTTCAGACGAACGGTCAACACGTTGCGGGCGATGCCCAGGTCGGCCTGGATGACCTCGAACCGGCGTTGACCGAACGAGATGTTGCGCAGGATCAGCAGCGTCCACCACTCACCGACGATTTCGAGCGTCTGCGCGATCGAGCACTGCAGATGGGCCACGCTGCTGCGTTTCACGCGGTCAGCCTACTGCGATCCCCGCTACCCTCGGCTGTCTATGTCAAAGGTGCTCACATCGCTCCCCGTCGGCGAACGGGTCGGCATCGCATTCTCCGGTGGACTCGACACATCGGCAGCCGTCGCGTGGATGCGTGAAAAGGGTGCGCTGCCCTACGCGTACACCGCGGACCTCGGCCAGCAGGACGAGTCGGATCTGCCCGGTGTACCCGATCGCGCGAAGCAGTACGGCGCCGAGGCCGCGCGCCTCGTCGACTGCCGCACCGAATTGGTGCACGAGGGGCTCGTCGCGCTGCAGTGCGGCGCGTTCCACATCACCACCGCCGGCAAGACGTACTTCAACACGACACCGCTCGGCCGCGCCGTCACGGGCACGTTGCTGGTGCGGGCGATGCAGGACGACGGTGTCGACATCTGGGGCGACGGCAGCACCTACAAGGGCAACGACATCGAACGGTTCTACCGCTACGGATTGCTCGTCAACCCGAACCTCCGCGTCTACAAGCCGTGGCTCGACGAGGCGTTCGTCGGCGAACTCGGCGGCCGGGCCGAGATGAGCGAGTTCCTCATCCAGCGCAAGCTGCCGTACCGCGACAGCAAGGAGAAGGCGTACAGCACCGACGCCAACATCTGGGGAGCGACACACGAGGCCAAGTCGCTGGAAGAGCTGTCGACCAGCATGGACATCGTCGACCCGATCATGGGTGTTGCGCACTACCGCGACGACGTCGCGATCGCGGCAGAGACCGTCACGATCCGCTTCAACGAGGGCTGGCCGGTCGCACTGAACGGGCAGGAGTTCGAGTCCCAGGTCGATCTCGTGCTCGCCGCCAACGTGATCGGTGGACGGCACGGCCTCGGCATGAGCGATCAGATCGAGAACCGGATCATCGAGGCCAAGAGCCGCGGCATCTACGAGGCGCCCGGTCTGGCACTGTTGCACATCGGCTACGAGCGGCTGCTCACCGGCATCCACAACGAGGGCACGCAGGAGAACTACCGCACGATGGGCCGACGTCTCGGCCGCCTCCTGTACGAGGGCCGCTGGTTCGATCCGCAGAGCCTGATGCTGCGCGAGGCGTTGCTGCGCTGGGTCGGCTCGGCCGTCACCGGCGAGGTCACCATCCGCCTGCGGCGCGGCGACGACTACACGTTGCTCGACACCACCGGCCCGAACCTGACGTACGCACCCGAGCGGTTGAGCATGGAGCGCGTCGAGGACGCGCCGTTCGGCCCGCTCGATCGGATCGGTCAGCTGACGATGCGCAACCTCGACATCGAGGACAGCCGCAACAAACTCGACGTCTACCGCAGCGTCGGCACACTCGGCGCCGGCGGCCTGCTGGAGCTCGAGGGCAACAAGTAACTCATCGAATGGTGGGCGCGGAAAACGCGTCATGACGCGCCTGGCGCGCCCACGAACGTTCGACCCTGGAGCCTGGGCGCGGAAAACGCGTTCGGACGCGCCTGACGCGCCCACGGTCAGCGTTGCTGGAGGGCACGCACGATCGCGGCGACGAGCTGTGCTCGCGGAGGCATCATGTCGATCTCGATGTACTCGTGGTCGGCGTGGGCTCCCCCGCCAACAGCTCCGAGGCCGTCGAGCGTGGCGACACCGCGGGCCGCAGTGAAGTTGCCATCCGAGCCACCGCCGACCGAGACACCGGTCACGGCGGGCAGGCCGTTGGCGGCTGCCGCCTCGACCGCGAGCGGGAACAGCCACTCGGACGCTGACGGCGGCATCGGTGGACGATTGATCCCGCCCGTGACTTCGATGCGCGTCTGCTCGTTCACCGGCGAGAGCAACGCCATCGCTGTTTCGAGCCGCTCCTTCTCACCCTCGACCTGGACGCGGACATCGATGAGGACGTGAGCCAACGCCGGCACGACGTTGTCGGTCGTGCCGATGCGCGCCACGGTTGGCGTGACCGTCGTGCCGAGATCAGGATCGGCGAACGTGCTGATGACGAGGATCTGGTGCGCGGCTTCGATCAAGGCGTTGATGCCCTTCTCCGGTTCGAGCCCGGCGTGCGCAGCCCGACCGTGGACGAACAGCTCGAACGTGCCGACGCCTTTGCGGGCGGTCTTCAGCGCGCCACCATCGGCGCTCGGTTCCAGCACCAGCACTGCGCCGCACGCGAGCGCACGTTCTTCGATCAACTCACGCGATTCGAGCGAGCCGACTTCCTCATCCGCCGAGAAGAGCAACTCGACACCGGATGGATCTGCGAGCGATGCGACCGCATGGATTGCCTGGACGATGCCGCCCTTCATGTCGAACACACCGGGTCCTGTCGCCCGGCCGTCGGCCACGGTGAACGGGCGATCGGCGAGCGACCCGAGCGGGAAGACGGTGTCGTGATGGCCCACGATCAACACCTTGGGCGTGCCTCCGCCTGACCAGTGCACGATGGGTCCGGCCGCTGATGCGATCAGCTCTGGTGCGCTGCCGAGGCGGTCCATCATCACGCCGGCGATCGCCGACGCAGAGGCTTCGAGCGCATCGAGATCGCGCGACGGGGATTCGACGTTGACGAGCGTTTCGAGATCGCTGAGCATCAGATCGAGATCGGGAACCAGGCTGAGATCGCGCACGATCCCCATTGTGCCCGATGCGTCTCCACTCCGTGGCTCTCGTCCCGGCGTGCGCGAGACTCCCGCTCATGCGTTCGTTCCGGTCAGCCTGTGTCGCGTCCATCGTCATGTGCTTCGTCGCCGCCTCGTGCGCGGCCGACAAGCCTGACGCGGTGGCTCCCACAACGGCTGCAACGGCTGAATCGACTGCGCCGGCTGCAACGGTTGCGCCGACATCGACAGTTACGGCGACCAGCACCTCGACCGGCAGTACGGTCAGCTCGGCGCCGCCGACGGCCGCCACGTTCACGGTGCAGCCGGGCGTGAACCAGCTCGCCGTGCTCGACGCCAAACCCGGAGCATCGTTGGTGCTCGACACGACGGTTGCCGGTGCGTCGCCGGTGCGCGGCACGGCAGACGCGCAAGGGTCGTTCCTCTGGCGTGGACTCGCCGCAGGGAAGTACCAGGTCCGCACCGAAGACGGGGCCGCGATGGTGAGCGACGTGGCGACGGTGATCGGCGAGAGCGACATCCCGGCACAGTCGTTCTACGCGAACCAGCCACTGCTGCCGGCCGGCGGCTTCGGCTACATCACGACGCGCGACGGCACGACGCTGAGCGCCGACGTGCTGCTGCCCGGGCCGGCCGACAAGGGTCCGTACCCCACCGTCGTCGAGTACTCGGGCTATCAACCGAGTGATCCCGCGAGCACGACGTTCGGGCAGCTCGCCAACGCGCTGGGGTTCGCCTACGTCGGTGTGAACATGCGCGGCACGGGGTGCAGCGGTGGGTCGTACGCGTTCTTCGAGCGGGCGCAGAGCATCGACGGCTACGACGTCATCGAAGCCGTCGCGGCGCAGTCGTGGGTCACCAACAACAAGGTCGGGATGATCGGCATCTCCTACCCCGGCATCAGCCAGCTGTTCGTCGCATCGACCGAACCACCGAGCCTGGAGGCGATCACGCCGCTCAGCGTCCTCGACGACTCGTACCGGGCGACGGGCTACCCGGGCGGCATCCTCAACACCGGCTTCGCCAAGCCGTTCGCCCAGGAGCGTTACGACGAAGCCAAGATCTACGGACAGAAGTGGACCAAGAAGCGGGCCGACGCCGGCGACACTCGGTGCGCGGACAACCAGAAGTTGCGCCTGCAGAACCCCGATTTTCCGCAGATGACGCAGGACAGTCCGTTCTACGACCCGAAGATCGCGGACGTCCTCGCCCCGACGACGTTCGTCAACACGATCAACGTGCCGGTGTTCATGGCGGGAGCGTGGCAGGACGAGCAGACCGGTGGCCACTTCTCCGACATGATCAAGAACTTCACCGGCACCAAGCACCTCTACGTCGATCTGCTCAACGGTCTGCACACCGAGTCGTTGAGCCCCGACGTGTTCGCCAGAATGACCGAGTTCCTCGATCTGTACGTCGCCAAGAAGACGCCGTCGCTCGACGGCGCGCGGGCGGTCGCCGGTGTGCTCGTCCCGCAGATCTACGCCGTGAAGGACGTCGTGGTGCCGGCTGATCGTTTCACCGGGATGACGTACGAGGCGTCACTGGCGAAGTTCGAATCAGAACCACCGATCCGCGTGTTGTTCGAGGAGGGCACCGGCGGCGCCGAGCCCGGAGCGCCCTACCCTGGCTTCACCCAGAGCTTCGCGTCGTGGCCCGTGCCGACGGCCGTGGCGACGTCGTTCTACCTCGACGACAAAGGCCAACTGTCGACGACCGCCCCGAAGACCGGCACGCCCGATTCGTACACATCGGATCCATCCGGTCTGCCGGCCGCGTTCTATCCCGGCGGGCGAAGCAGCGACATCTGGCACGCCGACACGACGTACGACTGGGAGTCCATTCCGTCGGGCAAGGGCGTCGGCTACAGCACACCGGCGCTCAAGAAGGACACGGTGATCGTCGGTACCGGCTCGGTCGATCTGTGGGTCAAGTCGTCGGCAGCCGACACCGATCTCGAAGTCACGGTCAGCGAGGTACGGCCCGACGGCAGCGAGATGTACGTGCAGAGCGGATGGTTGCGGGCATCGCATCGCGCCCTCGACACGACGAAGAGCACCGACGTGTTGCCGGTGCAGACTCATCTCGAATCCGATGCTTCGCCACTGCCCGCCGGCGAGTTCACGCCTGTGCGGATCGAGATGTTCCCGTTCGCGTACGCATTCCGCGCCGGCAGCAAGATCCGCATCACCGTCGATGCCCCAGGCGACAGCCGACCGGTGTGGGCGTTCGAGACGATCAGCAAGGGCGAGACCGACACGATCGCCCACGACGCCGGTCATCCGTCGAAGATCGTGCTGCAGGTCGTGCCCGGTATCGCTGTGCCCAACGGTGTGCCGGCGTGTGGATCGCTTCGCGGTGAACCGTGCCGCACGTACGCCGCGCTCGCCAACGAGACGGCCGCGAACTGACTCGAAAGGCTCCTGGTACGGTCGGCGCTCAGCGGATAGGCACCAGGAGACACGGCATGAACGACGACATCACCGACAACGCAGGAGTCGACACCGAATCGGAAACCGGCCTCTCGCGGCGCACGTTGTTCGCCGGCGGCCTCGGTGCCGTTGCCGGCGCGAGCGCGTTGATGGGAGCGCTGCAGCACGGTGTGGCCGATGCCCGACCGATGCAACCTCAGGGCATTCGACCTGAGGTGCTGGCGACCACGAAGGCGCACCTGCAGTACATCGGCATCGATGCCCAGGCGTTCACGACGCGACCCAAGACCGGGGCGTCGAGCGGTGGGTATGGGGCCTTTTTCCTCGACGACACGTCCGGCGTCGCAACGCAGAACTGGACCAACTACGTGATCTGGGCACCGATGTCGTTGCCAGCGGGCTCGGTACTCAAAGAGATCAACGTCGCCTACCAGGGCACCCCGACGATCGTGGTGCTCGAACGGAAGATGGGGGCGCCGAACCCGGTCATCCAACACAACGTTCCCAACCTGCCTGCAGGCGTCATGGCATCGACGACGACGCTCGCCCTCGACGGAACGCCACCGTTCGGTCAGCCGATCACCATCAGCGCGACGTCGACGTACACGATCGAGATCTTCGGCAGCGCCACAACATCGATCTACGGCATCACGTTCGGCTATGTGCCGCCGACGCAATCGTTCATCCCGTTCGTCGGCACGCCGCGGGTCCTCGACACCCGAGACCCAGCCATCGGCGGCGGCGGCAAGCTGGCGCCCGGCGAGGAGCGCATCGTCGCGCTCGGCTTCCCCGGTGCCCGCGGAGCCGTGCTCAACATGACGCTGGCCGACACCGAGGGCAATGGTGGCTTCGTGGCCGTGTTCCCGGCCGACATCGCGTGGCCGCTCAACTCCAGCATCAACTGGTCTGGGCCGAACCAGTTCATCGCCAACGGCGTGATCACCGCCGTCGATGCAGCGGGTCAGATCAAGATCCGCGGTGGCTCGCAGAAGGCGTCGGTCATCATCGATCGCATCGGTTGGTTGATCTAGATCTCGGTGATGGGCTCGGCCACCTAGATTTGAGGCCATGGACAGGCGCGCAGAGCTCGGGGAGTTCCTGCGCGCTCGGCGTGAGGCGTTGCAGCCACTCGATGTCGGGCTGCCCGACGCCGGGCGTCGGCGCACACCGGGGCTCCGGCGCGAAGAGGTGGCCCTGCTGGCCGGCGTGTCGGTCACGTGGTACACGTGGCTGGAGCAGGGGCGGCGGATCAATGCGTCCCGCGATGTGCTGGTCGCCCTCGCGCGAACCTTGCAGCTCGACGAGGCCGGTCGCAGCCACTTGCTCGCGCTCGCGAGCGGCGAGACGTTCGACGTCACCGAGCAACCGGCCGAAGCCCCGGAGTCGATCACGCGACTGATCGCCTCGATGGACCCGGCGCCGGCGTACGTGCTCGGCCCGCGGTGGGAGCTGCTCGCGTGGAACGCAGCCGAGGAGCGCTTGTATCCCGCGATCCGCACACTGCGTGACCAGGAACGCAACTTGCTGTGGGTGATGTTCTGCGAGCCATCCGCGCGGCAGTTGATCGCCGATTGGGAGGACCGTGCACGCAGCACGCTGGCCGAGTTCCGGGCCGGCACCACGCTGCTGTACGACGACCCCGCGTTGCTCAGCCTCGTGCGCCAGATCTCCGAGCGCAGCTCGGAGTTCGCAGCCTGGTGGCCGCAACACGACGTCGCCGGTTTCCAGACCCGGCTTCGCCACTACAACCACCCGCGCGCGGGCGCGTTGACGTTCGAGTACCAGCAGATGATTCCGTCCGAGTGGCCACATCTGCGCGTGATCTGCCAGCTGCCGCTGCCCGGCGACGACAGCGCGCAGCGGCTCTCGGCGTGGCGCGACATCGGCTGATCGCTCGGTTCCGCCGGGCTCGGTGGCCGACGCACCAACAGTTCACCAGCCATATCTGACGCGGCGTCAGATTTTCGGGAGCCGTGCGCTACGGTGGCCTCATGATTGAGATCCCGCACGGGGCGCGGGTGTTCGGCATGCAGTTGCCGATCCAAGCGCAGAGCACAACATTCGTCGCCGACTGGGAGCACGACGCCGGGCCCGCCGAGCTGGCCCGCATCGCCAAGACGGCCGATGACGCGGGCTTCTTCTACATCGGCGTCTGCGACCACGTGACGCTGCCCGAGTCCGTCGTCGGCGGTATGGGCACGCACTGGATGGAGCCGATCAGCACGCTGTCGTGGCTTGCTGCGCACACCACCCGGGTCGGTTTGCTCACCCATGTGTACGTGTTGCCGTATCGCCATCCATTGATGGCCGCCAAGGAATTCGCCGGACTCGACTACCTGTCGCGCGGCCGGGCGCTGATCGGTGTCGGCGCCGGGCACGCCGAAGCCGAGTTCGACAAGTTGGGGATCGACTTCCATCGCCGCGGCAAGCTGGTCGACGAGGCACTGCCGGTCCTCGCCGCCGCACTGGAGAACGAGTTCGTCGACGGCTTCGGGTCGCGACCGCGTCCGGTGCAGTCGCCGCGGCCACCGATCTGGGTTGCCGGATCCAGTGAGCCGGCGATCAAGCGCGCGGCGAAGTTCGCCGACGGGTGGCTCCCCCAAGGACCATCGACGGCAGCGATGATCGCGACCCTGCAAGCCGGTCGCGAGGCGGCCGGCCGCGCCGACCTGCCGATGATGATCGGGCACATCACGCCGTTCGTGTACGTCGGGGACCCGTCGTTCGATGTCGGCGCCGGCACGATCAGCGGCTCACCCGTCGCGATCGCCGAGCAGATCCTGGCCGGCACGGCAGACGGCGTGAACCAGCTGCAGGTGCGGTTCAAGTCGCGCAGCTGCGACGAGCACTGCGAGCAGATGGTGGCGTTCGCCACCGAGGTCGCACCGTTGCTCACCACCATTTCCTGATCCTCCCACCGTTCAGAGCCGTTCCGGCTCGAGCCTTCCTCAAGGACACGCGATGCTCACCAACCTCGACGACTATCCGATTCACCAGTTCGCGGAGCCGATGCGCTACGTCGCATCCAGCGACCGCAATTTCTACGACCGCTACTACTTCATGGGGTTCGAGAAGACCGGCGAGGCGATGTTCATCGCCGGGCTCGGCGTGTACCCGAACCTCGGCGTCACCGATGCGTTCCTGGCGATCATGCACAAGGGCCAATACCGCGTGGTGCGCGCATCGCAGGAGCTGGAACTGTCCGATCGGCTCAAGCCGTCGGTCGGCCCGATCAGCGTCGACGTGGTCGAAGCGCTGAAGCGGCTGCGCGTCCGCTGTGAGCCGAACGAGTGGGGCATCGAGTTCGACTGCACGTTCACCGGCCGACACGAAGCGTTCGAGGAGCCACGGCACTACGTCCGCGAGCAGGGACGCATCATCTTCGACACCACCCGACTGGCCCAGACCGGGGTGTGGGACGGCAGCATCACGATTCCCGCGAGCGATGCCGATGGGGGCGTCGCCGGGTCGAAGACGTTCACCGTCAACGGCGACAACTGGTACGGCACCCGCGATCGCAGCTGGGGCGTTCGCCCGATCGGTGAGAGCGAGCCGCAGGGCATCCGCGCCAAGCAGCCGTTCAGCTGGTTCTGGCTGTACATGCCGGTCACGTTCGAGGACCACTCACTGATGATCATCATGCAAGAGCGCCGCGACGGCAGCCGGGTGATGGAGGAAGCAGTGCGGATGTGGCCGATCGGCAGCGGCAAGGACAACGAGTTCTTCCGCCGGCCGCGGCATCAGATGGAGTTCGTGCCCGGCAGCCGGTTCAGCACCGGCGCCAGCATCTCGATGAACGCGATCAACGACGACGGAACCGACGGCGCGCAGATCGACATCGCGGTCGAACCGTTGATCCCGATCCACATCGGCATCGGCACCGGCTATGGCTACGACACCGACTGGAAGCACGGGATGTGGCAGGGCGCCGAACCGGTCGTGCAGAACTTCAACCTCGACACGAACACTCCAGAGGGCAAGGCGCGCCTGTTCGGCATCGTCGACAACGGCGCCCGCTTCACCTACGCCGACGAGCGCGGCGAGCACGTGGGGTACGGCCTGTACGAGAACCTGATCGTCGGGCCGCATGATCAGTACCGCTTCACCGACATGCTCGACGGATACGTTCCTTCGACCGAGGGCTGACACGATGTCTGCCGCTGTGCCGCGCACGTTCAACCTCGCCGACTTGTTCGAGGAAGTCGCCGATGCGGCGCCGGATCGGACCGCGTTGGTCGTCGGCGCCGATCGTCGTACCTACCGCGAGCTCGATGAACAGGCGAACCGTCTGGCCAACCATCTCGTCGCGAACGGCATCGGCCGTGGCGATCACGTCGCCGTCCATGCGATGAACTGCGTCGAATGGGTCGAGGCGATGTTCGCGTGCTTCAAGATCAGCGCGGTGCCGATCAACGTCAACTACCGCTACATGGAAGCCGAGCTGTGCTATCTGTACGACAACGCCGACTGCGTCGCAGTGATCGTCGAACCGCAGTTTCGCGATCGGCTCGACGTCGTGCTCTCCGATCTGCCTGATGTGCGGTTCGTGCTCGAGATCGGCGACGAGTACGACGCTGCGCTCACCTCTGCGTCGGCCGATCGGCCGAACGACGGCCGTTCCTCGGACGACCTCTACATGCTCTATACCGGCGGTACGACGGGAATGCCGAAGGGTGTGATGTGGCGTCACGAGGACGCGTTCTTCGCGATGCTCAACGCCGGGCGCGGGAATCGTCCGTTGGATCGGCCCGAAGACCTCGGCGACGAGATCCGCGCGGCCGTGGCAGCGGGCGCACCGCCGATGGCGATGATGGGACTCGGACCCGTGATGCACGGCGGAGCCCAGTGGCTGGCCGGCAACGGCATGTTCACCGGGGCGAAGGTCGTGCTGTACGGCGAGCGCGGATTCGATGCCGACAGGATCCTGCGGATCGTCGACGAGGAACAGGTGAACAGCTTGGCGACGATCGGGGATGCGATGGCTCGGCCGATCGCAGAGGCCGTGCTCGCCGCGCCCCCGGGCACCTACGATCTGTCGTCGTTGTGGGCATACGGCAACGGTGGGGCTCCCCTGTCGGCCGCGGTCCGCGAACAACTGAAGGCCGCCACCCCGAATGCGGTGATCATGGACTCGTTCGGCGCGTCCGAAACGGGAGCCACCGGCGGCAAGGCCGATGGCGGCGAAGGGTTCGGTGCGCCCCGATTCATGATGGGCGATCACACCACCGTGCTCGACGGAGACGGCGTGCGGTGCGAAGTCGGGGTCACCGGGAAGCTGGCGAGGACGGGCAACATCCCACTCGGCTATTACAAGGACCCAGAAAAGACTGCCGCCACGTTCCCCACGTTCGACGGCAAGCGCTGGGTCATTCCCGGCGATTTCGCTCGCATCGAGGACGACGGAACGATCAGCTTGCTCGGCCGCGGATCGGTCAGCATCAACTCGGGTGGCGAGAAGATCTACCCCGAAGAGGTCGAGGCTGCGCTGAAACAGAACCCGGCGATCTTCGATGCCGTCGTGATCGGCACGCCGAACGATCGCTGGGGCGAACAGGTGACTGCGATCATCCAGACCCGCGACGGACAGCCGTTGACGTTGGCTGACGTGCAGGCACACTCGCGGACCGTGCTGTCCGACTACAAGACACCTCGCGCCGTGTTGTTCGTCGACACCGTTCAGCGCACTCCGGTCGGCAAGGCCGACTACAAGTGGGCCAAAGAGACGGCGCTCGCGATGTTGGCGGCGTCGGCCGCTCCAGGCGCTTAGAGGCGTCGGCCCGTCGGCGCGTGTGGCTGGCGTGCTGGCGCGCTACTTGGCGAGTTCGGGGAGGACGGCCTCGGCCGTGAGCCGAACGGATTCCCAAGCAGCGTCGATCGGGAGCCCACCGCACATCGGGTGCAGCACCAGGGCATCGAACGGCCCCTTTGCCTTGCACTCCTCGACGCATTGATCGGGCGTGAGGATCTTGTACTTGCCCTCGGCGCGCAGTTCATCGACGTTCGTGGCCAGGCTGTGCGCGGCCGATTGGATGTCGGGCGTCTGCCAGCTGTGGTAGATCTGGGCTTCCTGTAGGAAGTACTGACCGAGTTCGTCCCACGCTTTGTCAGGGTTCTCGGACACGTGAACCATCGCGGTGTCTTCGGCGGGCGCGATGTAGAAGCCGCTCGTGCCGTTGGCCTTGCACTGCTCGTTGTAGTACTCACCGAGGCCAGGCACCGGTGCGGCAGCGAAGAACGGCAGACCGAAACGGGCCGCGCGGCGGGCAGCGACCTTGCTCGTGCCACCGAGCATCAGCATCGGATGCGGGTTGCTGCCCGGTGCCGGCGTGACCTGGATCGTGGTGCCACGGAATTCGAATGGTTCACCGGTCCACGACTTCAGCATCGCGTCGATGCATTCGTCCATCAACGCACCGCGTTTGGCCCAGTCCTTGCCGTGCGCGGCGTACTCCTCGGGGCGGTAGCCGATGCCCGCGATCGTGACGAGCCGACCGCCGCTGGCGAGGTCGAGTGCCGCGATGTCCTCTGCGATGCGCAGCGGGTCGTGCAGCGGGACGAGCAACGCGGAGATGGTCACGCTGAGCTTTGGCGCCGCGCCGAGGATGAGGCCGGCGAGGATCAGCGGTGACGACATCCAGCCGTCGGGCGACCCGTGATGCTCGGAAAGACTGATGCCGTTGAACCCGTTGTCGTTGGCGTAGCGGACCATGTCCAGCATCGCCTGGTGGCGAAGCGCGTTGTCGGCTCGATCGAGACCGGGCAGCGACATGGTGAAGCGGATCAGTGTTTGCATGACGCCCTGTCTAGCGTGTCACGACCCGGGATTCGGGAGTCGGCGTGTGCGAACATCGAGCCGTGACGAAAGATCTCAAACTCGGCTGGCACATCGGATATTGGGGGCGTGGGAAACCAGCCAATGTCCCCGGCACATTGGCGATGATCGAGGGCCTCGGCTTCGACAGCGCGTGGACCGCGGAGTCGTGGGGCTCGGACGCGATCTCGCCGCTCGCGTGGTGGGGTGCCGCAACGACGAAGCTGCGCCTCGGAACGAATCTGATCCAGATGTCGGCACGGACACCGACCGCGACGGCGATGGCAGCGGTGACGATGGATCATCTGTCCGATGGACGGTTCTGCCTCGGCTTGGGTGTCAGTGGACCGCAAGTGGTCGAAGGGTGGTACGGACAGCGCTTCACTCGGCCGCTGGCGCGTACCCGTGAGTACATCGACATCGTCCGGAAGGTCCTTGCGCGCGAGGAGCGGTTGACCAACGATGGGCCGGAGTATCCGATCCCCGCACGCGACGGCCTGGGGTTGGGCAAGGCGCTGAACGTGATGACACATCCACTCCGCGCTGACCTGCCGATCTTCCTCGGAGCCGAGGGGCCGAAGAACGTTGCTCTGGCTGCCGAGATCGCCGATGGATGGTTCCCCATCTTCTATGCGCCCAAGCACGAGGAGCTCTACGGCCCGTCGCTGCGAGAGGGCTTCGCGCGCCCGACGGCCCGGCACACTGCCGACGACTTCGAAATTCTCGCCACCGTGACGGTCGCGATCAACGACGACATCGAGGCCGCCTACGACAGCCTGCGACCGACCTTGGCGCTGTACGTCGGCGGCATGGGTGCACAGGAGATGAACTTCCATGCCGACGTCTTCCGTCGGCTCGGTCACGAGCAAGCCGTCGATCAGATCCAGGAGTTGTTCTTGCACGGCAAGCAGGCGGAAGCGGTCGCCGCGGTGCCGCGGGCGATGGTCGACGAGATCTGCCTCGTCGGGCCCAAGGAGAAGATCCGCGACGATTTGGAAGCGTGGCGCGAAAGCAGGGTCACGACGATGCTCGTCGGCGGTCCGCCGGAGACGTTGCGGGCAGTGGCTGAACTCGTCCTCGGGTGAAGAGCGCAGACGGTGGTCGCAGCACACCGGTTGTGCCTGCGCCCATCACGTGAAACCGGCGGCTCCGAAGAGGCGGTCGCCGAACCCGAGCCTAGAGTCCCCGGCCCGAACGCCAACCCCGGCCAGTCCGCCGGCTGAGGCCTGAGGCCTGAGGCCTGAGGCCTGAGTCCTGAGGCCTGAGTCCCGGCTCAGGCTCGGGCCCACGCCCACGCCCACGCGAGGCCACATCAGAGCGCGGCACCGCACGTCACCGCAGGTCACCGCACGTCCCGGCACGGCCAACCCGCCCGCGCCGCCTCCCATATCTCCACGTGACGAAACGAGATCCACCACACGGGGCCAGTTCAATCCCCGTCCCGTATCTCCACGTGACGAAATCCAGACCGGCCGCCGCACTTGTTCTGCGCCGCCTCCCGTATCTCCACGTGACGTTTCACGAGGTTCCGTCTTCTGCCCTGGATTTCGTCACGTGGAGATACGGGAGGCGGCGTGAAACGATGTCGGCGCACGCTTCTGAAACGTCACGTGGAGATCCGGGACGGGGGGCTGGCACGAACGGCCCGGACTCACCGGAACGCACTGGAACACACCGGAACACACCGGAACGCACCGCAGGGTTCCCGCAGTATCTGGGCCTATGAGAATCGACCCACAACGCCGCCGGCTCGAGGCCAACGGGGATCGACGACCGCACCGCGCCGGTCAACGGTCTGCGTTCCGCAACGCGCCGCCCAGAACAACCTTGGGTCACCCCTTCGCTACAACACTCACATGACTTCCACCTCGAGTTCGTCATCGGCGCCCGAGCGCCTCTGTGGTTGGTGCGACCAGTTCTTCCCCATCGAGCGCAGGCCCGGCCGGCCGAAGATCTATTGCTCGCACTCGTGTCGCCAACGTGCGTACGAACGTCGCCGAGGGCTGGGTGTGCTGCCACCTCCCGATCGCATCATCATGCAAGCCGGCGGGCCGACCGTTCATCTGGCAGGCAACCAGGCGCCGGGCTACGAGGGTGGCCAGACCAGCATCGTCGGCGCCCCGACGCACGCCTTACGGCCAGCGGGCATCAGCGATTCTCGGGGTCGTCGGCTGACCCTTTGCGGCACGCTCGCCTTTCCGAGCGCCCGCCGGTTTTCGACGCTCACCGAGCACGCCTGCCGCACCTGCGCGATGGTCGAGCAGGTCCGGCCATCCGCCCAACCGATCCGGCTGTCCCCTGATCTCGCCGCCGTACGCAGCATCATCGACCAGGCCGCAATCGAGTTCGGTCGCCAACCAACATCGAACCATCCCGTCAAGCCGGCCGGGGACATCCTCGCCGATCTGCTCCAACACATCGACGGATCGTGGACGCGCATCACCGACGTCGCCGCCTGAGCGCGCCCGAACACATCGCCGTACGCTGACCGCATGTCAGCCGCAACGCCGCTTCTCAACTTCGACGTCGTCATCATCGGCACCGGGTCCGGGAACAGCATCCTCACCCCAGACTTCGACGGCCTCCGGGTCGCGATCGTCGAGAAGGACGTCTTCGGCGGGACGTGCCTCAACCGCGGGTGCATTCCCACCAAGATGTTCGTCTACGCAGCCGACGTCGCCGAGCACATCCGCAACTCGGCGAAGTACGGCATCGACGCGTCGATCGACAACGTCCGCTGGAGTGACATCGTCGACCGCGTCTTCGGCCGCATCGATCCGATCCCGCCGAACGGCAAGGCCTATCGCGAATCGCAGAAGAACACGACGGTGTTCTCCGGGTCAGCCCGGTTCGTGTCCCAGAAGGTGCTCGAGATCAACGGCAACGACGGCACCGTGCAGCAGATCACCGGCACCCACATCGTGATCGCGGCCGGGGCCCGACCGCTGATCCCCGAAATCGACGGTCTCGACCAGGTCGACTACCACACCAGCGACACGATCATGCGTGTGCCCGAACTCCCCAAGCGTCTCATCATCCTCGGAGCGGGTTACATCGCGACCGAGATGGCGCACGTCTTCGGCAGCTTCGGTACCGAGATCGTGATGATCAACCGCAGCGCGCGCATGCTGGCCCGCGAAGACGACGCCGTCAGCCAGCGGTTCACCGAGATCTATCGCAAGCGCTTCGAGTGCCACATGAACTCCCGCGTCGACCACGTCAAGCAGGACGGCGACCAGATCACGATCCATGTGCACAACGACAAGGGCGAGCACCTCGACATCACCGGCGATGCGTTGCTCGTCTCCGTCGGCCGGATCCCCAACGGAGACACGCTCGATCTCGACAAGTCCGGCATCATCGTCGACGCCAACGGATACGTCGTCACAGACGAGTACCTGCGCACGAACGTCGGTGGTGTGTGGGCGCTCGGCGACGTCACCAACGACAACCAGCTCAAGCACGTCGCCAACGCCGAGGCGCGCACGGTCGCCCACAACCTCATCCATCCCGAGTCGATGCGGATGAACGACCTGTGGCCGATCCCCCACGCCGTCTTCGCAGATCCGCAGGTCGCATCCGTCGGGTTGACCGAACTGCAGCTGCGCCACTCGGGCCGCAAGTTCATCACCGCCGTCCAGGACTACGGCGACGTCGCCTACGGCTGGGCGATGGAAGACACCGAACACTTCTGCAAGATCATCGCCGACCCCGACACCCGTCTGATCCTCGGCGCGCACATCATCGGACCCCAATCGAGCATCCTGATCCAGCAGCTGATCCAGGCGATGAAGTTCGGCCAGACGGTCGACGAGATCGCCCGCGGTCAGATGTACATCCACCCCGCGCTGACCGAAGTCGTCGAGAACGCGCTGCTGAAGTTCTGACGCGACAACCCTCAGGCGTCGGCGATCTCGCGCTGTAGTTCGCGCTTGAGCATCTTTCCCGACGCATTCCGCGGCAATGCCTCGGAGCGGAACACGATCCGCGTCGGCACCTTGAACGACGCCAATCGTGCACCAACGTGCGCGCGCAGTTCATCGGCCGTCAACGTCGATCCGTCCTTGAGCAGCACGGCCGTCGCGACCTCTTCACCGAGCCGTTCGTGGGGCAGGCCGAACACGGCCGCCTCGTGCACCGCGGGATGCTCGTAGATCGCGGCCTCGACCTCAGCGCAGTAGACGTTCTCACCGGCGCGCAGGATCATGTCCTTCACGCGGTCCTCGACGTAGATGAAGCCTTCGTCGTCGAGATGGCCGAGGTCACCGGAGCGCAAGCAGCCGTCGACGATCGTTTCTGCTGTCGCATCGGGACGGTTCCAGTAACCGCGGATCAGGTTCGGCGCCTTGAACCAGATCTCACCTCGCTCACCGATCGGCAGCAACGTGCCCTCTTCGTCGCGGATCTGCATCTCCATCGTCGGCACGACACGACCCGAGCTCGTGGGCTTGGCGAGATAGTCCGCACCACGGTTGCCCGGACCGTACGCGTTGGTCTCGGTCATGCCATAACCGATGGTGGGCCTGCCTTTGGCGAAGCTGTCGGCGACCTTGGCGACCAGCGCTGGCGGCGCTGGTGCCCCGCCACCGCCGATGTCCCGCAGGCTCGACGTGTCGAACTCACCGAAGCGGGGTGACTGGACGAGGTCCCAGCTCTGCGTCGGCACACCGACGAAGTTGGTGATGTGTTCGCGCTCGATGATCTCCAGCGCCTTGTCGACATCCCATTTGTACATGATCACCAGCTTCACGCCGCCGACGAAACATCCGAGCATGACCGGCACGCAACCGGTGACGTGGAAGAGCGGGACGATCAGGATGAACGCCGGTGGGAAACCCGTCGGCTCGTTCGGCTGGCGGATGCGCTCGACCGCGGCCCGGCACGAGAACGACAGCAGCGCCTGGATGATCGCTCCGTGGGTCGAGACAGCGCCCTTCGGACGGCCGGTCGTACCCGAGGTGTAGAGGATGGTTGCGTCATCGTTCGGCCCGTCGTCGACCATCGGCAACGCAGCACCCGGCACCACGACATCAGCCCACCGGTCGACGCCAGTCGGAGGGTTGTCCATCCGTACCGAGATGATCCGGGTCCCCAGGCGCTTGCACGCGGACAGAGCGCGCTCGATTCGGGCGTCGTCGGCGATCAAGACGGTCGCGCCACTGTCCTCGAGCGCGAAGTCGACCTCGTCCTCGGTCCACCACGAGTTCATCGACACCGAGATCGCCCCGATCGACGTGATCGCGGCGAACGAGATGATCCACTCCGGGAAGTTGCGCATCGCGATCGCGACTCGGTCGCCCTTGCTCACCCCGTAGCGCGACACCAGCGTTGCCCCCAGCGCTGCGAACGATGACCGAACGTCGGCGAACGTGTACGTCTCGTCCTCATAGACGATGAACGGTGAATCGGCAGGTGCGAGCTGAAACAGCGTTCCAAGGTTCGGAGGTGCCTTGACGAACACCTTCTGCGCCGAGCCGTTGATGATCGCGTCGCCGATCTCGAACTGGCCACCGGCCGCGGTGACCTCCGCCATCGCTTCGTCAAATGTGATCCCCATGGCTCCACTCTTGCATCTCGGCCACCGGTCGATACCAGTTTCTGACGTAACGTCAGAAACATGACCGACTTCGCCCAGATGCTGTCCCCCGGGCGCATCAACCAGATGATCCTGCGCAACCGTGTCGTGCTGCCTGGCATGGACATGAACCATTGCGAGGACGGGATGATGACGCCCGCCGAGATCAGCCACTACGCCGCGCGCGCCCATGGTGGCGCCGCGCTGATCATCACGGGCGCGTCGGCGATCGCATGGCCGGTCGGCGCCGCGTCGTGGCGTGAGGCAGGCCTCGGCGACGAGCGGTTCCTACCCGGCCTCACCCGTCTCGCCGACGCCGTCCATGCAGGAGGGGCCAAGCTCGGCGTGCAGCTCGTCCATCACGGCAAGGTCGCCGGCGTCGACGCAGCGAGCGGTCGAGCGCAGTTCGTCCCGTCGATCCCGACCGGACGGATGGACATGGGCGCACTCGCCGACAGCCCCATGGACGAGCTGATGAAGTTGGGGACGTCGACGCAGGGCAAACAGGCGACGTATCGGGTGATGACCGGCGACGACATCGCATGGACGTTGGAGATGTTCGCCGCGGCCGCCGACCGCGTCAAGCGCGCCGGGGCAGACGCGGTCGAGATCCACGGCGCCCACGGGTACCTCATCAACACGTTCCTGTCGTCAGCCACCAACGAACGCGACGACGAGTACGGCGGGCCGCTCGAGAACCGCTCGCGATTCCTGGTCGAAGTCATCCACGCGGTCCGCAACGCCGTCGGCGCAACCTTTCCGATCCTGCTCCGTCTCAACGGCATCGAGTACGGCGCGAGCAACAGCATCACGCCGGACGAGACCGCTGCGACCGCGAAGATCGCCGAGGCCGCCGGTGTCGACGCGATCCACGTGTCGGGCTACGCGCTGAACCCGTTCAAGGACTTCACCCTCGGACCGCTGCCGGCAACCGTCGGCCAGTACCGCGAGATGGCTGCGCTCGTGAAGCGGTCTGTCGACATCCCGGTGATCGCCGTCGGACGACTGCTGCCCGAGCTCGCGGAGGAGATGCTGACCAACGGCGAGTGCGATTTCGTGTCGATGGGCCGCCAGCAATTGGCCGACCCGGAGTTGGTCAACAAGATCGCAGCGGGCCGGCGCACGTCCGTCCGACCGTGCATCAACTGCTACGTGTGCGTCGAGCAGAACTTCTTCGACGCATCAGCGGTGTGCGCGGTCAACCCGACGCTCAGCCACGAGAGCGATCCGGCGTACGACAACGACAGCATCGTGGCAACGACGAACCCGCGCCACATCGTCGTCATCGGCGGCGGTCCCGGCGGCATGGAATCCGCACGACGCGCTGCGGCCGCCGGCCATCGCGTCACGCTCGTCGAACGCAAAGGTGCGCTCGGAGGATCGACGTGGTTCGCCGCGGTCAGCGGCTCGCCGAACCAGATGCTCGTCGCGTGGTTCACCCACGAGATCGACGCAGCTGACATCGACGTGCGACTCGATTTCGAGGCCACTGTGGGAAACATCGCCGCGCTCGACCCCGATGTGGTCATCGTGGCCACCGGCGCGCGCGGGCACGACGAACTCCGCGAATCCGTTGTCGGGCACACGCTCGCTCACGACGTCACGATCATCGGCGGCGACCTGATCGGCCTCTCGCTCACCGACCATCTCGCCGGCCACGGTCACAGCGTGACGTTGCTCGAACCCGGACCACACCTCGGCGTCGCGATGGCGATGCCGCGTCGCTGGACCGCAGTGGCCAGCGCAACGGCAAACGGTGCGACGCTCGTCCGCAATGCGGAGAGGACGGAAAGCGGCAGTACCGGAGACGTCATCGTGACGAACGCGATCCAACCCGATGAGACCTTGGCGAACGAACTTCGCACCGCCGGATTCGATGTGCACGTCGTCGGCGACGCCGGTGGGATCGGCTACATCCAGGGAGCGATCCGCGCAGCCCGCGACGTGATCGCAGCGTTGTAGCTGGCAGTCCCCCACCCGCGTCGTGAACAATGGGCGCCTGTGATCTCCAGCCCGACCGCCCAGCAATCGATCGTGACGCTCGACCTCGAAGGGGTGCTGGTCCCGGAGATCTGGATTGCGGTCGCGGAACGCACCGGCGTCGAGGCGCTGCGACGGACCACACGCGACGAACCCGACTACGACGTCTTGATGCGCGGCCGGTTGCAACTGCTCGCCGACCACGGGCTGACGATGTCCGTCATCGCCGATGTGATCAGCGGGTTGTCCCCGCTGGATGGGGCGAAGGCATTCCTCGACGAGCTGCGTGGCGTCACCCAGGTCCTCCTGCTGTCGGACACGTTCGAGCAGTTCGGCCAACCGCTGATGCGCCAGCTCGGCTTCCCGACGCTGATCTGTCATCGGCTCGTCGTCGAAGACGATCGCATCATCGACTACCGGCTGCGACTGCCGGACCAGAAGCGACGCGCCGTCGAGGCACTGCACGGGCTCAACTACCGGGTCATCGCGGCAGGCGATTCGTACAACGACACAGCGATGCTGGCCGAGGCCGATGCCGGCTTCCTGTTCCATGCACCGCCATCGATCGTGGCCGAGTTCCCGCAGTTTCCCGCAGTCGACGACTACGACACGTTGTTGCAGCTGATCTGCGCCCAGTTGACCTGACCATCACGCCTTCCCGCGACAGTCGTACAGCGCATAGCCGGCAGCTCGGGGGCCGCCGACGAACGCGGTGGAACCAGGTTTCTCGGTGTCGACCGGGGCGTCGCCCTGCCATGCCGACGCAACGACTTGCGGGCACGCCTTGACAACCCACCCGGTGCGATCGCCGCCGGTGAAGAGGCTGAAGCTGCCGATCCCGTTCGTCGCGAGCAGGAAGAACCGAAGTTGTCCCTGACGAACCATCTGCTGCAGATCATTCGCGCTCGCGATCTGGTCCGAGCCGAGGAAGCCGCCGACGGCCATCACCGATTCTCCGGCCGTGATGACGATCTCCTCGGCGGCCGCGGCACTGGGCACGGCGACGATCCATCGCTCGCCGGCCCGCTGCGAGCGGAGGTACTGCACGAGCGCTTCGACGTTGATCGCGGGGAACTGGAGACCACCGTTGGGCGCGATGTGGTTGGCCGGTGTGGTCACGATGCCTTGCGGCGTGGGGTGGGCGTACGGGAGCGCGCCCGAGAAGCCGGCGGCCTCGCTGCCCTGCACCCACATCGCCGGCGCGAGCAGCACTGCGATCGTGGTGACGACGGCGAGCCCGACACTCGCGCGGCCGGGGCCGACCCGAGTTCGCCCGAGGCGTCGCCAGACGACGGCGCCGGCAACGATCACGGCCACCATCGCGACGGTCGCGATCACGATGAACCACGTTCGCCAGACGAACCGGCGCCAGATCACCCACTGCGCCCACGCCGTGAGCCCGAGCGCCAGCAACGCCAGCACGCCGCCGATCCGACTTCGGCTCTCGAGATCGAACCTGAACGTGGCGATCCCGATCCCGACGAGGGCCGCGAGCGGTGGGCCGATCCCTGCGAGGTAGTACGGATGGAACACGCCAGCGGTCCACGAATAGACGATCGCGCCCGCTGCGAACCACGACGCCATGATGACGAGGGCGCCGAGGCGAGGCGAGCGACGGGCGCGAGTGGAGACCAGCGCTGCGACCGCGCCGACGACTCCGAGCGGGATCAACCAGCCGAGCTGGGTCCCCAACGCGCGATCGAGCAGGCGCAGCGGCGCAGCCGGTCCCCCGCTGAAACCCAACGTCGGGATGCTGCGGCTGACACCTGACCCCGGGTCACCTTCCACCTGGTGGACGCCGTTGCGCTCGAACGCCAACTCGAACACCGAGTTGGTCTTGGTCGATCCGACGTACGGACGGTCGTTGACGGGCGTCAACTGAACGGCGACGAACCACCACAGGCCCACCGCTGCCATCACAGCCGCGCCCACGGCGAGCCGCCGCAATCGCACCGCGACGCGCAGCGTCGACGGGGCGCACCACGCGTACGCGATCAGGATCGCGGGCATCACCGGTGCGGCCGCGAGCATCTTCGACGTCATCGCACACCCTGCGAGTGCACACGCCGCGACCAGCCACCGGATGCTGCCGTTGCGAACGGCCTCGATGCCCGCGACCGCGGCCGCCGTCATCAACAGCACCAGCACCGCGTCCGTGTTGTTGGTGTGGTTGACGGCCACGTTGATCGGCATCAGGGCCAGCGCGGCCGCACCGACGATCCCTGCCGTGCGTCCCCACGATCGACGCAGTCCCCAGTAGAGCAACCACACCGCGGCTGCACCGGCGAGCACTTCCGGCATCAGCACCGACCATCGTGAATATCCGAACAGCTTCGTCGACACCACCTGCACCCACAGCGACAACGGTGGCTTGTCGACCGAGACGAACCCGCCGGCATCGAAGCTGGCGAAGAAGAAGCTGTGCCAACTCGACCCCATGCTGCGCACTGCCGCCGAGTAGTAGGCGTTGCCCCACCCGAGGTTCGCCAGACCCCACGCGTTGCATGCCGCGGAGAGGCCGACGATCGCTGCGATCAGTGCATGTTCGGGCCGGGGGCGGCGCTGACCGGACAGCACGAACGCATCAGACCACGAATTCGATCGGCTGTCTTGTCGGCGCCTCCGAACCTCACTCAGCCGTACGGGCGTCATACAGTTCGGTCATGACTCTGCTCGTGCCCGCGACCGATGCCCGCGCCTCCGGATTCGACCCTGCGCGACTGCAGCGCCTCGACGACCACTTCGAGCAGTACGTCACCGACGGTCGACTGGCGGGGTGGCATCTCGCGATGACCCGCGGTGGCGATCTGGTTCATTCGTCGATGCGCGGCCACAGCGATCGCGAAGCTGGGACGCCTGTCGCCGAGGACGCGATCTGGCGGATCTTCTCGATGACGAAACCGATCACGTCGGTCGCGGCGATGATGCTGTGGGAGGAAGGCAAGTTCGAGCTCAAAGATCCCGTGAGCCGTTTCATCCCCGAGTTCGCCGAGATGAAGGTGTGGCGCGGCGGATCATCGACACGGCCAGCGCTGGAGGCGATGCGCGACGAGATCTCGATGTGGAACCTGATGACGCACACGTCCGGGCTGACGTACGGCTTCATGTACGCCCACCCGGTCGATGCCCTGTACCGCCAGGCTGGCCTCGAGTGGGGCACCCCACCGGAGACCGACCTCGGGGGCGTCTGTTCGACCCTCGCATCGCTGCCGCTGATGTTCCAGCCCGGCACCGAATGGAACTACTCGATGGCGATCGATGTGCTCGGACGCGTCATCGAGGTGATCAGCGGACAGACACTCGACGAGTTCCTTCGCACCCGCATCTTCAGACCACTCGGCATGGTCGACACCGGCTTCTCGGTCCCTGCAGCTGACGCAGGTCGGCTGGCTGCGCTGTACGGAGCGAACCCGGCCGACGGCACCGCGTTCCCGATGGCTGCTGCGGGGCGCGGCGCGCTCAACCCCCCGTCGGCATTCCTCGGTGGCGGCGGATTGGTGTCGACGACGGCTGACTACCTGCGCTTTGCAGCAATGCTGCGCGGCGAAGGCCAACTCGACGGGGTGCGGCTGCTGTCGCCGCGAACCGTCCGCTACATGACCCAGAACCATCTGCCGGGTGATTCCGACCTCACTGCGTTCGGGCGTCCGCTGTTCAGCGAGACGGCGTTCGACGGCGTCGGCTTCGGGTTGTTGGGGTCGGTCACGATGGATCCCGTCAAGGCCAAGGTGCCCGGCTCGATCGGCGAGTTCGGCTGGGGCGGCGCGGCCAGTACGTTCTTCTGGGTCGATCCGGTCGAGGACATCACATGCGTCTTCATGACCCAGTTGCTGCCGTCGAACACCCATCCGATCCGCAGCCAGTTGAAGCAACTCGTTCACCAAGCCCTCGTCGACTGACGTCCGGTCGCCACCGGTAGCGTCCCGTTCATGAAAGCTGCCGTGTATGACGAGACCGGCGGGCCTGATGTGCTCCGCTACGAAGACGTCCCCGACCCCGAGTTGCACCGTCACGGTGTGATCATCCAGGTCGGCGCGATCGGCATCCAGGGTGGCGACACGCTGAATCGCCGCGGCGGTGTGCTGGTGACGAGGCCGCACATCGTCGGCTACCAGGCCGCCGGTGAAGTCATCGCAGTTGGCGATGCCGTCACGAAGCTGGCGGTCGGTGATCGCGTCGTCGCAACATCCGCGTTCGGGAGCCACGCCGAGCTGATGAGCGTGCCCGAGACCGCGGCCTGGAAGATCCCCGACTCGGTGTCGATCCACGATGCAGCCGGCATCCCGATCGAGTTCGGGACCGCCGCTGATTGTCTGTTCGAGTTCGGAGGTCTGCAGGTCGGCGAGACCGTTCTGATCCAGGCCGGTGCGGGCGGTGTCGGATTGGCCGCGATCCAACTCGCCAAGGCCGCCGGAGCGGCGCAGGTCTTCGCGACCGCCTCCAGCGACGAACGGCTGGAACGGCTGCGTGAGTACGGCATGGACCACGGCATCAACTACGCGACCTCCGACGTCGCCCGCGAGGTGCGGGCCCTCACCGATGGCAAGGGCGTGAACCTGGTGGTCGATCCCGTCGGCGGGCACACCCTCGAGGGCAGCATCGCCGCGCTCGCCTACCGCGGCCGGATCAGCTGGGTCGGCCAGGCCGGCCGCGAGGATCACCAGCCGGCGATCTCGGGACTGATGCAGAAGAACGCGTCCATCCATGGCGTCTTCCTCGGGGCAGAGTTGGCACTGAACGCCGACCGCGCCCGACCGATGATCCAGAGCCTCATCGATCGAGTTGCGTCCGGCGATCTGAAAGTCGTCATCGACAAGGTGTTCCCCCTGTCGGAGGCCGCCCACGCGCATCACTACATCGAGAGCCGTCAGGCGTTCGGGCGAGTGCTCCTCCAGCCCTGAGATCAACCGTCGCTCATACTCAAACGTGACTAGGCTGACGCCGTGAGTTCCACCCGAATGCTGGTGCTCGGCGTCGTCCGCATCTTCCAACCCGTCCACGGCTACGACGTCCGCCGCGAACTCCTGTCGTGGCGGCTCGAAGGCTGGATCAACGTGCAGGCGGGATCGATCTACTCGTCGTTGAAGACGCTCGAACGCGACGGTTTGATCAGCATCACCGGCCACGAGAAGACCGACGGTCGTCCGGAACGGACCGAGTACGCGATGACCATGGAGGGTGAGAAGACCTTCCAACAGATGTTGCGCAAGGCGTGGTGGCAGGTCGAACGCGGCACCGAACCGATCGTCGCAGCCTTGTGCCTGATGCCCTTCATGGCACGAGACGAGCTGATCGCGGCGCTGCAGGCTCGTCTCAACCAACTCGACGGCGAGACCAACGAGATCCGGTTCGCCCGCGACTCCATCCGTGACGGCGCAACCGGCGCAAACGGCGACGTCCCCGAACACGTCCGCGAAATCATGGACTTCGCCGCGACGCGGCTCAAAGCCGACATGGACTGGACCCGCCAGTTCGTCCGTCGGCTGAAGGACGGTGCGTACACATTCGCCAACGAACCACGCAGCATCGGCGATCCGATGGGGTGACAAACGACTCGACGCTCGCCTCGCTTGACATATACTCAAATTTGACTAAAGTTGTCGGCATGAATGCGTTGATGATCGAGGCCAAGGGTCTCACCCGTACCTTTTCGACCAAGACCGGGCCTGTCGACGCGGTGAAGGGCGTCGACTTCCAGGTACACGACGGCGAGATCGTCGGTCTCCTGGGTCCGAACGGTGCGGGCAAGACAACGACGTTGCGGATGCTCACCACGCTGCTGACCCCCACGAAAGGCAGTGCGACCGTTGCGGGCGCAGACCTCATCACCCAATCGCGGGAGGTTCGACGGCGCATCGGCTACGTCGCCCAGATCGGCGCGACGCCGGCGCCAGGCACGATCCTCGGTGAAGAACTGGTGACGCAGGCCCGCCTGCAGGGCATGACCAAGCCCGATGCGGTTGCCCGTCTGAATGCGCTGCTGCCGACGCTCGATCTCTCCGGGTTCGAGAAGCGCACCTTGTCGGAGATGTCGGGCGGCCAGCGGCGCCGGTTCGACATCGCCCTCGGGCTGATGCACAGCCCGAAGCTGGTCTTCCTCGACGAGCCCACAACGGGTCTCGATCCGCAGAGCCGCGCCAACCTGTGGGATCACATCCGCTCGATGCGCGATGACCACGGTGTGACCATCGTGCTGACGACCCACTACCTCGACGAGGCCGATGTTCTGGCCGACCGGCTGTTGGTGATGGATGACGGCCGCATCGTCGCCGACGACACACCCGACGCGCTCAAGGCCCGCGTGTCCGGCGATGTCGTCAGCGTCACCGTCGACGGTGATCTCACCCTGGCCCAAGACGTGGCCAAGGCCGCGCTCGATCCACGGACGAGCGTCATCGAAGGTGGCCGACTCGTGCTCACCGTCGAGCGCGGCGACGTCGCCGTGCCGCCGTTGCTGCGCGCGCTCGATGCCGCCGGCCTCCCCCTGCGGTCGGTCCAGGTCAACCGGCCGACGCTGGATGACGTGTTCCTCACCCTCACCGGGCGCTCGCTCCGCGAAGCGCCGAACGACTGACAGAAAGCGCCCATCATGCTGATCGAAACCTGGGTCGTGTTCGCCCGCCAGATGAAGCAACAACTGCGCAACCCGGTCTGGGTCTTCTTCGGACTCACCCAGCCGATCCTCTACCTCGTCCTGTTCGGACCACTGTTGAAGAACATCTCCGGCGGCGGCTTCGACGGCAGGAACTCGTGGAACATCTTCGTTCCCGGGCTGCTCTTGCAGCTCGCCATCTTCGGGGCGGGATTCGCCGGCTTCGGCATCATCCAAGAGCTGCGCGAGGGCGTGGTCGACCGGCAACGCGTCACCCCGGCCCACCGCTTCTCGCTGATCATGGGACGCACGCTCACCAACGTCGTCACCATCGGCGTACAGGCAATCCTGCTGACACTCGTCGCACTCCCCTTCGGCGCACGACCCACGCTGCTCGGCAGCATCGCCGCGGTCGTCGGCATCGCCGTGCTGTCGCTGGGCATGGCGGCCGCGTCGTACTCGATGGGTCTCATCCTCAAGGACGAAGACTCCTTCGCCCCGATGGTGCAGGGTGTGTCCCTGCCACTCTTGCTGCTGTCCGGTGTGTTGCTCCCGCTCACCGCGGCTCCGGGTTGGTTGCGTCACATCTCGCAGGTCAACCCGCTCAGCTACGTGATCGACGCAGCCCGCCACGTCTTCGTCGGCGACTACACGTCGTCCACCGTCACCAAGGGTCTGGTGAGCATCGTCGCTGTGACCATCGTCCTGGCCTGGTGGGCAACGCGCCGCTTCCAGCGCGACAGTGCGTGAGCCTGCGGCGACGGCTCTGGTCGCGGGCCTGCTACGAGCGCAACATCTTCAGCGCCTCGCCCCATCGCAGCCGTGCGCCGCGATGCAAGAGTGTCCGCGAGTAGACCGCGCCGGCGAGGCGCAACATCGCGTACGTGGAAGACAGGAGCAGCACGGCGGCGAGCACGATCTCGAACACCGATGCCGCACCGGTGGCGACACGCAACGGCATCAACAACGGTGCGAACGGTGGTGTCACCGAGATGATGCGCGTCGCCAGCGAGTACGGGCTGTTGCCGAGGACGAAGACCGCCAGGTACGCGCCGGTGAACACCATCGAGATCGGCGCCGACGCGCCCTGCGCGTCCTCCTGGCGCGACACGAACGAGCCGGCCAGCGCGAACAGAGTGCTGTAGAGAACGAATCCGACGACGAACCACAGCAGCGTCGTCGGGAGCCCGACCCACACCCGTGCCGGCACGGTGGTGCCGGAGATCCGGAGCGCGACCACACCGCACGCGAGCGCCGCGGCGAACTGGATCATCGCCACGGCACCGATGCCGAACACCTTGCCCATCAACAACTGGTGCGCGCGAAGGTGGGAGAGCAAGACCTCGACGACACCCGTGCTCTTCTCCTCGACCACGCCCGTCAGCACCATGCCGCCGAAGGCGTTGATCGACAGGAACAGCAACACCGCCGCGGCGGTGCCGACCAGTCGGGCGACGTCGTCGTTGGAGTGACCGCTCAGCACGAGGTGAGATTCGGTCAGCGGCTGGGGCGACAGGATCGACGCGATCTGCGCCGGGTTCAGACCCGCGGCACGTGCAGCCTCCTGCGCGGTCGAGACGCGCCACGCGGACTCGACGACGGCCAACAACTGGTCCGCAGGCGTCGAACGCGACAGCAGCTCGTGGTGCGCCGGATCGACGGCAACGTCGAGTTGCCCCGACCGCACTTGCTGTTCGATGTCTGCACGCACACCAGGCCGATCGATGCGCACGTCGACGCCGAGAGATTTCGCCGCATCGCGGATCGCTTGATCGAAGCCGTCGGGGCTCGTGCCGACGACGGCGAGGTCGTAGTGCGTCGGGCCGTCGTCGCTCAGCGTCCGATGGAGGACGCCGACCGCGATGATGCCGACGCACAACAGCGCAGTGAACACGAAGAATCCCTTCGACCGCAGTCGCTGACGGATCTCACGCGACATCACGAGCAACACCGTTGACACCGCGCTCATCGTTGTTCACCACCCGGCGCTGCGACCGTGTCACGCCCGACGGAGGCCAAGAACACCTCGGACAGATCCGGAGGAGCAAATGAGAACTCGACCACGACGCCGGAACGACTGGCGTCGGCCAGCACCGCCGATGGTTCGGTCGGGGACGGAACTGTGATGCGCATCGAGCGCGCCGATCGCTCGATCACCGCCGCGCCCGGAACGGTCGGCTCCCACACGGTCTGGCCGGCGAACGCCACGGACGCATACCGGAAATCCGCTCGCTCGCGAATGGTGCGCACGTCGCCCTCGAGCACGACCCGGCCACGATCGACGATGACGACGGATCTGGTGATGTCGCTCACCAGGTCCAGCTGGTGACTGCTGAAAAGCACCGACGTCCCCCGTTCGACTTGGGCCAGCAAGATGGTCTTCATGTTCTCGACGGCAACGGGGTCGAGGCCGCTGAACGGCTCGTCGAGGATCAACAACTCCGGCTCGTGGACGAGCGCGATGGCCAGCTGGACACGCTGCTGGTTGCCGCTCGACAAGGCCTGCACCTCGTCATCCGCTCGATGGGCGATGTCGACGCGAGCCATCCAGGTTTGTGCTGCGTTCGTTGCTGCAGCGCGGGAGAGGCCGGCCAGCCGAGCGAAGTAGACGATCTGGTCGCGCACGGTCATCTTCGGGTACATGCCGCGCTCGGCCGGCATGTAGCCGAACCGACGCCGGGCCGAGGAGGTGATCGGCGCGCCCGACCACGTGATCGTGCCACCGTCGGTGGCGATCAGGCCCATGATCGCCCGCATCGTCGTGCTCTTGCCGGCCCCGTTCGGGCCGAGGAACCCGACGAGTTCGCCGTTCCCGACCGTGAGCGTGATCCCGTCCAGTGCGGTGACATCGCCGAAGCACTTGCGGACATCGCGGACTTCGAGCACCCGTCCTTTCTACGGCCACGAGCTGTCGAATCCTCGATCGGCGCGACGGCATGCAGTCCCGCCGGGCCACGACGACGTGCCCCCTGCCACATCTGGAATTCGACCCAACGCGGCCGATGTGGAATACGATACGGAACCGTCTAGTTTCGTATTTGGCGAGGAGAAGGGCAGGACAACGTGAGCAGCAGCGGCAACGTGATGGACATGCAGAGCGACGACGAATTGGATCCGGCGGTTCACGCCAGACGGTGGTGGATCCTCGCGGTGCTGTGCGTCAGCCTGCTCGTGATCGTGATGGACAACACGATCCTCAACGTCGCCATCCCCTCGCTGATCCGCGACCTCGATGCGTCGAACAGCCAGGTCCAGTGGATCATCGACTCGTACACGATCGTGTTCGCCGGCCTGCTCCTCACCACGGGCAGCATCAGCGACCGGTTCGGCCGCAAGGGTGCGTTGCAGGCGGGCATCCTGCTGTTCATGTCGGGCTCGATCCTGTCGGCGCTGGCCACATCAGCGAGCCAACTGATCGCGACCCGGGCCTTCATGGGCATCGGCGGGGCTTTGATCATGCCCTCGACACTGTCGATCCTGACCAACGTGTTCCGCGATCCTCGCGAGCGGGGCCGAGCCATCGCCGTGTGGGCCGGGTTCTCGGGGCTCGGCGTCGCCCTCGGCCCGATCACGGGCGGCCTCCTGCTCAAGCACTTCTCGTGGAGCTCGGTGTTCTGGGTCAACGTCCCGATCGGGCTGACCGCGCTCATCTCCGGTGCGTTTCTGCTCACCACGTCGCGCGACGCAGCCCAGGACAAGCTCGATCCGATCGGGGCCTTCCTGTCGATCGTCGGCCTCGGCGCGCTGCTGTTCGGCGTCATCGAGGTGCCCGACAAGGGATGGAGCAACGGGTCGGTCATCGCCGGATTCGTGTTCGGTGTCCTTGCGCTCACGGCGTTCATCGTCTGGGAGCTGCACACCGATCATCCGATGCTCGACATGCGCTTCTTCCAGAACCCGCGTTTTGCCGCAGCGAACACGGCGGTCACCCTGACCTTCTTCGCGATGTACGGCTCGCTGTTCCTGATGACCCAGTACTGGCAGTTCGTCCACGGATACTCAGCACTCGAGGCTGGCGTCCGTCTCATCCCGTATGCCACCGGCATGATGGTCTGTGCGCCGCTGTCCGCCCGTCTCGTCGAGCGAATCGGCTCGAAACGCGTGATGACGCTCGGCATCGGGATCGTGACGCTGGCGCTGATCCTGCTGTCGTTCGTCGGCCGCGACACCGCCTATCTGCTCGCGATCGTGCCCTACGTCATGATGTCGTGCGGCATCGGCCTGACGATGCCACCGGCCACGGAATCGATCATGGGTTCACTCCCCCGCGACAAGGCCGGCGTCGGTTCAGCGGTCAACGACACCACACGGCAGATGGGTGGCGCGATCGGCGTCGCGCTCATCGGCAGCGTCGTCGCGAGCATCTACGGCAGCAAGGTCGACGCAGCGGGCGCCCGATACGGCGTCACCGGCAAGGCGCTCGCCGATGCTCGCTCGTCGCTGGGCGGCGCGCTGAACGAGGCAAGCCACCTCACCACGAACGCCGCAGAGTTCACGGTTGCGGTCAAGAACGCGTTCGTGTCCGGGCTCAGCTCGGGCCTGCGGTTGTCGTCGATCGTCGTCGTCTTCGCCGGCTTCGTGGTGTGGCGGTATCTTCCGGCACGAGCTGCAGATCCCGACGAAATGCCGGCTGCAACAGCCGAGGATCTGCAGGACATTGCGCTCGGCTCCCTCGCCGCTGGGGAATGAACATGGCCACCCTGACAACCCGACGGGCGCCGGTGCCCGTCACGGCCGATCCGAATGTCTCCGAATCAGCGACCAGCGCACGCCGTCCCGGCCGACCGCGCGACGTTCGCTGCGATCAAGCGATTCTCGAAGCCACCCGCGACATGCTGGTCGAGGGCGGCGCCGCAAACCTGTCGATCGACGGTGTGGCCGCCCGGGCCGGTGTCGGCAAGGCAACGATCTATCGCCGTTGGGCCTCGAAGGAATCGCTGGTGCTCGACGCCATCAACAACGACACCAGTTTGATCGTGGTCGCCGACACCGGCGCACTCCGCAGCGACCTCGACGCGTACTTCGACGCGGTGCTGCTGAAGTTGGAAGCAAACCGCGGCACCGACGTCCTGCCGCACCTGATCGAGGCAGGCTGTTACGACACCGAAATCCGAGCGTCGCTCGACGATTACATGCGCAGCCGCCAGGAGCCGTTGCGAGCGTTGCTGAAGCGGGCCCAGAAGCGTGGTGAGCTTGCGGCCCACATCGACATCGCGGTGATGAGCGACGTCCTCATCGGGCCGGCCATGTATCGGCGCCTGCTCACCGGGGGCAGGATCGACCGAGCATTCATCCGCAAGCTGCTCGACATCGTGCTCTGACCATCCGACGATCGTGTGCGATGCTTCAGGATGCGGCGCCGTCGGATCATCCACTGCGCGTCGTCGATCTGCCTCCTCTCCGTCGCCGCGTGCTCGAGTACGTCGGGTTCCGGGACTCGAAGCACTGCTCCGATCATCGGTTCTGCGCCGGCTGAAACCGCCGGGGCCAGCGGCTGGGAGGACGAATTCGATGGTCGTGCCGGCAGCGCGCCCGACCCTTCCAAGTGGACCGCCGAGATCGGTGGGTCGGGCTGGGGCAACAAGCAGCTGCAGTACTACACATCCACCGCCGCGAGGCTTGACGGACTCGGCGACCTCGTCATCACCGCCGAACCGACGACTGCCGGCACGAAGCGCGAGCAATGTTGGTACGGACCCTGTTCATACGTGTCCGGACGATTGACCAGCTACGGCAAGTTCGTCCAACGGTACGGCCACTTCGAGGCCCGGCTCCGGCTTCCGGGCGGAACTGCCACGTGGCCGGCCGTCTGGATGATGGGTGAAGATCGGTATCGAGTCGGTTGGCCGGACAGCGGCGAATTGGACCTCGCCGAGCATGTCGGGCGCGATGGCGGTTTGGTCAGCGGCGCCGCGCATGGCCCCGGGTTCTCCGGTGACAACGCACTGACGGCCGACGTCACCGTCGACCCATCCGTCTTCCACGTCTACTCGCTGGACTGGACGCCGGACTCGGTCACGTGGTCGGTCGACGGGAAGCCGTACCACCAGATCACGAGAAGCGACACGCCGAAGTGGGTGTTCGATCGACCGTTTTTCCTGATCCTGAATCTGGCGATCGGCGGCGTCCACGCCGGAGATCCGGGAGCAGGCGACGACCAGGCGCAACAACTCGTCATCGACTACATCAAGGTGACACCACTGTCAGCGCCATGATCATCGGTGACGCCGGAATGTGTGTCACATCAATCGACGGCCCAGCACACTCGCGACGAAGAGGGCCAGCGTGATCAGCCCCGCGCAGAGGTCAGCGCGGCGAACTCTCCTGTGAGTGGGCTCCGACGCCTGCCAATGATCCATGCTCATCAACATCGGCGTTCAGACCGGTCGACATGAGCGAATCCTCGCGGCGCTTCCGCATGGTGATCGCTCGCCGCCGGACGACGAGCACTGTCAGCAGACCGACAACGAGCAAGGCCAGGACGGAACGTCCCATCCACTGACCGAGGCGGCTTTCCGGACCGGCCTCGAAGAGCGATTCATCGGAGACACGAACGAAGCCGCGCGCAACGTCGACGAGCATCAACTTGCCGTTCTCGTTCCGGATTCGAGCCGGCGCAACGCCCTTCAGCAGTGGCCTGGCCTTGGTCAAATCCAAGGTGTGGTCCGTTGCCACCGGGAGCGCGAGCATGCAACTACCGACCCAATCACCGAAGACGAACCAGCGCTTGCCATCATGGGCAGTGAAGACCTCGCCGGCGATGGTGGCCAGGCCTCCCGTGCTGCACCACTGACTGGGAAGCGCGCCATAGGTCAGCGCGGCAAGGCCGGTGACGTTCGGAATCGCGGTCGTCGGCTTGCACAACGGCGACGAGGTGATCTTGGGAAACTGCGACGGATTCGTGCCCTCGAGACATGGCCACTGGAAGTTCTGGACCGACGTGGAGAACTTCGTCTCGTCGACCACGTCGATCTCTTCTGCTCGATTTGCGCCGACGTCGCCGACGTACAGCGACTTCGTTGCGGGATCGAGCGACATCCGGAACGGATTGCGCAGCCCGATCGCGACGATTCGATCGTCGCTGGGCACGGGGCCACCGATCAGGGCGTTGTCCGGCCACGCCGTCCCGGTGTGCGGGTCGATGCGCACGATCGTGCCATTGAACGACGTGTACGCCGATGGGGTGAGCGCATCCAGTGCGCGCAATGCGCCGCCCTCGGTCGTCTTCTCGTCACCGAAATACGCACCGCAGCCTGTGTCGACTTCTTTGACGCCGGTGTCACCGGCATCCGAGCGGGCGCCATCACCGGCCGAGATCAGCAGTGCCCCCTCGTCGTCGAAGAGCAGGTCGTCGACGCCGTGACCGTCGAATTGGAAGCACCACCCAGCGGTCGGACCGCTCTCGAGCACCGTCTTGACGTTCTCGATGTGGTTGTCGGCGGTCAACTGCATGCTGATCAGACGCGCACCGATCACGCACCCGGGATCGACATCGGTGGGGCACACGTCGTCGCTGATGGTCGGCGACCCCCACTTCGGCGACGTGCTGCCCGGCACCGGAAGCGCGTCACGGTCGTACAGCATGTAAATGGTCCGGTCGCTCGCGAACGTCGGACTCACCGCCAGGGCGACGGCCCCGAAGTCGCGGAACGACCACACCTCGGTGGTCAGGTCGAGCAACCGGATCGGCAGCTGATCGCGCAGGCTCGGAAACAACTTGAGGATGCCCTGCTTCTCCAGCACCAGCAACCGTCCGTCGGGCAGAGTGACCGCGTCGGTCGGCTGATACACGTGGCCGATCTGGCCCGTGCCATCCGACGCAGCCGCAGGGCTCGTCGAACCGGCGAACCCGACCGCACACAGCAAGAACATGACCAGAACTGGCGCCACCGCACATCGCTTCATCGGGCGAGTTCGACCGTCGTCGCCAGTGCCATGCACAAGCCGAACGTCACGATGACCGACACCGCCGGCAGCAGTCGGTAACGCAACGGCGCGGTCTGACCCCCGCCGCTGTAGGCGCCAGAACGGGTTCCCCATCCCGCGTCCGACGTCATTCGAAGGAGGGCGAGGATGCGGATCGGCGACATCAACACGACTCCGAGAATCGTCCACGGCCCCAACCAGAGCAAGTGATACGGACGTTCGCGAAAGACCCGGAAGTAGCGGATCAACGCGGTCAGACACCAACTACCGAGGATGGCGACGAGGACAACCGAGATGTCGAGATGGCCGAGGATCGGGATGCTCCCACGCCCGTGTGCGTCGAGCAACGATGCGATCCCCCAGGCGCCGATGGCGGCGGCGAAGAGGTACACACCAACAAGCGGGAACAACGTCATGACGGCGAGCGGCTTGGCGTTGCGGATCATCCACGGCGTCGTTCGGATCGTGTTGTACTGGCCGCCGTTGGCCCACCGATACTGCTGCTTGCAGAACTTGGCGAACGTGGTGGGCGCATCGGTGAGCACGAGCGCCGTCGACTGGAACACCGTCTGGTAGCCGCGCCGCAGGACGTACGACGTCATGCATCGATCGTCACTGATCTCTTTGTGGATGCCCATGAAGGTCTCCGACATGAACTCGGGGAGGTACTCCACGATGAGGTCGCGACGGAACGCGATCGTTCGTCCCGGCAGCGTGCCCACCTTGCCGAGGGCGCTCTGCGCGGGCAGGTTGTACTCGAACCTGACCAGCTCCAGCCAGTCGGCGTACCGGGTCCAGATCGTCCGGCGCGGCTCGCGGATGGACTGATGGGTCGTGACGCCACCGATCGTCTGGTCCGCGAACGGACGCATCAGCTCTTCAAGCGTGTTGGGGGTCCAGAACGTGTCGCTGTCCACGAGTGCGACCACATCGCCCGTCGCGCTCTCGATCCCGACTGTCAGCGCGTTGCGTTTGCCCGGACGCTCCGTCCAGATGACGTCGACCGGAAACGGCTGACGTGCGCAAACCTGTTCCAGCTCGATGTTTCGTGGCCCGTTGATGACCACGATGACCTCGTGCGGCGATTGCATTCCGATGCGGCGTAGCAGCTCGTCGAAGAGGTCCGTGTCCTCGGCGACGACCGGGATGACAACACTGGCGGTACCCGTGTACGTGCCGGTGAACGGTGCGTACTGCCGACCGACCGATGTGACGAGGACCCAGACCAGAGCCCCGAGCGCAAACGGCACGACGTAGAAGTGCCCGCTCCCACTCCTGACCCAATTCCACAGCTCAGCCAGGAACACAACCATGCAATCTGCCTTCTCTCTTCGCTCGGCAACGTTGCACTCACCATGTCTGAACTATGAGTCGGGTATGTTTCGCGCCGTTGTCGATCATGTTGTAGGCGTGTTCACACCTCGGTGAAGGCTGCAATGAATTCGGCCAGGATCCGATCGGCACCAGCGAGGGCGCTGATGCGTTCCTCGATCATCTCGCGCTGCTGCTTGGCGAAGATCGGCGGCTGCTCGATCGTGGCCCAGCGGACCAGACCGTTCCAGAAGCGGTCGATCAACTCGCGGCCGGCGATGGTGCCGCCCTGGGTGGTGCGGAACGTGACCGACGCGAGCTCACCGAGGTACAAACGCAGCGACCGGACATGGATCTCTTCATCGGCTCGGATCCGACCGACGATCTCGGCCGCTTCCTCTGCCTCGACGCGGCGATCGGCGAACAGGTCGGGCGAACGCAGCAGCGCTTGACTGGAGGCGAAGCCAATCTCGGCTCGAAATTCGATCACGAGGAGGTTCATCAGCAGTGAGAGCACCCCCTCGACCGCGGTCGATACCTCGGGCATCACTCGCAGTCCGGCCTCGGGCCGAGCGATGTTCTCGGGCGGATCGATGTCGGGGAACGCGTCTGCTCCGAAAGCGATGTCGCGTGCGACGAACCACATCTCGTCGTGGCCACCGATGCCGATGTCGGGCTCGCCGCCCTCATCGATGCCGTGAGCCTTGAGGAGCCCGCCGTTGAGATGACCGACCGCCATCGCCGAGATGTCCTCGACGATGTGCGGCTGAAGATCGGGAAGCGCGATCTCGGCCAGGATCCGACCCTTGGCCTCGATCTTGCCGGTGATCGTGAGCGTGTTCCAGAACATCTGCCCGAGGCCGTTGCGTAGCAGTACCTTCGACTGCTCGACCGTCGGCACCCGCGCCCCTTCGAGCAGCGAGGAGTCGGCATCCAGCAACTCGCCGCCGCGCGAACGCAACGCCTCGGTCCACGCGTCGAGCGCAGGTTCGCGGACGAGCGCGCGAGGAGGCTGGTAACGACCATCGGCGAGGAAGCCACCGTGCATCCGCCGACCATCGACGATGTGCGGCCGGGCGAACTCGTGATCGGTCATCAGCTCGGCTTCGGTGTACACGAGGCGGCTCATGGAATCCAGTGTGCCATGCCGCCGTCGGCCGGATCTCGTACGCTCGCCGGAATGCCAAGCCCTGCGATCAAGATCCTGTCCAAGGCGATGATCCACACGTTCTTTCGCAAGGTCGAGCTGGATGGATCCGAGCGGCTGCCGCTGACCGGGCCGGTGATCACGGTGGCCAACCACGCCAACGGGCTGGTCGACGGGCTGTTGCTGATGTCGCTGCTGCCGCGCTGGCCGCGGTTCCTGGGCAAAGCGACGCTGTTCAACACGCCGCTCAAGCCATTCCTGAACATGGCCGGCGTGATCCCCGTGTTTCGGGCGAAGGACGCCAAGGCCGGCGACGCCGACCGCGTCGCGCAGAACGATGCGACGTTCGCGGCCTGCCGCCGCCTGCTCGTCGAGGGGCAGGTCGTGTCGATCTTCCCCGAGGGCATCAGCCACGACCTCAACTCGCTGCAGCCGCTTCGCACCGGCGCCGCACGCATCGCACTCGGCGCGGCCTTCGACGATGGCGCAAGCGGCGTGCAGATCGTCCCGATCGGTCTGGCCTACGACGCCAAGGCGACATTCCGCTCGCACGCCATCGTGACGATCGGTGACCCGATCGCAGTCGGCCAATGGGCTGATGCGTTCGCGGCGGACCCACGCGCCGCGGCTCGGTCCTGCACCGACGCGATCACCGCCGGCCTGCTGGCTGTTTCACCGGACGACGCGACGATCACCCAACCAACGGCCGTCACCCGTCGACTCCGTTTCTCGACCGCGGTCCGAGCAGCGAAAGACGTGACGCCGCGGCCCGCGTTGCTGCTCGCTGCGCCCATCGCGCTCATCGGTGCGACGATCCACGCGATCCCGTATCAGGTGATGAAGCGCGCCGCGACAATGCCGCGCAGCGAGAGCATCAAGTCCACCGTGAAGCTGCTCGGGTGCACCGTGTTGTTCGTGGCCGAATGGCTCGGTCTGTCGGCGTGGGTGTGGCGCAAGCGTGGTGCGCTGCCGGCCGCTCTGACGCTCGTTGCGTGCCCCACCACCGGGTACGTCGCGGTCCGCTTCGCCGAGACATTGCGCGACAGCGCGCCGCCCAGCCTCACTCAGGCGCGGCGATAGCGGCGCACCGCGATCGGTGAGAGCACGATCGCGATGCCGAGCGACCACGCCAGCGACGTGACAACCTTCGTCGCGGTCGGCCCGCCGAGCATGCATGCGCGCACGGCATCAGCAGTCGCGCTCACCGGTTGGTGCCGAGCCCAGCCCTGCAACCATCCCGGCATCTTGCTCGGGTCGACGAAGGCGTTCGAGGCGAACACGAGCGGAGCGAGCAGCGGAAACGCCGCTGCCTGCGCGGCCTCGCCGTTGGGCACCGACAGCCCGATGAGGGCGAAGATCCAACTCAACGAGAATCCGAACATCACGAGCAGGATCACGCCGAGCAACACCATGGCGACGTTGGTGTGGGTGCGGAACCCGACCGCGAATCCGATCGAGAGCATCAGCAGCACGACGAAGAAGTTGCGCGTCGCATCTGCCAACACCCGTCCGCCGAGCACCGCCGACCGTGACATCGGCAGCGACCGAAGGCGCTCGAGCAAGCCCTTGCCCTTGTCCTCGGCCAACCCGACCGCGGTGCTCATCGCACCGAACGCGCACGTCTGGACGAAGATGCCTGGCATCAGGTAGTCGACATAGCTCAGCCCCGGAATAGTGATCGAGCCGCCGAACACATAGCGGAACATCAACACGAAGATCGTCGGCTGGACGATGGCGAACACGAGCAGCTGTGGCACACGCCGGATCGTGGTGAGGTTGCGCCAGGTCATCGCGAGCGTGTCGCGCACGGCCCACAGCAAACCGCCATCAGCCGATTCTGAGGGCGGCGTCGAGGGACGAACGACAGGCAGGTTCGCCGTTGAAGCGCTCATACGGATGCTCCAGTGAGGCTGAGGAAGACGTCGTCCAGGGTGGGTTCGTGGAGGTCGAGGCGATCGGCCTCGAAGCCGGCGTCACCGATGCGATTGAGGATGACCCGGATCATGTGAGGTCCGCCGCGGAGCGGAATGGAGACGGTCTGCTCGTCGCCCGGGCGCCGCACGGCGTGGAGATCCTGCAACAACGCGACCGACGCGGCTGCGGCATCAGACGTCGGAAAGTGCAACTCGACCGTCGTCTCACCCAGACGTGACTTGAGCTCGGCGGCGGTGCCCTGCGCAGCGATCACACCCTTGTCGATGACGACGATGTTGTCGGCGAGCCGGTCAGCTTCCTCGAGATACTGCGTCGTCAGCAGCACCGTCGTGCCATCGGTGACGAGGTTGCCGATGACGTCCCACAGATCGGCCCGGCTCGCGGGGTCGAGACCGGTGGTCGGCTCGTCGAGCAGCACCACCGGTGGATGAGTCACCAGCGCGGCGCCGAGATCGAGACGCCGCCGCATACCTCCTGAATAGGTGCGAGCAGGCCGATTCGCGGCATCGCTGAGATGGAACTGATCAAGCAATTCAACGGCACGAACGCCGGCGGCCGCCTTCGACAGATGGTTGAGCCGACCGACCAGAATCAGGTTCTCGCGCCCGGTGAGGTTCTCGTCGACCGCCGCGTACTGACCGGCCAACCCGATACTGCGCCGCACCGCCCGCGGATCGGCGACGACATCGTGACCCGCCACGATCGCTCGTCCGGAATCAGGTTGGAGGATCGTGGTGAGGATGCGAACCGCTGTCGTCTTGCCGGCACCGTTGGGCCCGAGGAGGCCGAGCACGGTGCCAGTCGGGACGTCGAGTGAGACGCCGTTGAGCGCGTGGACATCGCCGAAGTGCTTGACGAGGTCATCAGCGATGATCGATGAAGCCATGTCGTTCACAGTAGCCGATGATTGGTATATGTCAACTATCTATTCGACTCAACCTTTGATAGAGTTCCAGCGTGTCTCCAGCGAAGCGCGCCGGCAAAACGGAGTCAGATCAGTCACTCGATCTGGTGTGGTCGCGGCTGCAACCGCTCTTCCTTGCCAAACGCAACGCCGTGTTCGAAGCCTTCGCAGCGCACGACCTCACCCCACCGCACGGCTTCGCGCTCTCGCTGTTGTCTGCCGGACCGATCCGTATGCGCGAGATGGCTGATCGGATGGTGTGCGATGCGTCGTATGTGACCGCGATCGTCGACCGGCTGGAGGCACTCGGCCTCGCGGTCCGCCGGGCCAGCGCCACGGACCGCAGGGTGAAGGAGATTGCCCTCACCGCGCTCGGCGCGAAGACTGCCGCCGACCTCGAGGCGGTGATGGTGACGCCACCGGCCGCGCTGGCCGCGCTTTCATCGGCCGACCGCGCGACCTTGTCGGCAATCCTCGCCAAAGTCGTCTCCGACAGCGAAGAATCGATCTGGCAGCACCACACCGCACGCCGTTGACGGACGGCCCAGCGCACCCGCCTATCATCGGGCGCCATGAGCGACGCGGCATACGACCTGGTGGTCATCGGCGGGAATGCAGGTGGGTTGTCGGTGGCAGTGGCCCTGCAGCAGTCGGGGCTGAGTCGAGTCCGCATCCTGGAGGAGACGTCGGCAGTCGCCTTCCCCGAACTGGTCGGCGAGTTCCAACTCGATGTCGGCTATGGCGAGACCATCTCGGCGATCGACGTCGTCGGCGAGAACATCGCGATCACCACGGCCAAGCACGTGTACACGTGTCGAGCGTGCGTGATCGCCGAGCGGGCCGAGGTGACCGGGTGGGTGCCGCCGCTGAAGACCGTGACGAGTGCTCGCATCCTCGTCGGACAGCTTCCCCACTCGTCGATCGACGAGGACATCCTCGTGATCGGCCAGAGTGACCACGCGGTCGAGCTGACGGCGAGCCTCGCCGCGAGCGGTGCTCGTGTCGTCCTGGCGGCGGGCGGGATGGATCCGACCAAGTTGTCGGCGACGGCTGAAAGCACGCTGCATCGCCTCGAGCGCGAACGTCAGGCGACGTTGCTCTACCGATCGGTGCCCGAACAGATCACCGACGTCGACGGCTATCCCATGGCGTTCTTCGGTGACCGGCGCACACCAGATCTCCAGTTCGATCACGTCGTCTTCGCTCCAGGCCGGACTGCGGTTTCGGCGTCGGCGATCGGTCTCTCCGATGCGGCCGCGGCATCGGGCAAGGTGTGGTTCGTCGACGAGACCGGTTCGACGCGCGACGGTGCGCCGGCAGCTCCCGCGTCTCGCATCGCACAGGACCTCGCCCAAGCCTTCCCCGAGCTGCAGATCGCTCCCCCGCCGTCGCCGGCCGATCGTCGGCGCGGCTTCACGAGCGTGATCGACGAGCTGCGCACCGAGAACTACAACGCGGTCATCACCCACTTCGAGCCGACGCATTCCGACCTGTGGGTGCTGCGGGTCAAGCCCGATCACGGAGACGTCTCTCACCTCCCTGGCCAATACGCATCGCTGGGGCTGGGCTACTGGGAGGAACGCATCGACGACGCCGAGGATGAACAGCTCGACACGCGCTGGGACAAGATGGTGCGCCGCTCGTACTCGATCAGCAGCCGGATGTGGGACGACCACGGCTACCTCACCGGCGATCTCGACGCGAACGAACTCGAGTTCTACATCGTGCTCGTCCCACCGACCGAGAACAACGTGCCGGGGCTGACGCCACGGCTTGCTCGCAAGCGCCCCGGCGACCGGATCTACCTCGGACCCAAGGTCGCTGGTCGGTACACGCTGACGCCCGTCACCGACCCGAGCGCGACGATCCTCTTCTTCTCGACCGGCACGGGCGAAGCACCGCACAACGCGATGGTCGTCGAACTGTTGCGCAAAGGACACCATGGCCCGATCGTGTCGGCCGTGTCGGTGCGGCAGTGGGCCGACCTCGGCTACATCGACAAGCACCGCGCGATCGAAGCCCGCTATCCGAACTACCACTACCTCCCGATGCCGACCCGCGAACCAGATGTGCCGAAGCGCTATCTCCAAGACCTCATCGCCGAGGACTTCTTCCCGACCAGTCTCGGCATCGAATTGGACCCGACGAACACCCACGTGTTCCTGTGCGGCAACCCGTCGATGATCGGCCTGCCCCAAGAGGTCGACGGCGTGATGACGTATCCGGATGTCATCGGTGTGGTGAAGCTGCTGGCCGATCGCGGGTTCACGCTCGATCACCGCAAGATCCGCGGCAACATCCACGTCGAGGAGTACTGGTGACCGATCCTCGCTCTTGCCAGCGCGTGCCCGGGACGGACTGACGCCAGCGTGTCCGAACCCACTCGGCGGACAATGGCGCCACCGATCCGTGCGGCGCTCCGCAACCCGCATCTCGCTCGTCTCCTCGTCGCCTATCTGACCTCGGTCGTGGCCGAATGGGCGGTCTGGATCGCGGCATTGCTGTACGCGTTCGAGCGAGGCGGTGGCGCTACTGCGACCGGGTTCGCATCGCTGGGGCTCCTCGTGCCCGGCGTGTTCGCCGCGCCGCTCGCCGGCGCTGCGGCGGATGGCCGTCGACCGAATCGCGTCCTCGCGTTCGCCTACGGACTCGAAGCGTTGGCGCTGCTCGCAACGGCGGCGGCTGCCGCCCGGCATGCGCCGGTTGTCGTTGTCGTCGCGATTGCGGCCGTCGCCGTCGGCGCGATCACCTTCGTCCGCCCCGCATTCAGTGTGGTGCTGCCGTCGGTCGTGACATCGACGGCTGATCTCACGGCGGCAAACGTCCTCACCGGATATTGCGACGCGATGAGCGTCCTCGTCGGGCCATTGATGGCTGCTGCGCTGCTGCGGGCTCATGGTCCTGATCTCGTGTTCATCGTGTCCTGCGCGCTGACGACCATCAGCGCCACACTCACGTGGACGCTCCGACGGCTGGATCCGCCCCCGATCGACCTCGACGACGAGACTCGCACCCCGCCACGCAAGGCCGCGGCCCTCGCGTCGTGCGCGCTGTCGCTGACGAAGGTGCCGGGCGGCGTTGAACTGCTCGCGATCCACACCGGACAGAACGTGTTGATCGGATCGCTCGATCTGATCTACGTCGTCGCCGGGATCGAATTGTTGCACCTCGGCCATTCGGGACCCGGCGCGCTGAGCGCGGCCTTCGGCGCAGGGTGCGTGGTCGGCGGCTTCGCTGCGACCCGACTCGTCGGACGCGAGCCGTTGACCCCGGTGGTACTCGGCGCGCTCGGCGTCTGTGCGCTTGCAATCGTCGCCTTCGGCATCTCGGCCACCGTCGTGATGGCGTGCATCGCGCTGCCCATTGCCGGCGCCGGTCGATCGACCGTCGACGTGACGACGAGGATCCTCGTGCAACGCGCCGCGCCACAGGCATCGTTGGCGAGCGCCTTCGCGACTCTCGAGGTCTTGAGCAGCATCGGTCTCGCCGCCGGATCTGTGCTGACGCAGATCCTGATCGCCACCCTCGGTGCACGCGCCGCGATCATCGGCCTCGCCGTCTTCCTGGTTCTGCTCGTCGGCGCGGCCATCCCCAGGCTCCGCCGCATCGACGCCGCAGCAAATGCTCCGGTCCTCGCGATCCGTCTGCTCAAGGTGGTGCCGATCTTCGCCCGCCTTCCGAGCCCGGCCATCGAGGGCATCGCTCGCACTGCGACCGACGTGATGTTCGCGGCGGGCGATTCGATCGTGACGGAGGGCGAGACCGGCGAGCACTTCTTCGCGATCGCTTCGGGCGAGGTCGAGGTCACACAGCAGGGTCACCATCTCTGTTTCATGCACCGCGGCGAGGGGTTCGGCGAGATCGCGCTGCTCGCGCACGTGCCGCGAGTTGCGAGCGTCACCGCGCACACCGACACTCACGTGGTGGCCATCGACCGCGCACCGTTCCTGACGGCGGTGACCGGTCGCGATGCGTCAGCGCAAGCCGCGTGGAGCATCGCCCGCGCGATGTATCCCGCCATCGGCGACGCCGCGGCTTGGGAGGCGCCCGACCATGGCAACTAACGTGCGATCAATGAGCACCGGAGACGACGCCGTGAGCTTGGCAGCAGAGTTTCCCGTACCCAATCGGCAGCAGTGGTTGCGAGGAGTCGCCGGCGCGCTGAAGATCGATGCCTCGATCGTCGACAGCGCCGAACCCGACGCCGCGTTGGCAAAGTTGCGCTCGAGGACGTACGACGGCATCGAGATCGAGCCGCTGTACACGATCGACGATCCCGCGAACGACGAGCGGACGCACAACGGGCTGCCCGGCTTCGCCCCGTTCGTGCGCGGCCGATCGGCTGCGGGCACGAGAACCGAGAACTGGGATGTCCGCCAACGGGTCGACGCCTCCGCAACCGACACCCGCCCGGCCGACCAGCTCGAGCGCGGCGCGACATCGCTGTGGCTCGATCTCACGGGCCTCGACGCGATCGACGCAGATGTCCTCGGCGCGCTGTTGGCCGATGTGCTGCTCGACGTCGCTCCGATCGAACTCGACGCCGGATCACGGTGGACCGATGCGGCGACCGCACTCGTGGCCGTGTGGGAACGGCGCGGCATCGCTGGCGCTGCAGCCCGCGGGCTGTTGGGCGCCGACCCCCTCGGCGCAGCCGCATCGAGCGGCGACACCAGCGGCATCGTTGCAAAGTTGGCACTGGTCGATCATTGGGCGGTGTCAATGGCGGCGGCGTACCCCGCAGTGCGAACGGTGGTGGTCGACGGTGGCCGCTATCACGATGCGGGCGCGTCCGACGGCCAGGAGATCGGGTTCTCGATCGCTTGCGGCGTTGCGTACCTCAGGTCGATGACCAACGCCGGCCTCGACATCGCTGATGCCTTCGGGCAACTCGAGTTCCGTGTCTCGGCGACGGCCGATCAGTTCGCGACGATCGCGAAGATCCGTGCATTGCGCCGGGGTTGGGCACGAGTCGCCGAGGTCGCCGGTGTTCCCGAGGCGGCCGGCGCGACGACGATCCACGCCGTCACGTCACGAGCGATGATGACCCAGTACGACCCCTGGGTGAACCTGCTGCGCACGACCGTGGCGTGCTTCTCCGCCGGCGTCGCCGGCGCCGACTCGATCACGGTGCTGCCGTACGACGCTGTCTCCGGCAGCGAGCCCTCCGGACTCGGCGAGCGACTGACCCGCAACACGCAGTCCGTGCTCGCACTCGAATCCAACCTGTCCCGCGTCATCGATCCCGCAGGAGGGTCGTGGTATGTCGAGCAACTCACCAACGACATCGCCGCAGCCGCGTGGAGCGACTTCCAGGAGGTCGAGGCCACCGGTGGCTTCGTCGCCGCCGTCGGCGCCGGTCTGATCCGGTCGCGCATCGACCAGGCGTGGGCGGCCCGTTCCAAGAACCTCGCCACGAAGCGCGACGCGATCACGGGCGTGACCGAGTTCCCCAACATCGCCGAGGTGCTCGCCACGGATACCGACACCATCGCTGACGAAGCGGGTTCAGGTGCCGGGCTCCCCCGTCGCCGATACGCAGCCTCCTTCGAAGCGCTCCGCCATCGCGTCGATCGAGACAGCACGACGAGGGGCCGGCGGCACACCGTCTTCCTCGCCGCGTTGGGCGACGCGTCAACGGCCACCGCCCGGCTGACCTACGCCAAGAACCTGTTCGAGACCGCCGGAATCGTGACCGCTGTCGGGCCGGCAAGTGCCGACATCGCCGACGTGGCCGCGGCATTCTCCACATCCGGAGCGACCATCGCCTGCCTGTGCTCGAGCGATGCCGTGTACGGCGATCTCGGGGCCGACGCAGCTCGGGCCATGAAGGCCGCCGGGGCCACACATGTCTATCTCGCCGGTCGGCCGCGCGACCTGATGGAGCAGTTGTCCGCGGCCGGCGTCGACGTCTCCATCTACACCGGCTGCGACGTCGAGCAGACGCTCACCGAACTGCTCAGCTTCCTGGGAGTGCTATGACCGACAGCCTTCCCAACTTCGCGACGATCCCGCTCGGCTCGCCGCAACCCGAAACCGATCGGGAGACGTGGGCGGCAGCCGGCGGCGCGGCTGTGGCCGACACGTGGACCACCCCCGAGGGCATCGATGTCGCCCCGATCTACACCGCCGACGACATCGCCGATCTCGACTTCCTGCACACGTATCCGGGCGTGGTCCCGTTCCTGCGTGGGCCGTACCCGACGATGTACGTCAACCAGCCGTGGACCGTGCGTCAGTACGCCGGGTTCTCGACAGCCGAGGAATCCAACGCGTTCTACCGCGCCAACCTCGCGGCCGGCCAGAAGGGTCTGTCGGTCGCGTTCGATCTCGCGACCCATCGCGGCTACGACAGTGACCACCCCCGTGTCACCGGCGACGTGGGGATGGCCGGCGTGGCGATCGATTCGATCCTAGACATGCGTCAGCTCTTCGACTCGATCCCGCTCGATCAGATGAGTGTGTCGATGACCATGAACGGCGCGGTGCTGCCGATCCTCGCCTTGTTCGTCGTGGCTGCGGAAGAGCAGGGTGTGCCGCCGAGCAAGCTCACGGGCACGATCCAGAACGACGTCCTCAAAGAGTTCATGGTGCGGAACACATACATCTACCCGCCCAGCCCTTCGATGCGGATCATCTCCGACATCTTCCGCTACACCTCCACCGAGATGCCGAAGTTCAACTCGATCTCGATCTCCGGCTACCACATGCAAGAGGCCGGAGCGACCGCCGATCTCGAACTCGGGTACACGCTCGCCGACGGCGTCGAGTACATCCGCGCCGGGTTGGAGAGCGGTCTCACCATCGACGCGTTCGCGCCGCGGCTGTCGTTCTTCTGGGCCATCGGCATGAACTTCTTCATGGAGGTCGCCAAGCTCCGGGCGGCCCGGCTGCTGTGGGCCAAGCTCGTCAAGCAGTTCGATCCGAAGAGTGACAAATCACTGTCGCTGCGCACGCACTCGCAGACGTCGGGATGGTCGCTGACCGCACAGGACGTTTTCAACAACGTGACCCGCACGTGTGTCGAGGCGATGGCCGCAACGCAGGGCCACACCCAGTCACTGCACACGAACGCGCTCGACGAAGCACTCGCGCTGCCCACCGATTTCTCGGCGCGCATCGCCCGCAACACGCAGCTGTTCCTGCAGCAGGAATCCGGCACGTGCAACGTGATCGATCCGTGGGGCGGCAGCTACTACGTCGAGAAGCTCACCAACGACCTCGCCGCTCGCGCATGGTCGCACATCGTCGAGGTCGAAGCGGCCGGCGGCATGACGGCCGCGATCGAGGCCGGCATCCCCAAACTGCGCATCGAAGAAGCTGCGGCGAAGACCCAGGCTCGCATCGACTCCGGTCGGCAGCCGGTCGTCGGCGTCAACATCTTCCGCCCCGAGACGGCCGACACCATCGATGTCCGCAAGGTCGACAACAGTGCTGTGCGTGCCAGCCAATTGGCGAAACTCGCACAGCTGAAGGCGGAACGCGATCCTGCGGCGTGCGAACACGCCCTCGCTCAACTGTCGGCGGCAGCCCGCGCGATCGTCGACGGCACGCGCGGATCGGGACTCGACCAGAACCTGCTCAAGCTCTCGATCGATGCAGCCCGCGCCAAGGCCACGCTGGGCGAGATCAGCCTCGCGCTGGAAGACGTGTTCGGTCGGCACACAGCTCAGATCCGTACACTCTCGGGCGTGTACCGCAGCGAGGTCGGCGAGAACTCTGACGTCACCCGCAGCCGCGCCCTCGTCGAATCGTTCGCCACGGCGCAGGGCCGCCGTCCCCGCATCCTCGTCGCCAAGATGGGCCAGGACGGACACGACCGGGGCCAGAAGGTGATCGCCACGGCGTTCGCCGATCTCGGCTTCGACGTCGACGTCGGCCCGCTGTTCCAAACGCCGGAAGAAGTCGCCCGCCAGGCGATCGAGGCCGACGTCCACGTCGTCGGTGTGTCCAGCCTCGCGGCCGGGCACCTCACGCTCGTGCCCGAGCTCAAGGCAGCGCTCACCGCTCAGGGCCGCCCCGACATCCTGATCGTGGTCGGCGGAGTCATTCCATCGCAGGACTTCGCCGAGCTGCGCGCTGCGGGCGCGTCGGCGATCTTCCCGCCCGGCACGGTGATCGCCGAAGCTGCGATCGAACTCCTCGAGGAACTCGAGCGCCGGTCGGCGTGAACTCGATGACCCCATGGCGACGGTGATCGATCTCGACGAGTACACCGCCGGGGTGCTCGCCACGGATCGGGCGTTCCTCGGCAAGGCCATCACGCTCGTCGAGTCGACGCGACTCGATCACCAAGAGCTGGCCCAGGAGTTGCTGTCGCGACTGCTGCCTCACGCCGGTCGATCGCATCGCATCGGCATCACCGGCGTGCCCGGCGCCGGCAAGTCGACGTTCATCGATGCGCTCGGGACCCGACTCACGGCTGACGACCATCGCGTCGCGGTGCTGGCCGTCGACCCCTCGTCGAAACGAACCGGTGGCAGCATCCTCGGCGACAAGACGCGCATGTCGCGCCTCGCTGTCGATCAACGCGCGTTCATCCGCCCGTCACCCAGTGCCGGGGTGCTCGGCGGCGTCACGCGGGCCACCCGCGAGTCGCTGGTCATCGTCGAGGCCGCGGGTTTCGACGTGGTGTTCATCGAGACCGTCGGTGTCGGCCAGTCGGAGACGACCGTCGCGAACATGGTCGACACCTTTCTGTTGCTGATGCTCGCGCGGACGGGTGACGGGCTGCAGGGCATCAAGAAGGGCGTGCTCGAACTCGCCGATGTGATCGCGATCAACAAGGCCGACGGCGCCCACGTGGTCGAGGCCAAGGCGGCAGCCAGCGAGCTGGTGATGGCACTGCATCTGATGGAGCCCGCCGATAGCGAGTGGACACCTCCGGTGGTGACGTGCAGCGCTGCGGAGGGCACCGGCCTCGACACCGTGTGGGCCCAACTCGTCGCCCACCGTGCTGGACTCGAACGCGGCGGGCGTCTGGCGGCGAAGCGCAGCCGACAAGACGTGTCGTGGATGTGGGCCACGGTCGAGGACCAGCTGCTGACCCGGTTCCGCGCCAACCCCGAGGTACGAGCGTTGGCTGCCGTCGTCGAACAACGTGTCCGCGACGGCCAGACCACACCGACCAGTGCGGCCCGCGCGCTGCTGGGCCTCGATCAGTTCGTCGACCCGACGTCCACTGCGGGGCATGGACAAGACTGACAGGATGAGCGAACAACCGGCGAGCAACCCGAAGGTTCCCGGTGCCGAACCGATCTTCCGTCACATGGACGACCCCGACATGGGCTGGCGCAACGTGCGCGCTCAGCGCAACGCCGACGGCTCTGATGCGTACGTGCGCGAGAAGTGGTTCGCGTTCTCGAACAACCCGCAATACCTCTCGCTGTATGCCGAATACGACCCGGGGATGATCGTGCGTCGGCATGGCCACTACAGCCCGCACATCGTCTTCGTGATCGCCGGATCAGCGACGTTCGGTGACCGCGAATGCCCGGCCGGCACCCACATCGAGCTGCCGTTCGGCGCCGCGTTCGGCCCGGTCGTCGCCGGGCCGGATGGTGTCACGTTCTTCGAGGTCATGCTCGGCGATCCGCGGAGCTGGGGCGATCAGCCCGAGTTGTTCGAGCAGACGCTCGCCGAGCATGGCGCGACGGTGCTGCCCGACCCGCCGCTGGACTACCCCGACTGGCTGAAGGACATGCGCAAGCACTGGGCCGGAGCCGAAGTCGCGGACTGACGCGTCACGGGTCACGACGCGACGAGGCGCTCGGACAGCTCCCACAGGCGATCGGCGGCGACGGGGTCCACCGCATACGCCTGGTAGCCGCGGCCGCCGTCGCCCGACGCCGGCTCGGCCAGGTGGCAGTCCTCGCAGTACCGGCCACCGAGCCCATCGAGGCTCGGCGATGTCGCGGCCCACACCGAGGTCGCTGCGCCCTGCTCGACCGACTTCCATCCGGACGTGGTGGTCGCGGCGGACGATGCTGCGGCGGCAGCAATGCGCGCCCGGAGATTCTCACGGTCGTCGCGACTCATGTACTTGCCAAGGCCAGTCTGGATGGTGCCCGGGTGGACCGCGAACGCTCGAACCCCTTCGCCACCGAGGCGCTTGTCGAGACCGACGGCGTGAAGGATGTTGGCGGTCTTGGACTGACCGTACGCGGCCCATCCGTCGTAGTCGCGATGCTCGAAGTTGGGGTCGGCGAAGTCGATGTCGCCCATGCGGTGGCCGGCAGAACTGACGTTGACGACCCGGGCACCGCCGGCTGCGAGCAGCGCCGGCGTCAACAGCTGTGTCAACAGGAAGTGGCCGAGATGGTTCGTGCCGAACTGTGTCTCGAAGCCATCAGCCGTGCGCCCGAACGGCGTGCACATCACGCCCGCGTTGTTGATCAACAGATCGAGGCGGTCGTGTTGCGCCGCGAACGCATCGGCGAACGCGCGGACGCCGGAGAGCGACGCCAGGTCCAACGGGAGCGTCTCGATTCGTGCGTCGGGTCGAGCCGCGGTGATCGCGGCGGCCGCCTCGGCGAGCTTGGCGGCGTCGCGTGCCGCCAGGACAACGGCCGCGCCGCGCGCTGCGAGCGACCGCGCCGTCTCGAAGCCGAGGCCGCCACCGGCACCGGTGACCACGACGGTGCGGCCGTCGAGATCGATGTCGCCGAGGACCTCGTCGGCGGTCGATGTTGCTCCGAAGTTCATCGCGCATGTTCTCACGAAGCAGCTCCCGGGCACGACGCGCAGCGCCGAAGTCGGGTTTACCTGGTTCTGAACCCGGGTGACGCTGCGCACGCCTCGCCACCGACGAGAATGCTCAGCGTGTTGATCGATCGCGGGCGGACGCGGGTCTGGCTGATCCTGGCGGCGTTGGTGTCCGTCGCCATTCGCCTGCGGATGTACTGGAGCCCGATCACGACCGATGAGGGCGGCTATCTCGCCGTCGCCCGATCGTGGGCGCACGGCCGCGTGCTGTACCGCGACATCTGGGTCGATCGTCCTCAGGGTGTCCTCATCCTGTTCCGCTTCTGGGACTGGATCTCGGGCGGCAACACGGCCTCCATCCGGATCATGGCGATGTTGTTCGGAGTCCTCTTGGTCGTGTCGACCGGTCTCGTCGTCCGCCAACTCGTGGGCGAGCGCGCTGGTCGACTCGCGGCACTCATCGTCGCGGTCGTCTCCGCCGCGCCTGCGCTCGAGGGACACAGCGCGAATGGCGAACTACTCAGCGGAGCCCTGGCAGCGACGGGGCTGGCAGTCGGCATCGCCGCGCTCAACAGCGCTCGGTCGACACGGTGGATGTACGCGGCGGGCGTCCTCGGCGGACTCGCGATCTCGCTCAAGCAATCGGGCTGCGACGGACTGGTCGCGCTCGGCGGTTGGCTGCTGTTCGCTGGGTTTCGGTCCCCGGCACGCCGACAACGTTCGAGACGCGAGTTCGTCGCGCTGAGCGCAGGAACGCTCACGATCATCATCGCGATGGCAGTGTTGGGCGCGACCACCAGCTTCACGCGTTGGTGGTTCGCATTCGTCGGCTATCGGCTCTCCACGCACAGTGCATTGTCGGGTGGCGAGTGGTTCCGATTGTTCCGCACCGGACCCATGGCGCTCATCGTCCTCGGCGGCGCCGCAATCGCGTCGTTCGTCTGGTGTCGTTCGTTGGTGCACCGGTGGCGATCGACCGGCGTGCCCTCGGATTCCCACGAGCTGGTGCTCGGGCTGTGGCTGGCGGCCTCGTTCGTCGTGTTCGTCGCGGGCGGGGGCTTCCATCGCCACTACTGGCTCGTGCTCGCTGCTCCGCTGTCGTCGCTCGCCGCGGCGACGCTGGCGCGCATCGAGGCCGCCGCCACGATCCGCCTCGCGCTCGCGGGCATGCTCGTGCCGAGCCTGTTGCTGTCCGGTTGGGTCTTCGCCGCAGGGCGAGCCACGATTGCCGTGCGATCCTCTGACGACGGCCGCGCCCACCCCGACGAGGGCGTGACCCGCTGGTTCCACCACCACCGTCTACCCGGCGACCAGCTCTACGCGATGTGCGCCAGCGCGGCGCTGTACGCGGATGCGCACACCGACCCCGGCTATCTCTATCTGTGGTACGAAGAGGTCCGTGGCGCGCCGGAGGCACAGGACAAGCTCGTGTCGTACCTCGCCAACCCCACCACCGCGCCGCGATTCATCGCCGAGTATCAACGCTCGCCGACGTGCGACACATCGGGGCGAGTTGCGCACATCCTGGAGTCGCAATACCGCTCGGTCGGTCGCGTCGACGGCGTCATCATGCTCGAGCGCGTCAACCCGACAGTGCCCCGATCGAACTTCCGGGTTCGACGGTGTCTGAGCTGACGACGTCGGACAACGCTGCATCGCAGCGGCGCGCCGCGGCGACCGTCACAGTCGCTCTCGCGCTCGTCGCGCTCGAGATCTATTCGTTCGTCGAGGGCAACCGGCTGCAGCGTCAGCAGCCGTTGATCAAGCTCGGCGCCGGTCCGCTCGTGGGTATGTGGAACCTGAGGGTCACCGCCAAGGTCATCCCGGTGATCGCAGTCGCGGCCATCGCCGTCATCGGTCTTCCCGTGGTTGCGGCGAAGATGCGACAGGCCGCTGCAATCGCTGTCACAGCGATCACTGGGGCTGTGTTCGCCTGGGCGCTTGCGGCCTCCGACGGCTGGGCGGCAGTGATCAAACCGGTGACCGACCGGACCGAGTACTGGGCCGGGTTGAAGAACGCCAAGCCGGCCGGTCAGTACCTGCGCACGTTCATCGATCAGCAGAAGTTCTACAGCGTGCACGTGCGCGGCCACCCGCCGGGCTTCACGTTGCTGCTGATGCTGATGCGGTCCATCGGCCTCGGCAGTGCGTGGGCGGCAGCCACCGTGTCCTTCATCGGCGTCGGACTCGCTGTCGGCGGTGTCGCGGTCACGGTGCAACGCATCGCCGGGGCCGATGTCGTGCGTCGTTGTCTGCCGTTCCTCACCCTCGCTCCGTACGCGGTGTGGCAGGGGACGTCGGCCGACGCGTTTTTCGCCGGAGTGGGCGCCGTCGGCATCGCAGCACTCGCGATCGCGATGACGACACCGCGGCGACGTCTCGAGGTCATCGCCGGCTTGGTCGGCGGGCTGCTGCTCGGCTGGCTCTGCTTCCTCACCTTCGGCGCGCCCACGCTGGCGCCGCTCGTGCTGGCGCTGGCGTGGCGAACGCGGCGCATCCGCTGGCTGCTTCCCGCGCTCGCCGGCGTCGGCGTCGTCGTCGGACTCTTCGCAATCAATGGATACTGGTGGCTCGACGGCCTGTCCAACACGCGCAAGTTCTACCGCGAGGGCACGGCCCAGTTCCGTCCGGCCTTCTACTTCCTGTGGGCCAATCTCGCCGTCTTCGCGATCGCGATCGGGCCGACAGCGCTCGCCGGGCTGACCCGAATGATCAGTATCAAGCGATCCGCGCTCACGGTGATCGTGACGGGCGCGCTCGCATGTGTGTTCGTCGCCGACGCGTCCGGTCTGTCGAAGGCCGAGACCGAACGGATCTGGCTGCTGTACATGCCGTGGGTCTCGCTCGCCGGGGGCGCCCTCGTCACCGCGGGCCGCCGCGTGTACGTCTGGCTGGGTCTTCAGGCGATGACCGCGATCGTGATCCAGATGATCCTGATATCCAAGTGGTGACGCCTCGAATCGACTCACATCGAGCAGAGCGAGGCTGGCCGGTACCGGGTCATGGCACAATGCATGCGTGGAACAACCGACCCGTCACGTCCTGGTCACGGGCGGCGCCGGATTCATCGGATCGACGATCGTCGACCAGTTGATCGACACGGGTGTCTCCGTCACGATCCTCGACAACCTGTCTGCGACGGCGCACAGTGTGGTGCCTTCGTACCTCAACCCGCGGGCAAGATTCGTCCACGGCGACGTGCGCGACGACGCCGCATGGCGCCAAGCGATGCAGGACGTCGACGCCGTGTGTCATCAGGCCGGCCGGGTCGGGCTCGGTGTCGATTTCGGTGATGCTCGTTCGTACGTCGACGACAACGATGTCGGATGGGCGGTCGGACTCGGCGTCCTCCACGACACGGACTTCGCCGGGCGAATCGTGCTCGCATCGTCGATGGTCGTCTACGGCGAAGGTCGCTATCGCTGCCCCACCGACGGCATCGTCCGTCCCGGACCGCGCCGGACTGTTGATCTCGACGCCGGCAGGTTCGACCCGACGTGTCCGCAGTGCTCGTCACCACTGTCGTCGGAACCGATCCCCGAGGACGCGCCGACCGATCCGCGAAACGTCTACGCCGCGACCAAGCTGCACCAGGAGCATCTCGCCGCCGCGTTCGCTCGCGAGCACCACAACGATGTCTGCTGGCTGCGTTATCACAACGTGTACGGTCCACGGATGCCTCGCAACACTCCCTACGCCGGTGTTGCCAGCATCTTCCGCAGCGCTCTCGAGAACGGCGAGGCCCCGGCGGTCACCGAGGACGGCCGGCAGCGCCGCGATTTCGTGCATGTGAGTGACGTCGCTCGCGCCAACGTCGCGGCGTTGACAGGATCGACGCCGATGATCGGCCCAGTAAACGTCGGCAGCGGCACGCCGCACACGGTCGCGGACATGGCCGAGGCACTCGCCGCGGCGATGGGTTCGCAACCCGGTGATGCCCGCTGGCCGCGCATCACCGGCACCTATCGCCTCGGAGACGTTCGCCACGTCCACGCCTCGACGGCGAGAGCCGAGAACGACTACGGCTTGCGACCATCGACGACGTTCGAGGCCGGCATGAGCGAGTTCGCGACGGCCCCATTGCGCGAGTCGGTGTCGACGTGAGCGCCAACGCCGAGGCAGCTCTCATCGATCGACTGCGCGCTGGAGACGGCAAGGCGTTCCGCGAACTCGTCGCGACGCACCAGACCGCGCTGCTGCGTCTGGCCGAGACGTTCGTCCCGTCTCGAGCGGTCGCCGAAGAGGTCGTTCAGGAGACCTGGATCGCGGTCATCAAGGGCATCGCCAAGTTCGAGCATCGTTCGTCGTTGAAGACGTGGATCACGCGCATCCTCGTCAACATCGCGAGGACGAAAGGTGTCAAGGAACGACGTACGGTCCCGATGGGATCGCTCGGGCTTGATGCCGACACCGGCCCGGCCGTGTCACCGGACCGCTTCACCGGCCCGCCGGGTCGTGGCGGCTGGAGCGAGCCGCCCGCGCGCTGGAGTGATCTTCCCGAAGAAATCGTGACGGGAAATGCAACGATTGCCAAGGTCGTTGAGACGATACATCAGTTACCCGAACAGCAAAGGTGGGTGGTGATGTTGCGAGATGTGGAGGATTGGTCGGCCGCCGACGTGCGCGAGCTACTCGGCCTGAGCGAGGTCAACCAGCGCGTCCTGCTGCATCGCGGCCGCTCCACCGTTCGCGCCGTTCTCGAGCAGCAACTGGGGGCTGCGTCATGATCCTTCGTCGACGAGTCGTGGTGTGCCAGGAGTGGACCGAGCTGGTGACCGACTACATGGAGGGTGTGACGCCGCGCAGCCTCACCAAGGCGATCAACCGCCACCTGTCCGGCTGCCCGCACTGCCTCGAGTACCTGGCGCAGATGCGCCGCACCGTCGCCATCACCGGCGTCCCACTCCGCGACGATCCGCCGGACGAGCTGCTCGACGCGTTGCAGAAGGCGTTCGAGGAGTACCAGAGCGCCGACGACGACCCGGAGTAGGCGTTCTCCCGAGCTGAGCTCTGCCACACCCGGCCCGCTGCACCGCGCGGCATCGTGCCAGACTCGCGGCCATGTGGAACCCGCACGGTCAACGAGTGGTCGTCACCGGTGCGTCGTCGGGCATCGGCGCGGCGACGGCAATTCAGTTCGCCGCGGCGGGCGCGACCGTCGCGCTCGTGGCCCGGCGCGAAGCCGAACTGGCGCAGGTTCTCGAGACATGTCACGAGACCAGCCCCGACTCGCAGATGTTCGTCGCCGATCTCAGCGCGCTCGACGACCTCGATGACCTTGCCGCTCGGATCACGACTGAATTCGGGCCGGTCGACGTTCTCGTCAACAACGCCGGCGTTCCGAAGCGGCGCACCATCGAGCGACTCACGCCCGACGACGCCGAGAGCGTCATGGCGATGAACTACTTCTCGCCGGTGCGACTCACAATCGCGCTCCTGCCGGCCATGCGTGAACGCGGCGTCGGGCATGTCGTGAACGTGTCGTCGATGGGAGCGCACATGGTCGCGTTCGGCGTCGGTGCGTACTCCGCCTCGAAGGCCGCGCTCGAGTTCTTCACCGAGGCGCTCTACATCGAACTCGCAGGCTCCGGCGTGTCCGCCCATCTCGTCGCGCCCGGCACCACGCGCTCGGAGTTCAGCACACCCAAGGACGGCAACGACCCGCCGTTCCCCAGCGACCCGGCGACGACCGCGTCTCCGGACACCGTTGCCGCGGCGATCATCGCCAGCCTCTCCGACGATCGCTTCATCACGTTTGCGACCGAGCGCGACGCTGCGACCGCTGCGGCCAAGAACGCCGATCCGAACGCGTTCCTCGCATCGATGCTCTCGCGTCTGGCAGCGATCAAGCGGTAGGGCCGACGTGGGGCCGGCCGTCGCGCCGCGACAACGCCACACGGCGGACGATGAACACGGCCGCCACCAACCACACCACGACGAGCACGATCGCGAGGTTGCGCCCATACGGCAACGGCAGCGTCGACGAGTTCGTCGGCCGCCTGCCCCACCGCCGGATCAGCGGATAGGCGAACAGGCTGAACATCACCGTCAAGGCCAGCGCACCGCGCACGGGCCCACGGGCCACCCTCGGCACCACTCGTCCGACCAACCAGATCACGATCAGGGACGCCGGCACGAGCAGGAGGTCGTTGCCGAGATCGAAGGTGACGACGTGAACAGCGAGCGCGAACGGGTGGGCATCGGTCGAGTGATGCAGAGCACTCACGACCCCGAAGATGATGATGCCCCAACCGATCAGGAGGCACGGCATGAACCACCAGCCGCGCGGCGGATCGTCGGGGGTCGCGTCGGGTGTCGCGTCGGCGCTCACCGCACCACCAACTTCGTGACCCACTTGGTCTGCAGCACGCCCGGTCGGGCCGGCGCGATCAGGCGCAGCGGGAAGCCGTGGTCGGGTGCGAGCACTTCACCGTCGACGTGTGTCGCAAGCATCGTGTCGTGATCGGCGAGCTGGGTGTGGTTCACGATCGACTTGCGGTAGCGACCGCCGCGCTGCAGCGACTCGACGCCGACCTCGATCGAGTCGAGGTCCGTGACGCCGGCGGCGATCAGGATGTGACGAAGCGCGACACCGTTCCAACGCTTCGACGCGCTCCAGCCTTCGACACACGCGATGGGCAACTCGGCCTCGTGCGGGGTCAACGCGGTGACCTCGTCGAGCGTGAAGGCGCGCAGCGTCTTACCACCTCGCTCGACCGTGAGCCGGAAGGCCGGATCCTTCGACGACTTCGTCACACCCGCTTCGATCGCGGTCTTGTTGACGGGGAAGTTCTGAACCCCGACGTCAGGGTGACGGGGTGCGAGCAGTCCGAGGCGTTTCAGCGGGCTGACGGTCTGCCCGATCGTGACGGCCACGAGGGCAGCCGAGCCGGTCGCGGCAAGGCCCAGGAAGCGGCGGCGTCCGGCGGTATGAACCGGAGCTTCGACGACTGAGCGCTCCGGCCGCCCGAGCGCGCGACGCGTGATCCGGATCTTGGCCGCGATGTGGATCACCAGCGCGCCCATCGTCACCCACGCAACGGCGTAGTGCCCGGCCGGGAAGAAGAACACCCACGGGTACCACAGTTCGATGTTGGCGACGCCGGTGACGAGCAGGAAGATCGAGCCCCCGACGAGGGGCAGCAGGCTCAGCCGTTCGAGCAGGTGCAGCGGATCCTTGAACAGGGGCCACTGGAACAGCCGCGGGAACACCGACCACAGCTTGGCGAACAGCAGCGGCACCGAGGCGATGCCGGTCGCGACGTGCACGCCCTGGGTGAGCCGGAACAGACCGGCCGGACGAGACGTGTAGGTGAACCACGACGGCGGATGCTGGATCAGGTGCGACAGCAGGCCTGTGAGGAAGCACACGAAGAAGCACACGCCCAACGCGATGCCGAGTGTGGCCGCGACCCGTTCGCTGTGGCGAGGATCGGCCAGCCGCCGGTCACGCCACGAGAAGACGCGATCGCGTCCGGCCGCGATCGGTCGCGGCAGCGAGATCATGCCGCACCTCTGAGGGCGACGGTCTCGCCGCGGCCGAGGTCGAAGACACAGTGCTGTTGCAGGGCTCGTCCGACGAGTACAGCGGCCGGGCGAAGCGCGGGCCAGACGACGCGGACGACGTCGAGCCAGACGTCGTCCGTGCGCGGGTCCAGCCAGCCACCGAGCGACGACCGTCGCCAATTGCGGTCGATGCAGCGTTCGCCCAGCCAGTACTCGACGAGGTCGTCGTCCCAGCGCGACAACGGAAAGGCCATGGTGCGGGATGGACTCATGCAGACCGAGATGCCGCGTTCGACGGGACGACCGCTGCGCAACTCGAGGGTGAAGCCGCCGTCACGCTCGATCAGGTGGCGGAGCCGCTGGGGCTCCAGCGCCCGCGGTAACGACGTCCGGGGATGCACCGCATTCGCCCCGGTCATCGCCGGCCCGCCGCGACCAACTGGATGCCGGCCGCGATGGCTTGCACGGTGTTGCTGAATCGTGAACCGGGGACGAGACCCGCAACGTCCAGCGCAGTCTCGAAGTCATCGACGTCGACCAATTCGTTGAGCAGTTCGAATGCCACGTCGTGGTGCACGAGGCTCGCCCTCACAGCCGCACACGTGTCGTCCCGGCTCATCGGGACGTCGACGCACAGGCCCGGCACGGGCGCCGACAGTCCGAGCATCCAGAAGCCGCCGTCGTCGGCCGGGCCGACAACGCCCTTCCGGCCGGGCCCGCTCGCGTTTCGGGCGACCGCGTCCAGCGCAGTCTCCAGCATCGCTGCCGACACCTGCGGTGTGTCCATCCCGATCAACACCGCCGGACCACCGACGTCCGCGAATGCGCTGTCGAGTCGCTCGCCGAGGCCCACGCCGCGCTGCGGAATCACGTCGAAGTCTCGGACATCGAGTCCCTCGAGTCGCCCGTCGAGGGCGAGCACGAGCCTGCCCGCTGAGGTCCCTCGCGCGGCGTCCAGCGTGTCGAGCAACGCGGCGCGAGCAAGATCTGCGGCCTGCTGTGGACTGCACGGTGGCGAGCACCGCGTCTTCACCCTCCCGGCCACCGGAGCCTTGGCGATCACGATCAGCGCGGGCCGCTGACTCCTCATGCTGCGAGCACCCTGCTCATGTCGCGCACCGTGCGGATCGTGCCCTTCATTGTGCCGGTCACCTTCGACCTGCCGATTCTCGCGAGATAGTCGACCTCGACTTCTTCGATCGTCCAGCCATCGCGGGCGGCACGCAGCACCATCTCCAACGGCCAACCGAAGCGACGATCGCCGATCTCGAGGTCGAGGAGCGCGGTTCGCCGAGCCGCTCGCATCGGTCCGAGATCGCGCAACGGCACCTTCGTTCGCCGCCGTAGCTCCATCGCAAGCAGGCGATTCATCGCTCGCGCATGAACCGGCCAGGCGCCTCGCTCGGGCCGACGAGCGCCCAGCATCAATGCTGCAGCGCCACTGACAACGGGGTCCGCAACGCGCGGGAGTTGACGCGGATCGAGCGAACCGTCGGCGTCCATGAAGCACACGACCTCGGCGGTCGAAGCCATCAGACCGGCGAAGCATGCTGCGCCGAAACCACGCTGTGCCTCATGGATGACCAGGGCTCCGTGGGCGGCAGCGATGTCGGCCGTGCCGTCGGTCGAGCCGTTGTCGACCACGATCGCTCGATAGCCGGATGGCATCAGACGAAGGAGATCGGGCATCGCGCCCGCCTCGTTGAGCGCGGGAAGGATGACATCGATCACCCCGTACAGTCATCGCCGCCCGGAGTTCGTTACACCATTTCCTGGATAGTCTCGGAAAAATCATGGACATCGAGATCGGGGTCATCGGCGGGTCGGGGCTCTACACGTTTCTCGACGACGTCGAGCACATTGAGATCGACACGCCGTACGGTCGGCCGAGCGCGCCGATCGCTGTCGGCACGCTGCCAACCGTCGGCGGCGATCGGCACGTCGCGTTCCTGCCGCGACACGGATCGACGCACGAGCTACCGCCGCACGGCATCAACTTCCGCGCCAACCTGTGGGCCCTGCACTCGCTGGGTGTCAGTCGAGTCTTCGGACCGGTCGCGTGCGGTTCGCTGCGGGCCGAGATCGCTCCGGGCACGATCGTGGTGTGCGACCAATTCGTCGATCAGACGCACGGTCGCGTCGGCACCTTCTTCGATGGGCCGGTTGTGAATCACGTGTCGATGGCCGACCCCTACTGTCCGCAGCTTGCGGCGATCACGGTCGATGCCGCGACACGCGCCGGCATGACCGTCATCGACCGCGGCACCGTCGTGGTGATTCCCGGTCCACGGTTCGCGACGCGCGCCGAATCTGCGATGTACCGCACCCTCGGCTACGACATCATCAACATGACCCAAGCACCCGAGGTCGCGCTCGCCCGAGAGCTCGGCATGTGTTACGTCGCGGTCGCGCTCGTCACGGACTACGACAGCGGCGTGCCGGATCGGCCGGACATCGGCGCTGTCAGCCAGGCCGAGGTGATGGAAGTGTTCGCGGCCAACGTCGACCGCCTGCGTGCTGTTCTCGCCGATGCGATCGCTGAGGTCGGGCCCGCGTCCTGCGCATGTGCTGCAGCAACCAACGGCGTGCTGCCAACGCCCCCGCGTTGACTCGCGAACGCGCGGTCAGCCCTCTTCCTTGAGCTGGGCTTCGACGCCGGCGATCGCCTTTTGCACCAGCGCCTCGACGTGTTCGATGTCGATGCCGAGCGCAAGCCCGATGTGCACCGACCACACCTCAGAGCGGATGTTGTTCTCGAAGTCGAGCTTGCTGCGGATGTCCGATCGCGCGGCCTGACGGTTCTGGCTGATCATCACGAACGTCGCCAGGAAGATCGCTTCCAGCGAGACGATCATCGTCAGCAGCCCGAACGGGAACTTGTCGAACTCGTGACCCATCCCGGCCAGCCCGACGTTGATCGCGATCCACAAACCGAACCACACGCCGTGGATGTAGACGAACTTCATCGATCCCGCAAAGGTCGTGATGCCGTCAGCTGCGCTGTCCTGCGCGCGACGTAAGTAGCGGAACATCGCGCGTTCATCGCGGACCCGGAAGTTGTGCGGCGAACCGATCAGGCCGTCCTCGGCGCCGTCGGCCGCGTCGATGATCCGGCACGCTTCGCAGTGCGGATCCAGTGCGGGAATGTGAGGGGTGACTTCCATGAACTGCAACATATTCCTCGCGTCCGGGCGCGCCTGCGATGATGGACGCTTCATGGCAACGTCGGTTCTGCGCATCGTCGATAAGCAGGAAGGCCGTTTCCCCGATCGATGCGTCGTCACCGGCACCGCCAGCGACGGGGCGGTCGAGGTGTGGGCGTTGGAGTCGCGGCGAGTCGATGTGTGGATGGCCCTGCTCGGACCGGCCAGCGTTCCGGTCATGCGCCTGCGCCGCCGCCAGACGATGCGAGTGGCCCTTCCGATCACTGCCGAACGATGGGGCATCTGGAAGCGGCGCGCCGGCATCGCCCTCGTGATGTGCTGCGCCGGCTTCGGTCTCATCGTGTCAGGATCGATCAGCGGACGCGCCGGCGCGGTCAGCTTCGGGGTGATCCTCGTCGTGGCCGGGATGGTGTTGCGCGTCCGAAGCTTCTTGTTCTTCTGGGTCAGCTGCGAACTGCGACCCGAGCAGGGCGACATCGTCGTCCGCCGCACCCACTCCGGGTTCGACGCGGCGGCCAAGGCGATGTACATCGCCTCCGTCAACCGCCGCCGCTGATCGCGTGGGTCGTTCGTTCGCACGAATGATGCCGAATCTCGACTACAGTCATCATCGGTTAGCCGTGAATTGCCCAGACCTTGCGCACCCCTCGCCCAGTGCAGTGTGTTGACGTCGGCGGCCGCGGGCCGGACTGAGTCGGATCGAGCGATCCGTCGCGGGTGTACCCGCGTTCGTTGTTCGTTGTTCGACGTCCGATGGGACGACCGGCGACGGGTGTCCGGAGGGTTGGGCATCATGGAAGAACACAGGACGTGGAGTCTGTTCAGTTCACACGGCAGCGTGCTGCTCGTGATCGCCGCCGATGCGACGTGTTCACTCCGGTCACTGGCTCGCGACACCAAGCTGTCGCGCAGCGCCGTCACCCGATGTGTCGACGATCTGATCGAGGCGTGCTTGGTGCATCGCGTCGTGATCGGGTCCCACATCCACTACCTGATCGACGGAACGATGCCGATGCGCCACCACGTCGAGGGTGAGCACACCGTGTCCGACCTCATCTCGGGAGCTGGACTCGGCCCCGTCTCCTGACGACGGCGGCGCCCGATCGGCACGGTCAGTCGTCGATCGACTCAGGAACGCCCGGATCGACAGCACCCTGATGTTCGTCGCGGTCAGCCCACTCGAGCAGCTGATCGATTCGGAACACCGACAGATCGATGTTCGCGTGAAGGTCACCCAGCGCTTCGAACCGCCGCGGGACGGTGGCGATCGTCAGATCCGTCGGCTCGACGTCGTCGATCTCGTCCCACGTGATCGGCGTCGAGACGCGAGCATCGGCAAATCCCCGAACCGAATACGCGGCTGCCATCGTGTGGTCTCGGGCGTTCTGGTTGTAGTCGACGAACACCGCGGTCGGATCGCGGTCCTTGCGCCACCAGGTCGTCGTCACGTTTGCGGGAGCCCGTCGCTCGACCTCGCGGGCGAATGCCAGGGCCGCGCGACGGACATCCGAGAAACCATGGGTGGGTTCGATGCGCACGTAGATGTGGATCCCACGGCCTCCCGACGTCTTCGGCCAACCGACGGCGCCCAGTTCGTCGAGCACCTCGTGGACGACGCCGGCGACCCGTCGAATCCTGTCGAACGAGCAGTCGGGCATCGGATCGAGATCGATTCTCCACTCGTCGGGCGCTTCGGTGTCGGCTCGGCGCGAGTTCCACGGATGAAACTCGACCGTCGACATCTGCACAGCCCAGATCACCTCCGCCAATTCGGTCACGCACAACTCGTCGGCGTGTTGGCCGTACCGGGGGAAGAACAGGCGGACCGTGCCGAGCCAGGGCGGCGCGCCGGCGGGTACTCGCTTCTGATGAACCTTGTCCCCGGCGACACCCTTCGGGAACCGGTGCAACATGCACGGGCGTTCTCGCAGCGCATTGACGATGCCGGGGCCGACGGCCAGGTAGTAGTCGACCAGGTCGAGCTTCGTGACGCCGAGCGCCGGAAAGTAGACCCGGTCCGGATTGGAGATGCGGACGACGCGTCCACCGACCTCGACCTCGGTCGCAGGTGGCTTCGCGGCTGCCATGCCAGGACCGTACCGCGCGGCGGCCCGATCGAGCGGTCCAACCATTGCGCGGTGATGTCTATGACTAGAGTCAGAGACATGTCGAGCACCGATTCGGCATCCGATCAGATCATCGCGAGAGCGCCCGCCGGTTCGCGGCTCGCTCCGACCGTCGAGCGGTTGCTGATGGCCAGTCTGGTCGAGGTCGCGGTCGAGGACCCATCGAGTGACGACGCCCAGTTCTGCATCGATCAGTACTTCCGCGAGATCGACGCTCGGTTCGACAACGGCTTCGATCCATCGATCGCCAACTCGGCAGGTGTCGATGAGCTCACCGAACCCGCGGGTCTCTTGCTCGTCGCCAGGTTGCGCGGTGATCCGGTCGGCTGCGGCGCCCTCAAGTTCCACGGCACCTCACCTGCTGAGATCAAGCGACTCTGGGTCTCGGCGGGAGCGCGTGGCATCGGCCTCGGCAAGCGCATCCTCACCGACCTGGAAAGGCGCGCCGCGGCCAACGGTGCGGCGGCCGTGCAGCTCGACACCAACCGCAACCTCACCGAGGCGATCGCCATGTACCGGTCGAGCGGCTACGTCGAGATCCCCGCGTTCAACAGCGAACCGCACGCCCATCACTGGTTCGAGAAGCCGCTGCGCTGATCCGGATCACCGTCGCCAACTCCAGCTTCAGAGGAGCCGCCGCTCGTTGGCCCACGCGGTGAGCTCGTGGCGGTTCGACAGCTGCAACTTGCGCAAGACGGCCGACACATGGGTCTCAACCGTCTTGACGGACAGATGCAACTGGGCGGCGACCTCGCGGTACGTGTAACCACGAGCGATGAGACGCATGACTTCCTGTTCGCGCGCCGTCAGCTGATCCAGTTCCGGATCGCTGGCGGTGGGCAGGTTGCCGGAAAACGCGTCGAGAACGAAGCCTGCGAGGCGCGGCGAGAACACCGCATCACCGCTGTGAACGCGGCTGATCGCATCGATGAGCTGTTCGGCGCCGATCGTCTTGGTCACGTATCCGCGCGCTCCGGCGCGGATCACCGCGACAACGTCTTCGGCGGAATCGGACACGGACAGGGCGAGAAAGACTGCGTCGGGCCATTCAGCGATGACGTGTTCGATGATCGTCTTTCCACCGCCGCCGGGGAGGTGCACGTCGACGACCGTGACATCGGGACGAGTGGCGAGAATGCCGGCGATCGCGTCGTCGACCGCACCGGCCTCACCGACCACGTCGAGCGCCATTCCGATCTCGGCTTTCACCCCTGCACGGAACAGCGCGTGGTCGTCGACGAGAAAGATCCTCACGACGACGTGTCCTGGTGGGCTGCCACGCGGCGCGGTGCGGTGAGGTGCACCTCGGTGCCGTTCCCCGCCGACGATTCGACTTCAGCTCGCCCTCCGACGCGTTCGAGGCGAGCCTCGATCGACTGGGTGATCCCCCGCCCCTCGGCGCGTGGTGCTGCGGTGTCGAACCCGCATCCGCGGTCGCGCACGAACACCTCGACGGTGTCGACGGTTGTCTCGACGAACACGGAGACGTCGTCGACCCCCGAGTGTTTCGCTGCGTTCACGCACGCCTCGCGTGCAGCCGCGATGACCGCGACCGATTCGTTCGTGAGCGCGCCATCGCCGACGGCGACGACATCGATGCGCACGTCGTACAGGTCTTCGACCTCACGCACCATCGTCCGGATCGCAGCGACCACCGTGGCATCCGATGCGGTGGCGGTGCCGTACAACCACTCGCGCAACTCGCTCTCCTGCCGCCTGGCGAGCGCGATCGTGCGACGCGGGTCGTCGGCCGATCGCTGGATCAGCGCCAACGTCTGCAGCACCGAATCGTGCAGATGGGCCGCCATCGCTTCTCGTTCGTCGAGCCGAATCCGTTGCCGCCTCTCGCTGCTCGCCTGCTGCGCGACGCGGGCGAACCATGGTCCGAGCAACAACGCGATCCCGATGATGGTCGACGCGGTGGCGAAGACACCGAACCGGAGGCTGCTCGAGACACCACGGTTGAGCCCGACGAGGACGAGTCCGATCGAGATGAGCGCGGCACCACCGATGATCCGTTCGCGAGCGTGCCGACCACCGACGACATCAGCGATCGGTGAGCCGGGATCGGCCGACCATGCCTGCGGCAACGCGTTGGGACGCAGCACGCTGAGCAGCGCGCCGCCGGCGACGAGGACCACGATCGGTGCCATGGCTGCGTCACCGAGCCACAATCCCGCGCCGCGCATGATCAGCAACGCCCCGAGTGTGATCGCTGCGACGGACACGTTGCGGCGCTGGTCGGCGGGGTGAGGCGGCGACACGGCGGATCCGGGAGCCGCCGACAGCAGATGACCGACGGCGTAGAGCACGACGCCGAGACCGCCCGCCAACGACAGCACCACGAGCGCGGCCCTCACCACGGCGACGTCGACACCGTGCTGATCGGCGAACCCACCCGCAACGCCGGCAAGGACGCGACGTTCGTCGCGCCTCGAGAATGAGAAAGAGGGCGCGACCATGCAGAGCGATTGTCCCACGACGCCGCTCGCATGTCATCCGGGTTGGACCCTGAAACCGCTGATCGAAACTCAGGGTCGAATCAGGGTCGGACAAGGGTGATACCCGATGGTGCACGCTGTCGAACGAGACGATGCTCGGGTCATGGACACAGACACTGCCACGATGGGCACCGAACCCCGACCCGGACACGACGACATGAACGACGACACAGCACCCACCGAACCGGGCCCGACGAACGCCGAGGCACCGGGCGGCCCCGCCTTTCCGCCACCCCTGCCCGCTCCCTCGGCGCGCCGAAGCTGGTGGCACACCCCGGTGGCCCGCGATCGCGACAACCGCAAGATCAGCGGCGTCGTCGCCGGCATCGCCCGGGCGTATGGCTTCGATCGGCGGACAACGAGGATCGCCGTCGCGCTCGCCGCGTGCGTGATGCCGGCGATCATTGCGATCTACATCGCCGCGATCATCATCCTGCCCAGAACGCCGGCGGAGGCCCTCCCGCTTCGCGACGTGATCCTCGACCGCCGCCGCAGCCCACTGCTGATCGCGATCGGAATCGTCATCGCCGCAACGGGCTTCGGCGCGTTCGGCACGTGGTTGTTCCTCGGCGGCTACGGCTGGGGCGTCGCCCTGATCACGCTGGGTGTCGTGCTGTGGATCGCTCCGAACTTCGGCACCACGAAGGCCGCGCCTGCACTCTTCGACCAGCGAACGACGCCGACGTTCCCTGAACAGGGTTGGTCGGCAAACGAGACATCGACCGGTGCTGCTGCGTCACCGATCGGCGCACCGCGCCGCCGGCGGCTGCCCGTGCAGGCCGTCTCACTCGTGATCGCGGCAACGGTCGCTCTCGTCGCGGCGGTCGGCGACGCTGCCGGATGGTGGAACGCCGAGGTACTCGGGGTCGCGATCGCGACCCTGTCGATCCTCGTCGTCGGATCGCTCGTGGGCATCGCCGTCAACCGAAGCTGGCTCGGGGTGCCGTTCATGATCGTGTTGATCGCAATGCTGGGTTCGCTGCTGATCACGCGACCGCATCTCAATGGCGGCATCGGCGAGCGCACCCTCGCCCCTGCCTCGGCTGCCGAAGCATCAGTGCACCAGGATCTCGCGTTCGGTCAACTCACGATCGATCTCACGCATACAACACTCCAAGATCACGCCGTGACGGTTGACGCCCGTGTGGGATTCGGCCGGCTTCACGTGATCGCCCCGAACGATGTGGCCATTCGGATCGTGACCCACCTCGGTGCAGGCCATGTGGTGGTCAACGGCACGGAGGTGACGGCCGGCATCCGTCACGATGACATCCGCACGATCGCAGCCACTGGCTCGGGCACATCGAAGTCCACCATCGAGCTCGATCTCGAAGTCGGCGCCGGCGAGATCAGCGTCGCCACCACAGCGTGAGCCCGATCGCATTGCCATCGGCCTCGGCGGCGGCATCGACGATCAGCTCGTCGCGCTCGACGAGTTCGATTGCTTCGACGGTGCTGATGTCGCTGCCGTGGTCTTCGTGGTCTTCGTGGTCTTCGTGGTCTTCGCCGTAGTCGCCGGCGTCGTGGTCGCTGTCGTCGCGGTGGTGCTCGGCACCGTCGACGCAGTGGTCGCAGGCGTCGTCGCGACGGTGGCCGCGGGCGCAGCGGTTTGGATGCTGGCCGCAGCGGTGACGTTCGTGACCGGCGCGGTCACGGCCACCGTTGCCGGCAATGTGGCGGTGGTCGTCGCAACCGTCACGCTGGCGGCGTCGTCAAGAGGGCTGACGGCCGCGGCGGTCACTGCCGTACCGGACTGCGAATCCGCACTGGACGACCCGGCGTTGACCGACATGTAGGCGGTCATCACCAGAACGCCGGCCAACCCGGTGGCGCCGGCGATGCGGCGAGCGTTGCGGGCAGGGTGCACGCGGCGGCGTTTGGTTGCTGCAGCGTTCGTTCGCGTTGTCAGCGGAACGTCGCGGACGACTCCGGGGCGGCCGGTGGGCGGCGGGAACTGGGTGGTGTGCTCGGCGGCTTGCTGAGCTCGGGCCAGCAGGGGGTCATTCATCGGGTTCATGGCGATTCGTTCCTCTCGAGTTGGTCGGAGAGCTGGTCAGCTCGTCGTGCTCGACGAGTTGGAAGACGACGACGGCGTCGAGGCCGTGGCCTTGGCGGTGGTCGAGGCAGTGGTGGCCGAGGTCGTGCTGGCCGTGCTTGCGGCAGCCGTGGTACTCGCTGCCGTGCTGGCGGTGCTCGCAGCGGCCGTCGTCGCCGATGCTGCGACAGCGGTCGTCGACTGCGACGTCGCCGCGCTCGACGACGCGGCGTTGATCGACATGTAGCCGGTCATGACGAGCAGGCCGGCCACGCTCGAGGCCCCGGCGATGCGGCGGGCCCGGCGGGCGGGATGCGGCCGCTTGCGTTTTGTCGGCGTCGCACTCCCTGGCGACGCAGCGACGGCCATCGGCTGGCTGGCGGCGGTCGTCGGCGCCGGGGCCACCGGCGGTGCAAATCCCTGCGGGGTGTTGATCAGCGGATCATTCATCGGGTTCATGGTTCGTCCTCTCGTCGTGATCACGTTGTTGTGATCCCATGAGATGATGTTGCGCCCGCAGCCTCAGAGGAGCCTGAGAGCCCCCTCGGTTCTCACCAAGTCTCACGAACGGGCCGGCAGCGTGGGCCGCTGCGGCTCGCTGTCGGCCTGCACGATGCGGATGACCGTCGCCACGATGATCCCGGCCGCCGTCAGCAGCGAGCCGTAGCGCAGCAGGGCTGTCGAACGATCGGTACCGACCAGCAAGAGATGGATCGTCGAGAACGCGAACAACGGGAAGCTGAGGAAGTGCACTGCCTTCCACACGCGCTTCGACAGCTTTCGGCGCAGCATCGAGGTCACCTGGACAGCGAGCAAGAGGTACATCGACAGCACACCCCACGCAACAGCGGCCGGGTGGTAACTGCTCGCGAACGGGATCAACACATCGGCTGGGCCGAACGAGACGTACGAGTCACCGATGAGCGCGATGACATGCACGGCGGTGAAGATCACCGCGAGGCCACCGAGGAAGCGGTGGAGATCGAGCATCCAATTCGGCTTCGGACGTTTGCCCAGGAAGCGGCTCGACAACGCCAGGCCCCAGAACACGCTGAGGGCGAGCATCCCCCACGCGACGATGCCGCCGGAGCGGGCGAGGTACCACCATGTCTGACTGGTCATGATCCGCTCGTCTCCACGTCGTGATCGAATCGGACGGTAGCCGTCAACGGGACACCGCCGAGGAAGCTGGAGAACAGTGGGCTGGCCACGACTCCTCCGTCTCGAGCGACGACCACCGCCGCGGTCCACTCGTCGAGCAGATCGAAGGCCCGCTCGGAGCCGCGCAACAGGACGGCCTTGGCGAGGACCTCTGCCTCCCAGGCCGAACCGGCGATGACGCTGGCGAGACCGAGATCAGTCGTCGACGGCTCGCCCGTTGACGGATCGATGAGGTGATGTCGGCTGACACCGTCGAGCGTCCATGTGCGACGCAGCACACTCGAGGTCGCAACCGCCCCGCCCGACATGCCGACCAGTGCGATGGCGGCGGTCGACCATGGGTGCTCGATGGACAGCGTCCACCCTCCGCCGTCCGGCGCCGAACCGAGCACACGGATGTCGCCACCCATGTTCACGCACACGCCGCGGGCACCGCGGTCCACGATCTCGGTCGCGACGAGATCGGCGGCCAAGCCCTTGCCGATACCGCCCGGGTCGAATCCGGACCCGGCGGGGATCGTCACCGAGTTGCCATTGATCACGATGTCGGTGCAGTCCGGTCGGTCGAGACGGAAACGGTCAGCCGTCGGCGGACGTTCAACCGCCGCTCGATCCGGCTCGATCTCGTCGAACGAGCGGTCGTAGCCCGCGCGCACGACGTCGTCGAGCAGCAGCGGATCGAAACCACCGCCGGTCAGCCGCCACGCCTCGATCGCACGTTGGACGAGCAGTGTGGTGTCATCCGAAACGCTGACGGGTGTGCCGGCGGAGGCGTTGAGGCGCGAGATCTCACTGTCTGGCCGGAATCGGCTCCACCGACGCTCCAACTCCTCGATTCGGCGAGCTGCGACATCGAGCAATGCGTCGGGTGCATCGACGATGATCAGGTGGATGTCCGACCCCATCGCGCGAAAACGCGACTCGGAGACGAAACCGATGGCACCAACCGGCGAAACGTTCATGTGAACACTGTGCGGGTCGCGGCTGAGAGCAGGCTGGGAACCTGTTCGGAAGTCGATCAGACCGCGGCGGGTCGATGAGCGCCGAAGGACGGGTGACACGCCGAAGCGGCCAACTGCGCCTAGGCTGACGTCGTTTCAGCCCCCACCATGCCTCCGATCCACCTCACGTGAGCGAATACACGCGCCGCAACATCCAAGCCGCCTGGGCCGTCCACGCGTTGACCGCCAGCGGTGTCTTCGTCGGACTGCTCGGTCTCAACGCCGTGATCGACGGTCATGCCCGATCCGCGATCCTGTGGTTGATCGCGGCGTTGCTCCTCGACGGTGTCGATGGGCCGATCGCCCGCAAGCTCGATGTGCGCAATCGGATCCCGACGCTGAACGGCAACTCGCTCGATCTCATCGTCGACTACTTCACATGCGCGATCGTTCCCGTTGCGTTCTTCGATCGCTTCTGCGCGTTGCCAGGCAAGAGCGCCGGACCGATCGGATTCGCGATCCTGTTCGTCAGTGCGCTGTGGATGGCTCGTACCGATCAGGAGACCGAGGACGGCTGGTTCAATGGCTTCCCCGCCGAGTGGAGCATGATCATTCCAACCCTCTACCTGCTTCACCCCAACCACTGGGTGACGCTGGGATTCTGCGTGTTGCTCTGTGTGCTGACGCTGTCGCGGGTGCAGTTCGCACATCCGATCTCGGTTCGTCAGGATCGATTCGTCTCGATCATGTTCATGACGCTGTGGCTGGGGTCGATGTTGTGGTTGGCGGTCCTGCAAAAGCACCAGCTCGCGCTCGAGATCATCCTCGGTGGCGCACCGATGTGGACGCTCGTGCAGGTCGTGCGACGTGCCGCGAAACCGGGCGTCGTCGGTGCATCGAGCGGGCGTCTGCACACGTCCTGACCCGTTTCAGGTCGATGGAGTTCGCAAGCCCGCCCGCTTTCGCAAGCCGGCAGCGTTGACGATGTCGAGGTGAGCTCTGCTGACGGTGATGAGACCATCGGCCTGCGCCTGGCGCAAGAGGCGATTGGCGGTCGATCGGGTCACGCCCGTCATCGACGCGATCTCGGCTTGCGTGAGCGGGATCGACGCTGACGAGAACACGGTCGCCAAGCGGCAGATGCAGCGCAGGACACGTGTGTCGCCGGGCAGGTACATCGACTCCAACAGCTGCTGGGTCGTCGCCCGCAGCCGGCCCGCCATCACCATCAGGAGGAACCGATCGACACCGGGATGGCTGCGCCGCAGCTCGTCGAAGGCAGCCGCGTCGAGGGTGAGGGTCTCGACCCGATCGAGCGCGCTGACCGTTGCCGTTCGCTGGCCCACCCCATCGACGAGAGCCTGCTCGCCGAACGTGTCGCCCGCCTGGAGCACGTCGACGATGGCGACCTCGCCGAGCGGCGTCGAGATGTGGACCGAGACGCGGCCCTTGTCGAGCAGGTGGAACGCACCGCCTGGATCACCCTCGTGGAACACGACTTCGCCCTTGGTGAACCGTCGCCGGCGGCAGGCCGCGTGCAGGACCGCGACGTCGAGGTCGGCCAGCGCACTCAGGGCGCGCCAATCAGGGCAGCGAGCTGCCTGGCTGTCGCTCTCCCACATCGCGCCACAGTAACCGGCCTGTGGATCGCGCTGATCCGCTCGACCAACATGATCGGTGACGATCATCGGTCACGACGTGTGGACGACGAAGGTCGAGCACGGCGAGTTGTGCACGACCCGGCTGGGAATGTTGCCGAGCACGAACCGGGCCTTCGACCCGATGCCGCGATTGCCGACGACGATGACTCCGGCATTCATCTCCTCGGCCACGTCGAGGATCGCCTGAGCCGCATCGCCGAGCACGGGATGGATCGTGACGGTGAGCCCGGCGAGGCGGGCCCGGAACTCGGCCTCGGCCAGCACGGAATCGACACGCGAGTCCGGCTGCAGCGTGGACACGACCTCGCGGGGCAGGCCCGAGATCGGCGTGCGGTCAGGCCGATACGCACTCACGATGCACAGCGGTTGGGAGAATGCCTTGGCCATCTCGATCGCTGCGGTCAACGCCCGCTCGGCCGTCTTCGATCCGTCCGTTCCGACAACGACGCATCCGTCCATGACACTCTCCCTCGCGCTGGTCGCTGATCACCGTCAGCGATTCCCCACAGCCCATCCAACTCATCCGCGGCGCTGACGTCGTCGTCCGACGGCACGCCCGTTGTGTGCGCTTCCGCACACAGCCGCGCCGGGCACGTCCGTCGCGATCAAGAACGGGTGACGAGCCCCTGATCGCCTGCCCACGCCGCCAGATCGCGGCGGTTGATCGCAGCTGCGATGAGGTCGGGGAACGCGTCAGGTGTGCACGCGAACGCCGGCACACCGAACTCGGCGAGCGCGCTCGCCGCGGCGTGATCGAAGGCGGGTGCGCCGTCGTCGCTGAGGGCGAGCAACGCCACGCACGTGACCCCGCTGCGGGCGAGCGAACCGAGCCGGGCAACGAAGTCACCGCCTGGCGTTCCCTCGAACAGATCGCTGATGAGGATCAACACCGTGTCGGAAGGTCTCGTCACCAGCGATTGGCAGTACGCGATCGCGCGGTTGATGTCGGTGCCACCACCGAGCTGGATGCCGAACAGCACGTCGACCGGCTCCTGGATCTGCTCCGTGAGGTCGGCCACCGCCGTGTCGAACGCGATCAGGTGCGTCTGCATCGATCGCATCGAAGCCAGCGCCGCCCCGAAAACGCTGGCGTAGACGACGCTCTCACTCATCGATCCGCTCTGGTCGATCGCGATGATGACCTCGCGGCGCAGCGCCGTCGCCCGTCGTGAATAGCCGATCAGTCGGTGCGGTACCACCGTCTTCAATGCCGGTTGGTAGTGGCTGAGATTGGCGCGGATCGTGCGGTCCCAGTTGATGTCGCCGGGACGCGGACGTCGTGTGCGCGAGGCGCGGGTCAACGCACCACGAACGGCCTGCAGCGTCGGCTGCGCCAATCGGTCCTGCAGCTCGGCGACGACCTTGGCCACCACCATCCGCGCCGTTGCCCGCGTCGTGTCGGGAAGCAGATGCTGCAATGCCAGCAGCGTGGTCACGAGGTGGATGTCGGGTTCGATCGATTCGAGCATTTCGGGCTCGAGCAGCATCCGTTGCAGGTGCAACCGTTCGATCGCGTCGCGCTGCATCACCTGCACGACGCCGGTCGGGAAATAGCGGCGGATGTCGCCCAGCCACCGGGCAACGCCCGGAGCTGACGCGCCGAGTCCGCCCGCACGCTTCGGGCTGCGACCGCGTTGACCCGAGGTCGGCGGCGCGTCGTACAACGCGCTGAGGGCAGCATCCATCTGGCGGTCGTCGCCGGCGAGATCGACGCCCGTGCCGTCGGGCTGATCGGCGTCACCGCCGCCGAGCACCATCCGCCACCGTCGCAACCGTTCGCCCTCGTGGACGCGATATTCGAGCTCGTCGCTCATACGCCGGCTCCGAGCAGGCGGGCGATGGTCTCGATACCGGCCGCGACCCGTTCGGCGTCGAGCGACTCGGCACCCAATGCCGCTGTTGGCATGGCAGCGCCCCGGACGCGCTCGCCGATCTGGCGTCGCTCGGCGTGCTCGAAGGTGCCGAAGGTTCGGCGCAGCAGCGGCAGGATCTCGATGAACGACTCGCCGTCGAGCGCCGCCAGCCAGCGATCGAGCAGCCCGAGGAGATCGGTGTCGTGCACCAGCGCCACGCCTGAGCCGCCGAGAAAGCCTTCGACGAACGCTGCCCCTGCACGTGGCTCGGTGCCCCTCGACAGGGCCCGGGACACGCGCTGTTCGACGTGCTGCGGTTGGAGGCGTCCGGCATCGGCGAGCAGTCGCGTCGCGCGACCCTGCAGGACCGGGTGGACACGATCGCGTTCGACGAGATCTCCGAGCGCGTCGTGGAACGGCGGGAAGAGCTCACGATCGCCGAGCAGCGACAGCGCCGACTGGGTGTCGTTGATCTGGCGGCCCATTGCCTCGGCGACCTCGTCGTCGAGACCCAGACATGCAACGACGAGTCCGGCCGCGATTCGCAGCACCATGCCGCGCAGCACGACACCCAGCGCTGCCGCATCGGTGCCGCGCACGTCTCCATATCGCACGGTTCGCGCCAGTGCGGGCAGGGCCTCCATCACGTGAGAGATGTCGGCGTCGAGTGCGGCTCGATCGGCCACGAGCTGCACGATTCCCGGCAGTGGAGCGATCAGGTCCGCCAGGAGGCAGTCCTCGATCGCGCCGGTCAACTCGGCAATCGTGTTCGATCCGAGCGCGTGCTGCACCAGCGATGCCTCTGCCGCCGCCGCGATCGTGGTGCCCAACGCCGACGTCTCGATCAGACGAACTTCGAGCTCGGGTTCCCACAGCAGATCCCACGTTTCGCGGAACGTGCCGACCGATCGTCGGCCCTCGGCTTCGCGCCCCCATGGCACACCGAGAATCGTCAGCCGGTGCAGCAGCTGGGAGCGCGAGAGGTCGAGGGGCTTACGCAGATCGAGTTCGAGCGAGCGCGCTGCAGCTTCGGGCTTCAACCGGCACCGCTTCTGTTCGAGCGCGAGGTTGCGCGCGAGCGGCACCATCGGCGTGCTGTCGGGAACCTGACCGATGAGTGTGCCGATGATCAGTTCGTTGCTGAGCAGTCGCATCGGTGTGTCGGTGCCGTCACCCAGCACGGCTCGCGCTGCGTCGTTCATCTCTGCCAAACCGGCGAGGGGACGTCCGCGCAGCGCAGCCAGCGAACTGGCCAGCCGAGTTGCCTCCACCACATCGGCCGCCGAGGCCGAATAGTCGCTGGCGCGCAGCACGCGGCCGGCGAGCGTGAACCAGTGCGCGACCGTGTCGGGCCCGGGGTGTGTGAACAGGTGGTGATACCAGCCGGGTGACGTCACGCCCGCTCCGTAGCCGTGAGCGTTGGCGAGACGACGGTGTGTCCACGGCACCCACGTGATCGCGACTTTCGCCTTCGGCATGCCACGCAGCAGCGCCGTGTCTCGCGTCGCTTGCTTCGGGTCGAGCGCAGTCGAGAGTGCGGGGACATGCCACGCCCCACACACGACGGCGATGCGATCGAACCCGTCCTTGACCGCGGCCCGAATGCCCGCCCGCATCTGGGCTTCGCGCCGGCGCTCTTCGCCGTCGTGAGGAACGAAGTCGGGCTCGTACGCCTCACGCAACACCGTCATCGCCTCGCCGATCGATGCGAACGGTGACGCCCCGTGGCGATGTTCGACGACGTCTTCCCACCATCGCTCGGTGTCGTCGTAGCCAGCCGCTGAGGCGAGTTCGGCGAGCGGGTCCCTGGGCCGATCGAGCCCGGCCGGCAACGCCTGCTGCTGTTCGGCCGGCCGGTCGGCCAACGTGTTCGCAAGGGCGAGATCGATGTAGCGCACCGGCACGTCGGCATCTCCGGCCCAGCGCAGCGCGACCCATTCCGGGCTGAACGAGGCGAACGGGTAGAAGACCGCTCGCTCGGGTTGATCGACTCGGTAGCCCAGCATCGTGACCGGCGGACGCATGTCGGGATGGACAGCGAGTGTCGCGATCGCTTCGGCTTCGCGCGGACCTTCGATCAGCACGACATCGGGCGTGTCGGCATCGAGTGCCCGGCGGACGGCCAGCGCCGAACCCGGGCCATGATGGCGGATGCCGTACAGGTGGATATCGGCGGTCACGGCAGGTGGCCCGCCGGCGACGTCGTTGGCACGGACATCAACGGATCGAGAGCGAATCCATGTATTCGCGCCAGACGACCGAATCGTGGACGGGGTCGCGCACCACCGTTGACTCGATGTCGCCCAGCAGCGATTCGAACCGCAGCGAACCGTCGCCGAGATGGGCGGCCATGGCGATGCCCTGCACCATCACCGAGATCGCCTCGGCGGTGCTCATCGTGCCTGACGGGGTCTTGAACTTGATCCGGCCGTCTTCGCTCTGCCCCATCCGCAGTTCGCGGAAGACCGTCACCACGCGCCGGATCTCGTCGGCCGGGGTCTCGACTTCGGGCAACGTCAAGGCCGTCGCCAGCGCCGCGACGCGCTGAGTGACGATGAGAACCTCTTCCTCGACGGTTGCCGGTGTGGGCAGGATCACGGTGTTGAACCGGCGGCGGAGCGCGCTGGACAGCTCGTTGACGCCGCGGTCGCGGTTGTTCGCGGTGGCGATCAGATTGAAGCCGGGACGAGCCTGCACTTCACTGCCGAGTTCGGGAATCGGCAGCGTCTTCTCGCTGAGCACGGTGATGAGCGCATCCTGCACATCGCTGGGCATACGCGTGAGCTCTTCGATCCGCACGATCGAGCCGTGTTCCATTGCCCGGTACACCGGCGACGGCACGAGCGCAGCAGCACTGGGTCCTTCGGCCAACAACCTCGCGTAGTTCCAGCCGTAGCGGACCGACTCTTCAGCAGTGCCGGCAGTGCCCTGCACGAGCAGGCTCGAGTCGCCGCTGATCGCGGCAGCGAGGTGTTCGCTGACCCATGTCTTGGCGGTTCCGGGCAGGCCGAGCAACAGGAGTGCCCGGTCGGTCGCAAGGGTTGCCACGGCGACTTCCATCAGCCGCCGCTGACCGACGTACTTGGGTGTGATCACAGTGCCGTCGGACAGCGGGCCACCCATCAGGTACGTGACCACCGCCCACGGCGACAGCTTCCACTGCGGCGGCCGGGGCCGGGTGTCGACAGCCGCGAGGGCAGCGAGTTCGTGGGCGAATTCGACTTCGGCATGAGGTCGGAGGATGTCGATGGTTGGCGCTGACGTCACTGCTGACAAGGTACACCGGGGGTGTCACGCGCCGCCCGGCCGCCAGCGAGTGACGCCAAGGTGACGGGCGGACGTCAGCGCTTGATCAGGGAGACGAAGTCGGCGACGGCGCCGATGACGACTCCCCAGAAGCCGATGGCGATCGCGAGTCGCGCCGTGCCTTCGCCGACAATCGTTCCCTCGCTGCGTCGAATCCGACGCAGCGACATCACACCGCCGACGAAGCCGAGCAGCGAGAACAGCGGGAAGAAACACAAGATCAATCCGATGATCGCCATCGCGACCGATCGTGTCGCGAGCTTGTCGGTGAGGGGGCGGAACACGCCCTTGCCGGTGGTCGGCGGCGGTGGGGATTCTGCAGGTGCGTACTCGGACCGCGTCACCCGCGCCGGTGCACGGGTGACCGTGCCGTCGGCGTGTTCGATCATCGGTGCGGCGGTCGCCGGCGCGGCCGAAGCCGGTACAGGCTCTGGCGTCGGGGCTGATCGCATGATCGTCGCCGTCAGCTCCTCGGTCGACATCGCCGCGACCGGATCGACGGTGGCCGCGGGTCGAACGGGCATCATCGGTGTGATCGTGGTCGTGATCGGGGTCGTCGTTCTCGGCGTCAATGGCGGCGTCGTCGTCAGGGGCGTCACGGGCGTCAGGGACGTCACGGACGTCATCGGCGTCATCCGGACGACCGCTCGTGGTGCCGTCTCGATCGTCGGCATCGTTGCGGCCGGCGAATCGACGACCGGCGAATCGACGACCATCGCGATCTCGACCGGAGTCGGGTCGACCGGCGCCATGTCATCCGACACTGTGTCGGTAGGGGCCATGGGGGCCGTGTCGGTGGGGGCAATGTCGACCGGCGGCGCAGTCTCGACAGGTACCACCGCTGCGGGAACGAGCAACGCGGGGATCACGTCGGCGATCGGGAAGTTGTCCTCGGCCACCGGGTTGGCCGTCCGAGCCTGGTCGATCGGGTCGAGCGGGTCGATCGGGTCGATGGCCTCGAGCGGCGTCCGGCGTTCGACCGGCTTCAGCGGAACCCGCGGGATGAACGGCAGCGGCGGCGCAGGGATCGGTTCGACGACCTCCTCGGCCAACTCCGGAAGCGTCGGCCACAGTGGCAGGAGACCGTCGGACGACAGCCCGGTCTCGACGGGCGAGGCCTCGACGGGCGAGGGCTCTACCGGCGTGTCGACAGTCGATCGAACCGCTGGCCGTGGAACGCGCGACAACCGTGCCGCGCGAGGCAGCGAGCGTGGTGGCAGTCTCGGCGGTGGCGCCGTGTCGTCAGGTGTGCTCGGCGTAGCCGGATCAGTGTTGTCAGCCACGCGGCAACGCTACAACGTCGTTCGAATCGGACCGCGGCAGTGACACGATGATGTCGCGACGCAGTTGGGCCACACCGAGCAGGTCCACCCGGGTGCGTTCCGTGGGAGCGCGGAATTGGGCCCGATTGAGTTCCAGAACCAGCGCCGGCAACCACGTGGGGTCGATCGCCGCGACGGCGACGCGCAGCTGCGGGGCCGCGGCCCAGGTCGCTGAGCCATCCGCGAACGCCGACACGATCGCGGTCACCACCGCGCCGCTGTCCACCGGCGGGCGCGGCGGCAACAGCGGCTCGGTGCCTGCGGGCAGGGCGGTCGGCGTGACCTTGATCCCGAGCTCGGGCATCGCATCGGCCAGCCATCCGGCGAGCGGCCCGATCAGTCGCCGCGCGACGATGTCGAATGCAGGCTGGCGGCGCCCGCGGAGCAAGAGCGCGGGAACGAGGTGCGGCGGTGGACGGTGGCCTGACTGCTGGCAGCATGCGAACCACTCGGCGAGCAAGACTTCGTGTTCGCCGCGGAGCAATCGAGCGAGCGCGTTGGAGGCCTCGGCCGGGCATACGGGACGAGGATCGGCGGGTGGCGCAGGCATCCGCGCAGGCACCGCGCCCGGTCGCACGCCGGCGCGCCGCGCCGTCGCCACCGCGGCCGCGCGATTCAGCAGTTCGGTCGCGGCGTCGGGACTGACGACGACGGATTCCCAGCCAGCGGCAGCGACTGGCAACGGGCGTCGATCCGTGCCGAGGACGGCAGCGGTGACGAGTTGCGTCCACTCGTCGGACGCGGTGGAGGCGATGTCGGTCACAGCAGCACCGCCTGCTGTTCGGCGAAGAGGGTCAACGGCAGGAAGCCGTCGGTGCTCCACTCGCCGACGATGACGACTTCGCGCCCGCCAGCGACGCACACCAGTTCTGCCATCCGCGAGAACGACGATGCGATCGGGATCGATCCGGTCGCGTCGGCCAGCAGCCATCGACCGCTGCCGGCCGATGACGGGACGGCCTCGACGCACATCGGGTATCGCTCGAGCCAGGGTTCGCGGGCGATGGCCCAGCCGACGGCCTCCAGCCCGCCGGCGATCGACGTCGGCGCAGGCGCGCCCTGCCCGCGTTCGCCGTGCAATCGGCCGACGATCGCGCGCAACGGAATGCCGCCCGGATACCAATGAACGTCGGCGTCGAACGCGCTTCCGACCTGGAACTCGGTGGTCACTTCGTTGCCGAACGTCCCGAACGTCAACAGCATCGCCCACGTCGATGGCGCGCTGTCACGATCGCTCGGCGACGTCGTGAGCCATGTGCGTTGCACAGTGATGCGGTCCTCGCGCGTGCGACTTTCACCAGCCACGACCCATCGTGCCGTGGAGGGAACGCCCGCCAGCACATCGTCCTTGGCGACGGTCAGTCCGGTCGCGACATGCACCCCGTCGGCAAGTTCGGCCGGCAGCGTCGACGTGTGTTGCGCACCTGCCGCGAGCGCGTGCAACAGCGCCATCTCCTCGAGCACGTCCTCGTGCCAACGCGGGTGTTGGCCGACCTTGGTGGCGACCCGCCTCACGCGATTGGCGAGGCCGCCGCACTGCGCGTCGACGAGGCGAGCGGCGAGTCGATCCCAGGTGGCGAGGTCGCCGAACTCGGGGTTGGCCAGGCCGACGCGGATTCGATCGGCGAGCCAACGATCCAGCTCGCGCAGACCCGCCTTCATCCGCTCTGAGCGTTCGAGCTGACGCTTGGCCCGCGCCGGATCGTGCTCGCCGAATCCGGGGTGCGGGGCTCTCGATCCACCACCGAGTTGTCCCGCACCGGCGTCGGCTTGCTCTCCCCCGTCGTGCGTGGCAATGGCGTCGCCGGCGGCTGTCGCGTCGTCATCCGCCGCGGCGCCGGCGCGAGCGGCGCGTCGTTGCAGCCACTCGCTGGCGAACGGCAGTCGTCTCGCCGCGACGACGTTGCCATTCGCGTGCAGCAGCAGCAGGCCGAGCGCGTGCTTGCACGGGATCTTGCGGCTGGGACAGTTGCACCGATAGGCGGGCCCGCCCACGTCGTCGGAGAGATCGACGGCCACTCCATACGGCTCGGCCGAGGTGGCGATGTACTGACCCCACACCGCGCCGTCGTCGCACCCGGCGGCCGACCACGATGCTGGATCGGCGACCGGAACAGCAGCGGCAGCGGCGGCTGAATCGGGCGCCAGCGACAGCACCTGATCGGGTGTTGGACGGACGGGCATCGGCCTCACGGTATCGCTCGCCGCGATCCGGTTGTACCCTTCGCCCCATGGCCTGGGGAAACGACGCAGCCGATTCACGGCTGCACGGCACCAACATCGCTGAGTCCGTCATCGACCTGATCGGGCACACGCCGCTCGTCCGGTTGAAGCGGATCAGCGAGCTCGAAGACATCCCGAGCGTGCTGACGATGAAGATGGAAACCACCAACCCCGGCGGTTCCGCGAAGGATCGGCCGGCGCTGGAGATGATCCTCGCCGCCGAGCGCGACGGGCTGCTGCAACCGGGCGGCACCATCGTCGAACCGACGAGTGGCAACACGGGCGTCGGGCTGGCGATCGTTGCCGCCCAGCGTGGCTATCACTGCGTGTTCGTGATGACCGACAAGGTCGCGCCCGAAAAGGTGTCGCTGCTGCGCGCGTACGGAGCCGAGGTCGTGGTCTGTCCGGTCGCCGTTCAGCCCGAAGATCCGACCAGCTACTACAAGGTCGCCGAGCGCCTCACCAACGAACTGCAGGCCTTCCGGCCCAACCAGTACGGCAACCCGAACAACCCACTGGCGCACTACAACACCACCGGGCCAGAGCTGTGGGAGCAGACGGGTGGGCGCATCACCCACTTCGTGGCCGGCGCCGGAACCTGCGGCACGCTCACCGGCACCGCGCGCTTCCTCAAGTCCAAGAATCCTGCGATCAAGTTCATCGCCGCCGACCCAGAAGGTTCGGTGTTCAGCGGCGGCACCGGTCGTCCGTACTTGGTCGAAGGTGTCGGTGAGGACTTCTTCCCTGCCGCATGGGACGCCGACCTGTACGACGAGGTGATCCCGATCAGCGACGAGGAGAGCTTCCTCACCGCCCGTCGGGTCAGCCGCGAGGAAGGCATCCTCATCGGCGGCAGCGGCGGCATGGCCGTGGCGGCAGCGATCCGCGTCGCCAAGGCAGCGCGGCCGACCGACATCATCGTCGTGCTCAATCCGGACTCTGGCCGTGGCTATCTCTCGCGCATCTTCGACGACAACTGGATGGCGAACTTCGGATTCCTGCAGGAGTGTGACGAGTGCGTCGGCGCGATGCTGGGCAGTCGCGGCAAAACACCGGAGCTGCTCTATGTCAACCCGACCCACACCGTCCGCGAGACCATCGACCTGATGCGCAAGCACGAGGTCAGCCAGTTGCCGGTGTGCAAGAACACCCCGCCCTTCGCCAACGCCGAGGTGTCCGGCGCGGTCGACGAGCTCGAACTGATGGACGCCATCTTCCACGACGCAGCGGTGATGGATCAGGAAGTGCAGTCGGTGATGGGGCCCAAGCTGCCGACGATCGGCGTCGGCCAGAAGGTGGCACTCGCGGTCGAGATGCTCAACTCCAACTCCGCGTTGCTCGTGCTTCGAGGCGGTCGCCCGCTGTCCGTGATGACACGCTCGGACGTGTTGTCCTACCTGCAATCGGAGTCCGCATATGGGTGATCTCGACGAGCAGACCGGTTGGGGCTTCGAGACTCGTGCAGTGCACGTCGGTCAAGCGCCAGATCCCACCAGCGGCGCCGTGGTCACGCCGATCACACTCAGCACGACGTTCGCCCAGGACGGCGTTGGCAACCACAAGGGCTTCGAATATTCGCGCAGCGGAAATCCCACTCGGGCCGCGCTCGAGGCATGCGTTGCCTCGCTCGAGAACGCCACCTATGGCTTCGCCTTCGCCAGCGGATTGGCTGCAGAGGACAACGTGCTGCGCTTGCTGAAGCAGGGCGACCGAGTCCTGCTCGGCAACGATGCGTACGGCGGCACGTTCCGCCTGATCTCCAAAGTGTGGGAGCCGCTCGGTTTCCCATGGAGCGCGGTCGACCTCACCGACATCGACAGCCTGGCCGCCAACTGGCCGGCCGACACCCGTCTGGTCTGGTTGGAGACGCCGACCAACCCGTTGCTGACGTGCATCGACATCGAGGCCGTTGCCGCGCTCGCACACGCGCGCGGCGCGCTCGTCGTCGTCGACAACACGTTTGCAACGCCATACCTGCAGCAGCCGCTCGACCTCGGCGCCGACGTCGTCGTGCACTCGGCGACGAAGTACCTCGGGGGTCACAGCGACGTCGTCGGTGGCTTCCTGGCGCTGAACGATGCGACGCTCGCCGACCGCATCCGCTTCACCCAGAACGCGGCCGGCGCGATCCCGGCGCCGTTCGACTGCTACCTCGTGCTGCGCGGTGTGAAGACGCTCGCGCTGCGCATGGATCGCCACTGCGCCAACGCTCGCGCGGTTGTCGATCTGCTGCTCGGCCATCCAGCCGTCGATCGCGTGCTGTATCCGCAGTTGCCCGATCACCCCGGACACGCCGCGGCGGCGAAGCAGATGCGCGACTTTGGTGGCATGGTCAGCTTCACCCTCAAGGCCCGCAACGGCCGCAGCGGCGAAGACGCAGCACTCGAGGTCGTCCGCTACACACAGGTGTTCACCCTGGCCGAATCGCTGGGCGCGGTCGAGAGCCTGATCGAACACCCCGGCAAGATGACTCACGCCTCGGCCGCTGGTTCACCGCTGCAGGTGCCCGATTCACTGGTGCGGCTGTCGGTCGGCATCGAGTCCGCCGCCGACCTGATCGCCGATCTCAGCGAAGCCCTCAGCCGCCTCGGCTGAAGCCCTGGCGGGGACGCTGATCCCGATTCGCGGATTGGTGGGTTCCTCGGTCCCAACTCGACATCCGGTTACGTTGTGTCGATGGATCCCACGGTGAACGATGGTCGCGGCGCACCACCACCGCCGCCGCCGCCGATGCCTCCCCCACCTCCGGGCGGGTATCCGACGCCGCCGCCAATCCCCCAGTTCCCTCTGGCACCACAGTTCCCCGAGGCACCGCGTCCCGGCAGCACGCCGATCGATTTCGCGGCGATGGGTGCCGGTGGTTTCGTTCCGCAACAACCGCCGCGCCGCGGACCCCGCCCGGTCTGGCTGGCGATCTTCATCGTCGCGGTGCTCGCCGGCGTCGGTTTGATCACGTACGGCATCGTCGATCTCGTGCGTGCGAACAACGCCGTCGTCGACCACGCCGTGGCCCGCGGGCCGACGAACGGGGAGTTGACGACTGTCCAGTTCGTCGCGACGAAGGCCCAAAGGTACACCGTCTACGTGATCATCCATTCCAGCGACAGCAACCTGCGCGAATCCGTCATCTCCGACACCGCCTGCTCGATCCGCTTCGCCGACGGCACCACGGCATCGATCACCGGCAGCCGCCAGTCGACGGCCAGCACCGTGGGCAGCGTTTCGTCGATCGGCTCGTTCGATGCGCCAGAGGGCAAGGTCGCGATCCGGTGCGATCAGGGCATCCTCGGCGGCGTCGACTTCATCGTGTCACCGGGTTCGGTGGACATCTTCGGAGGCATCGGCCTGGTCTTCGGCGGGGTCGGCGCACTCGCGGTGGCCGTCTTCGCGTTGATCAAGACGTTCTCGAAGCGCCGACGGGGACAGAACCAAGGTGTGGTGTGGGTCCCGCGTTGAATCGGTGACCGAGCTCGGGTGTCGATCTGGTCGTCGCTCCACCCGATCGACACCCGAAAGACCGTCCATCGTTCACCGACCATTCGTGCGCAGCATCGGCCGCGGGCAAGACGTCGATCAGCCGGCCAGGATCGCGCTCGCGACGCGGTGGCCGCTGCGGAGCGCACCCTCCATGAAGCCGGCGAAGCCGTCGGTGTGCTCGCCTGCAAGGGACAGACGGCCGTAGGTCCGTCGCAGGAACGGCCACGCATCGATCAACTGGCCGGGCCCGAAGGTCGCGTAGCAGCCAAGGCTGTACGGGTCGTTGGTCCAGTCGGTCTGTACCCGTTCGCCGGCCAGGCCTTTGAAGCCCGGGAAGAAACGATCGGCCTCGTCGACCACTCGATCCATCGTCGCGTCCAACGACACCAGCGCTGCACCATCGTGCGACGACAGCAGCACGGTCAACACACCCGAGTCACCGGGCATCGCGTCACTGGTCTCCCACATCTGGCCCCACGCCCGCTCGGTGTCGACCGAGCCGTCGAGTCCGTAGTCGTTCCACACCCGCCGTTCGGCCTGGATGCTGATCTTGCCACCGATTCCGTAGCCGACCCGGGCGAGTTCCAGCGGCATGTCGTACCACAACCGGCCGAGAACCGGCAGCGGCACCGCCGCGATCACATGGTCGGCCCGCAACGTCTCGCCACTGAGCATCGTGACCAGACCGGCATCCGGGTCGATGGTCGCGACCGGCGCCGACAGCTGCACGCGGTCACCCAAACGGGCCGCCAGCCCGGTGGCCAGCCTGTCGTTGCCGCCTTCGATCCGGTAGGCCTCGCGACCGCCCACCGACTGGCGATGCAGTGCGGTCATCCACCCCGCCATCAACTGTGAGATCTCGTCCGGCCCGAGCATGAACTCGGTTCGCACCTCGCGCCCAATGGCGACCCGTGCGTGGACACTGAGCCCGAGGTCGGCGATGAGCTCGCTCAGCGGCAGCTCGTCGAGTGTCGATGCCCCGGGAGCACTCGTCGGATCATCAGGATCGATGGTCGCGGCAAGTGCACCGATCGCGTCCTCCCACCGCTTCAGCTCGTCGGCCAGCGAATGGTGGAACGCGAACGGGAGCGCCCGTCCACCGACGTCGAGCACCCGCTTCCATGGATCGTGGCCGGACGAGACATCGCTGAGGGTGACGCCCAGGTCGGCCGCGAGAGCGATCACCTCGGGATGGTTGGTGTCGATGAACTCCGCACCGCGCTCGCACCACTGGCCGTTGGCGAAGTGGTGACTCCACACCCGACCGCCGACGCGATCACGAGCCTCCAGCACCGTGACCTCACGACCGGCTGCAACCAGATCCGCGGCAGCCGCCAGGCCCGCGAGCCCACCGCCGATCACCACCACATCGAGATCAGTCATGGTTCAGAACAACGTCGGTTGCTCGGGTCGGATCAGGCGCATGCCGGGCCACGGAACATAGTTGTCCATGAACACCCATGACTGGCGGTGAATCGCCGACGGTCCGTAGCCCTGCAGAGCGGTGCGATGCAGCGGGCACGGGTATCCCTTGTTGGTGTCGAAGTGCCAGTGCGGGTAGCTGTCTGCCATGTCGCGCATGATCCGATCGCGAGTCACCTTGGCGAGGATGGAAGCGGCCGCCACCGACAGGCATTTGGCGTCGGCCTTCACCATCATCTGGACCGTGCGCACGTGCGGGCTGACGAAGTTCCACTTGCCATCGACGACGGCCGCGTCGGCGGTCAGCCCGAGCGCTTCGAGGGCACGCCGAGTGGCCAGCCGCTGAGCATCGGCCATGCCCAACTCATCGCATTCGTCGTGACTCGCGCCGCCAACCGCCCACGCTTCGCACCATCCTGCAACCTTGTCGAAAATGGCTTCGCGATTGGCTTCGGTGAGCATCTTCGAGTCGCGCACTCCGTTGACCCGCTTGTCGCGCGGCAACACGGCAACTCCCACCATCAGCGGACCGGCCCACGAACCGCGGCCGACCTCGTCGATGCCGACCACGATGTCGTGACCGGCATCCCAGAGATCGCGCTCGACCGAGCGCGACGGGGGCTTGCTGTGCTGACCGGTCTTGGGGCGCGGCGCCATCGCTGCTATTCGAGCACGATCTGGGGCCGGCCCTCGACGACTGTGCCGATCGTCACGAAACCGGCGGCCTCGAGCGCCGCCACCGCTCCGGCGTCGACTGCGGCCAGCAGCCCGCCCGACGTCTGCGGGTCGTAGCCGATCGCGGCCTGCGCGGCCGTCACGGATGGCATGACGGTCACGTGTTGCTCGACGTGTTCACGATTGCGCGGATCGCCTCCGGTTCGAACACCGCGGTCGAGCGCGTCGGCCACGCCGGGGTACAGCGGCAGCAGCGCGTGCCGGAACGAGAACACCGCGCCCGCTCGCTCGGCCATGTCCCACGCGTGTCCGAACAACCCGTAGCCGGTGACGTCGGTGACGGCATGCACCGCACCGCCGAGCGCCTGCAGCGCTTCCGATGCAGCACGGTTCAACCGGCGCATGCCGGCGATCGCGATCGCCTTGTCGTCCGCTGACCCGCCGGCCAACGCGACCGCCGTGCCGAGTGGTTTCGACAGCATCAGCACATCGCCGGTGAGCGCGCCCTCCTTGCGGAAGATGCGGTCGGGGTGAACCAGCCCCTGCACCGCGAGTCCGAAAATAGGCTCGGGGTTGCGAATCGTGTGCCCACCGGCGATCGAACCGCCGGCTTCGGCAACCACTGCCGCCGCAGCCTCGAAGATGGCCACGATCGCCTCGCGCGGGAAGTGCTCAGGAAACGCTGCGATGTTGACCGCAACCGTGACCCGCCCGCCCATCGCGAACACATCGCTGCAGGCGTTGGCCGCGGCGATGGCGCCGAAATCGGATGGATGGTCGACGAGCGGCGGGAAGAAGTCGGTGGTGCTCACCATCGCCAGGTCGTCACTGATCCGGTACACGGCGGCGTCGTCGAACGGGGCCAACCCGACCAGCAACGCCGGATCGTTCGCCGTCGGGAAGTCCTGCACCAAACTGCTGAGCAGCGACGCACCCCATTTGGCTGCGCATCCCCCGCACGATGTCCACTCGGTGAGGCGCAAACTGTCGAGATCTGTCACGCGGCACAGCCTACGGTGGAGGCCATGATCACGCTCGGGCCCTACTCGTTCACCACGACCGACGCGTTGCGCACGTTCGGCAACCTGGGCGGGCTGTGGGAATCGATGATGGAGGGCCGCAGCAGCGCGAGTGCCGCAGCGTTGGGTGAGGCGCTGCGTACCCGCCTCGCCGGTGCGCTCGATGTCGGCCCCAACGTGAGCCTGGTCGAGCTCGGGACGACGGCGTCGAAGACACTCGGCGACTCCCCCGATTTGGCCGCCCTGCTCGACGACGTGTGGACGACGCTGGGCGAAGCGACTTCCGCCCTGCGCGCCGACGGCCAACTGCCGGTCACGGCGTTGGGCCGGGTGACGCAGCTCAGCGCGTCTGGCGGTGGAGTTCCCAAGTTGCCGATCGCGTCCGCCGATATCGACTACCGCGGCGTCGTCGGCGATGTCCAGCGCACTCGGGTACACCACGGTCGGCCGTGGCAGGCGTTGTGCCTCTACGCCGACGAAGTGATCGACCAGTTGCGCGCCGAAGGCCATCCGATCAACCGCGGATCGGTCGGCGAGAACATCACGGTTGCCGGTCTCGACTGGAGCCAGATCCGTCCGGGCGTCCGGCTGCGCATCGGCGGAGTCCTCGCACTCGTCCAGGCGTACGCCGAGCCGTGCGCCACGAACGCGGCGTTCTTCGTCGGCGGTGATTTCCAACGGATGAACAGGGACCGCGGGCCGGTCAGCCGCGTTTACGCAACGGTGCTCGAGCCGGGGCGGATCGTCACCGGCGACGAGGTGATCCTCGAACCGGTGCTGGCCGACGCGCTGTGACGCAGCCCGAAGACGAACCAATGGAAGAGGCGTCCGAGGCGCTCGACGCGGGCGCCTTCTCGACCTGGCTCGACGAGATCGCTGCAGCGATCGCAGGCACCACGTCGTCCGATGTGCCGTGTGGAACCTGCACAGGTTGTTGTACCTCGTCTCAGTTCATCCACATCGGCCCGGATGAGACCGATGCGTTGGCGCACATCCCCGCCGCGCTGTTGTTCCCCGCACCGCGCATGCCGCGCGGCCACGTGCTGATGGGATACGACCAACGCGGCCACTGTCCGATGCTCGTCGACGGCGCGTGTTCGATCTACGCCCACCGGCCGCGCACGTGTCGCACCTACGACTGCCGAGTCTTCACCGCCGCAGGCATCGCGCCGGACGACGACAAACCGGTGATCGCCGAGCGAGTGGCCATGTGGCGGTTCAGACATCCGACGGCGGTCGATCGAGCCGAGCACGACGCTGTGATCAACGCGGCCCGCGACCTCACGGCACACTCCGCCACTCAGCGAGCCGTCGAAGCGGTCCAGGTCGTGCTGACCCGACGTGCGGCCACCTGACGCGTCGGCCGGTCAGTAGATGGTCTGGCGGATCCGCTCCGGGTAGGCGTCGTCGTAGGCCTTGCCGTCGAACTCGCCGGCGGTGATGACGGCCATGATGTCGCCGACCGTCGGCAACTCGGACGCATCGCGGTACAGAGACGGATCCCACAGGTGCGACCGGATGAGCGCCTTCGGGCACTGCGTGTACACCGAGGTCGTGGTCACCACGATCACCGTTGCCGGCAACTTCTCGCCCATCGTGAAGCTTTCCCGCAGAGCCAGGTCGGTGGAGATCTCGGCGGTTCCGTTGACTCGAAGCGTGACACCGATTCCGGGCACCAGGAACAGCAGACCGATCCGCGGATCGACGACCAGGTTGCGCAACGTGTCGAGACGGTTGTTGCCGCGGCGATCGGGCATCATCAGCGTGCGCTCGTCGACGACGCGGACGAAGCCAGCCGGGTCGCCTCGCGGCGAACAATCGAGCCCGCCGGGACCGGAGGTTGCAACGACGACGAACGGCGACGCCTCGACGTACGCCCGGTGGAGTTCGATCAGATGATCGACTTCTTTCGTGATCGAACTCGTCACCGGCGCGCCGTACAGCGCATCGAGTTCGTCGAGCGTTCGAACGATGGTCACAGGGGAAAGCTAGTGCGAGCGCACTCGCCGGTCGATGCGACTTTCGCCACGACCTTCGGCATGCTGCGGCACACGGCTCATCCGAACCAGCCCTGGATCCCTGCCAGCCGGCGCGCACTCGGCTCGCGGCCGCTGATGTCGGCCAGATCGTCCTCCATCTGGGCCAGGCGCGCTGCGCCGAATCGACGGCGCAGACCGGCGCGCTGACGGGCGAAGATCAACGAGCTGAGATGCAGCATCTCGGTCCCGCGAACCGTGCGGCGCACGACCAGTGACCGTGCATCTCGCTCATGCGGCTCGCGGGCGACGTAACCGAGACCTTCCAACACCGCCACGGTCTTGGCCGCGGCCTGCTTGGAGACCTCCAGCCGTCGTCCGAGCTCGGAGACCGTCACGCCATCCGCGCCGACGGCTTGGAGCGCGAAGCCGTGCACCGGACGAACGCCGGGATGGCCTGCGTCTGCCAGCTCGGCGTGCAACTCGTCGATCAACGACCGGAACGCCCCGATCATCAACAGTGGCAGTTCGAACCCGGAACGCTCGCGAATCATGGGCACACTCTGCACCGACATGGTTCGTTCGATCTGGTTCGACAATATGGTTGACGTTCGTCAGTCGTCGAACGGGTGCGGCACGTACTCGTTCCGGCACGGGCTGCCGGTGAGCATCCAGGCGATCGGTGGCCGCCCGATCGGGAGTTCGGCGATCATCGATGCGGTGGTCGCCTCCTCGTCGCCGACGTGCATGCACACGCTCCACCCCGGCTCGATGCACGAGTCGTGCGATCGCAGGTGCTCGGCGAGTGAGGATCGGGAGACCGGGCGCCGATCGAGCACGGCCCGCGAGGCATCGAGCCGCGGGTCGATCAGCCGCTCGACGGGTTGCGCCGGATGACGATTTGCCGCGTCGAAGCGTGCGATGCACGTTCGGTTGGACAGCGCGGCCGTCGCCGTGACCTGCTCCGCGGCCCACGCGGTGCCACTGGTCTCCAACGCCCACGCATCGGACGGGTCGGCGATGAGAAAACTCGACCAGTAGGGACGGCGCTTTCCGACGATCGCGATGTCGTGACCGGTTCCGCCCTGTCCGTATCGCTCGAGAAGATCGGTGATCACCGTGACGGCCCCAGCGGCAGACTCGGCTCGCTCGAGTCCCAGCCGAACGAGGTCCATACCGATCAGAGCGTCGGGGAACGGTCGGGGATCGAGCGTCGTGTAGATCGTGTGGTTCCCGATCGCGACACCCGCTTCGTTGACGCCGTGCTCGGCGCCCCAACACCACCGCGGGCGGGAGATGATCGACCGCAGGGTCGAACCTCCGAAACCTGCGATCGTGATGTGGGTGACGGACGTCGTGTCCTCACGCCGCGGTTCCAGCCACTCGATCTGTTGCGTTTCCGTTGGTGGCCGATCGCTGTTCTTGGCGAACAGCGTCACGCCATCAGCGGTCACCGACGTCAGAGCCACCAGCGAATCACACATCAGCTGAAGGAGATGTCCGTACCCGTGATCGAGCCGGACGCAGCACCCACCGGGGCCGGCCACAAGGCCTCACCCTTCGGTTCGGCCGTCGACCAATCGGGCGCCACCGACGGCGCTGAGAGCGGCACCACGGGGCCGGTGGTCTCCCACAACACCGCCGGCCGATCACCGTGCCAGCGAACTGCGTACGACACCCTTGTCGATGGCCCGATCGGCAAGTCGTACACCTCGAAGTTGGCGCCGAGCCACGACGTCGGCATGCCTGCACCCAACAGCTCGGCCGTGCCGCCACCGACAGCGCGCGCCAGCCGAAGTTCCGACCATGCGAGTGCCCGGTTCAGTGGTGCATCGGTGGGCAGTGGCGCCGACTCGGCCGGCCGCAACCGAACGACGTCTCCTACCGCGCGCTTTTCGCCCGCGGCAACGAGTACTGCCGCCGCGGCGTCGAGCGCGGCGGCGCCGTCCCACGCATGAGGTCGGCGGGCGACGAGACCGGCCGCATCGGCAACGTCGGAGACCCATGGTTCGGCACGCTCGCCGAGACGCACCAGTGCGCCGACATCGAGCAGGAAGCCGACAGCGTCCTCGTCGGGGTCGATCGGACCGTTGAGAACGAGTTCGCCACGCAGCCGAGCGAGCTCGTCGACCACCGCGATGTCGGGGACCAGTATCCGTCCACCACGATCGATCACCGTCGTCCAACCGCGCGCGACTTGCATCGCCGTCGGAATGTCGCTGGGCAGCGAGCCGGCCGCAGGTGCCGTGTGCCGCAACGCGAACTGCACAGTGGAGCGATGTCCCACCGGAAAGACGACGGCATCGTCGGGCAGCGTGATGCCCTGGATCGGAACGTTCGTGGCGGGCCGCGCAGACAACAGGTCGCGACGACTGAACGCGACAGCGAACGGCAACGTCGAGTCGTTCTCGATCTCGATCACGGTCATCCCACCGTGATCGGCAACACACCACACCCGGTGGATCGCATCGCCGCTGGGAACCTTCAGCCGAGTCTCCAGCACGGGCGCGCCATCGATGCGCCGCTGCCGCACCGTTGGCTCTTGCGTGGGAACGTGCCAGCGGTCGTCGGCGGCGACGAACCAGTCGAGCACCGGGCTGCCGTCCCATGGCTCGATCGAGCCGGCACCGGAAACAGTGGCGCGCCAACGACCACCCAGGACACCGATCGTCGTCATGAGGTCAGCCGATCTCGGACTTCGTCGAGCGTTGCATCAGGGACCACAGCGCATCCGACGCGCTGCGACCCTTGTGGCACACAGCCACGACTTGTTCGGTGATCGGCATCTCCACACCGTACCGTCGGGCGAGCTCCAACACCGGGGGCGAACTCTTGACGCCTTCCGCGACCATGTTCATGCTCGACAGGATCTCCCCGATTGCCACTCCTCGACCAAGTTGCATACCAACCGTGTTGTTGCGGCTCTGCTTCGACGAGCACGTCGCGATCAGGTCGCCCATCCCGGCCAGACCGGCGAACGTACCCGCCTGCCCGCCGAGCGCCAGCCCCAGCCGGGTCATCTCGGCCAGCCCGCGCGTGATGATCGTGGCCCGCGTGTTGTCGCCGTAGCCCATGCCCTCGGCCATCCCGGACGCGATGGCGATGATGTTCTTGACCACGCCGCTCACCTCACAGCCGACGACATCGGGGTTGGTGTAGATCCGCAGGCTGGGCCCACTGAAGATGCGCTGCAGCTCACTGGCGATGGTCTCGTCGTTGATCGCCACGACGCTGGCGGCCGGCTGTCCGGCCAGGATCTCCTTGGCGAGGTTGGGTCCGGTCAGGACCGCGACCGGGTGGCCGGGCATCTCATCGGCGGTCACCTCGCTCATCCGTTTGAGCGAGCTGCGTTCGACACCTTTGCTGAGGCTGACGATCGGCACCCACGGGCGCAGGAAGGGCGCCGCTTCCGCTGCGACCTCGCGATATCCGTGCGACGGAACCGCCATCACGAGCACATCCGCCGTGCTGACAGCGTCGGCCAGACTCGACGTCGCTCGCAGCGCCACCGGCAACGTGAACGTCGGCAGGTAGTCCGGGTTCACGTGGTCACGATTGATCGATTCCGCCAGGCCCTCGCGGCGCGACCAGAGCACCGTCGGCGTGTTCTCGGCTGCCAGTGCGGCGACCGTTGTCCCCCATGAGCCGGCCCCGATGACCGCGACGTTGATCGTCATCGCGTCAGCGTACGCCGAGCCGACGGAACGAACCGAACGACTCAGAGCAAGCCGTCGTCGCCGAGCAGCAGGGGCTCGGTGACGACGAGTTGACGTTCGTCGGGGAACTGGGTCAGCACCGTGCGCACGTAGTCATCGCGGGCTTCTTCCGTCGACACCTCGCGGCCCTCACGCTCGGACATCAGCCATCTGTGTTCGAGGATCAGGTGGAAGTGCTCGGCGGGTTCGAGCTTGCGGCGGGCATCTTCGGGAATGCCGGAAATGGTCGGCGTGAACGCCTCGCTGAACCATCGCATCGCCGCGAGGTGATCGGTGAAGACGCCACGCTGTCCGGCGGCCTGTGCTGCCCGTTCGAGGTACGCGCGAAAGCTGCGGATGTCGTTCAACAGGCGACGAGCCTGGTTCTCCTGCACGTCGAGTCCGGTGAGCGCCTGCAGTTCGCGATGGTGGTGGCCGGGCTCGACCACCGCCGTCTGCCAGCGCAGTATCGCTTCGTCGTCTGCGCCTTCGATCGTGATCTCGCTGACGTCGAAGCCGAGGTCGTTGAGCCGACGCACGCGTGCCTCGATCGCGTGCGGATCGTTGGCCTTGACGACCTGTTCGTTGGTCAGCTCCGCCCACAGTCCTTCGTAGCGGCGGATGAGGTCCTCGCCCACCGCACCCGGGTCGACGTCGTCGTCCCATCCGCCACCCGTCGCGATGTCGAGCAGTTCACCGGCCACGTTGGTCTCGGCCAGCATCAGATCATGCGCTCGTTGACCATCGGAGATCAGGTCGTGCAGCTCGCCCGTCTCGGCATCGACCAACGTGGCCGCAAGCGCACCCGCATCGCGAAGGAACAGCGCATTCGACAGCGAGCAGTCGCCCCAGAAGAACCCGGCCAGGTGCACGCGCACGAGCAACAGCGCGAGAGAGTCGAGCAGGGACGGCCACAACTCCTGGCGCGAGCCGCGCTGGAACAGTGCTCGGTACGGCAGCGAGTAGTCGAGGTGGCGGGTGATGAGCGCCGAATCGAGCACCTCACCGTCGTCGTCGACGCGGCCGGTGATGATGCCGACGGCCTCGACCACCGGCACGTTTCGTTCGTCGAGTTCGCGGAGCAGCCGATACTCGGTCTGGGCCAGTTCGCCGGGCAGTTCCTTGATCGCGTACAACGCACCGCCGTAGGCGATGAACTTGACGATGTGGCGGTGCAGACCCTCGACCGGCGTGACGAGGCGCGGGTCGTCCCACTCGACGAGCGAGGTCTCCCACGGCAGGTCGACGAATGTCGGATGACCGAGCCGCGTGGTGATCCGCAGCGTCACGGCGCTTCCGAGTGCACGCCGCGAGACATCAGTCGAGGATCGCGAGCAACGGGCGGAGATCGAGACGCTCTGCAGCCGGAAGGCACAACGAAACCGCTTCCTGTTGCAGGCGGTGCCAATACTCGGGCTGGAAGAAGTTGTCACCCTCGCGTACGACGTAGTTGAGGATGAAGAACCGGTACACCTCACGCAGGAAGAGGATCTCGTTCTCGTTGAGCGGGAAGATGCGGTGGTAAGCAGCGAGCAGGTGCTTGAACCGAGCCTCGAGCAACGTGTGCGGCGAGTACGAGAACACCGTTCGGTCGCCGGTCGCACTCGCGACCCGCGACAGGAAGTAGAAGTCGAGCAGACGTGGCTCGATGCGGAACCAGTCGTAGTCCCACCGGCTGAAGAGGCGCACTTGCTGCTTGGCCATCGACACCGAGAAGTTGCCGAGGTTCCAATCGATGAGGACGGGGATCTTGGTCCAGTCGTCGTACCCGAATCGGTCGAGCTGTTCGAGGAACTCGTGGCACTGGCTGCGGAGGAACTGCTTCTGCGCCGAGTCGTAGTGGAACTTCAGCGATGCGTGCTTGTCGGAGAGCAGCTCCAGTAGGTGGATCGCGTCGGACTTGATCGACTTCGACGACAGCGGGATGCGGCGTGCAGCGTCAGCACAATCACGGTGGAGCAGACCCATCTCCTCGCCGAGATCGGCGACCTGTCCATCGGACAGCACTCGCGGCAGCGGGTGGCCCTGCGGGACGTCCTGATAGAACGCCGTCCACAGTTCGCCGTCGTAGTAGGTGAACACGCGCTGGTGCTGCCCTGCCGGCGCCGGCCCGCGCTCGGTCAGCACGTCTGCGAGCAGCCCGGCCCACCGCGTCGTCTGCAACAACTCGCGTGTGCGGTGGATCCGGTCGTGGTCCTCGCGAAACAAGAAGTACGACCCGTACGACGACACCTTGGCGATCACGCTCGACCGATCGTCGAGCGCCAAACGGTAGACGCGATTGGTCGACACCTTGGCGCTGACTTCGACGACCGTGCTGATGGTGCGCGGGTCGCCGTAGGTGCGCCAGGCCTCGCGCAGATGCCCGTCGTACTTCGCGTCGAGCACCGTGACGGTCGCCTGCCGAGCCATGGGCTGCAGCCTACGACGATTCCCTTCGGCCCCCGCGGCCCGTAGCCTGTGCCTTCGTGGACGCTGCCGTGCTCATTCCGGTCAAGGACTTCCGGCAGGCCAAGGCCCGGCTCGCCGGCGTGGTGTCGGCGGCCGACCGCATCCGCCTCGCCCAGTGGACAGCTGACCGGGTGATCGCAGCCGCGGCCCCACTCCCGGTTTTCGTCGCGTGCGACGACGATGCCGTGGCCGAGTGGGCCGAGGCCAAGGGGGCGACCGTGCTGTGGCGCCCCGGCATGGGTCTGAACGCCGCCGTGCACGATGGCATCGCCGCACTTGCCGCTGCCGGCATCGAGCACGTGGTCGTTTCGCACAGTGATCTTCCGGCGCCCTCGCCCCTGACGAACATCGTCATGATCGGCGGCATCGTGCTGGTGCCCGACACCCGATCGGACGGCACCAACGTGATCTCGCTGCCGACGGGGTGCGGGTTCCAGCCGGCGTACGGTTCGCAATCGTTCCACCGACACCTCGCCCACGCGCTCACGCTCGGCGTCCCCGTTCGCGTGCAGCGCGACACCCAGTTGGCACTCGACATCGACACCCCCGAGGATCTCGTCCATCCCCTCATCGCAAAGGCGTTGCCCTCATGGCTGCGAACGAACCCGGCCAGCCGTCCGTAGCCGCGCCGGTCTGGACGACCAACCTCGCCACACCGGCGAGCGCACTCGCCATCGGTGCTCACCCGGACGACGTCGAGTTCGGCGCCGGCGCGACGTTGGCGAAGTGGGCAGCCGACGGATGTGTCGTCCACCACCTCATCCTCACCGACGGCTCGAAGGGGACATGGAACCCCGACGCCGACATCCCGGCGCTGATCGTCACGCGCCAGGCCGAACAACGCGAAGCTGCCCGGCGTCTGGTCGGAGACCGCGGCACGGTCACGTTCCTCGGTCAGGTCGACGGAGAACTGGAGACGTCGCTCGCCTTGCGCGGCGAGGTCGCCCGCTGCATTCGATCCGTCAGGCCGAACGTGGTGCTCGCCCATGATCCGTGGAAGCGCTATCGACTGCACCCCGACCACCGCCACGCCGGCTGGCTCGCGTGCGATGGTGTCGTCGCGGCGCGTGATCCGCACTTCTTCCGCGAGCACGGGATCGCCCACCACCGGCCAGACGCCATGCTGCTGTGGGAGGCCGACGCGGCGGACCACATCGAAGACGTCAGCGAGTTCGTCACGGCGAAGCTCGACGCCCTCGAAGCGCACGCCTCACAGTTCGAGAGCACGATGCACGCGACCTCCGATGATCAGCTCACGGCATTTCGCACACGGATCACCAACCGCCTCGCCGAGCTGGGTGCGTCACACGGTTATGCGGCGGGCGAGCTGTTCACACTGATCACCGACCTGTAGCGGAACTGCCGAGAGAACGAGACGACCATCATGGTGACGAGCAACGACCAACTGCAGCTACGACATCTCTCGACGACGGCGCCGATCGCGTCGGTCATCGAGACGCTCTCGGTCGATGGCGCGGTGATCATCGATGACATCCTGAACGCCGATGTGCTCGACCGCTTCCGCACCGACATGGAACGCGCTGCGTCGACGTTCGGCACCGGGACGCGATCGGGTGACGCAACGGTTCAGAACTTCTGGGGAGACACGACCAAGCGGTTCACCAGACTCGCAACGCGCAGCAACGCGTTCGTGGAGATGCTGCTCGACCCGATCCTGCTCGCCGTTGCCGACGAGCTGCTCCTGCCGAGCTGTTCGAGCTACTGGATGAACACAGGCCAGATGATGATCATCGGCCCGGGCGAGGCCGCCCAGGTCCTGCACCGGGATGCGGACAACTGGCGCACGATGAACCGCCCTGACGGTTACGAGGTGACGGTCAGCTGCATGTTCGCGATCACCGACTTCACGGCAGACGTCGGAGCCACGTGCGTGGTCCCCGGGAGCAATCGATGGACCGACTTCTCGCGGCGACCACACCCGGACGAAGTCACTGAAGCGGTGATGACGGCGGGCAGCGGCATGATCTACACCGGGCGCGCCTTGCATGGCGCAGGGGCCAACGTGACGTCGGATCAGTGGCGATTCGGCTGTCACCTGTCGTACGTCCTCGGGTGGCTGACACCGGAAGAGGCAACACCGCTGGCCGCCCATTGGGACGTCGTGTCCGCCTTGCCATCTCGCGCCCAACAGCTGCTGGGTTGGCGGTGCTACTCGGCCGGCGGCGACGACTCGACTCGGCTGTGGACCGTCGACTACGAGGACGTACCAACCGGCCTCGGGCTCGTCTGACGCGACGGCGGCGAAGTCGAGCCGCCCTCGACGAAAACGCAAGAGCGGGAGGCCGCAGCCCCCCGCTCCTGACGCTCCAAACCGATTCGGTTGGTAGTTACTTCTTCTTTGCAGCGGCCTTCTTGGCCGGAGCGGCCTTCTTGGCCGGAGCGGCCTTCTTCGCCGGAGCAGCCTTCTTTGCAGGTGCTGCCTTCTTCGCGGGCGCAGCCTTCTTGGCCGGAGCGGCCTTCTTCGCTGGCGCAGCCTTCTTTGCAGGTGCTGCCTTCTTCGCCGGCGCAGCCTTCTTTGCAGGTGCTGCCTTCTTTGCCGGAGCCGCCTTCTTCGCTGGCGCAGCCTTCTTGGCCGGAGCGGCCTTCTTGGCTGGCGCAGCCTTCTTCGCGGGAGCTGCCTTTGCGGGAGCTGCCTTCTTTGCCGGGGCTTTCTTTGTTGCTGCCACGTTCTCTTCCTTTCTCGGTTCTTCCTGTTACTTCTTCTTGGCTGGGTTGAGTGCGGCCTTGAGCGTGGAGCTCGCCGTGAACTTCATCGTCGTCGAAGCCTTGATCTTCACTTCGGCGCCTGTTTGCGGATTGCGACCAACGCGAGCGGCGCGCTTGCCAGTGCTGAACGAGCCGAAGCCCGGCCATGCAACCTTGTCGCCCTTCTTCGTCGTCGTAATCACCTGATCGAAGAAGGCGCCGACTGTGCGCTCGGCGTCAGCCTTGCTCACACCCGCCTTGCTCGACACTGCATCAATCAATTCTGCTTTTGTCATTTTCCTTACTTCTCCTCGGTTAACGGAGCGTTACGCGTTGCACATCGAACAGCGTTCGCGCATCATTTACAAGCACCCAACAAGTTGCAAATGCAACGAGTTGAAAAAGGCTTGCCCAGCGACTGCCGACCCGATTCACTGCAGCCATGTCTGCCGTCAAACACTGGCCCCTGTTCGGTTTGCGAGTGTCGACTCCGCGTCTCGATCTTCGCTATCCGAACGACGACGACATTGCAGAAATCGCCGAACGATCCGCTATCGACGGTGTGCACGATCCATCGTTCATGCCGTTCACGATCGAGTGGACCGATGTCCCTCCACCATTGCAACAGCGCTTGTCGATGCAACACCACTGGAGCGTCCGCGCGAACTGGAAGCCGACCCACTGGACGTGCAACCTCGCGGTCGTCGTCGACGATCGAATCGTCGGCACGCAAGCGATCATCGGCGAGGACTTCTCCCAGCTCCGATCGGTGCACAGCGGGTCGTTCCTCTTTCGCAGCGAGCAGGGCAAGGGCATCGGTACCGAGATGCGCGCGGCAATCCTCCACCTCGCCTTCGCCGGTCTCGGTGCAGCTGAGGCACGGACCGCGGCGTGGGGCGACAACGAACAATCGCTCGGCGTGACGCGCAAGCTCGGCTACGAGCCGATCGGTCGACGATGGAAGCTGAGCCGAGGGCTGCGACGGGAGATGGTCGAGTACCGCCTCGAACGCGACGCGTGGGAGGCTCATCGCCGTGACGACATCGCGATCATCGGCCTCGAACCGTGCCTCGATCTGTTCGGCCTGAACGACGTCACGCGCTGAGCGATCTGTCGGCGTGCGCCGGCGTCGACGGCTGCGCGAACGGATGGGTTGTCGCGACTGTCTCGGGCATCGAGATCGTCACGGCGATCACCGATGTCCTCGATCGAGACCTCGCTGTGATCGGCATAGACATGCCGATGGGATTGCCGAACGGCGAGTTGCGTCGGTGCGAACCCGAAGCGCGCCGCTATCTCTCGCCGCGGGGCAGCACGATCTTCCCGACGCCGGCTCGAGCATGCCTGGACGCGCACAGCTATCTCGACGCGTGCGCGTTGTCGTTCGACGTCTCGGGCAAGAAGATCTCCAAGCAGTCGTGGGCGATCATGCCCAAGATCGCCGAGATCGATCGTGTGATCACCGCCAACGATTCCGAACGCATCATCGAGGTCCACCCCGAGTGCGCGTTCCTCACCATGAACGATGGCCGGAGGCTGCCCTCCAAGCACACTCTCGAAGGACTGACGATTCGGGCCGCGCTGATCCAACGCGAGTTCGGCCCGGTCGACACACGGGCGCGCGGGGCGAAGGCAGACGACGTCCTCGATGCCTACGCCGCGCTCTGGAGTACACGACGCTTCCATCTCGGCACCCACATGGTCATGCCGGCGGGCGAGCCTCAGTTCGATGAACGTGGGCTGCCGATGCGGATCATCGTCTGACCTGGGCCATCAGCCGCGGCCCGCTGCCCTTAACGAACTGTTCACGTCGAAATCCCCCACCCGACGGACGGCAGGCGCTATATCTGGGTCCCTTGCACAACCTATGGATTCCGAAGGGGTGGCGGTGACCGATCTCGTTCCGGTTCAGTCTGTCTTGCTCGAAGGTGATTCGTCATCCAGCTCCCCTGCCAATCAGCAGCGAACCCGAATCGTCCTCGACACGTCGGTGCTGGTGGCCGACCCCGGATGTCTGAGCAGCTTCGGTGACACCGACGTCGTCATCCCGCTCACCGTGATCGAGGAACTCGACGGGCTGAAGAGTCGCCCCGACGATGTCGGTCGCGCAGCCCGTACCGCACTGCGCACGATCGAGGATCTCCGCATCCGCCACGGTGGCTCATTGGCAGCACCGGTTCCCGTGGCGGTCGGCACCCACTCCGGCACCTTGCAGATCGAGATCAACGGCGTGCAGAAACACCTGCTGATCGAACACGGACTCGATGCCGCCAAGCCCGACAACCGCATCATCGGCGCCGCGCTCGGCCAAGCAATGCGCGGCCCCACCCGCATGGTCTCCAATGACGCAGCTCTCCGGATCAAGGCCGCGCATCTCGGCGTCGAGGCCACCGAGCATCATCCGGCCGGTCGGGCGATGAACGAGCGTCCCGTTGGTTGGGTGACGTTGCCCGCCGCGCACGAGGAGATCGACCGGCTCTACACCGACGGCGCCATCGCCGCCGACACCATCGAGCAGAACGCGTCGACGGGTCTGCACGAGAACGGCTTCGCCATCTTGCGTTCCGGCTCGCAATCCGCGCTGGTGCGGCGGCGCAATCAAGAGTTCGAGCTGCTGTCCCAGTCGACGCCCGAAGCGTGGGGCCTGCGACCGCGATCGAAGGAACAGCGCTTCGCGCTCGAGCTGTTGATCGATCCCGACGTCAGCGTCGTCGCGCTCGACGGGCGTGCCGGTACGGGCAAGACACTGCTCGCGATCGCCGCCGGCCTCGAGCAGGTCGTCGAACGCCGCGCCTACGAGCGCCTCGCGATCTACCGCCCACTCGTTCCCGTCGGACGCGCCGATGTCGGCTTCCTCCCGGGCGGTCTCGACGAGAAGCTCGACCCGTGGATGTCGGCCATCCACGACTCCATCGTCGCCCTCACCGATCAGCGCAACAGCCGCGACGCCCGCACGCTCATGGAAGAGCTCACGTCGCGAGGTCAGCTCTCGCTCGAATCCGTCACGTTCCTCCGCGGCCGTTCGCTGCACCGCCAGTTCGTCGTCGTCGACGAGGCGCAGAACCTCGAGCCGACGACACTGAAGACGATCCTCACCCGCATCGGCGACGGCACCAAGGTCGTCTTCACCGGCGACACCAGCCAGATCGACGCGCCATACATGGGCGAATCGAACAACGCTCTGGCCGTACTGATCCAGGCCTTCGCCGGCCAGGCGTGCTTCGGCCACCTCACCCTCTCCGCCTGCGAACGCAGCGAAGTCGCGAGCCTGGCCGCCGAATTACTCTGAATTGTTCGCACGCCGTCTCCGGTCGCTGGGCGACCTTTGACGTCGGCTCACGAGCGCTCTGGTCGGTCGGGCAAGCCCTCCACTCCCGACTCACCCACGACGAACCCACCCCGGTCGCTGGGCGACCTTTGACGTCGGCTCACGAGCGCTCTGGTCGGTCGGGCAAGCACTCCACTCCCAACTCACCCACGACGAACTCACTCGGGCTCGGCCGCATCCTGCAATCGTGTCTCTTTTCACTGCGAAATCTTGGTTGCCATTTCGGTCGTGTTATTTTAGTGTTAAAAGCAGTGACAATCCAGACGATCACTCAAATCCCTCTCAGCCCACCGCTTCCGGACGACGAGGAGCGATGGCGAGACGACGCGGCCTGCAAGGGGCGTGCGGTGTTGTTCTTCCCCCGCCGCTCCGAACGACCGCAAGCTCGGGCGCGACGTGAGGCGCAGGCGATGGCGTTGTGCTCGAAGTGCACCGTCTTCGACCAGTGCCGCACCTTTGCCCGGCAGCATCACGAATACGGCTTCTGGGGCGGCGAATCGGAAGAGGATCGCCACGTCCTCGGCTACACCGTCTCCGCCCCCATCGGCATCCGCACCCGAATCACGTCCGTCGCCAACTGAGGCACGGGCCCCACCCGGGCCGCGTCGCGGACGGAGTACGGCATACTGTCGCCTGTGGACGGCCCGCCGACACTCCCTGTGTTCCCACCGCCGACGTTGCCCGACGGCTGGCCTGTCGCGGACCACACCACCGATCGCACCCTTCGCGACGGCGAGTCCGATCGACCGCTGCGAGTCGACGCGGCGGTGCTGTGGGAGAAAGAGCCGACGATCGAGCGTTTGTGGGCGCACGTCCGTCGAATCGCGATTGCCGTCGGCATGGCGGCAGTCGTCTCTGCCGTGGCGATGTTGTTGATCGGCAGCGCGACCCTCGCATTCGACAACCGCTCGTTCGGGCAACATCAACGACACTTCTTCCTGCGGTTCTGGTTGCTGTTCCCGATCTTCGTCGTCGGCGCCTGCCCGGTGACCGTGACATTGATGCGGAGCGGTCGCGACAGCGCGATCGCGCTCATGCGCACCCGCCGCTACTGGAAGGTCATCGTCGGGGTTTTCGTGGTCCTACCAGTTGCGGTCGCGTTGGCGATCTTCGTCGCCACCAACGTCGTCATGATCCTGCTCGCCGTCGTCGTGCTGATCGTGCTGTTCGTGATGCTCGCTCACCTCGGAGCCTTCTGACCGAATCGGCGGATTCGCCGAGGTGTCTCCCAGGGTTCCTTGAGCTTCGGGGTCGATGATCGACAGAGAGCCGTCCACTGACGCCTCGAAGACGCGCCTCGAGCGCTCAGCACAAGGACTGATCGATGAACCAACGATTCATTCGCATTGCCGGACCCATCGCGATCGCGACCGGACTCACACTCACCTCGTGCGGTTCCAGCGCGGCGAGCAAGACGGCAGGCTCGACAGCCAGCACCGTTGCCGCGAACGGATCCTCCGGATCGACCGCGACGACAGTTGCCGGTCAAGTGTGCGGCCCAGGCGGCGCGTTCACCGGCACACCGCCGAGCTTCACCGGAACACCGCCGAGCTTCCCGGTCAACGCCGAACGCGGGACTCCTCCCAGCTTCACGGCGGGCCAGATGCCTCAGGGTGGCGGGGGGCCGGGTGGCGGATGCACCCCACCCGCGGGTTCCTCCGGAACCGATTCCTCCACCCCATCGACGTCGACAACAGTTGCCACGACCGCTGGCTGACCGCTCCGGCCCGCGTCGGGCTCAACCATGGGACACCCCTGACGTATGGTTGAGCCCATGACCCATGCCGCCACCGAGCACAGCGCGATCACCGCGTTGCGGTTCGGGGTGGTCGATGTCGAGACATCCGGGCTCTCGCCCTCGCGGCATCGCGTTCTACAGGTTGCGGTCGTCACCATCGACGGTGACGGCACCGTCCTCGACAGCTGGTGCAGCCTGGTTCGCCCTCGGCTCAAGTGGTTGTTCCGCCTCGGCCCTCGCCACATCCATGGTCTCAACCGGCGCGATCTCCGGCGTGCGCCGAAGGCTCGATCAGTCATGCGTGAATTGGCGCGACGGCTCGATGGCAGCACGTTCACGGCGCACAATGCCGGGTTCGATGCGGCGTTCCTGCAGCAGTGCGCTCGCCGGGCAGGCGTCACCCTGTCGCTCACCCCCAGCCTGTGCACCCTGTATCTGTCTCGACGGCTCGACCCTGATCGCGCCCTCTCGCACCGTTTGGCCGATGTCACTGCCCGATTCGGCATCCACAACGAACGTCCGCATGACGCGCTGCAGGACGCGTTGGCGACGGCAGCGCTTCTGCCTCATCTGCTGCAGGCCCACGGCGTGACCGACGCGGATCAGCTCGCCGGCTTGACCCGCTCGTAGGCCGCCAGCACATCGGTCGCAGTCGACGCGGCAAGCATTTGCCATCGCGCCGGTTCGACGACCGCTGTGTCTCGACCGAGCCGCAACAGCAGGCGGGACAGCCACTGCTCGCTGGCCACCGGCATCACTGCGATCGACATCGCTGGATCAGACGCATCAGCTTCGATCGAGTCCACCGGGTACCGCTCGATCTGCCACAGCGAATCCGTCGGCAGTCGCAGCGTGACACGTTCGACATCGGCGTCGTCAGCAAACCAGCGTTGGGTGTCGGGGAGCACGACCACGCGTCGTGCTTCGAATTCACCAGTGGGGTGAAGATCGAGGATCCGGTCCAGCCGGAACGACCGCTCCGCGCCCGAGCGTTCATCGTCCGCGAGCACGTACCAATGCCCTCGGTCGGTGAACACGGCACGAGGGATGATCTCGCGCTCACTCGATTCGTCGCGCGCCGGCGTCCAGTACGTCATCACCAAGCGCTCGCCGGCATCGACGGCCGTCGCGATCCGGTCGGCGATGGCCGGCCGTTCGAGATCGACCACCAGCCCGTCGTCTCCGAGGGTCGCTGCCAACTTCGTCAGTGCTCGCCCGAGCGGGCCGTCTGGTTCGGCGCCAGGCATCGACATCGCCGCTCGCCCCGCGATCAGGAGTGCAAAGCCCTCGGGAGCTGTCAGCCGCAACGGCTTCGTGAACACGCGCGGGATGCCCGCGTACACCATGCCGTCGTCGATGAAGACGTCGATCATCTCGTCGACGAACGGCGGCAGACCGCACAGCGCGGCGAGTTCGAGGTCGGCGATGACTTCGTTCTCGGTGAGCGCGAAGTGGTGTGCCATCTCGGCCAGCGAGACATCGCCCCGCTGCATCAACCACGGAAGCATGACGAGCAAGCGGCGCAGCCGCTCCTGGGCCGGCCGGGGCCCGCGCTTGACAGCCACCATCAGCCCTGCCCCGCCGTGGTCGCATCGGCATCGCCGGCGATCTGTCCGAGCCAGGCGACGACATCGGCCCTGACTTCATCGGGAGCGACCACGACCGCATGATCGGTGAGACCGAGCACCCATGAGCGGAAGGCATCGCGGTTGAGGCACGGCACCTCGACATCGATCGACCCGTCACTGTGACGCCGGGTCACGGCCACCTCGCCCACCTCGCCGGCGACCAGCGCTGCTCGCTGCGCGGCGATGCGCACCGTCGCGTGCGTGATCTCCGTTTCGGGATCGCCGAGCAACTTCGGATCGGATGGGAACACCGCGCGGATGTCGAAGTCGACCGGCCGCTCGAACGATCCGCTGTTGCCGGCCGAGACGGCGCCGTCGATGCGATCGACGCGAAATGTGCGCACCTCGTCGTGGCCGTGGTCGTAGCCGATGACGTACCAGTAGCCGTCGCGGAGCAGCAGCCCAAACGGATCGAGAATGCGGCCCACGTCGCGATACCCGAACGAGACCGTGGCGCGCGCCGCAACGGCTTCGCGCAGCACGGGCAGGGCAACGAACGTCGGCACGGTGGCGGCCACGGATCGGGACGGACGGTCACCACCCACGCCGAGCTTCCACAGCCCTTCCTGCCCCCACTGATCGTCGGTTCGCACGGCGGCGACGGCAAGCTGCAGCGCGTGCCGTTCGTCGTCGGTGAGGTCGAGGTCGGCGAGCTCGTAGCGGCGACGGTCGATTCGGTAGGCGGTCTTGCCCGCATCGTTGCCGGAGAGCACCTGCTGCTCGATCGGCACGCCGATGTCGCGTAGGACGGACTTGTCGCGCTCGAACGCACCGCGCAGAGCGTGATCGTTCACGGGATATTGACCGACGAGTTCGGCCGTGATCTGCTGCAGCGTCAACGGACGGCGGGTCTCGAGCAGCAGCGCGAGCAGATTGGTGAGGCGTTCCAGCGGTTCAGCCATGATGCGACGAACAGCGAACCCTACGGCGTCGCGTCGGCTCGGCTGGCGGCGATGACTTCGCGCATGATCCGCACGACATCGTCGGACGACGCCCCCGGAGTGAGCACGCCCGCCACGCCGAGCTCGGTCAGTTTGGCGACGTCCTGGGCCGGGATGATTCCGCCGACGACCACGGGGATGTCGACCCCACGTTCACGAACCGCGTTGACCACCAGCGGTGCCAGTGTCATGTGCGCGCCGCTGAGCATCGAGAGTCCGATCGCATCGACGTCTTCGTCGATGGCCGCGGCAGCGACCTTCTCGGGCGTCTGGAACAACCCGGTGTAGATCACTTCGAAGCCGCCGTCGCGCAGGATTCGCGCCACGACTTTGACCCCGCGGTCGTGCCCGTCGAGCCCTACTTTGGCGACGAGAACGCGATCGGCTGTCATCGCGCCAGTGTAGAGGAGCCAGACTGAACCGATGCCCGACGACAGCAGTCCGATCGACCACGTCAGCCTCGCCGATGCATACGCGCTCGTGACACCGGACGACAATCGCAAGCTCTACCGGCGGTGGGCCGCAACGTACGAGTCGGAGTTCGTGGCCGAGAACAAGTACGTGATCCCGCGCCAGGTCGCGATGGTGTTCGCCGAAGCAGCGACGGCGCTCGGCGCCGATTTCTGCGGGCCGGTCCTCGACGTCGGCTCGGGGACGGGGCTGGTCGCCGAAGCGCTCGCCGCGAGCCCGCTCGCACGCTCCACGCCGTTCGCGATCGACGGGGTCGACATCTCTCCGGAGATGATCGCCGTGGCCTCGTCGAAATTGCGTCGCGACGGATCTGCGCTGTATCGAACGTTGATCGAGGCCGATCTCACCACTTCGTGCGCTGTCACCCCAGAGGGCTACGGCGGGTTGCTGAGCGCGGGCACCTTCACCCACGGTCATCTCGGCCCCTCTGCGTTGAGCGGTCTGATCCGGTTCGGACGCCTCGGCGCGCTGTTCGCGATCGGCATCAACGCCGAGCACTACGCCGAACGAGGCTTCGAACGCTGCCTCGACGAGGAAGTCGGTCGGGGCACGATCCGCGACCTTCAACCGCGCGAGGTCGAGATGTACCTACCCGGTAGCCCGCACTGGGGCGAGACAGCGATCGTCGCGGTCTTCCGCCGCGCGGGCTGAACGAAGTCGGGCGCCCCAGTATCAGGCGGCTGCGGCGCGGTGCCGGCTCGAGAACGACACCCATTCGTTCATGGGTTGGGCGAGACGATCGGCGATCACGGACAGGGCACGCGGGTTGTGCCCCAGCCCGCAATGGCTGCCGATCACACGAACGTTCTCGGCCCGGGCACGTGGTTGGTCGACGCAGCTGCGCCACGGCACGATGCCATCACCCTTGGTGTAGATCGCCGTCGTCGGCACGGTGATCACGGGCCGCTCGCTCTCCGGAGCACGCATCGGATCGACACGCGCGCTGTGGAAGGTAGACAGCATGTTGTAGAGGCTGCGCGCATTGCTCTGCTCGCGGTCGTCGAGCGCGAACGGACTGCCCAGTGTGATGACCTGGCGGACCAAGTCAGGGAACATCCGCGCCATCTCGCGCGCATAGACACCACCGAGGCTCCAGCCGATGATGCTGACGGGTTCGCCGTGCACCCGAGCGAGGTCTTCGACCCGGCGCATCATGCCGTCGAGAATTCGATCGGTCGGTCCGACGTTCACGCCGAGCCTCCAGCTGTGCACATGATGATCGAGATCGCGCAGGTACCACCGCAGCGTGCGGGTCGAGTTGTCGCTGGCCATGAACCCCGGGAACACGAGCACGGGGTGGCCGTCGCCGCGAGGAGCGCGCCGCAGCAGCGGCAGCATCGCACCCATGGCACCGAATTCGAAGGTCGCTCGCGCGCCTTCGGTCAACAGCCACTGCGGCCCTGGCCGCTTCATCTGATCCACCATGACGACCCCCCGGTCCGCTTGATGGATCAGACGGTACCCGAGCCAGGTCCTTCCGAGACGCCTCGCTGCAACCGGTACCAATCGATGAGCGCGTTGGTCGAGCTGTCGTGGGCACCCGCCGGGGCGTCCGACCCGGTCAACTCGGGCGTGATTCGGTTGGCCAACGCCTTGCCGAGCTCGACGCCCCACTGGTCGAAGCTGTTGACGTCCCAGATGCAACCCTGCACGAACACCTTGTGTTCGTAGAGGGCGATCAGCTCGCCGAGAATGCGCGGGGTCAGACGCTGCGCCAGGATCGTGGTCGTCGGACGGTTGCCGGTGAACACCCGGTGGGGCACCTGGAACCCAGGGATGCCCTCGGCCTCGGCTTCATCCTTGGTCTTGCCGAACGCGAGCGCTTCGGTCTGGGCGAACAGGTTGGCCATCAGCAGATCGTGATGGTTGCGGTACGGGTGGTTGGGGTCGGCAAAGCCGATCATGTCGACCGGCACCAGCCTCGTGCCCTGGTGCAACAACTGGTAGAACGCGTGCTGGCCGTTGGTGCCCGGCTCGCCCCACACGATGGATCCGGAGTCGATGGACACCGGTGTTCCGTCGCGATGTACACCCTTGCCGTTGCTCTCCATGTCGAGCTGTTGGAGGTACGCTGCGAACCGGCTCAATTCGTGCGCGTACGGCATCACCCCCTGGCTCTGGGCGCCGAGGACGTTGCTGTTCCAGATACCGATCAGCGCCATCAACACCGGGACGTTCGACGCGAGCGGCGTGGAACGAAAGTGTTCGTCGATGGCGTGGAAGCCGGCGAGGAATTCGTGGAATCCGTCAGGTCCGATCGCCAGCATGAGCGAGAGGCCGATCGCAGAATCAACCGAATAGCGACCGCCGACCCAATCCCAGAACCCGAACATGTTGTCGGTGTCGATGCCGAACGCGGCAACCTTCTCGGCGTTGGTCGACACGGCGACGAAATGCTTCGCAACCGCGGCCGAGTCTCCGCCCAAACCGGCCAGCAACCAATCGCGCGCCGTCGTCGCGTTGGTCAGCGTCTCGATGGTCGTGAACGTCTTCGACGAGATCACGAACATCGTCGTCGCCGGATCGACATCGGCGATGTTCTGAGCGATGTCGGCGCCGTCGACGTTGGAGACGAATCGGCACTCGATCTCGGGATGCTTGAACGCATGCAGCCCGCGATACGCCATTGCCGGTCCGAGGTCGCTCCCGCCGATGCCGATGTTGATCACGGTACGAATCCGCTGACCGGTGTGGCCGGTCCACTCACCGCTGCGGACGCGATCGGCGAACGCTCCCATCCGATCGAGCGTCTCGTGGACATCGGGCACCACGTCGTGCGGTTCACCATTGGCCTCCGTCACCGTCACCACGCTGCCGCGCGGTGCACGCAATGCCGTGTGCAACACGGCCCTGTCTTCGGTCGTGTTGATCTTCTCTCCGGTGAACATCGCTTCGCGACGCCCCTCGACATCAGCGGTCACGGCCAGTGCGAGCAGGCGCCGGATCGTCTCTGCGGTGATCCGCTGCTTGGAGAAATCGACCCGCAGATCAGCCGCCGCGAAGGTGAAGGCCGCGGCCCGGCCGGGGTCGGTCGCGAACAGTTCGCGAAGGTGCGCAACAGGCGCGTCATGTGCATGCGCCAAGACGTCGGACCAGGCAGGAGAAACGGTGATGTCCACGGCTGCGACGTTACCGCACCGTCTCGAAGCGGCCAGTCCGAGCGATCGTCGCTGTCAGTCGAGCGCGAGGCCGGCCGCGCCGGCCGCATCGGTGATCAGCGTGGTTCGCGTTCGTCGGACTCGGCTGATGGGGATGTCGTCGTGACGGACGAGCCACCCAGCGAGCGGCTCGGCCTTGGCGGCGCCGACCGCCAGCACCATGCGCGATCTGGCTGCGTTGACCACCTTCGGCAGGATGGTCATCCGGATCCGACCGTTGAACTCGCCGCACACCCCGACTGCGCCGGGAGCGTTCACGACGTCGTCACCCGGAGGCCACGACGCGGTATGCCCGTCATCGCCGCAGCCGAGGTGGACGATGTCCAGCGGCTCCGTGCCGATCGTCGTTGCGTACGCCGCCGCTGCACGAGCCAACGACGTGTTCGTCACGCCCATCAGATGCACGTTGGCCTTGGGCATCGTGATCCGGCTCAACAGATGGTCGGTGAGTTGAACCGTGTTCCGATCAGGGTCGCTGTCGGGCGCCACGCGCTCGTCGACCTGGAACAGGTGGACGGATCGCCACGGCAGATCCATGGTCGCCAACGCGTCGAGCATCAGCGCGGGCGTACTACCGCCACTCACCGCGAGACGACACACGCCACGTGAGCGAACCGCTGTGTGGACGCGCCGAGCAATCCACGCAGCCGCCGCATCAGCGGCCGCTTGCGACGATGAAACGACAGTGATCTGCACCGGGCCACAGTACCCACCGAGAGCGCGTCGATCAGATCGTGGGAACCTCGACATATCGGCCGAACACGCCCGCCATCGTGTTCATCATCTCGCCCAGCGTGACGTACGCGCCCGACGCCTCGATCAACGTCGGCATCAGGTTGATCTCGGGATCGGCGGCGTGGGCCGCGAGCCGCGCCAACGCCGCATCGACCGCCGCCTGATTGCGATCGTGACGCACCTGGTCGAGACGCTTCAACTGCCGCGCTTCGTCCTCGCTCGTGATCTGCAGGATCGCCATGCTGTCATCGTCGTTGCCCTCGGTGAAACGGTTCACGCCGACGACGATGCGGTCGCCGCGGTTGAACGCCCGCTCGAGTTCGTACGCGCTGTCGGCGATCTTGCCCTGGAACCAGTTGTCCTCGATACCTGCAATGCAGCCTTCGAGCATCGAGCCCTTCCCGATCTCGTCGAGATGGGCGAACAGCAGCTCGGCCTGGCGCTCCATCTCGTCGGTGAGCGCTTCGACGAAGTACGAACCGCCGAGCGGATCGGCGACGTGCGCGACGTTGGTCTCGTGAGCGATCACCTGCTGCGTGCGCAACGCAATCCTGGCGGCCTTCTCGGTCGGTAGCGCGAGCGCTTCGTCCATCGAGTTGGTGTGCAGCGACTGGGTGCCGCCGAGCACGCCGGCCAACGCTTCGATCGCGGTGCGAACGATGTTGACCTCGGGCTGCTGTGCCGTCAGCGACACACCTGCTGTCTGGGTGTGGAAGCGGAGCTGCAGCGATCGATCGAGTTGCGCGCCGTAGCGCTCCTTCATCCATCGCGCCCAGATCCGCCGCGCGGCCCGGTACTTGGCGATCTCTTCGAAGAAGTCGATGTGGGCGTTGAAGAAGAAGCTCAGCCGCGGCGCGAACGAATCGATCGGCAACCCAGCTTGCAACGCGAGTTCGACGTAGGCGAAGCCGTTGGCGAGCGTGAACGCGAGTTCTTCGGCGGCCGTCGAACCGGCTTCGCGGATGTGGTATCCGCTGATGGAGATGCTGTGCCACTTCGGCATCTCCGACGCCGTGAATCGAATCGTGTCACGCACCAGACGCATGCTCTGGCGAGGCGGGAAGACGAACTCCTTCTGCGCCTGGTACTCCTTGAGGATGTCGTTCTGCAGCGTGCCGCCCAACGCAGCACGGGGCACACCTGCCTTCTCGGCCTGCGCCACGAACATCGCGAAGATCGGCGCAGCCGGCGAGTTGATCGTCATCGATGTCGTGATCGCGGACAGGTCGATGCCGGCGTAGAGGTCTTCCATGTCGGCGAGCGTGTCGACGGCGACGCCGCAGCGACCGACCTCGCCGAGTGACATCGGATCGTCCGAGTCCAGGCCGAGCAGTGTGGGCATGTCGAACGCTGTCGACAGCCCGTCACCGCCGGACTTGATGATCTCCTTGAACCGCCAGTTCGTGTCGTCCGCGGTGCCGAAGCCGGCGAACATCCGCATCGTCCACAACTTCGATCGGTACATCGAGGCGTACGGGCCACGGGTGTAGGGGTAGACGCCCGGGTACTCGGATGCCTCGTCGCCGTACACGGCCTCCAGCGGGACGCCACTCATCGTCGTGGTCGGCACCGAGCGCGTCCGACTGGAATCGAACGCGCGCTGCCACTGCTCGCGGTTCGTGGACAGGTTCACCGCATCATTCGACGTGGCCGGATCACTCGACATGGGGGTCTCCATCTCCGTCAGCAACTGCTCGTGGCCGTACTGTAGTGGCATGGGTGATTCCTTCGACATCGATCAGACCGACCGCTTGCTGACGACGACGCGTGCCGTTCGCAAGCGACTCGACCTCACCAAGCCGGTGCCGCGCGAACTCATCCTCGACTGCATTCGCGTCGCGACACAGGCACCCGCCGGCGGCAACGTGCAGCGCTGGCGGTGGCTGGTCATCGACGACCCTGATCTCAAGCTCGGTCTGGCCGACCTGTACCGCAAGGCCTACCAGCCGTACATGGCAGCTCAACGCCAAGCCGTCGAGCGTGTCGGTGGCGCAGAGAACATCGGCGCGATCATGGACAGCTCTGATCACCTGGCCCAGATCCTGCACGAGGTGCCGGCGCTCGTCATCCCGTGCAGCCTTGGTACTCCCGTCGGATCTCAGGGCATGGTGTCGGGCTTCTACGGCAGCATCTTGCCCGCTGTGTGGAACTTCATGCTCGCCGCCCGTTCGCGCGGTCTCGGAACAGCGTGGACCACGCTGCACCTCGAGTTCGAAGCCGAAGCTCGGCAGCTGCTCGGCATCCCCGAGACCGTCACCCAGGTCGCCCTCACCCCCGTCGCCTACTACACCGGCGACACGTTCAAGCCGGGCATGCGCCGAGCGGCAGAGGAGATCACGTACTTCAACGGCTGGAAATCGTGACCCAAGCCGCGGCCGCGGAACACGAGACCGACGCCACCACCACGGTCGCGTACTCCGCCGCAGATCGGCGGTCAGGCTTGATGTGGGGCATCACGTCCTACGTCTTCTGGGGTCTCATCACGATCTACTGGAAGCACCTCGAGCACTTCAACGCGTTCGAGCTCGTCGGTTTCCGGATCACGTCGTCGGCGATCCTGATGACGATCTACACCGCGGCCACAGGTCGGCTCAAGCCACTGCTGGTCCGCCTCCGCGACCGCAAGCTGCTGCGTCGTGTCACGTTCGCATCGGTGATGTTGACCGCGAACTGGACGACCTATGTGTGGGCCGTCGTCCACAATCGAGTGATCGAGACGGCACTCGGCTACTTCATCACCCCGATCGGATTGATGCTCGCGGGCGTGCTGGTGTTGCACGAGAAGATGCACAGGGTGCAACAGGGAGCGCTCGTGCTGGCCGTGGTCGCTGTCGTCGTGCTCACCGTCGGTTACGGCCAGTTCCCGTGGGTGGCGTTGCTGATTGCGACCACCTGGGTGACGTACACGTACACGAAGAAGCACTCGCCGCTCACGCCGATCGAGAGCCTGACCGCGGAAACACTGGTGCTGATCGGGCCGGCGATCGCCGTCGTGATCTGGAGCAGTACACGGGCAACGAGCGCGTTCCACACGGCGGGCACTGGTTCGTGGATCCTGATCGCGCTCACCGGGGTGGTCACCACGATCCCGCTGCTGATGTTTGCTCACGCTGCCCAGCGACTGGCGCTGACGGTGATGGCGTTGATCCAGTACATCGTGCCCACGATCAACTTCCTGCTCGGCTGGCTCGCGTATCACGAGACGCTGAACGCGACCCGGGTGGTCGGATTCGTGCTCGTCTGGATCGGCCTCGCGGCCGTCACCATCGATTCGCTCCGACGCCTGAGACGCGGCACCACGCTGCTCGCTGCTGGTGAGCTCGCATGAAGTGGATCGTGCACGGTGAACGGACGATCTACGAGAGCCCGTGGGTCAACCTCTCGCTCACCGACATCGAGATCCCGGGTGGCCCACGCTTCGACCACCACGTGATCCGCATGCCGGCCGAAGCCTCCGGAACCGTGATCGAAGACCCCGAACAGGGCGTGCTGCTGCTGTGGCGGCACCGCTTCACGACCGACACCTGGGGATGGGAGATCCCTGCCGGACGAGTCGACGACGGCGAAACACCCATCGAAGCTGCGGCGCGTGAGGCATTCGAAGAGACCGGCTGGCGACCCGGTCCGATCGTGCCGTTGGGTCGCTACTTCCCGCACAACGGGTCGAGCGATGCGGTGTTCAACCTGTTCCGGGCGGAGTCGGCACAGTACGTCGGCGAGCCGAGCGATCCGTCGGAATCCGAACGTGTCGAATGGGTCTCGTGGCCGGTGATCCGCGCCGAGATCGCGGCCGGAAGGATCGGCGACGGTCTGTCACTGACCGCGCTTCTCCTCGTTGCCTTCCAGCGGTCCGACGGCTGACGTCGGTCGAACCAAGGTGCCCGTCAGGAAGCGATGCAGCGCACGCACGGCGTCGGAGTGACGCTGCTCGTCGCCCGTCACCGTCGAGAACGTCGCCAGGCCCGACAGCACGACGCTGAGCAGATCGGCCACTGCTTCCGGCTCGACCCCATCGAAGAACTCGCCGTTGCGAGCGGCGTCGGCGACGAGCCTGTTGATGAACACCGACGAGCGGTCGCGTACCGGCGCAACGAGATCGACGAGTTCGGGATGACGTCGCGTCTCGGTGGGCACCGTCATCACGAACCCGGCCAGCGACGAGTCGCTGCGATTGAGTTCGACGGCTGCATCGAGCGCTCGTCCGAAACGTTGGGTCAACGAGCCGGGCATCGCGAGCATGTCCTCGAACCGGTCGTAGACGATCGTCTGCACCTGTTCGTAGACGGCAGCGAAGAGCTCGGCCTTGGAGGGGAAGTAGTGGTAGATCGCGCCGGTGGTGATTCCCACTTCTTCGGCGATGCTGCGGTTGGTCGTGGCGGCATAGCCATCGCGGGTGAATCTGCGACGCGCGACCCGCAGCAACGTGTTTCGGGTTTCGGCCGAGTCGACGTCGCGCGGACGCCCCAGTGCCTTGGCGAGCGGCGGGCGGCGGGTCACCCGTTGCCGACCCGGATGTGGTGTGCGATGTCGATCGCACGCCGGCAGACGATCATGGCGAGAATCTAACTCAGCTCTCGAATTGGGCGACGAGCGGACCGACGTCGGAGAACGAGCGACTCGCCGCATCGAACTTGATGACCTGCAACGATTCGGCGGGGTACGCATCGTCGAGTCCGTTCGTCGTGTACTGCACGCCGGGCCTGGCCAGCGAGGGCACGAACGCGAGGTTGCGTGCCGCATCGATGATCGACGCGCGAGTCAAGCCGGCCGTGGACTGTTGCGCCTGACGCAGGATCGCAACCGTGACCTCTGCGGCCGTCCATCCCTCTGCTGCAGCACCGAAGTCGGCGGTGACACCTGCTGCCTTCATCGCCGCGTCGAAGGTCGGCTCGCCATTGACCAGGTTGGTCGCCGAGAGCACACCATCGGCTGCAGTACCGGCGAGGCCCAGGATCGATTCGTCAGCGCAACCGCTCGACACGTACACCGTCGGGTGCCATCCCTCGATCGATGCACGCACGACGCCGAGCTGCGAGAGGAACGTCGCGCAGGCGGCGCCGACGAGCGACGCGACGATCACGTCAGGCTGCTTTGCCGCGATCAGCAGCACTGCTTCATCGGGAGGGACGACGCTCGCCGCGGGCACCGTCTCGCGCTCGACGACAGTGAGGTTGGCATCGAACGCAGCCGACACGAAGGCGTCAGCCATTGCGCTTCCGCTGTCGTCATCGGACACCAACAGCGCGACTCTCGCGTCAGACCCGTTGAGACGGGCGACCGTGTTCGCATACACCGTCGCTTCGACGGTGACGGGAACCAGCCCGCCCATCGTCCACGGCGCAGCGGTCACGTCGCCAAGTCGAGGCGAGTTGCTCAGCGCCATCAGCTGCGGCACGCAGTCGTTGTTCAGCACCGTGCGCACCGCGAGGTTGTTCGCTGTGCCGATGATGCCGCTCACGACCTGCGCGCCTGCAGCGAGCAAACCGTTGACAGCGACGGGCGTCAGTGTCGGGTCTCCCTGATCATCGGCCACGACCACGCCGAGCTTCACGCCGGGGACGAGGCCCGCGGCGTTGGCATGGTCGACGTAGGCCTGAAATCCGGCCACCACGGGTGCGTAGATCGTGCTGATCAACCCACCGGATTGCGGTGCAACGGAACCGATGACGAGCGAGCCGGTGATGGGCGCCGACACGCCAGAGTTGTCAGCGCAGTGGCTCGTGTCGACGGCCCATGCGTCAGCGGGCGCGAGCGGGTGGCCAGACGGCTTGATGACCGCTCCAGGCGACGTCGCCGGCGGTATGTGATTGGCGATCACCGTCGTCGAACTGTCGACGGTCGTACCACCACTTCCGCTGCTGCACCCCGCCATCGCAGTCATCGAAATCAGGAACACGGTGGCGCCGACGTGTGTGAACGCTGCGTGTCTGCGGCGAGCGTTGCGCCAGACCGAGATCTCCGAAGTACCTGGCCGTCCCACTGCTGCGACGGTACCAGTCGCACACACGACCGATGGAGAGTCGCGACGTTGCAGTGACATCCCCATGCCCGCGGTTTGGTGCGACACTGGTGGATGTGACGACCGAAGTGGATCCCGACCCGACGATCGACGGTGGAGCCGACGACGCAGGAAGCAGCGACGACGACTTCATCGTGCTGCCCTGGTGGCAGAACCCGATCAACATCATCTCGATGCTGCTCGGCGTGCTGCTGCTGGCCGGCGGTGCTGGTTTCGTGATCGGAGAACGCCACGAGGCGCTGCACCCGACGACCAGCGACATCGGCTTCCTGCAGGACATGCGTGCCCACCACGAGCAGGCCGTGGAGATGAGCCTCATCTACATTGCCAAGACCGACACCGACAACGTGATCGAGACGATCGCCCGCGAGATCGCGTTCGACCAGGCTGTCGAGATCGGCAAGATGATCCAACTGCTGCGCGACTACGGCAAGCCGGAGGCGAACGAAAGCGGCACCGCGATGTCGTGGATGGGCGAGCCGACCCCGCTCGATCGGATGCCGGGCCTCGCCACGGAGGCCGATGTCCAGAGCCTGATCGACGCCAAGGGTGCTGCCGCCGACAAGATCTTCCTGACCCTGATGATCGCCCATCACCAGGGCGGATTGCACATGTTGAACGGAGCCGTCAAGACGACCGGGACGTCGGAGATGAAGCTGCTCGTCGAAGGCATGATCTCCGGGCAGCGGTCCGAGATCGCCGAGATGACAGGGCTGTTGGCCAAGCTCCCCAAGTGAGGTCGCGCCAGACCCGGCTGTCCTATGCTCGATCGCATGCGTCGCCCTCTGCTCGTTGCGTGTTCGATCATCGCTCTCGCTGCGGCCGCGTGCGGTTCGACCGATCCGGGACTGACTGCACGTCGGTCGAACGCTTCCGGTGGCGACGCGTCGACGCCGGCTGACACCCCGCCCGACGCCTCGACGATCTCCACCGACACGGTTCCGGACTCGACACCGCCGGCCACGGACCCATCCACACCCGGCGGCTCGGGGATCTCCATTCCCGGGGTCGACAACACGGTCCCGGCTGCAAGCGTCGTTCCCGCTGACCCGAACGACGTGCAGATCGACTTCGGCGACAAGAAGACACCGCGCCCGTACGACGAATATCTGCAGGCCGCCCTGGACGACATCCAGGACTACTGGCGAGTCACGTATCCCGAGGTCTACGGCTCTCCGTACATCGAGCTGTCAGGCGGCATCTACGCCAGCTACCCGCGGCGGAGCGACAACAAGATCCCCCATGGCTGTGCCGGTGACCCTGCGGAAACGTACCCGGCGCAGGGCAACGCGTTCTACTGCGGCACCGGTGACTACATCGCGTATGACGACTTCGGCTTGATCCCGGACGAGGTGAGGGAGTTCGGGAACGTCGCTGTCGGGGTTCTCCTCGCCCACGAGTACGGTCATGCGATCCAGGGGCGAGTCGGGGTCCTGCCGCCCAAACCCGTCGTCTACAAGGAACAACAGGCCGATTGTTTCGCGGGCGCGTGGACTGCCCACGTGGCGCGTGGCGAGTCGTCCCGTCTGACCCTCACCGACCAGGACGTCAAACAGGGCCTGTCGGCGATGGTCTCGCTCAAGGACGGAGAGCTCAACGAAGACGTGTTCACCGGCCAGGCCCATGGCAGCGCGTTCGACCGTGTCGGCGCGTTCCAGAACGGCTTCAGCGGTGGTGCGGCCGCGTGCAAGAAGATGGAGACCGATCCACTGCCGCTGCTCAACCTGCAATTCACGACGACGGACGAGGAAGCGAGCAATGGCAACCTCCCGTACAACGACAGCGCTGCCGGTGCCGGCATCGTGACTGCTTCGGTCAACGACCTGTCTCGGTACTGGACAGCGACGTTCACGGCCAACAAACTGACCTACAAGGTTCCGACGTTCACGACGTTCGACCACGGCGGACCGTTCCCGACATGTGACGGTTTCTCCGACAAGGACTTCCCGTTCCACGCGATCTACTGCGCGGCGAGCAACACCGTGTTCTTCGATCAGCAGTACGCCGAAACCGTGTACACCAAGTTCGGCGACTTCGCCGTGTCGTACATCATCAGCAACGCGGTGAGCGACGGCGTGCAAGCGCAGCTCGGCAGCACCCTGAATGGCGACTCGAGGTCACTCATCGACGAATGCCTGACCGGCACCTGGACGCATGACGTCATCCCTCCGACCGATCCAGCGCTGCGAACGACTGACCACTTCTACATCTCGCCCGGCGACCTCGACGAGGCCGTCGAGACAGCGCTCGTCACCGGTGCCGGCGGCGACTCGATGGGGAGCTCGTTCGCCAAGATCGACAACTTCCGAGCCGGTGTGCTCGGTGGCCTCGACGAGTGCAACAAGCGGATCAGCGCCGGCTGAGCGCCGGAACGATTGCTCGGATCGCTGCGGCCAGTTCGACCGGCCGATCACCCTGGATGCTGTGGCCCGCGCCCTCGATGACGTCGACGCGGGCCGCCGGCTGACGAGCGATGACTTCGGCGATGTCTGCATCGTCGACGACGGGTGACAGCGATCCGCGCAGCACGGCGACTGGGCACTCGAGGGCGCCGAGGTGATCCCACAGTGGCGAATGAGACGTCGCCACGGCTGCTGCGGCTTCGACCTCGGCCGGGGTCTGGTCGTCGCCCGACCGCGCATGACCGCGACGGTCGTAGTTCCACTCCCATGCTCCGCTCGCGGTCTGATGCGCGTTGTGGAGGATGCCGCGCCGCAGTGAGGAGACCGCCCGGGTGGGGTTGTGCTCGATGGTGCGGGCGAGCAGCGAATCGAAATCGGGGAATTCCTGCGGCCCGTTGACGAAGTCGATGACCGCCTTGGCCTTCTGCTGATTCACCCCGGGCGTGATGTCGACGAGCACGAGTTGGCGCACCAGGTCGGGGTGCCGGCTGGCGAGTTCGAGGCTGGTCAGCCCACCGAGTGACATCCCGACGACGGCAGACGCCGCGGGCGCAAAGCTGCGCACCGCTGCCGCGATGTCATCGGCCAGGTTCGTGGGTGTGTATGCGCCGTCATCGCGCCAGTCGGAATGACCGTGGCCGGGAAGGTCGATCGCAATCATCGAGACGCCGAGCGCGAGCGCGACGGTGTCCCACGTGTGCGCGTTCTGGGCTCCACCGTGAACGAAGACCAACTCGGCACTCGCTGTTCCCCAGATGAGCGCGCTGACGGACCGCCCGTCGTCGAGCGTCACCGAGTCGCGGCGGACGTGAGGTGGCGGATCGAGCGACAGCCCGTACTCCGCTGCGTTCTCGTGGAAGAGCCCGAATTCGTCGTACGGGGTGTTCGTCATCCGCTCATGGTGACACGCAGGCGCGGCGGCACGCCATCCGGCCCGACCGCTTCGGTCAGGGAGTGACGACGGTGGGCGTCGACGCCGCCTGCGTTGTCGGTGTCGCGGTGGTCACGGGGGCCGCAGCCGTCGTCGTCGGCGCGGACTTCACGGTGGTTGTCGTGACCGGCGTCTTGACGGTCGAGGTCGTCGTGGTCGCCTTGACGGTCGTGTCCGTGGTGGTCGACTTCACCGTGGTGGTCGTGGCCTTGGCGGTGGTGGTCGTGGCCTTCACCGTCGTCGTCGTGGTCGTTGTCGTCGTCGTGGCAGTCGGGTCGGCGAAGTTGAAGACGGGGAGCTTCTCGTTGCGCGAGTACTGCTCGGGCTCCTTGCCGTCCCAACCCCACACATAGACCCGGTCGTGGATGTGGACATAGCTCTGGAACGTGTTCGAGACCTTGAGGTTCATCCGGATGCAGCCGTGCGAGGCGGGTGTGAGTGGCACTTTCTGGGCGCCGTGCATCGCGATTCCGTAGTTGAAGTAGACCGGGTTGTACATGCCACCGAGTGCTCCGACGTGGTCACCCTGCAGCTCGCGCTGGAACCGGAAGACGCCGCCCGGGGTGTAGGCGACGCCGCAGACGGGCTTGTCGATGGGGGGATTGAGTGGGTCGCCGTTGGCGTCGGTGTCGACCTTGATCGTCTCGCACCACGAGTTCTCGGGCGTCCGTTCGGGCGTGATCGCTGCCCCGCTGGAGATGTGCAGCACGAGCGTCGCCTTGTTGTCCGTGAACACGGCCGCGACCTGCTGGGGCAGGTAGATCTCGACGTGGGTGCCGTTGCCGGGGCGCCGCGGCTCGATCACGATCGGATCCTGCATCCGCTGCCACATGTCGTTGGTCACCTTGCCGGTGGCGCTGTCGCTGGGCGTGCCGAGCACGAGCTTCTCGAACGCCCACACGGCTTCGCGAGTCATCTCGCCGAACGCACCGTCGGCGACTCCGGGAGCGAACCCGAGTTGTGTCAATCGGGTCTGAACGGCCTTGACGTCGTCGCCGTACACGCCCATGAACAGGTTGCGATCCAACGGCGTCTTGTCGGCCGCGGGCAACGTGCTCTCGGATTCGATCGAGGGGATCGTGCTCTGCGGGACGGTGAGGCCGGTGACCTCGTAGCCGCTGTCGGATGTGTCACCGGTATCGGCCGTTGCCGGATCAGCAGGCCCGCCGCCGCTGGTGCTCACGGCGGTTCCGCTGGTGGGAGAATCGCTGGCCGACGCGCCGCTGTCCTTGCCACCACTCACCGCGGCGACGATCACCACGACCAGCAAAGCGCCGACCGCCAGGATCGCGGGCAACCATCGCGCGACGGGCGGCGGGGGTTTGGAGGGACGGCGGGAGGGACTCATACGAGGGGACAGTTCACGAACGCTTCCCCGAATCTACCAATTCTGCACTGGCCGTCCGGTACCACCCAGACCGATTCGACCGGGAAATTCGGCCAATGAATTCGGGCCGCGCTCAGACGACTTTTTCGATGTTGCGCAGCTCGGTGCGCAGTTCGAACATCTCGCGGACGATCTTGATGATGATGCCCGGGCTACTCAGCGTCGACACCCCGCGTGTGCGAGGGAAGTAGTCGACCCCGAACTGGGTGACCGTGTATCCCAGCTTCTTGGCCCGGATGACCAGCTCAGCGTCGATGAACGAACCCTCGCTGTGCAGCTCGATGTTGTCGAAGATGCGCCGTTTACAGAGCTTGAAGGCGAAGTTGATGTCGCGCATCTTGACGCCGAACATGATCCGGATCAGCCAGTTGTAGAAGAACGTGTAGATCGCCCTCGACGACCCTTCCTCGGTGCGGTCGTGGCGGTAGGCGCTGATGATGTCGCTCTCGTACAGGTGCATGAGGCGGATCGCCTTGAACAACTCTTCGAAGTCGAACGGCAGGTCGGCGTCGGTGTAGAGCACCAGATCACCGACCACGTTGGCGAAACCGGTCTTCATCGACCCGCCCAGCTTGCGGTTGACGGGGTGGTGCACGACCCTGATGTGGGGGTCGGCGGCGGCCAACCGATCGGCGATCTGCGGCGTCTCGTCGGTGGATGCGTCATCGACGATCAGCAGCTCGTAGTCACCGATCAGGTCGGCTTCGATCAGGGCCCGACACGTCGATTGACCGGCATCGACGGCGCGCTGGATGTAGTCCTGCTCGTTCCACATCGGGAAGAAGATCGAGAGCTTGGCGAAGGCTGGCTGTGACAAGAGGACACAGGGTATCCGCTCGATCTGACCGCGATACAGCGGACGACTCGACGACGGTTACGCTGCCCAGCGGATGGACGAGGACACGAACACCCGGCCGCCCCGCCCGGGCGAGCTCACCGACGGTTGGCGCACCGCGCTGCTGTCGGGATGGGTCGCGGTCATGGTCGGATTCGGCTCGGTGTGGCAGGCATGTCGTGTCGCCGGCATCGCCCCGTGGTGGCTGGGGCCCGAGACCGACATGCGGTCGGTGTTCGTGGTCGTCCTCCCGTTTGCGCCGGCGATCGTGGCTGCGGTCGCAGCGTTCGTCGGCTATCGATACGCGTCGTTCATCGGCATCGCGGCCGGCTTGGCGGCATCGGCGATCGCGCTCGGCGACCGCGCCGACTTCCCCGGCCTGGCCCTGGTCGAACTCGTCATCGGCGTCGCCGGCCTGCTGATCAGCATTGCGTCACTCGCGGGCCGCACCGGCCCGGCGATCGAGACGGCCCCCGACCCGCAGCCGACCATCGACCCAGCGCTGGATCAGGCTGCGTCTTCCTGATCGAGACTGCGAACTCGATCGAGTTCGATGAAGATGCACTCGCCCGGGCAGTCCTCTGCCGCATCGACGACGGCACGCATGTCGCGCTCTGGCACCCATGCCAGGCTGCCTGATCCGCCCGGGTCGTTGAGGGCCATTCCGTCCTCGGCCACATAGGCGATTCCGTCCTCGAGTTGGACGAAGACGTCGGGACAGTGGTCGAGGCACAGTCCGTCGCCGGTACACAAGTCTTGGTCGATCCACACCCGCATGTCGTGTGCAGGGTATCCAAGGAATCCAAGACGCGCTCGACTCAGCGGCCACTACCGTGCTGCCCATGAGCGCTCCCGTTGCCAAGCAGGTTCCGTTCGAATGGACACGGCTCACCGGGCCTGCCTCCGATCCCTGGGCCTGGCTCCGCGACCGCGATGATCCCGACACCATCGCCTATCTGGAGGCCGAGAACACCTACGCCGATCAGTGGTTTGCGCCGCATCACGAGTTCATCGACGAGGTCTTCGACGAGATCAAGTCGCGCATTCTCGAGACCGATCTGGCCGCACCGGTTCGCAAGGACGGATGGTGGTACACGACCCGCACCGAGGAAGGCCAGAGCTACGGCATCCACTGTCGCGGCCGCTCGCGCGAATCCGCTTCGGACACCGTGTTACTCGACGAGAACATCGAAGCTGCGGGCCACGACTACTTCTCGCTGAACTCGTTCGAGGTCAGCCCCGATCACCAGTTGCTCGCGTGGTCCAGCGACACCGACGGCAGCGAGCGCTACACGATGCGCTTCCGCGACCTCAACAACGGAACCGACCGACCGGACACCCTCATCGACACCACGTGGGGTGGGTGCGCATGGTCGAAGGACAACCGCTTCGTCTGGTACGTCAAGCCCGATGAAGCGATGCGCCCGTTCCAGGTGTGGCGCCACGAGCTCGGCACCGATCAGACCGCTGACGTTCTCGTGTTCGAAGACCTCGACGAGCGCTTTTTCGTGTCCGTCGACCTGACTCGCAGCGGTGAGTGGGTGGTCATCGAGTCCGAGAGCAAGCTGTCATCAGAGGCCGCGCTCATCCCGGCCGCAGATCCACTCGCCGCCCCGCGCACCGTTGTCGACCGCACGCCCGACCTCGAGTACCACGTCGATCACTGGGGTGATCAGTTCGTGATCGTCACCAACCTCGACGCCGAGGACTTCCGCGTGATGACCGCACCCCTCGACGAGCCCGGCCAGTGGACCGAGTTCGTGGCCCACGAGCCCGGGCGGCGAATCCTCGGCGCCGAGCCGTTCGCCGATCACCTCGTCATCCACGAGTGGCATCAGGCGCAGCAGCGTCTGCGCGCGTTGTGGACCGATGGCACCGAGCGAGTCATCGATCTCGGCACCGAACCGCACGAGGTCGAGTTCGACGCCAACCCCGAATGGTCCACCTCGACGCTGCGCTACACGTTCCAGTCGTTCACGACGCCGGCTTCGGTGTACGAGGAAGACGTTCGCACCGGCGAGCGCACGCTGCTGAAGCAGACGCCCGTTCCCGGCGTCGACCTGACGCAGTACGTCGCAACTCGCGAGTGGGCGACCGCCCCCGACGGCACCCTCGTTCCGGTCGACATCGTCCGCCGCGCCGACGCAGCCGCCGATGGCACCGCCCCGTGCGCCGCGTACGGCTACGGGTCGTACGAGATCAGCATGGCGCCATGGTTCTCCGCGGCGCGACTGTCACTGCTCGATCGTGGCTGGACGTGGGCGCTGGTCCATCCACGCGGTGGCGGCGAGCTGGGCCGGCGCTGGTACCTCGACGGCCGGCTGCTCGCCAAGCGCAACACCTTCACCGACACGATCGCGTGCTGCGAGCACGTGATCGCGCTCGGCTGGGCCGCATCGAATCGGATGACGCTGCGCGGCGGTAGTGCCGGCGGCTTGCTCGTCGGTGCGTGCATCAACGCCCGCCCCGATCTGTTCGCTGCAGCGGTGGCCGAAGTGCCGTTCGTCGACGTGGTCTCGACGATGAGCGATCCCTCGCTACCGCTGACGATCACCGAATGGGAAGAATGGGGCGACCCTCGCGCCGAGCCCTACGCCAGCTACATGCTGTCCTACTCCCCGTACGACAACGTGACCGCGACCGCCTATCCCGCCGTGTACGCGACCGCCGGTCTGAACGACCCGAGAGTCAGCTTCCACGAGCCGGCGAAGTGGGTCGCCAAGTTGCGAGCCACGCGCACCAACGATCGCCCACTCATCTTCAAATGCGAGATGGGTGCCGGCCACGGCGGCCCCAGCGGCCGCTACGACCGCTGGCGCGACGAAGCCCGAGTCATCGCGTTCCTGGTCGCCGCGACCCGAGTTCCCAGCGCGGATTGGCTGCCGGTTGGTGATTCTGCGCGGTGATGTTGGCGAGTAGGTCCCAGTTGGTTTGCCGTGATTTGCAATGTCGGCGTCGTTCCGGCGTCACTGTCGCCTAGACCGGCGTTGTACACAGCGACCTCATCGATCGATCCAATGAATGGCGCGAAGGCAGCGCTCCAGCCGTTTCCGATGAATGAGCGAGTCGTCCGATGACGACTTTCGGCACCATGCGTGCGGCGGGATGTCGTCCGATGGCGACTGTTCGCACGGTGGGTGTGGTGGGTTGTCGTCCGATGACGACAGTCAGCACAGCGAGTGCGGTGGGGTGTCGTCCGATGACGACTCCCGGCATCGTCGCTGCGGTGGGTTGTGGTCCGATGGCGACTGTTCGCATCGTGGGTGCGGTGGGTTGTCGTCCGATGGCGACTGTCAGCACGGCGGGTGCGGCGGGTTGTCGTCCGATGACGACTGTGCGCATGGCGGTTGCGGCGGGGTGTTGGGGATCTGTCGCGCACCCTTTTGGGAGGATGGTGGGATGGGATCTTCTTCGGCGGTGTTGACGGGCTCGGCGGATACGGCGGGCTCGGGTGCGGGTGGTTGGGTGTCGGTGGAGTTGTTGGAGGCTGAGATCCGGCGTCGGTCAGCGAATTTGACGGCGGCTGAGGCGGATTGGTTGTTGTTGATCGCCGAGTTCGATCGTCGCGGCGGCTGGGAGGGGTCGGGGTGTACGTCGTGCGCGGTGTGGTTGTCGTGGCAGTGCGGTGTCGACCGCGCCGTCGCGTATGAGAAGGTGCGGGTGGGGCGGGTGTTGGAGCAGTTCCCGGGGTTGGCCGCCGGGGATGCGGTTGGGGGTGTTGTCGTATTCGAAGGTTCGGGCTCTGTCACGGATCGTCACGGTTGACAATGTCGATGATCTGATCGAACTCGGGTTGAACGCGACCGCCGCGCAGGTCGACAAGATCGTTGCCGCCTACCGGCATTGTGAGGCCGAAGCCGACAACGCCGAAGCACGCGCCCACGCGGACCGGTCACTGTCGGTGCGCCATGAAGGCGCAACAACGGTGATCACGTTACGGGTCCCGACCGAAGCGGGGGCGGTCGTGATCGGTGCCGCTCAACGGTTCCTCGATC
>JBBRPP010000009.1:0-160455 GCA_038227995.1 Acidimicrobiales bacterium
CTCGCGCTCGCACAACGACAACGGCAAGCCTGGCATCCTGGTATCTCCAACGGTCGGTGGTGGTCAACAGCACCGGCCATCCTGACCCTCACGGATCAGTCAAACCGGGACCGTGCACCGACCGTTGGAACTGGCCGACGGTCCGCGGTTCCGAGTTGAAGACCTGGGAACTCGGCTGATGTCGCAGCGAGTGCATGAACCCGAATCTCACTGCGGCGGTGCGGCCAGGAGAGAGGCTGCCACCGTTCCCGGTTGAGGTCGGTGGTTCAGCGAGGTGCCGGACAGATGAGCCCGTTTGCGGCCTGAGGTGCGGAAGCGCCTCGAGCTTGGAGACTTCGTCGGCGGAGCCGTTGGCGCCGAAGGGTTGTTGCGAGACGGATGCCGATGATCGACAGAACAGCGGCGGTGACAATGAGTATCGGGACGATGGGGACGCTGTCGTTGGAGGAGCTGGCCTTGTCGAGTTCGTAGCTCGTTGTCAGGGAGCGCCCGTCAGCGGTTCGTTCGATCTGACCGACGGCGAGAGGTAGGCCGGTGTCGGCGGTGAAGTGGATCTGGAATGTGCTCTTGCTGACGGCTCCGGATGTCGCGGTGGGTACGTACGAATCGCTGACGGTGACGCGTCGTTCGCCGTTGCCGGGTGTGACGGCGGTGAGGGAGATGGCGATTGCGCCGCCTCCGGCAATCATCAGATCAGCGTCGGGGTAGATCGCTTCTTCGACTTCGGTGTCCACCGTGACGCCGTCGACTTCCAGGTTGACGTGTGAGTGGAGCATCGACGTGAACGCCTGCTGTTCGGTGTCGGACATCGTTCCGTCACCGTTGCTGTCGACCACGGCGAGGAAGTCAGTGGCGACGGCGACCCCGGGGAGCACTTCGACGGCGAGTTGGATATGACCCGCCGTTGGGGTGACGTAGACCTGTTGGAGGAGCTCGTCGATCGGGTGTGCTGACGCGACGGCGGGCGGGATGTTGAGCACCGCGAGCGCTGCGAGCAAGCTCGCAGCGCCCGCACACCATGTGTTCATCAGCTGAGTCCGGCGCCGAAGGCTGCGCCGTAGTCGTTGGTGGGGTCGCGGTAGATGCCGTGGATGTGTTCAGCGGTGTTGCCACCCATCGATTGGCCGGAATACTCGATGACAACTGTCGGGCCGGTGATGCGGAAGTAGATCCCGCTGCCTGCGGTCGTGGGTCCCGCCCAGGCGAAGTATGTGTCGGCCAGGTTGGATTTCAGGTCAGCGAGTCGCGACGCAGCGTCTTCAGCGTTGGCGAGGTTGCCGTAGTGATCCATCAACTGCAAAAGCGCAGCCTGCTGGTCGGCGGTCATGTCGGCCCCAGCGATGCCTTCGTTGGCGACGGTCTTGCCGTCCTGACCGGGCCCGAGCACGAGGTCCATCAGCTGATCGCTGATGATCGCCGTTGACTGCTCCGTGGCGTCGAGGGAGTTGACGAGCGCAAATGCTTCGTCGACGATGTCGCCGAGCGGGCGGACTTCGACGCAGTTCGCGGTGTAGGTAGCGGGTTGGACACCGATGAAGCTGGGGTTGAGCGACACGTCGCTGCCCTTGATGGTTGCGTTGATCGTGACGTGGTGGCCGCCGAACTGCCATTGCCACGCTGCGGTCGCCGACGGTTCGCCGATGATCCCGATCCAGTAGTACTTGATGCCATAGCTGTTCCCGCCCCCAGCAGCGAGCTGCTCGTCGGCGTGCCATTCGTCGATCACGCGCTGGTAGCCCTCGGCGCTGAGTGTCACCTTCATCACGGCGAGCCACGCGTTCTGAGTCGCCTCACTGAGGTTGCCCCACATCAAGCCGTCACGGGAGAACAGACCTTCCGGGAGATTCGACCACTTCTGACGCTGCGCGGTGTCGGTGAAGTCGAATGTCACAGCGCTGCGCTCGTCGTCGGTCAACGTGTCGAGGAACGCGTTCGTGGCTGCCACGATCGCCGGAGTGGTGTCGGTGCCGTCGCTCGACGATGTCGTTGCGCCGGTCGCAGTGCCGACCGTTGTATCGACGGTCGAGCTCTCGCTGGCGGCCGTGTCGGTCGACGCTGTAGCGGCAGGCGCGAGGGTCGTTGTCGACCCGTTGGTCGACGTGACTGCGGTAGCGGCGGTGACCGTGGTCGCCGCCTGTGACGATGCTGTGTTGGCATCACTGCCGCACGCGGGCAGTGTCAGGAGTGTCACGATGGACGCTCCGATGAGTGTGCTGTGCCGAGGGCGCATTGCATTGCTCCTTGCTGTTGGTGATCAAACGATCAGGAAGATTGGTGGTCAGCTCACCTGCGTGAGGACATCGCTGGTGTGCTGGAAGTTGGCCACAACGGGTGAGGCATTCCCGTGACTGGACCGTTCATCGATCTCGGCGAGACGCGCCTTCAAACGCAGCCGTGGGCAGCTGCCAACTGCGGCAGCGATGGCAGCAGTGCCGATCGCCAAGGCGAAGGGATGGTCGACCACGAGGTCGGCGATGCCTTCGAGCGGGTTTCGGGAGATGATGCCGACGCGTTCGGCGAGCCACCCGGTGGCGAGCGCGGCGCCGATGCCGGCCACGCCGACTCGGAACGTCGTGTACAGAGTGGTTCGGCTGAGGAGCACCAGTGACGGCAACACCAGCGCGAGGACGCAGAGTTGGGTGAGCTCGATCCCCACGTTGAATCCGAGAAGATTCTTGATCAGGGCGGGTCGCCCGAGGTCGAGCTGTTGCAGGACCGAGGCGAATGCGAGGCCGTGGAGGAGTCCGAAGCTGCCGGCGATGATGACTTCTCCGCGACGTGCGAGCGGCCGGATCGCATGCACTGCCGAGAGGAGCACGGACAGGGCGATGCCGCTCTCGACGATGCGTGACGGGAGGTGCAGCAGGCCGAACGCGCCGAGGGCCAACGTGAGGGAGTGGCCGACGGTGAAGGCCGTGACGACGTGGACGACCCGTCGAGCGGCGCGGCGTTGGTCGGGGTTTCTGCGCCACTTCGACCCGGTGACCACGAGTGGCGCGGGCAGAAGGAGCATGGTGATGAACAGCAGGTGGTCCGAGCCCGACCGGATGTGCTGGATGCCGAGGTCGACGGCTGCAGTGAACTCGTTGGTGGTGCTCGGTCCGGATGCGGTCACCGGCACCGACGTTCGTTGGAACGACAACATGACCAACGTGGTGTAGTCACCCGTGGTGCCCTCGCGAGCGGAGACGAACACGCGATGCGACGCGACCCGTTCGATGATCGCGTCGTAGTGCAGCTCGAACGCAGACATCGTGCCGGTCTCGGGGGCGAGCACCGCACGGAGCACGAGCTGCTCGACACCGTCGATCCGCGCGACGACCCCGCCGGAGACGGTCGAGGTCCACAGCCGTGCTTGGTCGTCCGTGACCGAGAGATGATCGCTGATGTAGGACCGGATCTCGTTCAGCGTGCGGGCAACGACCACGTTGTCCGCGGTGAGCGCGGTACCGAGCGCGGCACCGAGTTCGTCGAGGGGGAGCTGGATGGTGGCCTGGGCATTGTCGGTTCCGAGGTCGAGGAGGATCGCCGTGGTGCTGATCGGGTGCGCCGACGCTTGCGTCGCAACACCGAACAACACGGTCAACGCGATCGCGGCCACGACCCAGATGCGCCGGGCAGCGGTCATGTCCCGCTCGGGTTGTTCGTTGGGCGTGTGAGCATCGCGGCGGGTCCTCTCCAGGTGGAGGACTCAGTGTCAGTGGCGTCTGTTCAGGAATCGATAAGGGCGCGCTCAGACATTGCAAATCGCGGTTCCTAACAGTTCCTGAACGTTGACGCTCTAGGTTCGGAACGTGACAGATCGAGCAGCATTGGAAGTCTTGATCGCCGAAGACGACGTCAACGTCCGCAACGCCGTAGCACGCGGGTTACGGCTCGACGGTTACACCGTCCACACTGTCGGTGACGGACTCGCCGCCATCGAATGGGTCACGACGAACACCCCGGATGTCGTCATCCTCGACATCGGCCTGCCAGTGCTCGACGGACTCGGCGCGTGCCGTCGATTGCGCGCCGTATCGCCGACGCTGCCGATCCTCATGCTGACCGCGCGTCACGAGGTCGAGGACCGCATCGCCGGCCTCGACGCCGGCGCCGACGACTACCTCGTCAAACCGTTCGCGCTCGGCGAACTCGCCGCGCGACTGCGTGCGCTCCTTCGCAGAACCTCCGTCTCGGGGGCTGCGGGCCAACTCCATGCCGGAGACATCGCGATCGACGTACAGGGTCGTGTTGCCCACCGGAACGGACGGCTGCTCGATCTGACCCGCACCGAGTTCGACCTGCTCGAACTGTTGGTTCACAACGCCGGCATCGTCCTCACCCGTGAGACGCTCTATGACCGGATCTGGGGCATCGATTTCGAAACCGATTCGCGCTCGCTCGATGTGCACGTCAGCTACCTGCGCCGCAAGACCGAAGCCGGTGGCGAACTGCGATGCATCAACACCGTCCGCGGGATCGGCTACATCGTCCGCAAGGAGCCGGCATGACACTGCGCTGGCGGATCGCCGCCGTGATGGCAACCATGTGCACGACCGTCGCTGCGCTCGGCGCGCTCGGCGCTTACATCGCCACATCGAACCAACTCGCCACCCAACTCGACCGTGACCTCACGACTCGCATCAGGCCGATCGCGCTGGGTCCGGACACCGCCAACAACTCAGACGGCGGCGGACCAAACGGCGGCAGTCTGGGCGACCAACACCTGGCCTGCCCGCCCGCCCCTGTGTTCGGACCCGTTGACGCCGCCCAGCTCACCAAACCCGACGGCACCATCCTCGTCTGCATCACCACCGGCCCAGCGCTCCCGCCGGCCACCGTCGTCGGCGCGCCGGCCACCGAACAACTGAGCACGTCCAGAATCGACGGCGCCAACTACCGAATCGCAGCGTCCCCGTTCCACGACGGCGGGACGATCCAGGTCGCACTGAGCACGGCCCCGGACGTCGCTGTCCTCGCTGCACTCGAACGAAAGCTGATCCTGCTCGCACTCGGCTCGGCATTGCTCGGCGGCCTCGCCGGTTGGATCCTCGCCACCCGACTGGTGGCCCCGGTAGAACGCATGCGACGCGCAGCACGCACCATCGCCTCGACTCAAGACCTGACGATCCCCGTACCCGTTGACGGACCCGCCGAGCTCCGCGACCTCGGACGCGACATCGCCACCATGGTCGAGGCTCTCGCCGCCTCGCGAAGTCAACAACATCGCCTCGTCACCGACGCCAGCCACGAGTTCCGCACACCGTTGACCAGCCTGACCACCAACCTCGAACTACTCGAGCGATTCGACGAGATCCCCGAGAACGAGCGCCCGGAAATCATCACCGCATTACGTGCCGACGTCGACGACCTCACCCACCTCGCACGCGACCTTGTCGAACTCGCAACCGACCGGTCCACCGACGAAGAGCCCGTCGAGACAACCCTCGTCGAACTCGTCCAACCCGTCATCACACGAGCACGCAGACGCAGCGGACGCGACATCCAACTCGACGACCACACCGACGCAGCATCGATCAACTCAATGGTCCACGTCAGGCCGCAGATGATCCAACGCGCGGCCAGCAACCTCGTCGAGAACGCCATCAAGTACGCCCCGAACGGAGTAATTCTGGTCAGGGTGGGCGCCACATCAATCGAGGTGCTCGACAGCGGTCCCGGCATCGATCCGGCCGACAGCGATCAGATTTTCGAACGCTTCTGGCGATCCGACACAGCGCGAGGACTGCCAGGTTCCGGACTCGGCCTCTCGATCGTCGCACAGATCGCAACCCAACACGGAGGGAACACGTGGGCCCACCGGCGCGTCGAAGGTGGGACAGCAGTCGGCTTTCGAGTCAGGATGGACGTACAACCCGGCGACGGATGATGCCCCGAAGTCAACCGCGTGAGAGGCCCAGGGCGTCGGCGACGGCATTGAAGTCGTCCGCAACGATGTCGAACTCATGGTCCGCCTTGAAGTCCCGGCACTGGAGCGGGCCGTATTCAGTCGGGCGTCCGACGAACGCCGTCGCATAACCCTGTTCGGCCGCAGACACCAGCTCGTCGTTGTGAGCTGCAACGAGCATGATCTCATTGGTCTGCAACGACAAGAGCTCAGCCGTCTTCAGCCATGTCTCGACATCTGGCTTGTAATGACGCGCCAGTTCTGCCGAGAAGATGCAATCCCAGGGCAGGCCCGCTGACTTCGCCATGTTCGTCAGCAGCGAGACGTTTCCGTTCGAGAGCGTGGCGATGGTGAACTTCCTGCGCAGACGCGTCAGACCGGACACGACATCAGGCCATGGTTGTAACCGGTGCCACGCGCGGTTCAGCCAATCGATTTCCGCTTCGTCCAGCCCCGACACCTTGAAGTCCGCCAACAGCCGATCGAGCGTGAGGCGATGGAGGTCGTCCAGCTTTGTCCACGGAAGCTCGCCGATGCGGACCTTGTGCATCGACGGCTCGTAGCCTGCCCGCCACTGGTCGACCAGACCCTCCCAATCAGCGGAGATCCCCTTGCGCGCGCCGAACTCCTGGGCTTCGGCGATGATGCTCGTCCGCCAGTCGACGGTGGTGCCGAACACATCGAAGACAAGGGCTTTCACCGCGGTCAGTTCGGAATTCATCGTTTCCCTCCGCACTCATCTGCACGCAAGGTTCGTTCGCGACTGACGCCCGACGTGTTCATCTCCGAGTGTCGCAGACTTCCGCGACGCGAGAGGTCCTCGCTGTTGGCGATGTTCACGACCTTGACAATGCAGGGTGTCGTCGAGGTCTGAAGCCGCTGTCGCTCGCCTCGGGTACATTCATCGACGGACGAGCAGAGGACGGGCGTGGGCGTGACGACAGAGGGAGAAGGCTTCGGTCGCCTGCTCGAGCCGTTCCGTTCGGAGTTGCTGGCGTACTGCTACCGGATGATCGGCTCGTCTCGCGACGCCGAGGACTTGGTCCAGGACACGTACCTGAGGGCCTGGCGGGCGCGGGAGCAGTACGACGACTCGCGCAGCTCACTACGCACATGGCTCTACCGGATTGCGTCGAACGCCTGCCTGACCGCATTGGAGGTTCGCGGCCGCCGACCGCTGCCGTCAGGTCTGGTGGCCGCGTCGGACCCGCTCGGGCCACTGGTCCCAGGAGAGAACGTCGCCTGGCTCCAGCCCCTGCCGGACTCTTTGCTGGACGCTGGCGATCCGGCCAGGACCACGATCGACCGCAGCGACCTGCGCCTGGCATTCGTCTCCGCACTCCACCTCCTGTCGGCGCGTCAGCGTGGCGCACTGATCCTGCGTGAGGTGCTCGGCTTCTCCGCGTCCGAGACGGCGGAGATCTTGGGCACGACCGTCGTCTCGGTCAACAGTTCCCTGCAGCGGGCCCGTACCCGTCTGAAGGAAATCGGCGTCCGGCAGGAATCGCTCAGCGAGCCGTCCGCAGCCGAGCAGCGCGCCTGGGTCGATCGGTACATGAATGCGTTCTTGCACGCCGATGTCGAGGGTCTCAAGCGGTTGCTCACCGAGGACGTGGTGATGGAAATGCCGCCGATGATCAACTGGTTCGTCGGCCCGAGCAACTACGGCCTGTTCATGGAGTGGGTCTTCGAGAAGGCAGGAACGGACTGGTGTCTGAAGGCGGTCGCGGCCAACGGCCAGCCCGGTTTCGCCGCATACCGGCGCGTCGGTGGCAGATACGAGCTCCACACACTCCAGATCTTCACCGTCACCGCCCACGGCATCAGTCGAAATTCGGTGTTCCAGGATTCCGAGATCTTCGCGTCGTTCGGTCTGGCAGCCGGACTCGATGCGAGGGAGCCTGAGCAACGCCACACGACATTTTCGCGCGGTCGCGATGAGTTCCGACCCCACCGCCGGTATGTACTCACGAATTCGCCGGGACACCCAGGCGAACCGCTCACAAGGGAGAATCGATGTCAAACAATCGCGCAGCAGACGAGGCCGCCATCCAGGCCGTACTGGTTGAGTCATACAAGGCGTGGGAGGCGGGCGACGCCAACGGCATGGTCGCCAACTACACCCCGGACGCGACCGCGATCATGACCGGCTCGCTCCGCGAGAGCCGCGACGCTGTCCGCGAGAACATGGCGCTCGCCTTCGAGGGGCCTCTCAAGGGCACCTCGACCTACAACAAGCAGCTCACCCTCCGCTTCCTCGGTACCGATGCGGCAATCGTCGTCAGCGAATCCGGCATCCTGTTCGGCGGCCAGACCGAGGTTCCGGACACGGGCAAGGTCAACGCGACCTGGGTTTTCGAGAAGCGCGACGGCCAGTGGCTGATCGCCGCCTATCACAACAGTCCGGTACTCGCGCCCACGCAGTGAAACGCTCCCTGCAGCGGCCCTCACGACTCGCGACGGCCGGCGACCACGCCGGTTCGGTGCAGGTCGCTGATCTCCGCGGTGCTCAAGCCGAGTTCGCCGGACAGGATCTCGTCGGTGTGTTGACCGAGCTCGGGGGCCGGGGTCGGGTCCACCCGAGCGCTGGCAGCAAACGTGGCAGGCGTGCCGGGGACGCGGAGCATGCCGATGCCGGGTTGGTCGATGTCCTTGAACATCGGGTTCGCCTCGCTGCACCGCCAATCGTCCTCGACCAGTTGGGTGAACGTCTGGTACGGGCCCCAACAGACGCCGCGCTGTTCGAAGACCTCTGCCACCTTGGCCAAGGTCCGCTTCGCGACCCAGGGCGCGATGAGCGATGCGACAGCGTCACGGCCCTGGAAGCGGTCACCTTCGAGCCGGAAGTCGAGTCCGAGTGCGTTCTCGATCGCCGGCAGATGAGGGACGATCTCGGTCGCCTCGGTCAACGATTGCCACTGGCGCAAGCTGATCGCCACGACCATCACCCGGCGATTGTCCGCCGTCGAGAAGTCGCGACCGAACGCTCCGTACATGTCGTTGCCGATCGGCGGACGACCTTCGTGAAGGACCTGGGCCTGGGCGAGATAGCCGAGGTTGGCCACCATCGCGAACGCGACGTCGGCGAGCGAGATCGTGACGAGACCGCCTGCCCCGGTCCGCGTCCTCAGTCGCTCGGCGGCGAGCAAACTCGTCGCCGCAGTGAGGCCGGTCGCGATGTCCCACGCCGGCAGGACGTGGTTGGTCGGATTCGACGAACCGGCCGGCCCGGTCGCGTAGGCGAAACCCGATGACGGATTCACGGTGTAGTCGACGGCGGTCGACCCGTCGGGATTGCCGATGATGTTGACGTAGATGAGATCTGAACGACGCGCGCGCAACCGCTCGTCGGACAACCATCCCGACGCCGGGAAGTTCGACAGAAAGATGCCGGCATCGGCACCCTCGCCGCACACCAGAGCCGTCACGAGCTCCTGACCCTCGGGTCGGCGGACATCGACCGCAAGCGACCGTTTGCCCTTGTTCATGCCCGCCCAGAACAAGCTGGTGCCATCGCTCGTCACCGGCCACCGGTGCGAATCGATGCCACCTCCGATCGCATCGAACCGGATCACGTCGGCACCCATCTGGGCGAGGGTCATCCCGCCGAGCGGTGCAGCGACGAACGCCGAACCCTCCACGATGCGCAGACCTTCGAGGACCTTCATCAACTCTCCTGTCGTCGGCTGACGGAACGCGCACCGCGGGCGAGCACCCGCCGGGCGCTGCGGACCACGGCTTCGTCGAGCATCGATCCGTCGTCATCGGCGACGGCACCGATGCCTGCTGACGTCGCGGCGTCGTATCTGCCGACCACCCTCGTCGCCGCCTCGACTTCGTCGGCAGTCGGCGTGAACGCTGCGTTGATCACAGCGATCTGGGCCGGGTGCAACGCAGGGCGCCCGTTGAACCCGAGTTCGGCGAGGAACCCCGACGTCTCGGCCAACCCATCGAGGTCGCGGATGTCCGGATGCACGCCACCGATCGGAGGCAGGATCCCGGACGCCGCCGACGCATACACCAACTCGAAACGAGCATGAGCGACGAGCACCGCCGCACCCGCGGAACGTCCACCCAGATCCGCGACGAGATCGATCTCACCGAGATGGCACTGCTGCACCCGCGGATGAGCGCACAACGCATCGATGCGTCGCACCGCGGCCGCCGACTCGATCAACGGCGACAGACACACCGTGTCATCGACCGCCGCAGCCACTTCGTCGAGCCACGCCACCGTGTCGCACTTCGCCAACACCAGACCGGCGATGTGCGCCGAGTGGATCCCGAGCGCAACGAGATCGGCACGACCGACGTCGCCGGCATTGATCCGCACCCACGGCAACGACGTCTCCGCACCAGACGTCTCGAGCAGCCGGCAGACGTTGTCCCGCGCGAGCTGCTTCGCCGACGTCGCAACCGCATCCTCGAGGTCGATCAACACCGCATCAGCTTCGGACGCGAACGCCTTGCTCACCCGATCAGCCCGATCCGCGGGCACATACAGGTACGACCGAATTGCGGCGACGGCTTGACTGGAACTCACACCGACATGTCTAGCGTGCGACCCTCCGCGTCCAACCGCACCCAGGAGCAACCTGCCTCGCCCGCCTCGTGTGGATCGACGTCGGTCCCGACCAGTTGCGTTCCGGCTGGCGCGGCTTCATTGCTGGGCTGCTTCGAGTTCTCGGAGCCGACGGGCGACACGGTCGGCGAGGGCCAGCGCGTCGCGACGCTGCGACGAGTTCATCGAGACCCCGCACGTTTCGTATGGGAACACGAGGATGAAATGGCCGCGCCGCCGTCCTGCGTCGGATACTGCGAGTGCGACCTGGCCACGATCGAGTCGGTCGACGTTCGCAGGCACCCTGATCGCGTGGTGACGAAGTTCGGGAATCGGCCGAGGCAGCGGGCCCTCGACGTACCGACACGACTTCAAGTCGAGACGCTCGGTCAGTTCACAGACGGCATCGGCCGTGATCTGTCGCCGGTCAGTCTCTCTGGTCCACGGGGCGACACGGTGGGGCTGGAGGTCGGACACGGCGACGGTTCCTTTCGCGGGCGGGATGATCGCACCCACGACGGTAAGTCCGGCATCGATTCCGTTGGATCGCCTTCGCACTATCTCTACGCGATCGACCCCAAACTTTGCGCTGTCTTTCGCGTGCCGGCCTCGCCGACACCTCGATCATCAGGCCAGAGGAGCCGGACTCACCGACGACGCAATCCGGCCGGAACTGGACTCACCCTGAGAAGCCATCGGCCGGAGGTAGCGTCGAACGGTGGCCCGGACCCCCGCTCAGCCGACGTCGACACCGAGAAGTCGCCAACGGCGAGACGACCTCCTCCACGCCGCTCTTCAGGCGTTCGAGGAACGGGGATACGTCGACACGAGCGTTTCCGACATCGTTCGCAACGCAGGTGGTTCTCGTGCGTCGTTCTACTCCTACTTCACGTCGAAGGACGACGTTCTCAGCGTGCTGGTGAGCACACTGACGGACGATCTGTTTGCCGCGGCAACCCGCCCCGTGCATCCGAGCGCAGGGACGTTCGAGAACCTGTCGGCCACGATCCGTCAATTCATGGACGCCTACCGCGATCGAGCACCGCTGCTGCTGGTCCTCGAACAAGCGACGACCGTTGATGCAGCCTTCCTCAAGCTTCGCCTCGCGATCCGAACCCGCTTCGCGACCTCGTTGGCGACAACCCTGGCCGACCGTCACCAACGCCGACCCGACCCCGACGGACTCGACCCTCGACTCACCGCCATCGCGCTGGGCGGGATGGTCGAGGACATGGCTCGCGGCCGGTATCTGTTCCGTCAGGACATCGACGAAGAACGGGCAGTGCACACGCTCGCCGTGCTGTGGGCGAGAAGTCTCGGCGTTCGCACGCGCTGACCTTGTCGCACGAAGTTGACACTGTGTCAACCTCATGTCACGCTGTCGGAAGTCGGAACGAATCGCACGCCTGAAGGAACGCTCATGGACCTGATCTCCGCTCGACCTGGACCCTCGGTCCAGGAAGTCTTGGCCGCTGACGTCAACCCAGCGCCCGCCGTGATGCTGACCGAATCTCCGGCGACGAATCAGTCCGACGCAGACCTCCCGATCGAGCGGTACTTCTCCAAGGAGTGGCATGACCGCGAGGTCACGAACGTCTGGCGCAAGTGCTGGCAGCTGGCCTGCCGGGTCGAGGAGATCCCCAACGTTGGCGACCACGTCGTGTACGACATCGTCCACGACTCGCTGATCGTCGTTCGGACCGGGCCCACCGAGATCCGAGCGTTCATCAACTCCTGCCTGCATCGAGGCACGCTGCTTCGCACCGAAGGTGGATGCGTGCAACGGCTCCGTTGCCCGTTCCACGGGTGGACCTGGAAGCTGGACGGAACGCTGCTCCACATTCCCCAACAATGGGATCTGCCTCACGTCGATCAATCGTCGATGTCGTTGCCGCAAGCACGCGTCGGCACATGGGGCGGCTACGTGTTCGTGAACTTCGACCTCGACTGCGAACCGTTGGACAGCTACCTCGAGAACCTTCCCGAGCACTTCGCCTCGTTCGACCTCGAGAATCGGTACAAGGCAGCGCACGTTGCCAAGATCATGCCCTGCAACTGGAAGCTCGCAATGGAAGCCTTCGTGGAGGCGTACCACGTCGCGATCGCCCATCCACAAGTCCTCGGCTACTACGGCGATTCCAACACGCAGTACGACGTCTGGCCGGGCGTCCGCCATGTGAGCCGAATGATCAGCGTGCAGGGTGTGCCAAGCCCGTCGATGAAGGGCATCGCGCCAGAACGCACCATCGAGGAGATGCGTCGGGACGTCCCGTTCTTCGCCGGCAAGCCGATCGACGTCGATGTCGATGCCGGCGAGACGGCCCGCGGGAAGCTCGCCCAACGCGCCCGAGAGAAGATCTCGCGGTCGACGCAGCTCGACATGTCGTCGCTGTCGGACACCGAATCATTGGACCTCATCGAGTACATGCTGTTCCCCAACATGGTCCCCTGGGGCGGACAGGCGCTGCCGATCACCTATCGGTTCCGACCGAACGGCGACGATCCGGAGAGCTCGATCATGGAGATCATGTTCCTCTTCTCGAAGTCGCCCGACGGCAGCCACCCGGCGCCGGCGACGATGACCATGCTGAGCAGCGACCAGAAGTGGTCAGACGCACCGGAACTGGGCTCGGCGGCGATGGTCGCCGATCAGGACACCGACAACCTGATGCGCATCCAGAAGGGCCTTCGGGCATCTCGCAAACCCGGCGTCACTCTTGCCCGCTATCAGGAGAGCCGGATCCGGCACTTCCACGCCACCCTCGACGACTACATGAACGTCGAGCACGTACGGATCAGACCCACAACGCGATGACGTACGAGGCGATCCTCAGCCCCATCACCCTGGGGAAGATCGAGGTTCCGAACCGTGTCGTGCGCGCCTCCCATCTGACCCAATACACACGGCAGGGGGAGGTGACCGACAAGTTCATCGCCTATCACGAGGCGCGTGCCCGGGGCGGCGTCGGCCTGTCGATCGTGGAGAGCGCAACGGTCGACCGCGCCGTCAGCCCTGCGCCGCTCGATGCCTCCACCGATCGGATCATCGACGGCTGGAGCCGGGTCGCCGTCGCCGTCCATCGGCACGGGATGCGAGTCTTCGCACAGCTCTTCCACGGCGGCAACCAATTCGATCCGATCGACGGGTCGGCACCATGGTCGGCCTCCACGATTCCGGGCTGGACGCTCGGTGTGCCGGCGCAGGCCATGAGTGCGGGAATGATCGAACACGTGGTGCGAGCCTTTGGCAATGCGGCCGCCCGCGCCGAGGCGGCCGGTTTGGACGGCGTCGAACTGCACGGCGCGCACGGCTACCTCATCGCCCAGTTCCTGTCGCCGCTGACGAACAGGAGAACCGACGAATACGGCGGCCCCATCGAGAACCGCCTCCGCTTCGCATTCGAGATCCTGCAGGCGGTTCGTGCCGAAGTCAGCGCGGGCTTCCCGGTCGGGATCCGCCTCTCAGGGAACGAGCGCCTGCCCGGTGGCCTCGACAACGCTGCATGCATCGAGATCGCCCGGAGCGTCGCAGACTCGGGACTCGTCGACTTCATCGACCTGTCAGCCGGTGTGTATCAGTCGATGAACAAGATGGTCGGCCCGATGAACGAGCCACGCGGTTACGAGCTCCCCGACTCCATCGCGGTGACCCGCGCGGTCACGACGCCCTGCATCGTGACCGGCCGAATCCTGACACTGGCGGAAGCCGACGAGATCGTCGCTCGCGGTGACGCCGCAATGGTCTCGATGGTGCGGGCCACCATTGCTGACCCCAATCTCGTCCGACGCGCCGTCGCCGGCCTGCAGCCTCGTCCGTGCATCGGATGCTTGCACGGATGTTTCGGTGGCCTCTTCGTGCGCGAGTTGGGCTGCACGGTCAACGCCACCGTCGGGCGCGAAGCCGCACTCGACGACGACGATCTCGGGAGTGCCGATGTTCGCCGTCGGGTGCTGATCATCGGCGGCGGCCCAGCAGGTTTGGAAGCGGCACGCGTCGCCGCGGCCCGCGGTCACGACGTCGTTCTCTACGAACGCTCCGACCACCTCGGTGGACAGCTCGGCCTCGCGCGGCTCACACCCGATCGCGACGACATCGGACTCATCGCAGATTGGCTCGTCGCGGAGATCGAACGTCTCGGCGTCGACGTGCAGCTCGGCCGGGAAGTGTCGGCGGATTCGATCGCCACCATCGGTCACTTCGATGTGGCCGTCGTGGCCACCGGTCCGTCGCCGCGAGCACCACTGCAGCTCGGCCGCCCGACGATCATCCTGAACCCAACCGCAGCGACACCGGTGATCAGTTCGTGGGAACTCTTGAGCGGGGCGGTCTCGGCACCGACCGGCAACGTGATCCTGCTCGACGATGTCGGTCACATGGAGGCGATGAGCGTCGCCCAACACCTGGTCGAGCACGGCTGCGATGTGACCGTGGTGACCCGCTTCAGCGAGATGGCCAGCCAGATCCAACCGGCGTGGGCAACGTGGTCGGGGAAGGAACACCTCGCTCGAGCCGGGGTGACGTTGCTCCCCCGCACGTTCATCCGTTCGATTGACGACGGCTCCATCACCGTGACGCCACTCGACGGCGGCTCTGACCTCGAACTGGCAGCAAACGCTGTCGTCCACGTCACGTTCCACGAACCAAACGGGGCCCTGACCGAAGTCCTGTCATCGATCGCTGCCGAGGTTCACGTGATCGGCGAGGCTCGCACGCAACGATTTCTCACCGTCTCGATCCGCGACGGTTACGACCTCGGACGGGCACTGTGACCCTGGATCTTGCAAACCTGTCCGCCCGGGCAGAGATCACCGACGTCCTCACCAACTACGTTCGCGGCGCGGACCGCAACGACTGGGATCTCGTGCGCCGGTGCTATCACCCCGACGCGCACGATGATCATGGCCTCTACTCCGGGGACGTCGACGGCCTGATCGCGTTCCTCTCCGGACTGGCCGCCACACTGAGCGCCACGTTCCATCAGCTCGGAACACCTCACATCGAAACCGGCGTCGACACGGCACGAGCCGAGACATACTGCCTCGGTTGGTACGAACGCCTCGGCAACGACGACACGGTCCGGTCGATCGCCCAAGGTGTGCGCTACCTCGACCAATTCGAACGTCGGGATGGCCGATGGGCAATTGCAAATCGAGTCGTCGTGCTCGACTGGGAGCACGTGTTCACGCCAGGCCGACCGTCCGCGCCGGCCGCCACCTGGCAACGCGGCGCTCGCGCCGAAGCCGATCCTTCATTCATGTTCTTCCTCAACCGAATACCCTGACCAGAACGCTGTCCGACACGGCCGGGGGGCGGGCCGGCCGTGTCGGATGTCAGCGCAGGAGTCAGAGCGGCGTCGGCAGGAGGACCCGATCGATGCCGTGGATGAAGCCGTTCTCGAGCGCGCCACCGATGCTGATCCGGTTGACGAACGGATTCCGCGCCTTCGGATCCCCGTCGACGAGTTGGATGAACGCAGTCCGCTTGTTGATGACGTCGACGGTGAACGACGACCCGCTCAGCGTCGTCAGCTGCACAAGGTCACTCTTCAGGACGGTTGCCGGATCGAGCTTCGCACCGACCAGGTGGTACTCGAGGATCGCCTTGACCGTCGGCAGCCCGAGGCTCGCAACCGCCGCAAAGACATCGCCCTCGCGTGAGTACGACTTGTGCGTGAGTCGAGTTGCGAGCAGCCGGAACGCCTGATCGCTCGGAGCGAACAGCGTCAGACTCGCTGACGGATCACTGGCTGCCGCGACGAGATCGGGGAACAACAACACGGCCTTGGTCGCGATGTTGTAGTCGCCCCAGTTGCGGTCGAAGCCGTTCGCGTCGGCCTTCGCGGTTGATGCCACCAGGACATCCGCGATGGTCTTGCCCGAGGCATGGACCGCAACGGTGGAGGATGAAATCGGCAAGACCGCGGCGCAGATCGCGACCGCGATGCCCCCGAACAGTGAGCGCTTCATGGTTGTCCTTTCGTCGTTCGGCCGCGCCCCTTGCGCGGTCGGGTCGAGCACTTCTGTGTCGACGTCGGTGCTTCGCGCTTCGGACGGTCTGTGGATGCAAGAACTTCTGGATCTTCTCAATGTCGATCCCTTGCATCCAGACGACCTCTTCGATGCAAACTGAAGGCACATGGCAGAGCCCGCGCGAGTCGTCTCCTTCGAACAGCTCGGCCGCGTCGATGTCGACGGGGCCGACCTCGCGACCGCGTTTCGCACGGGATCGCCAGAGGCACTCCGCAGCGTTTACGACCGGTTCAGCTCGTTGATCTACACCTTCTGTCGACGATCCGTCGGGGCAGACCATGCAGCTGACGTCACCCAGGAGGTCTTCATCGCCGCGTGGCGGCATCGTGATCGGTTCGATCCAGAACGCGGCACATTGCCCGGCTGGCTGATCGGCATCGCCCGCAACAAAGTGCTCGAGGCGCTCCGTCGGCTGCAAATCCGGATCGTGCCCGACGAGTCGGAGACCAACCCGGGCCTGATCACGCCGGACAGCATCGATGCGCTCGCGGATCGTCTCCTTCTCGCGGATGCGTTGCGGCACCTGCCCGAACGAACCAGCACGCTGATCGCGATGGCGTTCCACGACCAGCTGACGCACAGCGAGATCGCCGCGCGCACCTCGCTGCCACTCGGGACGGTCAAGAGCGACATCCGGCGCGGACTCGACCGACTTCGCCGCGATCTGGAGCGTCACGATGACTGATCGACGGACTGATCACAGCAGCGACGACGACAGTGCCCTGATGGATGCTCTGGCCGCGCTCGAACCCGCCGACCTCGAGTTCGACGCTCCTCCGGCGTCTGTGTGGAATGCGATCGCAGGCGTTGTCGATCCGCAACCGAGCGACGGCGCAGATCTCGCGATCGAGGCACCCGCGCCGCCGAGACGTCACGCCTCGCGATGGCGGCGACAGATCGGTCCGGCGGCGGCCGTCGCCGCGATCATCATTGCCGTGGCGGTCGCCGTGGTCACTCGCACCGACAACCATCCAGCCGACGTCATCGCCCAGACCACGTTGTCGAGCGCAGGACTGGCGGGTGCCCCCACCGGCCTGACCGGCGATGCCAGGGTGATCCGCGACGGCTCACAGGAGTTGGTTCACGTCGACATCGGATCAACGAGGCCGGTGAGCGGTCAGTACCTCGAGGTGTGGCTGATCCGCCCTGACATCTCCGGGATGATCTCACTCGGCGCGGTCCGACCTGATGGCAACTACCAGGTGCCGGGTGGGCTGCAGATCAACGAGTATCCGATCGTCGACATCTCCAGCGAACCGTACGACGGCAATCCGAAGCACTCCGGCGACTCACTGTTGCGTGGCGAGCTGCATTGACACGTTGTCGTCAACTACTACGCGAGTCGGGGACGATCAGGCCGACGGTGCGCCGCTGTGAGCGAACGGCCTTCACGATGACCAACATCGCTCCGGCGAACGGCACGGCCAGCAGCGCGCCGAGGAAGCCGAACACCTCGACCGCGACCAACACGCTGAGCAACACCACGAGGGGGTTGAGGTTGACTCGCCGTGACATCACCGCCGGGTACAGGACGCTGTTCTCGATCTGCTGATAGACCACGAAGAAGACGACCGCGATGATGCCAGGCGTCGTGCCTTGCAGGAAGGCCGCCAGGACACCCACTGCCGCACCCAGCGTCGCGCCGACCAGTGGGATGAGGTCAGCGAACGCGACCCACAGGGCGATCACGAACGCGCCGGGGACACCGAGCGAGAACAAACACACGAAGGCCGTCACGCCGGCGATCAAGCTGATCAGCAGGTTCCCGATCATGTAGCCGCTGACCGCTCGCGCAGCGTCATTGGCAACCTGGCGCACGGACTCGCGGTGCCGCATCGGGATCAGTGACGTGGCCGCCTTGCCCAACGTCTCGGCCTGGCTGAGCAAGAGGAAGGCGATCACGGTGATCGTGATGAACGCGAGCAACGCGGCCAGGACGGTCTTGGCGATGCTGAAGGACGAACTGCTCAACTTCGTGGCTGCATCGCGCAGTGAGCTCTCGTGGTTCTTGACGTAGTTGTTGAGGTGCAACTTGGTGACGATCTTGCCGACCGTCCCGTGTCCGTCTCCGGCGTCCTTGATCGTTCCGGGGAGGTCGGTGATGATCGCGATCAGCTGGGTACGGACCGGGACGAGGAAGACGGCGAGCATGCCGATCGCGCTCGCCAGCGCCGCGAAGACGACGATGCCGGTGGCCACCGTTCGCCGCCCGCCGACGTGCGCCTGCACGCGGTGCACTCCAGGGGCGAGCACGATCGCGAAGAAGCCGGCGATGACGACCCAGGTGATGACCTGTGTCGTCAGCAGGATCAGTTCGATCGCCACGATCGTGCCGACAACGACGCCGACGGTGCCGACGATCGTTCGCCATGGAACGGCCGACCACCCCGTGGGTTCGGCATCGGTCCCGGAATCGGATTCGGACTCGTCGAAACCCAACACCAATCGATCGAATCTCCCCATCCGGTCCTCTCCGAGCATCCCGACGTCGTACCCACGAGATCGAGGTTTCAGACCTTTGTCGCGTTCACCGGCGAACGCTGCCGGATGATGGTGCAAATTCCGCCGACCGATCGGTACGAGATTGTAGATTGAACAGTCATCGGCCGGAACCGATGAGCAGACTCGCCCAGACCCTGCGAGTTGCTTCGGCGGCAGGGAGATGACCATGGCAACTGGCGCACGACGAGACAACGGGCAGTGGGAGCAACGCCGACAATCCATTGTCGACACCGCTGCACATCTGTTCGCGACACAGGGATTTCACGCGACCGGCGTGGCCGACATCGGTGACGCCGTCGGCCTCGGCCGTGGCGCGTTGTACTACTACATCGACTCGAAGGAGAACCTCCTCGCGCTGATCCACGACCGAGTGATCGAAGACGTGCTCGCGGCCGGCGAGAAGGCACTGGCGTTCGAGGCTTCGCCATCGGATCGGCTGCGTCAACTCGGGCACGACCTGATCCGAATCATCGTGTCGTTTCCTGATCATGTGTGGGTGTTCCTCCATGAGTTCCGCAGCTTGACGGGCGACGCCGCCGACGAGTTCCGTCGCAAACGGCGCACGTTCGAAGCGGCGATCGAGCAGGTGCTGCAGATGGGCATCGATGCCGGCGAGTTCGAGGTCTCCAACGTTCGGCTCGCCGGCCTTGGCTGGCTCGGCCTGCACAACTACATCTACATCTGGTTCCACGACCGAGGTTCGTTCCATCCCGAGCAGATCGCCGACCAGTTCGCCGACATCTTCCTGCACGGAATCGTGAAGAAGAAGTGACCGGCATCGACGTGTCGACGGCCGACGGCGTGGTGACGATCGAACTGCGCCGGGCTCCGAACAACTACATCGACATCGGGCTCATCGCCGCGATCGCCGACACGCTCGAGGCATCCGACGCCGACCCGGCCACTCGAGCCGTGGTGCTGTGCTCGGAGGGAAAACCCTTCAGCGCCGGGGCCGCTCTGCAAGCCTCCGGTGACGCTGCATCGCACCACGCCGGTCAGCACCTCTACGACCACGCCGTTCGGATCTTTCGTTGTCGCGTCCCGATCGTCGCCGCGACGCAGGGGGCCGCCGTGGGCGGCGGGCTCGGATTGGCACTGGCGGCCGACTTCCGTGTCGGCAGCGCGTCGAGCCGGTTCTCGGCCAACTTCACCCAACTCGGTTTCCACCACGGGTTCGGTCTGACGGTCACCCTGCCGCGAGTCGTCGGGCACCAGCAGGCGTTGCGGCTGATCATGGGCAGTGAGCGCATCGACGGAATCGAGGCCGCCCGAATTGGCCTCCTCGATCTCGTGGTGGGCGATGACGAGATCCGCTCCGCGGCAACTGACCTGGCCCGCCGAATCGCTTCGAACGGTCCACTGGCCGTCCGCAGTGTGCGAGCCACGCTGCGCGGCGATCTCGCGGCCGAGGTCGAACGGGCGATGGCTCACGAGCGCGCCGAGCAAGAGCGGTTGTCCGCCACCAGCGACTTCCGCGAGGGCGTCACCGCCACCGCCGAGCGCCGACCCGCGGTGTTCACGGCGGAGTGACCGCCCCGTTCGCCGACCGCTCGATCTGGTCGCGAAGGTCGCGTTTCAGGATCTTGCCGGACACGGTCCGGGGAAGCTCGTCGGGCCATTCGATGAAGCGAGTGGGAACCTTGAAGTAGGCCAGCCGCTCGCGGGCGAAGTCGGTCAGTTCTTGCTCACGACCTGTTCGGGGCTCGGGATCCGTCCACCGCACGACCGCGACGACTTCCTCGCCCAGTCGTTCGTTGGGGAGACCGATGACCGCGACGTCGGCGAGATCGGGATACTCGATGAGCGCGGTCTCGACCTCCGCGCAGTACACGTTCTCGCCGCCGCGGATCACGACGTCCTTGAGTCGATCGACGATGGAGTAGCGGCCGTCGCCGTCACGCTTGCCGAGATCGCCGGTGCGGAACCAACCGTCGACGAACGAGGCCGTCGTGGCCACGGGGTTGTTCCAGTAGCCGGGCACCACGTTGGGACCACGCACCCAGATCTCGCCGACCTCGTCATCGGCACACGGTTGCCCGTCGTCTCCCACGATCCGTACGTCGACGACCAGGAACGGGCGGCCGATGCTGTCGGGATGAGCGAGGTAGTCGGCTCCGCTGGTCGAGATGACACCGGCCGTCGTCTCGGTCAAGCCGTAGCCGTTCACCGGTGTGATGCGGCTGCCGAAGTCGTCGCTGATCCGCCGAACGAGCGTGGCCGGTACGACCGACCCACCGGCCGCCAGTGCAGCCAACCCAGCACCCTGTGCAGCCTGCAGTCGCGGCGAGTCGAGCAGCTCGCGCAGCACCGTCGGCACCACGACGGCCGAGTTGATGGCTTCGTCGATGATCAGTCGGACCGCGACGTCGACGTCCCATCGATACATCATCACGACCTTCGAGCCCAGCGACAGCGGTAGGTACAGGTTGACCAGACCGGCGATGTGGAAGAGCGGGAATGTCAGCAACGACGCGGCCTGCGGCGGATCGGCGACAGATGTGCCCGACAGCATCGAGGACTGGGCGCGGAGTTGCCGATCGACTTCGCCCGAGAACAGGTTGTTCATCACGCTGGTGCAGTGGTTGCGATGTAGATGCATCGCTCCCTTCGGCGTCCCGGTGGTGCCCGAGGTGTACAGGATGGTCGAGAGGTCATCAGCGGCGATCGTTGCGTCGGGCATCACCGCTCCTCTGCCACCAATGCAGACGTCGTTCCAGCGGACGACTCCGGCGGGCAGCGGCCGCTCTGCCGCTGCCCGGACCACGATCACACTGCGCTGGTCGAGGTCCGCGAGCGCTGATTCCAGACGGGCCAGGCGCTCGTCGTCGACCACGAGCGCGCATGCGCCGGAATCGCGAACGGCGAATGCCAACTCGGCTGCGCTCCACCATGCGTTCAAAGGAACGACGACGGCGCCGATGCACTGCGCGGCCCAGAACGCGACAGACCACTCGGGATAGTTGCGCATCGCGATGCCGATGCGATCGCCGTGCGCGACGCCGAGGACCGTCGTGAGGTACGTCGCGAACTCGGCCACACGATCGAGGTGCTCCGAGTATGTCCAACGGGTGTCCTCGTATACGAGGAATTCACGCGCGCCGAACCGTGAACTGTCGAACAGCACATCGCGCAGCGTCGACGGAGCATTGCGATACGCGCGCATCTTCACCCCACCGACATCCATCGTGGCAACCTCGTACGGCTGTCCCGCACGGGTCAGGTCGGCGATCACCTCGTCGCGAGTTGGCAGCTCCATGCTCAACACCCGAGCGCGCGGGCGATGACCAGGTGCTGGATCTCGTTCGTCCCCTCGCCGATCTCGAGCACCTTCGAGTCGCAGTAGAAGCGAGCGATGGGGCTCTCCAACATGTAGCCGATACCGCCATGGATCTGGACGGCCTCTGACGCCGCCCACGCTGCCGTGCGGCTGGCCTTGAGCTTGGCCATCGCCGCTTCCTTGCGGAACGGGCGGCCCGCGTCGCGCAGGAACGCGGCGTAGTACGTGAGCGCGCGGCTGGCTTCGAGCTCGGTCGCGATGTCGGCCAGCTTGAACTGGATCGCCTGGAATTCCGAGATCGGTCGACCGAACTGGCGACGCTCCTTGGCGTAGGCAAGAGCGAGATCGAGCACGGCCTGGGTGAGGCTGATCGACAACGCGGCAATCGAGATCCGGCCGACCTCGAGGGTGCTCAGGAACTGGTTCAGCCCGAGCGCAGGATCACCCAGCAGTTGCTCGTCGGGCACCCACACGTCATCGAAGTACAGCTCGCGCGTGTCGAGCGCTTTCCACCCGATACCACGCATCTTCGGCCCCATCGTGAAGCCCTCGGTGTCCTTCTCGACGATGAAGCTGCCGTACGTCGCCCGCTCGTCGGCACCGTCGTCGGTCCGCGCGAGCAGGGTCACGCCATAGCTCATGTCGGTGCCGGCGTTGGAGATGAACGCCTTGCGACCGTTGATCACCCAACCACCATCGCCGCGCACCGCCCGCGTCGCGATGCCGCGCGCGTCGGATCCTGCATCGGGTTCGGTGAGACCGAACGCGCCCAGCACCGTCCCTTCCGCGAGCGGCCGCAGCCACCGTTCGCGCTGTGAGTCGGTGCCGAACGTCAGCAGTGGCAACGAACCGATCGTCGTGTGCGCCTGCCATGCCGCGGCGATCGACTGATCAGCGTGGCCGATCTCTTCCATCGCCGCGACGAAGCCCACGGTCGACATGCCGATGCCACCCCATCGCTCGGGGATCAACAGTCCGAGCAGACCGAGCTCGCCCATCGCTCGTAACAGCTCTGTCGGACAACGCTGATCTTCCCAGGCCTGTGCCGCCACCGGGGCGATCTCGCGCTTCGCGAAGGTGGCGCAGAGTTCGCGCAGGTCGAGTTCGCGTTCGGCAAGGTCGAAGTCCATGGTGACAATTCTCTCTGTGATGCCGTGTCAGACGGCGGCAGGATCTTTCGGGAGGCCGAGGGCTCGTTCGGCGAGGATGTTGCGTTGGATCTCGGCCGATCCACCTTGGATCGTCAGTGCCCGAGACCACAGCAATTCGTACTGCATCTGGTCGGTGCGGTAACCATCGCCGTCGGGACGCACGAGTCCTTCCATACCGCGGACACGAATGGCAAGATCGGCGATCCGCTGCTCGACCTCGGCGCCGGTGAGCTTGCTCGCGGATGCGACACGTTCGATCTCCTGCTGCATCGCGACGTCGCCGTTGATCGCCGCAGCGATGATGCCGCCGACTCGCGCACCACCGAACCGCATCAGCTCGATGTCGATGTGCGAGCGGATGATCTCCTGGCGCAACACCGGTTCGGCCGATCTGCCCAATGCCCGAGCCATTTCGATCACGTTTCCGAGCTGTGCTGCCAGGGCGAGGTGCGCGGTCGTCGCGTCACCGCCGCGCTCGAGCCCGAGCGTCGACATGGTCACCCGCCAACCGTTGTCGAGTCCGCCGATCACGTTGGCCAGCGGGGCTCGAGCCTCGGTGAGGAACTCCTCGGTGAACTCGCTCTCGCCGGTCATCTGTCGCGTCGGTCGCACGTCGATGTTCGCGTCACCGACGAGATCGATCAAGACGAAGCTGATGCCGCGGTGGCGGGGCGCCTGCGGGTTCGTGCGGCAGAGCAGGAACATCCGGTTGCCGATGAGACCGACCGTCGTCCACACCTTCTGTCCCGTGATGATCAGGTCATCGCCGTCGACGACGCCCGTCGTGCGCAGGTTCGCGAGGTCCGAGCCGGCGTCGGGCTCGGAGAAGCCCTGGATGTAGATGTCACTGCCGTCGATGATCGGCGGCAAGAACCGCGAGCGCTGTTCGTCGTTGCCGTGCAGGAAGACCGCTGGGCCGACCAAGTGCTCACCGAGTCCTCGCGACACACGCGGCATGCCCGCGGCCGCCAATTCCTCAGTCCAGACCATCTGCTGAATCGGATCCCAACCACGGCCACCCGCCATCGTCGGCCACCAGGGGCAGATGTAGCCGTCGCGTTGATGTCGTTCCACCCACAGCTTCCAGGCGTCATGCAACGGGTTGTCGTCGTCACCGATCCAGGCGCCGAAGCGGAGATGCAGTCGGAGTGAACGGTGGCGGGGATGCTCGAGTTCCCGGAGCTCGGCGACTTCGTTGGAGTCGATCCATCCGCGGACGTCACGCCGAAAGTCCTCAATCGTGTGGGTCTGCAACGACATCGAGGAGTCCTTTCCGATCGCGCGGTTCAGCGCGATGACAGGCGACGAGTTGACCGTCGCCGAGATCGGTGAGATCGGGGCGCACGGTGGTGCACACGTCGATCGCCAGGGGACAACGGGTGTGGAAGCGACAGCCCTTCGGCGGGTCGACGGCCGACGGCACCTCGCCATCGATGCCGACATACGCGGCGCGGGATCGTGGGTCGGGCACGGGCTTCGCGGCGAGGAGCAACTTCGCATACGGGTGCAGCGGCGTGCACGACGCCTGCTCGACCGACGCGTCCTCGGTGACGCGACCGAGGTACATGATCGCGACCCGGTCGGCGATGTGCAGCGCGAGGTCGATCTCGTGGGTGATGATGACGTAGGTCAGCCCGAGGTCGCGCTGCAACTCCAGCAGGAGGTTGACGATCTTGGCCTTGACGCTGACATCGAGGCTCGACGTCGGTTCGTCGAGCACGAGCACCGACGGCTCGACAGCGAGCGCCCGGGCGATGACGGCGCGCTGCATCTCTCCACCACTCATCGCGCTGGGGAACCGATCGCGATAGTCGCGTCGCAGGCCGACACGCTCCAGCAGATCGTCGGCGGCATCGAGGCGAGCCTGCTTCGAGCCGCCGAGGCCATGCACCTGCATCGCCTGAACGATCGCCGAACCGACCGTGCGGCGACGGTTGAGAGCAGACAGAGGGTTCTGCGAGACGAGTTGGATCTCGCGCCGGTGCTCGCGGAGCGCAACGGGCTGAGCGATGTCGACCCCGTCGAGCAGGACCTGTCCCGCGGTCGGGCTCGTCAGGCCGACGATGCACCTCGCCAGCGTCGACTTGCCGCAGCCTGACTCGCCGACGATGGCAAGCGTCTGGCCGGCGCCGATGCGCAGCGACACGTCGTCGACGGCGTGGACCACTTCCTTCGAACGACCGAATCCGCCGCGGAGCGCGAAATGCTTGGTCAGCTCGCGAACTTCGAGCCGCGGAGACACAACGGTGTCAGCCATCACTGCCCCTCGGCGCGTAGAGATGGCACTTGACGACCGACGCTCCGGCCGCCCGATCTCGGGGGAGCTCTTCGTGGCACACCGGCATCGCCGCGACACACCGAGGTGCGAACCGGCAGCCGGTGTCGAGACGGATCGAATCACCGACACTGCCGGGGATCGAGGCGAGTGCCTCGCGCCGTTGGTGGCGACCCGCGAGCGCACCCAGCAACGCCTGGGTGTACGGGTGCTGCGGCTCGTGGTACAACGAATCGACGTCGGCGGTCTCGACGATCTCACCGGCGTACATGACGGCCACCCGCTGACACAGCTGGGCGACCACCCCGAGGTCGTGACTCACGAACACCACGGCAACACCGGTCTCTGCCTGCAGCCGGCGGAGCAGATCGAGCACCTGCGCCTGCACAGTCGTGTCGAGCGTCGAGGTCGGCTCGTCGGCGAACACGATCGACGGTTCGCCGAGCAAGACGCTGGCCGCGATGAGCATCCGCTGCAGTTGACCACCGGAGAACTCGTGTGGGTACCGCTTGAGTCGCGACGCGCTGATCGACAGCCCGACGCGCGACAGCAGCTGCGACAGTTCCTGGGCGCTCAACCGCTCGCGACCGGCCGCGACGGCAAACAGTTCGAACTGCTTGTGGATGCTCTTGACCGGGTTCAGCGACGTCATTGCTCGCTGCGGGATGAGGCGCAACGACCTGCCTCGCAGACGACGGCGCTCGGCCGCCGAGACCTGCAACAGATGACGGGCCCCGAATGCGACGTCACCGGACGTCACCTTGGCCTGCGGGGGGAGCAGGCCAAGGATCGAGGACAGCAGTGTCGTCTTCCCGCTGCCCGACTCGCCGACGATGCCGAGTGTCTCACCGCTGCGCAGCTCCAGCGAGACATCGCGCAACACACGCGACGGGCCCGCGGGCGTGGCGTACGTGACGCTGAGCGCGTCGACGGTGAGCACCGTCGACGCTCCCAGCGTCTCGTTCTGCAACGGCAGCGAGTCCGTCATCACGCGATCGAGACCTCGTACAACCGCAGGAACGAGAGCTCGAGCGGCTTGAGCGGAAGGCCGGACACGTTCGAGCGCTTGGCCAACGTCAACTTCGGCACGACGGGAATCAGGTTGACCGCGGCCTCGCCGACGAGCTTGTTGGCCTGCGCCCAGATCGCTGTCTGCTTCACGGGGTCGGACTCGGCCAACGAGCTGGCGAGCAGCGTGTCGAACGCCGGATCGCTGTAGTTGGTGAAGTTGACGAAGTTGCCGGTGACGTACACGCCCAGCGGCTCGCGGCCGCTCTTGCCCCAGTTCGTACCGTTGAACTCGTACGAGAGACACACGTCGAACGTCTTCGACAGCAGGATCTTGGCGAAGCTGGCGAGATCGTGGGTCTGGATCGTCGGGGCGAAACCAGCGGCGACCCAGTCCTGCTGCATCACCTGGATCGCGGCGACTGCGTTCTGCACGTTGTACACGTCGATGGTGAAAGCGACGGGCGCGGTCAGCCCTGCTTCGGCCAACAACGATTTGGCCTTGGCGACGTCGGCCGTCTCCGGAAAGATCTTCAGGGCGGGGTCGTATCCGCTCAGCGTGGGCGGGATCACCCCGCCGAGGAAGAGGTCGGCGTCGCCGGCGAAGACGACGTCGCGCACGCGGGTGCGGTCCGTCGCATAGCCAAGCGCCTGGCGTACTCGAAGGTCCGCGAACACCGAGCTCTTGGTGTTGACGTGGATGGGCATCATCACGGCGGCCGACACCTGCACGACGTCGACGTTCTTGTCGTCGTCGAGCTTCTTGAGGATGTCGAAGCTCGGGATCATCGCGATGTGCGAGTTGCCCTGCAGGATGTTGACGGCACGAGTGCTGGCGTCGGGAACGAAGTTGAACGTGACGCTGTCGACCAGCGGCGCGCCCATGTGATAGTCGGGGTTGGCATCCATCTTGACGTGTGAACCCGGGACGAACTCCTTCCACACGAAGGCGCCGGTACCCATCACCGTGATCTCCTCGGTGAGGTGATCCTTGTGCAGGATCGGCACCATCCCGAGCACCTCACGGATGTAGTAGTTCGGCTTGTCGTAGGTGATCTTCACGGTCATGTCGTCGACGGCTTCGATCGCGGTCGTGGTTCCCAGACGGGCGCCCCAGACCACCGTCGGGGCAACGGTCGCTTGCTTGAAGGTGGCGACGACGTGCTCAGCCGTGAACGGATCACCGTTGTGGAACTTGACGCCGCTCTTCAACTTGATCGTCCACACGAGACCATCGGTGGTCTGCGCGTCGCCATCAGCGAGCACCGGCACGAACTTGCCGTCGTCGTCGTACCAGTACAACGCGTCCACGACCTGGCGGGTGAGCCAGCCATAGGCGGCGTTCGGGTACTGCAACGGGTTGTAGCCCTGGCCCTCGGTCTGGACGTCGATGATCAGGTCGCCACCCTTCTTTGGTGCGGCGGCGCTGCTGGCCGTGGTGGCCGCGCTCGTCGCCGGGCCACTGGCGGCGGAACCACCGGTCGCGGCAGTCGTGGTCGCTCCACCAACGGTGGTGGCCGTGGTGCCGCTCGTCTTGCTCGAGTCCGAACTGCACGCGGCGAGCAGGGCGGAGATCCCACCGAACGCACTGAGTGCGCCGATGCTGGAGAGCACCATCCGCCGCGAGACCCGGGGGGGGAGGCGAGCTGGGATCGTCTTCTGGTGTTTCGTTCATGATCGTGACTGTCCTTCGTTTGAGGTGGTGAATGTTGTTGTTGACTTGATGAGACGGACGCTCGGGTCAGCTGCCCGAGGCCCGCTCGAAGGCTCGGCCGAGGCCGTCGCCGACGAGGTTGAAGCCGACGATGACGGCGAAGATCAGCAGGCCCGGGAAGACCGCGAGCCACCACTGTCCGAGCAGCATCGAGCTGCGCGACTCCAGCAGGATGTTGCCGAGTGTGGGATCCGGAGGCTGGATGCCGAGACCGAGGAAGCTCAGGCCCGCTTCGGCGAACACGGCGACGGCCATCCACGCCGCAGCCTGGACGATGATGGCCGGCACGATGTTGACGAAGACGTCGCCGAACAGGATGCGCATTCGCCCGACCCCGATCACCTTCAGCGCGTCGACGTAGTCCTCCTGCCGCTCGACGAGCACGCTCGCTCTGGCTACTCGGGCGAAGATCGGGACGGCGGCGATGGCGATCAGACCGATCACCTTCGCAATCGGTGGCAGCACGAAACCGGCGACGTGCATCGGTCCCGTCCCCATGAATCCGAGCACGACGAGCCCGAGCACGAACAGCGGCAACGACAAGATGACATCGACGATGCGCATCAACGCCTCGTCGAGCCATGTCGTGGCGAAGTAGCCCGCGAGCATCCCGATCGGCACCGCGATCAGCAGACCGATCGCAACGCTGCCGACGGCAACCTGCAACGACACGACAGCGCCGTCGGCGCAACGGGCGAAGAGGTCGCGGCCGAGGTTGTCGGTGCCGAACCAGTGCTTGATCGACGGCGACGCGTCGAGTGCCGCCGTCTGCAAACGGGCGCTGGTCCCCATCACCCTCCCGAGCACGGCCACGCCCACGAACAACACGATGAAGAACACGCCGACCAGCGCCATCGGGTCGGTGACGAATCGCCGGGCGACGTCGCGCACGACACCGGTCGGCTTGTCGGCGCGGCTGACGGTGGTCGACGGTGTCGAGATCGCCGCGCTCATCAGGCGTCCCGCATCGTGATCTTGCGGGCGTAGAGCTCGCTGACACGAGGGCTGAGCGACGCATAGGTGAGGTCGACGATGAGGTTGATGACGATGAAGGAGAACGCCAACACCGCCACCGACGCACTGGCCACCGGATAGTCGCGGTGTTGGAACGACTGCACCACGAGTTGGCCGAGTCCGGGGATCGAGTAGATCGTCTCGATGATCAACGAGCCCCCGAGCATGTAGCCGAGCAGCAACCCGGCGACGGTGGCGGTCGGAACGATCGCGTTCGGCACCGCGACTCGGCGGATCACCTTGCCTTCACGCACACCGGCGGCCCGGGCGAACGTGACGTAGTCGCGATCGAGAACGTCGACCATCGACGACCGAAGTGCCCGATACAGCAGTGCGATGGTCGGCACGCTGAGGGCCACGACCGGCAGGATGCAGCTGCGGAGGTTGTCGACGATCGAGTGGGAGAAGAACGTCCACCCGCCGGCCGGCACGATGTTGCGCCAGTAGAGGCCGAACAAGAGCAACAGCAACAGGCCGCTCCAAAAGGTCGGGATCGACAGACCCACCAACGTGACAGCGTCGACCACCCTGGTCAGCCACCGCCGCCGAACCCTTGCAGTCAGCACACACAGGCCGAGCGCGGCTGTGACGGAGACGATCATCGTCAGAACACTCAGCTCGAGCGTCACCGGCAGGCGGTGGATCACCGTGGGAAGCGCCGGCTGGGTGCTGTAGTACGACTTGCCGAAGTCGCCACGCACCGCGTGGCTGATGAACCGGCCGTACTGCACGATCATCGGCTGATCCAGGCCGAGTTGGTGGTTCAGATCCTTGATCGATTCGGGCGTGGCCGCGTTGCCGAGGATGGTGGCGGCCGCGTCGCCCGGAGCGAGGTGGGTGAGGCCGAAGATCAGGCTGATGATGCCGAACAGGACGGCGACGGAGCCCACGACACGGCGAATCGCATAAGCGCGCATGTCAACCCCCCAATCCCGTTGTCCAGAACATCCACATGTCCACAAGCGCCCCCCATGAGCTTCGTGGAATTGATTGTACCGACTGGTCGATACTTTGTCAAGACCTCCCCGTCGCTTGACAGGAGAGGCGTATGCCGCCTATGTATACGTAGTCCCCGTGGATGTATACGTAATCATCGTACGATGCGCACGACGGTTTGGAAAGCAGGAATCTCCACAATGGGCGGGTCACGCACAACGGCGCAGCGATGTTGCATCCTGGAAATCGCGCCATGAACATCAACAACAGCACCAATGCTCAGACCAGTCGCGACGTCGCCCGCCTCGCCGGCGTGTCACAGGCAACCGTGTCACGGGTCCTCAACGGCAGCAATCGGGTCACCGAAGAGACGCGCCAGCGAGTCCTCGAGACGCTCGCCCGCACCGGTTACACACTCAACGTCGCTGCGGCGACGTTGCGAACCCGACGCACCGGCACCATCGGCCTCGTGATCGAGCGGCTGACCAACCCGTTCTACCCAGAGCTGATCGAGGTCCTCGGCAGCGAGTTGGAACGGCGCGATCTGCGCCTCGCCCTCTGGAACACCTCCGTCGGTTCGGGCGAGCGGGCGGCAACGCAGGCCATCTACGCACGCGGCGTCGACGGGTTGATCTTCACCACGGCAACGGTCGAGTCCGGGTCGCTGCGACTCGCCATCGAACGGAACGCGCCAGTCGTGTTGGTCAACCGCGCGGTCGAAGATCTGCAATGCGATCAAGTCGAGTGCGACAACGCCGACGCGAGCACGTCGGTCGCGCGCTACTTCGCCCACCACGGCCATCGAGTCGTCGGGCTCATCGGGGGTCCGGCCATGGCCAGCACGGCGCGTCGTCGGGTCCAGGGCTTCACCTCGGCCGCGGCAGACCTCGGCTTGCAACTCGAAGCCGTCGACGGCGGGCGGGAGTTCTCTCACGAATGGGGTGTCGCCGCATTCGATCGGATGTGGGATGCAGCGCCGACGAAGCCGACCGCGCTGTTCTGCGCCAACGACCTCACGGCGCTCGGCGCGATGGACGCGGCCCGCAGCCGCGGCATCAGCGTGCCCGACGACTTGTGGATCGCTGGCTTCGACGACATCGCGATGGCGGCGTGGAGGCCCTACGACCTCTCGACGGTGCGCCAGCCGTTGGAACCGATGATCCGCGCGACCGTCGACTTGTTGATCGAGCGGATCAACGATGCCGAGCGGCCGATCACTCACCGCCGCTTCACGAGCGAGATCGTGGTGCGCGGCTCGACCGCCCATCAGCCCTTGCCGGACGACCCGACCGCGAAGGCCTACGGAACCGAGTAGCCCCCGTCGACGACCACGCTGCTGCCGGTCGTCCACACAGCGTCGTCGGATGCGAGGTACAGGTACGCCCCGACGACCGAATCCGGCGTGCCCAGACCGAGCGGGTGCTTGGCGGCGAGCCCTTGCATCACGCTGTCGTCCAACCCGCTGTGCATCGACGACGGGAAGACGCCCGGGCACACGCAGTTGACGCGGATGCGCTCCTTCGCGTATTCCAACGCGGCGACCTTGGTGAGTTGGATGATCGCTGCCTTGGTCACCGAGTACGGACCGGAGTAGGCCCACGCCGTCAGCCCCGCGACCGATGCGGTGTTGATGATCGATCCGCCCCCGTGGTGACGCATCACGTCGACTGCGGCCTTCATCCCGTGGACAGCGCCCATCACGTTGACATCGAATGCGCGCTGCCAATCCGCGTCGACCAGGTTGTGCAGCCGACCGTTCGGCGAGAGCACGCCCGCGTTGTTGACGACGACATCGACGCGACCGAACTCGTCAAACGCGGCAGCCACGAGGCCGGAGACGCTGTCCTGACTGCGCACATCGACCGCTGACACCCGCCGCGGGCACGGGTGCTGCCATGCGGACGCCTGCAACGCGTCGATCGACAGATCACCGAGCACCAAGGCTGCGGCGCCGGCCTGCGCGAAACGATCGGCGAGAACACCGCCCAACAATCCCCCGGCTCCGCTGATGACGACGACCTTGCCTGACACACTCATGGGACCAGTCCCGTCTGCGTGTCGGGGGCGATGACGACGCGCTCGTCGACGATCAAAGCGCGGGTGCCGGCCATGAACAACTCGCCGTCGGCTGCAGTCGCCATGCCTTCCGGGGACGCCCAGGCCTGCTTCGCCGCGTCGCGACTCACGAACCAGAGGGCCGCGAAGCCGTCGATCGGGCGGGTGCCCCGCTGCTGCGGCGACGGCGCGTTGATGGCATATCCGAGCAATCCGGGCATACGCATCGCCAGTTCGGCATGGATGCCGTGCCAGTGCTCACCGAACGCCGCATCGGACAGCTCGGGTCGCTTCTCGACCAGGTACACGATCTTGCATCCGGCGTCGGCCGGCGCGACCACGATGCGTTCGTCGACGATGAGCGGACGGGTGCCGGCCATGAACTCGGTTCCATCGGCTGCGGTGGCCGCGCCTTCTGGCGACGCCCACGCGGCAACGGCAGCATCGCGGTCCGCGAACCACAGTTCCGCGAACCCGTCGATCGGTCGGCGGCCGCGCTGCGACGACGACGGCGCGTTGATCGAGTAACCGCGCAGGCCCGGCATGTGTGTGGCGAGTTCGGCATGGATGCCGTGCCAGTGCTCGACGAATGCCGCATCGGACAGCTCCGGTCGTTTCTCGACCAGATAGACAACCTTGAGATCGCTCATGCGAGCAGATACCCCCCATCGACGGAGATCACCGAGCCGGTGATGTAACCAGCGGATCGTGATGCAAGGAACAAGAACGCGCCGGGCAGATCTTCGCTGCGGCCCCATCGTCGCGCAACGGTGTGGTCGACGATGCTCTGGTTCAGCACAGCGTCGGCCACCCACCCGGCGGCGAGCGGTGAGTCGAACCAGCCAGGGGCGACCACATTGGCAGTGATCCCCAACGGCGCGAGATCGACTGCGAGCGACTTGATCAATCCGACGACTCCGGCCTTGGAGGTCGCGTACGCGCTGAGGCCGGCCCGCGGCCGCTCGGCAAGCACCGAACCGGTTGCGATGATGCGTCCCCCGTCGCGCATCAGGCGGGCAGCCATCTGCGCGGTGAAGAACACGCCGTTCACGTTGACGTCGATGATGCGACGCCACGCCTCGGGCGTGATGCGCAGCGGATCGTCGATCGATGGCGAGATGCCGGCATTGAGGATCGCCACGTCGAGACCACCCCACTCGGCGTCCAGGCGATCGCCGAGTGCGTCGACCGAGGCCGGATCGACGATGTCGGCCGCGATCAGAATGCTGTCGTTCGGCAGACCGGCTGCTGTTTCTTCCAGATCGCTGAACGTGCGCGAGACCAGGGCGACGCGTGCCCCGGCCGCGGAGAACGCGTGGGCGAGCACCGACCCCAGCCCGCGCCCGGCGCCAGTGATCAGCACCCTGGCCCCGGCGACATCGCCGGGCGAGTCGAACACCGAGGGAATCGCGATCGGTGGGGGTGACGCCATGCGGGCAAGTATAAACAGACCGATCAGTACAAAGCGAGGAAAACGTTTCTCGACCGGTCAGTACAAGTGCTATGGTCCACTCCGGGGAATTGATCGACGAGCCGGTGGATGCGAGCCCCAGAGGCCAACCCGGGACACACCGGCCGAATACATACATCAGGGAGCGAACGTGGAAGAACTCGACATCCATCTCGGGGCCAACCGGCCGCTCGGCTACACCTACTGGCCGCTGCCCGAGGACAACCCCGGCGTGGCGGTGCAGCGCGAGTCGATCCGACTCGTCGCACCCGACGGCGGCCTCGTGCGCGGCCTGCTCTGGACCCCACCCAACGGAAAGTGGAAGACGGCGGTCGTGCTGTCGCACCCGCGCGCCGACTTCAGCGTGCACTACGCCTGCCCCCTCCTCGCGGCGGCCGGGTATGCCGTCTGCGGGTTCGGGACGCGGTACATGAACAACGACACGGACTGCATCCACGAGAAGGCAGCGCTCGATGTGAAGGCGGTCGTCGACGACATGAAGCGGCGCGGCGCGGAATCGGTCGTGATGCTCGGCAACAGCGGCGGCGCGTCACTGACCGCGCTCGCCCACGTCGAGTTCGGCGTCGGCGACGGTTGGGTCGGCTTGGCCGCGCACCCGGGCGAAGGCGTCAGCATGGCGCAGCTCATCGACCCGTCGGTCGCCGATGAGAGCGATCCGTTCTCGGTGGTTCCCGAGCTCGACATGTACAACCCGGACAACGGTTGGCGTCCGTGGCCGAACCAGAGCACGTACGACAAGGGTTGGCTGGAGACGTACCGAGCCGCCCAACTCGCCCGCGTGGCGCGGATCGATGCGATCGCCCACGAGTCGATCGAGTTCTCCGAGGCCGCCCGTCACCGCAGTGCGGCCATCGATCGGGCCACCGATCCTGCGACGTGGCGCCATTGGCAGGCACGAGCCGTGTGGAGCAAGTACATGGTGATCTACCGCACGCTCGCCAACCCTGCGTACCTCGATCTCTCCATCGATCCCGACGAACGCGAGATGGGCAGCCTCTTCGCTCACCCCGATCCGATGGAGGGCAACTACCGACGCAACGGTCTGGCGCGCACGATGACCGCGCGGGGTTGGCTGTCGACGTGGTCCGCGCTGTCCAGCCGCGCCAAGATGGCGGACAACATGCCATCGATCCGGGTTCCGACCCTGCTCATCCATCCCACCGCCGACACCGAGATCCGTCGTCGCGAGGCGAAGGCGATCTACGACGCCTCCGGTGCCAGCGACAAGACGTTCGTGGAGATGCCCGGAGCGCCTCACTACCTCGAAGGTCACCGGCCCGAGGCGCTGCGCATCGTGGCCGAGTGGTTGGACAAGAGGTTCGCATGAGCACCTCACCGAGCGGCCCCGAGACACTCGACCGGCTGCTGAACGAGCAGCCGCTCGTCATCGCCCCTGGCGTGTTCGACGGCTTCTCGGCGCGCGCTGTCGAGATGTCCGGCTACTCCGCCGCGTACGTCACCGGCGCCGGTGCATCACTGTCGAACTTCGGCCTGCCCGACCTCGGACTGATCACACAGACCGATATGGTCGAGCAGATCTTCCGGTTGGGCGAGGCCACCACGCTGCCCCTGATCGTCGATGGCGACACCGGGTTCGGCGGCGTCGCCAACGTCGTGCGCACCGTGAAGCGATACGAGCGCGCCGGCGCCGCCGCGATCCAGCTCGAAGATCAGGTCTTCCCGAAGCGCTGCGGCCACCTCGATGGCAAGGCTGTGATCGGGATGAAGGACTTCGCGACGCGCATCAGCGCGGCGTGCGAAGCGCGTGCCGATCACCGGTTCAAGATCATCGCCCGCACCGATGCGATCCAGCCCGACGGCATCGACGCTGCGCTCGAGCGTGCTCACGCGTATGCCGAAGCCGGCGCCGATCTGATCTTCGTCGAAGCGCCGGAGAGCATCGAGCACGTCGAGCGCATCGCCCGCGAGATCACCACGCCGCGGATGATCAACATGATCTCGCACAGCATCACGCCGCTGTTGACAGTCGACCAGTTGGTGACGTTCGGATTCAAACTCGCGATCTATCCGATGGTCACGATGGCGAGCGCGATGGACGGCATGATGCGAGCCCTCGCCGCGCTGCGCGAGGACGGCGACGATCGGGCGGTCGCTCACCTCACGTCACCGCGCGAGCTGTTCGAGTACTTCGATCTCGACGGCTGGAAGAACATCGCCGCTCGTGACCTCTAGACAGACACTCCTCGACAAGATCTGGGACCGGCACGTCGTCACCTCCATCGACGATGACGTCGATCTGCTCTACATCGATCTCCACCTCGTGCACGAGGTGTCGACACCGCAGGCATTCGCCGGCTTGGAGATCGCTGGCAGGCGAGTACGCCGCCCCGACCTCACGCTCGGCATCATGGACCATGTCGTCCCCACCGATTCACGTGATCTCAGCGCGGCGCCGGACGACATCCGCCGACAGCTCGAACGCTTTCGTTCCAACTGCGTCACGAATGACATCCGTCTGTTCGACATGTCCTCGCCTTTCCAGGGCATCGTCCACGTGGTCGCACCCGAGCAGGGCAAGGTCTTGCCCGGCATGACGATCGTCTGCGGCGACAGCCACACCTCGACCCTCGGCGCGTTCGGTTGCCTCGCGTTCGGCATCGGCACGAGCGAAGTCGAACACGTGCTGGCGACGCAGACGCTGCAACAGCGACGTCCGCTGACGACGGTCGTCGAGTTCGTCGGCGACCTCCCGTATCGCACGTCGGCGAAGGACCTCGTCCTCCATCTCATCCGCCAGATCGGCGTCGGCGCCGGGGCCGGACATGCGTTCGAATTCCGTGGCCCGGCCATCAGCGCGATGTCGATGGAGGGTCGAATGACGGTTTGCAACATGGCGATCGAGGCGGGCGCGCGCATCGGGCTGATCGCTCCCGACGAGACGACGGTCCGGTACCTCGCTGATCGAACGTCCGCACCCGCAGGACCGTTGCTCGACGAAGCGAAGGCTGCATGGTCGGCGCTGGCCGGCGATGCCGATGCCCGCTTCGACCGAACGATCACCGTCGACTGCACGACGGTGGCGCCAACCGTCACGTGGGGCACGAACCCGGCAGCGAGCGTGCCGGTCGACGGGCGGGTGCCGCAAGCCGACGAGACCGCCGATCCCGAAGCGACATCACGCGCACTTGCGTACATGGGTCTCGACGGCGGCGAGCGGATCACCGACATCGCCATCGATCGCGTGTTCATCGGGTCGTGCACCAACTCCCGCATCGAAGACCTTCGCGCCGCAGCCGACATCGTTCGCGGTCGGCAGGTGGCCCCGGGCGTACGCGCGCTCGTGGTGCCCGGCTCGGTTCCGGTCAAGACGCAGGCCGAGCGAGAAGGCCTCGACCAGATCTTTCGCGCCGCCGGCTTCGTATGGCGCGAACCGGGATGTTCGATGTGCATCGGCATGAACGGCGACGGGCTCCGCCCGCGCGAGCGGTGTGCCTCCACGTCGAATCGCAACTTCGAAGGGCGTCAGGGACCCGGCGGACGAACTCATCTCGTGTCGCCCCAGATGGCCGCCGCAGCTGCGATCCACGGACGCTTCGTCGACGTTCGCGACGAGGCATCGTGATGTCGGTTCTCCCCGGCCGAGACGACGCCCGCACCGAGCTTCTGCGCCGCATGCTTCGCATCCGCGGGTTCGAGCAACGAGTGTCGAAGCTGTACGCCGCGGGCGACGTTCCCGGCTTCGTGCACCTCGCGATCGGGCAAGAGGCGACAGCCGTCGGCGCATGCTGGCCACTGCGCCCGGACGACGTCATCACGTCGACGCACCGGGGCCACGCACACTGCCTCGCCAAAGGGCTCTCCCCATTGCCGATGTTCGCCGAATTGATGGCCAAGCAAGACGGCAGCAACCACGGCCGGGGCGGCTCGATGCACATCGCAGATCCGGGCATCGGTGTGTTCGGGGCCAACGGCATCGTCGGTGCCGGGCTGCCGATCGCCGACGGGGCGGCCACCGCTGCGCAACTGCGCGGCAACGACAGCGTCACGGTCGCGTTCTTCGGTGATGGTGCGGTCGCACAGGGTGCATTCCACGAGTCACTCAACCTCGCGGCCGTGTGGCAGCTGCCAGTCATCTTCTTCTGCGAGAACAACGGGTACGCCGAGTTCTCGGCCGCCGCCGATCAGCACCGCGCGACGCTCGACCAGCGGGCCATCGGGTACGGCATTCCCTATTCAGCCGTTGACGGAAACGACGTGGTCGCCGTGATCGAGTGCATGCACGCGACCGTCGCCCGCTGTCGTGCCGGCGCAGGGCCACAGATCGTCGAGGCGTCCACCTATCGGTGGCACGGCCACTACGAGGGCGACCCGCAGCGATATCGCAGCAAGGACGAAGTCACCGAACAACAGGACGGCAACGATCCGATCGTTCGCTTGCGATCGGCGATGCTCCGCGACGGTTTCACTGTCGACGAGCTCGACGAGCTCGCCACAACGATCGGGCGAGAGCTCGACGACGCGGTTCAGGCAGCGACCGCGTTGCCTGCGCCCGCGGCAGCGTCGCTGCTCGACAACGTGATCGTCGAACGCATCCCGATTGCAGAGCCCGGTCCGATCTCGACCGACGAGATCTTCCGCACCATGGACGCCGTGCACGACGCGCTCGCGCACGAGTTGGCAACCGATTCGCGGGTCTTCGTGGCCGGCATCGACGTCGGCGCCGGCGGCAACGTCTTCGGTCTCACCCGCGGCCTGCAGGCCGAGTTCCCGGGTCGGGTCCGCGACACACCGATCTCGGAGACCGCCGTGATGGGCGTCGGCGTTGGCGCCGCGATGGCCGGTATGCGGCCGGTCGTGGAGATCATGTATCTCGACTTCATCGGCGTCTGCCTCGACCAGATCATGAACCAGGCGGCCAAGCTGCCGTACATGACCGGTGGCAAATCACCGATGTCACTCGTCGTGCGCACCCAGTTCGGCGCGGGCCGTTCGTCTGGTGCGCAACACAGCCAGAGCCTGGAAGCGCTCCTCGCTCACATCCCCGGTCTCACGGTCGTGATGCCGTCGACGCCCGCCGACACGTACGGTCTGCTGCGCGCATCGATCCAGGATCCCAACCCGGTGGTGTTCATCGAGAACCGACTGCTGTACGGCATGAAGGGCCCGAAACCTCCCATCGATCATCTGGTCCCGCTGGGCAAGGCCAGCATCGTCCGCGCCGGGCGTCACGTGACGGTCGTGTCGGTGTCGCGGATGGTTCACGAATGCCTCGCCGCGGCAGAAGTCCTCGCCCTCGAGGGCATCGAGCTCGAGGTCATCGACCTTCGGACCGTGGCGCCGCTCGACCACGACACGATCCTGGCCTCGGTCGAGCGGACCGGTCGGCTGCTCGTCGCCCACGAGGCCGTGGTGCCCTTCGGCATCGGTGCCGAGATCGCTGCGGTGGTCGCGGACCGCGGCTTCTGGTTCCTCGACGCGCCCATCGTCCGCCTCGGCGCCGCGACCTCGCCCGCCCCCTATTCGCCTGTGTTGGAGAAGCTCTGGTTGCTCGATCGCGAAGGCATCGTCGCCGCAGCACGAACGTTGTCCCGGGCCTGATTCTGTTGCCACTGTTTTTCTATTGACCGATCGGTACAAATTGGTACAGTTGTCGATCATGAGACAACTCCTCGAGCGGCCAGCACTTCCGAAGTCGGGCGGCGCCGGCTCATCCACCGTCACCGCAGACGTCACGCGCATCATCGCCGACATCGTCGCTCGCGGCGACGAAGCCGTGCGCTCCTACTCGAACCAGTTCGACCACTGGTCACCGCCGTCGTTCCGCCTCACGCCCGAGCAGATCGACGCGATCGTGCAGACGGTTCCGCAACAGGTGATCGACGACATCGCGACCGTTCAGGCGAACATCCGCCACTTCGCCGAGGCACAGCGGCGGTCGATGACCGACGTCGAGATCGAGACCATGCCCGGCGTCCGGCTCGGACATCGCCATGTGCCGATCGATGCGGTTGGCGCCTATGTTCCAGGAGGCCGCTATCCGCTGACGGCATCGGCGCACATGACCATCATCACCGCCCGAGTCGCCGGTGTTCGCCGAATCGCGGCCTGTACCCCACCGATCCGAGGCGACATCCCCGCGATCACGGTGGCTGCGATGGCCATGGCCGGCGCCGACGAGATCTACCTCCTCGGCGGCATCCAGGCAGTCGTCGCGATGGCCGTGGGCACCGAGTCGATCGCACGCGTCGACATGCTCGCAGGTCCTGGAAACGCCTACGTCGCCGAAGCGAAGCGGCAGCTGTTCGGTCAGGTCGGCATCGACTTGTTCGCCGGCCCGACGGAGATCCTCGTCATCGCCGATCACACCGCCGATGCGCTGGTCATCGCGGTCGACCTCCTCAGCCAGGCCGAGCACGGCCCCGACTCCCCCGCTGTCCTCGTCACCACCGACGAAGCGCTGGGACGCGCCGTGATCGAACGCGTCGACCAGTTGCTGCCGGGGATGTCGACGGCCGACGTCGCCGGACCAGCGTGGCGCGACCACGGCCAGGTCGTGGTCGTCGACGATCTGGACGAGGCGTGGCATCTCGCCGACGAGCTGGCGTTCGAGCACGTGGAGGTGCTCACGGCCGAGCCCAGAATCGCGTTGGAGAAGATGACGAACTACGGCGCGTTGTTCCTCGGTGAAGGAACCTGTGTGTCGTACGGCGACAAGGTCATCGGCACCAACCACGTCTTGCCGACGCGCGGCGCGGCCAGGTACACGGGCGGGTTGTGGGTCGGCAAGTTCCTCAAGACCGTGACGTACCAGGAGGTGACCGACCAAACATCGAGCACCGAGCTCGGCCGACTGTGCGGACGGGCGTCGCGCGTCGAACTGTTCGAGGGCCATGCCCGATCGGGCGACATCCGAGCGGCGAAGTTCGGCGGCGACCAACCAACGTGGGCACCGACCTTCTCTGATGGCGCATGGGCCGACCGAGTCGCGACGTGACGGCGCGGATGGATGGTTCTCGGGCACTCGTCGTGGGTGCCGGTCGCGGATTGGGTCGGGCCGCGGCGAGCGCTCTCGCCGAGCTGGGTTGCGACCTCGTGCTCGTCAGCCGTTCGGCCGACCAGCTGCAGGATGCGGCCGATGAGATCCGCTCGCTCGGCACTGACGTGCGGACGGTCGTGTGCGATGCCACTGATTCCGGCGCAGTCGCCGAGTTGATCGGTTCACTCGCGACGGTCGACGTTCTCGTCAACTCGGCCGGCACCAACGTCCCGATGCCGTTCGTCGATGCAACCGACGAGATCTACGACCGGATCATGGACACCAACGTCCGGGCGACAGTGATGGTGACCCAGCACGTCGTGCGGGCGATGCTCCGCGACGGCCGACCCGGCGCCATCGTGAATGTGTCGTCGCAGCTGGGCCATGTCGGGGCCGCGGGACGAGTGCTGTACTCCGCCTCCAAACACGCCGTCGAAGGGTTCACCAAGGCGCTCGCGGTCGAGCTCGCCCCAGCGGGCATTCGCGTCAACAGCGTGGCGCCGACGTTCGTCGAGACCGAGATGACAGCACCATTCCTGGCCGATCCGGCCTTCCGCCGATCGGTCGTCGACCGGATCCCCCTCGGTCGGCTGGGCACCATGGCCGAGGTCGCCGACGCGATCGCGTTCCTTGTTTCACCGCAGGCGTCGCTGATCACCGGCACGAGCCTTGTCGTCGACGGCGGATGGACCGCGCAATGACCCGGTACGGATGGCTGGGGCTCGGCGCGATGGGTGAGCCGATGATGCGGGTCGCCGCTCGCGCCGGGCTGGAGATCGTCGGCTTCGATGTGAATCCTGCCAAGCGTGGCATGACCGAGCCGAACTTCACCTTCGTCGAGAGCGCTGCCGCCGCGGCGACCGGTGCCGACGTCCTCGTCGTGATGGTGACATCCGCTGCACAGGTGGAGTCGGTGCTGTTCGGCGACGACGCGGCAGCGGATTCACTCTCGTCGGGCGCGGTCGTGCTGATCATGTCCACCGTCGGTCCGGGTGCGATCGTCGACTGGGCGGCGCGGCTCGAACCGAGAGGCGTCACCGTCGTCGATGCACCCGTGTCGGGCGGCGTGTCACGAGCGGTGACCGGAGACCTGTTGGTGATGGTCGGTGGCGACGAGTTTGCCGTCGCCCGAGTGCGGCCCATGTTCGATGCCGTCGCCACCGTCGCACCGCTCGTCGGCCCGAACGTCGGCGATGGGCAACGCATCAAGCTGGTGAACCAAGTGCTGTGCGGCATCCACATCGCTGCCGCCGGCGAAGCACTGGCCTTTGCCGAAGCACTCGACCTCGACCCTCGCACCGCGTGGGACATCATCCAGAGCGGGGCGGCGACGTCGTTCGTGTTCAGCGATCGAGGGGCACGGATGGTGTCAGGCGAATTCGAGGACGTGCGCAGCGCGCTCGACATCTGGGTCAAGGACATGGCACTGGTCGGCGACGCCGCCGCCGCGCTCGGCTACTCCAGTCCGCTCGCGTCCCTGACCCGACAGCTCTTCGTGGCCGGCAGCGCGGCCGGACTCGGGCAGCTCGACGACTCGGCGATCATCGAACTGTTTCGCTCCGGAGCGCTCTGAACTCAGAGCTCAGAGCTCCGACACCGTGGCGGCATCGGCAGCCGACAGCATCCATCCGGCTGCTGCCACGTTCGCCGCGATCTGCTCTGCACTCGTCGCACCGGCGATGACCGACGCCACCGACGGTTGAGCGAGCAGCCACGCGATCGCCAACTCGGTGACCGTGTGACCGGCGGCCGCCGCGAACGCCTCGTAGGCCTCGACCTTGGTGAAGTTCTCATCGGTTGCTGATCCGGCGAAGTACGAACTGGCCGCGAGACGGGTTCCTTCGGGAAACGGCTCGCCGCGGCGGTACTTGCCGGTGAGCATGCCCGAAGCAAGTGGGAAGTACGGAACGACGCCGATGCCGGCAGCAGCCGACGCCGGCACGATCTCGGCCTCGACGGCGCGTTGGAGCAGGCTCCACTCGATCTGCGTCCCGGTGAACGGGGACAGCGAGCGATCGGTTGCAACCGACGCAGCCTCGGTGATCTGCGCGGCTGACGAGTTCGAGCTCGCGAGGTGCAACACCTTGCCCGCATGGACGAGTTCGTCGAGCGTCTCCAACGCTTCGTCGATCGGCGCGTCGGCGTCGGGGTAGTGCTGGTAGTAGAGATCGATGTGGTCGGTGCCCAGCCGCCGCAGACTCCCCTCGGCGGCATCTCGAATGCGCTTGGCGAGGATGCCTGCCGTGTACGGCTCGTCCTTCGGCCGCGGCAGGTACTTGGTCGCGATGACGACCTCGTCGCGACGCGAGCCGAGCGCAGCACCGAGGAACTCCTCGGATTTACCGCCGCCGTACATCTCGGCCGTGTCGAAATGGGTGATGCCCGCGTCGAGCGCGGCGTGGACGACGAGCGCAGATCGCTCTGCGTCGAGACGCATCCCGAAGTTGTTGCAGCCGAGACCGACGACGGAGAGCTGGGGCCCGGATGTGCCGAGTTGACGATGATCCATCGCCCGAACATACGCCCGCGGCGACGCGGATCACGCAGCCGTCGCGCCATCGCATCGATCTCGTAGCGTGAGCCGCCATGCAACGTGGACGATGTGAGTGCGGTGGGGTCAGCTACGAGCTCGAGGGGTCGCTGCGCGACGTGTACGACTGCCACTGCGGTCGATGCCGCCGGATCACGGGTCACCACCTGGCCGCGACCGCGGTGCACCCCGACCAGATCACGTTCACCAGCGACAGCACACTCACGTGGTACGAACCGGACGACACCGTCGCGTACGGGTTCTGCGGGACGTGCGGCTCGACGCTGTTCTGGAAGGCGCATGCCGACCCGGGCAAGCTTTGCGTCACCGCCGGAACCCTGGATCAGCCAACCGGCTTGCGCACCACGAAGGCGTGGTGGGTGGCCGAGGCCGGTGACTACTTCGAACGACCCGATGGCCCGGTCGAATACGGTTACGAGGACTGAGACCGGGTGAAGGTGGTCCGCGAAAGTGGCACGGTGAACTCACCGACCTAGGGTGTAGCCCGATGAATACGACCAAGGCACACATCGCCGCACTCTCCCTGCTCGACCGCGCGCTGATCGCCACGACCGACGACGAACTCGCCGCGCTGATGGCTGGTCTGCCCGAGGACCACGTCTCGGCGATCAAGAAGATCTCTGGCGTTCGCGAAGACGACGCACCCGCGACCAGCGACGAACTCGTCGCTGCCGTGCGCGGCGCAGCCCACAAGGGACGTCTCAACGGCGACCTGCAGCGCCTCGGCGTCGTGCTCACCGATGCGTGTCTCGCCGAATGCGTCGAGCAACTCGGCGAGAACGCGGACCTCCCCAGTGAGGACGATCTCAATGCAGTCATGCCGGGCCTCGTCGAGACGCACGGTGTCGGTGCGGTTCGGTTGATGCTGGCCGCCACCGTCGTCGGCGAAGCCCCGGCGTCGGCCACGATCATCGGCATGCTCAAGAACGACGAGCTCGTCAAGCTGCCCCCCGCCGAGCTGAAGCCGCTCGCTCCGTTGTTGCCGCCCAAACAGGACGACGCTGATCGGCTCGCGATCAAAGCCCAGCGCAAGGAACGCAAGCTGCAGGAGCAGGCCGAGGCGCGTCTGCGTCGCGAGCAGGTCGCCCGCGCCAAGAACCGCGTCTAGAACAGCTGGCCGCCCACGGCGATCTTGCGCTCGTGGGCCAGCAGCCAGGCCTTGGTCTCGACGCCCGCCGCGAAGCCCGTCAGCGAGCCGTCGGCACCGATCACCCGGTGGCACGGCACGATGATCGAGATCGGGTTGCGACCGTTTGCGGCGCCCACGGCGCGCGCCTTGCGCACATCGCCGAGCCGACGAGCCTGCTCGCCATAGCTGACCGTCTCGCCGTACGGGATGGTGCACAGCGCATCCCACGCCGACTGCTGGAAGCCGCTGCCGACCGAGTCGAGCGGGAGGTCGAAGTCACGTCTCGTGCCGGCGAAGTACTCGTCGAGCTGGTCGACGGCAGCGGCGAGGACTCCGTTCGGATCGTCGGCGTCAACAGCGTCACCGACCGGCACGCGGTCGGCCTTCTCCGCCTCCCACAGAACGGCACGCAATCCCTTGTCGGACGCGATGAGCGTGAGGGGTCCCACCGGGCTGTCCATGATCGTCTTGTACAACATTGTCGTGATCTCCTGTTCGTGATTCGTCACAGCTGGGCCCAGAGGTGATGTAGCGCATACGACCGCCACGGCCGCCATGCCTCGGATGCTGCCAATGCACCCTTCGGTGAACCATCGAGCCCCAGCCGTTCCAGGCCGTGGCGCACACCGAGATCCGTCGGCAGGAACACATCGGGGTCGCCAAGTGCGCGCATTGCGATGTACGACACTGTCCACGGTCCGAGACCGGGAATTGCCAGGAGTCGCTCGGACATCTCGGCCCGATCGACGCCGGCATCGATGACGACATCGCCGTCGGTGATTGCCGCGCACATCGCAAGCAGTGCCCGCTTGCGCGACATGGGCATCGCGAGCGCCGCGGGATCCATCGTCGAGATCGCTTCGGCCGTCGGGAACGCGTGGGTGAGGCCGCCGGCGGGATACTGCAGCGGCACACCGAGCGATTGCACGAGCCGGCTGGCGAGCGTTCGCGCGCCGACGACCGAGACCTGCTGGCCCAACACCGCGCGAACGGCGAGCTCGGTGCCGTCGACATGTGCCGGCGAGCGCAACCCGGGCCGCTTGGCGACAAGTGGTGCGAGCGCGGGGTCGGCACCGAGCAACGCGTCGACCGCGACCGGATCGGCGTCGAGGTCGAGCAGCCGGCGACACCGCTGCACGGCCGCCTGCAGATCGCGCCAATCGTCGAGGCGGAGTTCACACCGGATCGAGCCGTCGGCGGGAGTGAGCGCGACCGTGCCGTGGCCGTGGGGCAGTGTGAGGACACGGGCGTAAGTGAACCCGTCCCACGACTCGACGCCCGGAACAGCGCGCACGCCGAGGAACTCGAAGATCGACGCCGCGTCGAACGGCTGACGGTGGGGCAGGTTGACCGTCACGGTCCCTGGGCCGACGGGTTCGCGGCCGCGCCGCGATCGCAGCTCGGACGGCGCCACTGCGAACACCTCGCGTACCGTTTCGTTGAACTGGCGAACGCTGGAGAACCCGGCCGCGAACGCAACGTCGGTGAACGACATCGTCGTCGTCTCGATCAACAACCGGGCCGTCTGCGCCCGCTGCACACGCGCGAGGGCGAGCGGGCCGGCACCCATCTCCGTGGTGAGGAGGCGATTGAGCTGACGTTCGCTGTAGCTGAGCCGATCAGCAAGGCCCGTCACTCCTTCGCGATCGACGACGCCGTCGGCGATCAACCGCATCGCCCGGCCGACGACGTCGGACCGAGTGTTCCACTCGGGTGAGCCGGGCGTGGCGTTGGGCCGGCAGCGCTTGCACGCGCGGTAACCGTTGCGCTGCGCAGCGGCGGCCGATGCGAAGAACGAAACGTTCGCGCGCTTCGGCGTGATGGCCGGACACGACGGCCGGCAGTAGATGCCGGTCGTGCGCACGGCAGTCACGAACCAACCGTCGAAACGGCTGTCACGACTGCACACCGCTCGGTAGCACTTCTCCGGGTCCTCGATCACGGGATCAGTGTGGCGGGATTCGGACAGAGATCCCAGCGGAAATCGGACACGGCCGTCGGTGCCCGTTCGCCGACGTTCCCGCGGTCCCGACTAGTTTGGGGCCGTGGCACGATTCGATCCCGCTGGTTCCGCCGGTCGCGCCGTTCGGGCCGCGAAGACCACCGACTGGCGGGCAAAGGCGAAGCAGGCGGCCGCATCGCTGAAGGCCGAGTACGAGGCCGGCAAGAGCGGCGACGACGCGCCAGCGGCACCGATCTGGCCGTCACCGAAAGAGCAGCTCGACAAGTTGCTCGGGTTGTTGCGATCGGCCGAGGATGCTCCGGCCGCGAGTGATGATCAACTCGCGGACGACGCCGAGCAGATGACGGCAGCGATGAGTCGCGTCGACTGGACGAGCGTGCGGCAGGCGACCGCCGACAGGACGAGCGAGGCCACGAAGGCGATGAAGACGATGGCTGATCAAGTCGATTGGGCCAAGGTCCAGCCGGTCGCGGCGCAGGTGTCGACGTCGCTGATCGCGGCGGTGGCGTCTGGACAGCTCGGTCTCGGCGGGCCGATCGGGTCGATGGTCGCGCGCACGATCGCGAACCAGGGTGGTCTCGCGCAGCGCGTCGGCCAGCAACTCGACGGGCCGAAGGCGGCCGGCCAGCGGGCGGCCGTTCGCCCTGACTTCAGAGACGTGATCGGGACGACCGCGACCGAAGCCTGACGGCCGGGCCCGGCCCGGCCCAGCGCGTCAGGCGATCTCGCGCCGCCGCACATCGACCTCGACCGTCATGTTCTGTGACGCCGACGGCCCGAGCACGACACCGCGCAGTGGTGCGACATCGCCGTAGTCACGACCCCAGCCGACCGTCACGTGACGGTGGGGCGGGATCTGGTTGTTCGTCGGGTCAGCGTCGATCCAGCCGACCTCGGGCACATACACCGAGCACCACGCGTGCGACGCGTCGGAGCCGACGAGCTTCTTCTGCCCGGGTGGTGGATCGGTTTCGATGTAGCCGCTCACATACCGGGCGGGAAGCCCGATCGAACGAAGGGCTCCGGTCATCAGATGGGCGAAGTCCTGGCACACGCCGCGCCTGTGGACGAGGACGTCGCCGAGCGGCGTCGACACATCGCTGAAGCTGGGATCGAACGAGTAGTCCTCGTAGATCGCCGCACACAAGGCCCGGAACGCTTCGAGGAACGGCCGATCGGACACGAATGCACCCTTCGCGATCGCGTGCAGCTCGAACAGGTACGGGATGAACGGGGACGGCAGCAGGAACTGCTGCGCGTCGAGGTCGTCCTGGTTCAGACCACCTGCCATGCGCCCCATGATCGACTCCCACGGGTCGTCGACATCCGGCACCACGGGCACGACGACGTCGATCTCGGAATCGGCGATCACTTCCAACGTCTCGTGCGGCGACGTCAGTGTGAACGACGTGACCGTGTTGCCGAACGCGTCGGCCCACTCCGCAGTTTCTTCCGGTTCGGGGTCGACGTGGACCGACGACGTGATCAAGGTCTGGTGCGGGGTGTTGCGCGGCACGAGGTGGCCGAGGCTCTGCCCGCTGCTCATGCGTTCGCCGTAGCGGTAGAACGTGCGATGTCGAACGGAGTAGCGCATCAGCGCCCGCCCACTTTCTGACGAAGTCGAGTCGGGTCGTTGAAATAGACGAGGTTGAGTTGTGCAGCGAACTCGAGCAGCGGGGTACGCGCCGCGCGTACGAAGCGATCGATGACCTCGCGCCGTCCGTTCGCACCGAGTTGGTCGGCTTCGGACGTCAGCCAGCTGACTTCCACGAGCGAAGCGCTCGCCTGCTCGATCTTCTGCGTGAGCACCTGCGTGCCGTCGCGCGAGGGCAACAGCGCGATCTGGTTGCGCAACTGGTCGAGCTGGAATGCAAGCGCCCGCGGGTTGGTGTCGTCACGAATGAGCAGATCGACGAGCGCATCGAGCACGGCATCGCTGCGGTACCGGCGCCGATAGGCGACCAGGCTCTCGTTCGATGCCAGCACGTGATCGAAGAGGCTGCTGCGCGTCCCGGGACTGGCCGGCGAGACGACGTTGTCGAACACGGACAGCACGCAGAGGGCGCGATCGACGCGTCGCCCGATCTCGAGGAAGCGCCACGCCGGCCCGCGAACGGTGCTCTCGTTGAACAGCCCGGCGAGCGAGCTGAGGTTGACGAGGACCGTGTCGAGTCGACGCCGAACGCCGGAGTCGTATGCATCTGCGACCTCTGCGCCGAGTTGGGTGCGCTCGGCACCGAGCTCGCCGAGCACGCGCCACGTCATCGCGCTCACGAACTGGCGCGCGGAGCTTGCCGCTCGCGACAACCCACGGAGCGTGCCGGGGAGCCCGGACCCATCGATGAGTGCCGTCCGGATCGCGGCCCTGAACTCGTCGTCGGGTGTGACGGTGGATGGAGACTTCCCGTCGACGAGCGGCGACGCGACGTCAGCGAGTGCGTACAGACCGGCGACGACCGGGCGACGCCAGCCACCATCGAATGCTGTCAACAGCGTCGGATCACCTTGCACGATCGACAGCGCCGACGAGGCCGCGCGCGCCAGCGCTTCCGACCGTTCCGCGTTGCGCCCGACCCAGTACATCGCTTCTGCCGCCCGTGTCGGCAGCGATTCGCGCAGGTCGACCTGGGGCATCGAACGCACCACGCGCGTCGACATCGGAAGTGGCCGATCGGGCCGGTCGTCGAGGACCCACACGTCCTTCGTCTGCCCACTCGTCTGGTTGACGATCGGGATCGACGGGTCCATCACACGTGCCAGACCGCCGGGCATCACACTGATGCCCTGTCGGCCGACGACCGCAAGGACGCGCAGCACCACGGTGCCCGGGCGGACGCCCGCGGGTGTCATCACCGGCGCGGTCGCGAACGTGGCCTTGTCCTGTGCGACAACACGATGGGGCTGCGTCGTGATGAGGTCGATCCACTGCCGCCGCGCAGCACTGTCGAGCTGCGAGCCGAACACCGTCGGAGCTTGCCGCACGCCCTCGACACCGAGTCCGGCCGTGTCGTGGAGGACGAACTTCGACAATGCGGCGAGCACCATCGACTGGTTCTCCGGGTCACCGCACCACCGGGTCGTGAGCGCCGGCAGCATCAGCTCCTCACCGAATGCGACCGCTGCGTCGGCAACGAAGGGCAGCACCGCCATCGACGCCGTCACCCCCGAGCCGAGCGCGTTCGCGAGGCCGACGCCGCACCCCCGAGCGGCGCGCGCCAGCCCCGGCACGCCCATCATGCCGGTCGCCGATTCGAGTGGGTCGACCGAGTTGCTGTCGACGCGCCGGAGCAACACATCAATTGGCTCGAGACCGCTCAGTGCCCGCAGCCACACCCGGCCGTGGCGGACGACGAGGTCACCCGTCTCGACGAGGTGGTAGCCGAGATGCGCGGCGAGGTAGCTGTGCTCGAAGTACGAGGGATCACCAAGCCCCGGGGAGAGGACGACGGTACGGGGGCTCGGCCGGTCGGGTGGCGCAGACGCGTCGAGCGCGAGGCGCATGTCGGCGAAGAACGGGGCGAGCGACAACGGCGCCATGTCGCGCACGACATCGGGCAGCATCTGCGCGCTCACGTTGCGGTTGACGAGTGCGTACCCGGCGCCCGACGGCGCGTCGGTGAGGTCGCGCAGCACGCGCCATTCACCGTTGGCGAGGCGCAGCAGATCGGCCGCGTACACCGCGAGCCATCGCGATTGTGGTGGCATCATCCCGTGCGCGGCGAGCTGATAACCCGGAGCCCCGAAGACCGCCGCTGATGGCAGGACGCGATCGAGCAACAGGCGCTGCTCGCCATAGATGTCGGCGATCATCCGGTCGAGGATGCGCACGCGCTGGCTGACGCCACGCTCGATCTGGGCCCACTCGTGACCGCCGAGCACCAGTGGCAACGGGTCGAGCCGCCACGGCCGGCTTGCGTCGGCGCCTTCGTCGTGGAAGAGGTAGCTCGCGCCCTCTGCCTCGACCAGCCGATCGGCCTGACGCTGCCGATCGGCGATGTCGGCCGGCGTCATCAGGGCGACTGCCCTCGAGAGCATCTTCCACGCGGGGCGCGTTTCTCCCGACGGCCCGACGGCTTCGTCGTAACCATCCTGTTGCGGGGCGTAGCCGGGCAGCAGGTCGCTAGTCGAGGACGCCAACATACGTCGAGATGATGGCATTGTTCAGACCCGCGAGCGCGCTCTGCAACAGGTCTGTCTCGGCATCGAGCTCGGCACCGTCGACGGCGTCGCCACTGACCTGGGCTGCAGTCGCGAACACCTCCGCGATCACTGGCGCCAGCTGGTCGCCACGAGGCAGGCGGGCGAGACCGTCGCGGATCGCCTGCAGGCACGACATGACGCTACGCGGAAACGCTCGATCATGGAGCAGGAAGTCGATGACGGACATGCCGTTGATCGGCGAGTTGGTGGCGCGCTGGTACATCTGCAGCGCTGAGAGCGACCGCAGCACGCCCATCCACTGCACCTCGGCGTACACGTCGGCGCCGCTCTCGACGAGCGCCGCTGCGCGCACGCCCAGGACGCGCGTCGTCATGTCGGCGCGCTCCATCGCCTGTCCGAGGCGCAGGAACTCGTACGCGTGATCGCGGCTCATCTGACCGCTGAGGATGCCGTCGAGTCGTTGCGAATCGGCGATGACTCGCTCGGCGAAGCGAGACCGACTCCGGCGGCTGACGCCATCGGATCGATGGGCCGCGACGTACAGATACATGTCGTTGACGACCTGCCATGCATCGCGCGGCAGCACCTCGCGCGCCGATCGGAGATTTTCGCGAGCGGCCGCGACCGCGTGCACGATGCAGTTCGGATTCGCGTCGTCGGCGACGAGGAAGTGGATGACGGATGCCTCATCGACTCGATCGTGGTGAGCGTCGTGCAACGCGCGCGTCCCGGTGATCGCGAGCAACGGCTCCCACGATGTGGTCACCGAGGTCGGCAGGTCGACGAGCACGTCCGTGTAGGCGCGCACGACGCGCACGGTGTCCTCGGCCCGCTCGATGTAGCGGGCACCCCAGTACAACTGCTCGGCAACACGTGACAGCAGAGCCATGCTTACTCGCCGGCTGTAGTGGGCGACGCGGCACCGGGCTGCGTCTCGATCACCCAGGTGTCTTTGCTGCCCCCGCCCTGCGACGAGTTGACGACGAGCGAGCCCTCGCGCAAGGCGACTCGCGTGAGGCCGCCGGCCGTCACGTAGCTCGTGGCACCCGTGAGGATGAACGGCCGGAGGTCGAGATGGCGGGGCAGGATCGCGCCGTCGCACAGCGTCGGTGCGGTGGACAGCGACAGGATCGGCTGGGCGACCCAGTTGCGCGGATCGGCGAGGATCGCCTCGGTTCGCTCCAGGATCTCGGCCGCCGTTGCCCGGTTGCCGATCAACAGCCCTGCGCCGCCGCTCTCGTTCGCAGGCTTCACCACCAGCTCGGCCATGTGCTCGATCACGTACTGACACTCAGCCGGATACATGCAGCGGTAGGTCGGAACGTTGGCGAGGATCGGCTCCTCGTGCAGGTAGTAGCGGATGAAGTCGGGCACCCACGCATAGACGACCTTGTCGTCGGCGACCCCGGCTCCGGGCGCGTTCGCGATGGCGACCTTGCCGGCTCGCCACGACCTCATCAGGCCGGCGACGCCAAGTGTGGAATCGGCGCGGAACGCTTCGGGGTCGATGAACATGTCGTCGACGCGGCGATAGATGACATCGACCCGGGTGGGGCCATCGATCGTGCGCATGTACACGACGTTGTCGTCATCGACGAAGAGGTCGCGGCCCTCGACCAGCGGCACGCCCATGCGCTGGGCGAGGAAGCCGTGTTCGAAGTAGGCGGAGTTGTAGATGCCCGGCGTCAGCACCACGACCGACGCGCTGCTGCCACCGGCCGGCGACAACGACGTGAGCAGCTTGAACAGTTCGTCGGTGTACCCGTCGACCGGTTGCACGCTGTGCTGTTCGAACACGTCGGCGAACGCCCGTTTCGAGATCAGTCGGTTCTCGATCATGTAGCTCACACCGCTGGGCACCCGCAGGTTGTCTTCGAGCACGTACACGGTGCCGTCGAAGTCACGGACGATGTCGCTGCCGCTGATGTGCGCCCATACCCCGTACTTCGGCCGGACTCCCCGGCATTCGGGCCGGAAGTTGACCGAGCCCTCGAGCAGTTCGATCGGGAACACGCCGTCGACGATGACGCGCTGTTCGTTGTAGATGTCGTCGATGAACATGTTCAGCGCCCGCAGACGCTGTGTCAGGCCCGCCTCGATGTGCCGCCACTCGGTCGCATCGATCACGCGTGGAATGACGTCGAAGGGCCAGGCGCGGTCGATGCCACGGCCGTCGGAATAGACCGTGAACGTGATCCCCATCGTCAAGATGTCGAGGTCGGCGTGATCCTGCCGCGCCTGCAGCTCGTCGACACCCAGTCGGCGCAATGTGTTCACCAACACCTGCGCGTGTTCGCGGGCGGAACCATCCGGCAACAACAGCTCGTCGTATGCCCCGGCGTTCACGCGCAAATCGGTAACAGTCACTTGTACCAGTGTCGCAGATGGAGCAGGGGGTTGTGTTGCCGCAGTATTAACTGCCGCCGGCGGGCAGCGGCTCCTTCGGCAATCCGAGCACTCGTTCGCCGACGATGTTGCGCTGGATCTGGCTCGTGCCACCCCAGATCGTCTCGCTTCGACTGAAGAAGAACGCGCTCATCATCGTGCTGACCGGGTAGCCCTCGCGACCCTTGTCACGAGCCGTTCCCGGCCATGCGCCGCTCGGCGCGCCGGTGTCGATCAGCATCGAGTCCGCGCCGCGAATGTCGAGCGCGAGCTCCATCGCCCGCTGGTGCATCTCGGACCAGAACATCTTGTTCATCGCTCCGAGCGCGGCCACGCCGGGATCTTTGCTCTTGTTCAGCGTCGCGCTCAGCGACCGCAGACCGTTGACGCGCAGGATCTGGATCTTCGTGTAGTAGGTCATCAACCGCTGCCGGATCTGCGGGTCGGCGATCGTGCCGTTGTCGATCGCGGCGGCCTTCATCAACCGGAACTCGTCCTCGAACCGGCGGTATCCCGTGGTGGCACTCATTCCACGCTCGAACGCAAGGGTCGAGTTGGCAACCTTCCAGCCGTTGTTGACGCCACCGACGACGTTGTCCTTCGGGCATCGGGCGTTGTCGAAGAACACCTCGCAGAACTCGGCCGTACCGTCGGGCTGGGTGATGCCGCGGACTTCGACGCCGGGCTGTTGCATCGGCACCAACAGGTACGAGATCCCCTTGTGCTTCGGTGCATCAGGGTCGGTTCGGGTGAGCAGGAAGCAGTAGTTGGCGTGATGGCCCTGCGTGGTCCAGACCTTCTGGCCGTTGATGATCCACTCGTCTCCATCGAGGACGGCGGTGGTCTTGAGGCTGGCGAGATCGGAGCCCGAGTTCGGCTCGCTGAAACCCTGGCACCACCGCATCGTGCCGTTGAGGATCTTCGGAAGGAACTCCTTCTTCTGCTCTTCGGTACCCCACTGCAGGATCGTCGGACCGACGAGGGTGTCGCCGAAGAAGTCGGCCCGCAACGGCGCCTTGGCGCGTGCGAACTCTTCGGTGAGCACCACGCCCTGCATCGTCGTCAGGCCCTTCCCGCCGTATTCGACCGGCCACGTCGCACAGATCCAGCCGCCTTCGTTCAACGTCGTCGGCCAGGATTCGTTGAATGCTTTGCGCGCCTCCGTCGACATCTCGAATCCCGGATCGAACCACCCGGCAGGCAGGTGCGATTCGAGCCACGAGCGAATCTCCGCGCGGAACGATTCGTCGGCTGCTGAGTAGTTGAGATCCATGCCAGAGAGTCTGACCGACGGCGGACGAGACGTACAAGCACAGCGGTTTACACGCCGTTCACATGGGACGAACACACGGGAAACCGGGCCGTTCTATGTTCATTTCAGTGTTCAGCCCCGCTCTTGTGACCCCCGGTTCAGATGTCATCGACCCCCTCGGACATCTGGGCACACAGGAGCGGGCTGTTCTCTTCGTGCTCGCTGAGAACGTCGGCCGCGTCGTCAGCCGTCGTGAACTCGCGAGGCGGGTCGGCATCGCCGACCTCAGCGAGCGGCGCTGCGATTCGCTGCTCGTCGGTGTGAGAAGGGTGCTGGGTGCCGACGCGATTCGCACGGTGCGCAGCAGGGGCTGGATGCTCGAGCCACATGTGCTCGAGCGCGCTCCACTGCTCCTCGACCGCGCCAGCTGACCCAGCCTGTATCGCTGAGAGACACCGTGCCGGCTGTCATTGCAGGCGCCTGTGCGCGCCCGGGATGTTCCGCCGAATGGCCCGTCGGCGCCCCTCTGCGATTCGTCAAGCGTCGCACCGGATGCCCTTGACAAACCACTCTCCGTGATCGAGTACCACGGAGCGTGAAACCCGTGCTATGGTGCTGCTCACCTACTCATTGGGGAGTTCTTCCACATGGACATCACCGATCTCCAACACGGCATCTTGGTCCAGGGACACGATGTTGACGCAACCGCGAACCGTGAGCGTTCGCGTCAGCGACGGTTGTGGAAGGTCGTCGCCGTGTGCACGCCTCCGCTCGCGTGGTTCTGGTATCGAGAGCTGAGCGGCGACGCCGTCAGCCCCGGCCTGCCGCCGTTCATCCACCAGAACCCGGCACTCGGCATCCTGATCGTGCTGTTCGTGTTGATGGGCGCGCTGGCAATGCTGCCGTACATGGGAGCCGGAAAGTCGCCACACACGTTGCTGCGCCCATCCGATTCGGGCATTCGTCTCGCCGACGTGGTCGGCGCCGAGGGCACACGGCGCGAGGCCATCGACACGCTCAACCTGTTCCTCAACCATCAGACGTTCGCCGACGAGCTCGGCGGATCACCGCGCCGCGGCATCCTGTTCGAGGGCCCTCCCGGCACCGGCAAGACCTATCTCGCCAAGGCCCTCGCCGCAGAGGCCGGCGTGCCGTTCCTGTTCGTCGCGGCAAGCGAGTTCCAGTCGATGTTCTTCGGCCAGACGAACCGCAAGTTGCGCTCGTTCTTCAAAGCCCTCCGCAAGTCGGCGCGAGCCGAAGGTGGTGCCATCGGCTTCATCGAAGAGTTCGACGCGATCGGCGGTTCGCGCAGCGGAATGGGCGGTCAGTCATCACGCGAGGGCAGTGTCGGCATCGTCAACGAGCTCCTCGTCCAGATGCAGAGCTTCGATCTGCCCACCGGCTTCCAGAAGTGGGTCGCCAAGGCCATCGATCGCGTCAACGCGCTGCTGCCCGAAGGCGTCGACATCAAGCACGGCAAGATCTCGTCGGCCAACATCCTCGTCATCGCTGCCACCAACCGCGCAGCCGATCTCGACCCCGCCCTCCTTCGTCCGGGACGGTTCGATCGGGTGATCCACTTCGACCTGCCGCCGCACTCCGATCGAGTCGAGATCGCCCAGTACTACCTCGACCGCAAGGCGCATGTCCCCACGGTCACGTCTCGCTTCATCGCCGATGTCTCGGCCGGCTACACACCGGTGCGGATCGAGCGACTGCTCGACGAAGCACTGATCATCTCGCTGCGCCATGGGCGACGGGCGATGAGCACTGACGACGTCGTCGAAGCGCAACTCATCACCGAGGTCGGGCTGTCGCACGAGGTCGGCTATCACCCCGACGAGCGCAGCCGGGTGGCGATCCACGAGGCCGGGCACGCGCTCACTGCGGCGTTGTTCGGACGCGAGATCCGAATCGCGACGATCCTGCGCCGCGGCGGCGCACTCGGGCTGGTTGCCCACGCCGACATCGACGAGAAGCACCTGCGGACACCGTCCGAGGCCAGCGACCTGATCACGATCGCGCTCGCCGGTCGCGCCGCCGAGATCCAGGAACTCGGCGAGGCCAGCAGCGGCATCTCCTCCGACCTCGCCGCAGCAACGACGATCGCAGCCCAACTCGTTGGTCAGCTCGGCGTCGGCGACAGCTTGATCAGCGTCGACGCGGCCGCAATGCCCGGGGCCGGCAACATCGTCGCCAAGGTCCTCAGCGACGAGCCGAGTCGGGCGAAGGTCAACAACATCCTCGACACGGCATCGGATCGCGCGGCGTGCATGTTGCTCGAGTACCGCGACGCGTTGATGGGCATCGCCCGGGCACTCCTTGCCCACGACGAGCTGAACGGCGCCGAGATCCATCGCATCGTCGCCGAGAACGCCCACTCCGCCGCGGCGTAGCCGGCTTCGCTGATGGGCGCTGGTCTGGCGGTCGCGCGAGCGACTGCCTAGACTTCGCCCTTCCATGACCGACACCGCTGCCCCCGACGATCCGCCGATCGAGGATCCTCGGCCCGACGGATTGCGCGGCGCGACGTCGTTGCTCGTGGTCAACACCGGCAACGGCAAGGGCAAGAGCTCGGCCGCCTTCGGTGTGATGGTCCGCGGCGTCGCTCGCGGGTGGAAGGTCGCGGTCCTGCAGTTCGTCAAGAGCGGCGACTGGAAGGTCGGCGAGGAGACCGTCGGCCACCAGCTGGGCGTCGATTGGCGATCGCTCGGCGGTGGGTTCACCTGGGATTCGGACAACCTCGAACACGACAAGGCGCTCGCAGCCGAAGGGTGGGCCATCGCCCGAGCCGTGGTGCAGGCCGGCGATCACTCGCTCGTGATCCTCGACGAATTGACCTACCTCATGAACTGGGGATGGATCGACGCCGACGACGTCATCGCGGTGCTGCGAGATCGGCCCGCGCACGTGAACGTGATCGTGACGGGCCGCGACGCCAGCGAGGCGCTGATCGCCATCGCCGACACCGTCACCGAGATGCGCGAGATCAAGCACGCGTACAACGCAGGCATTCGCGCCAAGCGCGGTATCGACTACTGACGTGGACGCCGTGACGGTCGACGGGTTGACACTGCTGATCGGCGGCGCCCGAAGTGGCAAGAGCGACCTCGCGGTGCGCATCGGCGAACGACACCCGGGCGACGTCACCTTCATCGCGACCGCTCAGGCATTCGACGACGACATGTCGAATCGAATTGCGCGACACCGACGCGAACGTCCTGAATGGCCTGTCATCGAGGCGCCGCTCGCCCTCGAAGACGCGCTCGCACTGGCACCCCCCGATCACCTCGTCATCGTCGACTGCCTCACGCTGTGGGTCTCGAACGCGTTGCTCGAAGGTTGGGATGACAACGAAGTCATGCTCAGTGCCCACGACACCGCCGCGGTCGCCCGCGGTCGGCAGGGCTCGGTCGTCGTCGTCACGAATGAGACCGGCCTCGGAATCCATCCCGACACCGAGCTCGGCCGGCGCTATCGCGATCTGCTCGGTCGGGTCAATCGTTGCTGGGCAGCCGTCGCCGACCGATCACTGTTCCTCGTTGCGGGGCGCGCCGTGCCGCTGAACGATCCATGGGAGTACCTGTCATGAACGAAACACGTTGGCTGATCGACGCGGTTGCGTCGTTGCCCGAACGCGATGAGCCGTCGTATGCGGCGGTCACCGCACGCGCAGCCGAGATCCTCCGCCCCGCTGGCGCGCTGGCACGATTCGACGAAGTCGCAGCCTGGGTCGCCGGGTGGCAGCGCACGGACTCTCCAGCGATCAAGCGCCCCGCCGCACTGATCTTCGCCGCGGATCACGGCGTGACCGCGGCGGGTGTGTCGAAGTACCCCACCGACGTCACTGCCGCGATGCTCGCCGCGTACCGCGCCGGGAAGAGCACGATCAACGCCTTTGCTGCAGTCGCCGGTGCGGCGGTCGAAGCGATCGATGTCGGAGTCGGACGGCCCACGGGCGACATCCGTTACGAATCGGCGATGTCGGTCGATCGGTTCGAAGAAGCGGTCGCCGCCGGGCGCGATGCCGTCCTCGGTCTCGACGCGGATCTGCTCGTGCTCGGCGAGATGGGTATCGGCAACACGACAGCCGCAGCGGCCGTCGCAGCAGCGCTCGGTGGCGGCGAGGTCGCAGCGTGGGTCGGACGCGGCACCGGTGTCGACGACGAAGGTCTGCAGCGCAAGCGCGAGGCCGTACGCGAAGCCGTCGCCCGCATCGTGGGTGTGATCGATCCGTTCGAGGTCCTGCGCGAAGTCGGTGGCGCCGAGCTCGTCGCGATGGCAGCCGCGATCGTGGCCGCCCGCCACCGCCAGCTTCCCGTCGTCATCGACGGCTACGTCGTGACCGCGTCGGCCATGCCGCTGGTCGCTGCCGCTCCCGACGCACTGGCACACTGCCTCGTCGGGCACTGCTCCGCCGAGCCAGGTCATCGCAAGCTGTTGGAACGCCTCGGCAAGCAGCCGTTGCTCGACCTCGACATGCGACTCGGCGAGGGCAGCGGCGCGATGGCCGCAGTGCCGCTCGTCGCGATGGCATGCGCCGGCATCACCGACGTGCCGACGTTCGGAGAGTGGTTCGGCTGATGCGCAACCTGCGTGCGGCGGTCGGGTTCCTCACCCGCGTCCCGCTGCCGTTGCCGGCGGGCGACCCGCCAGCGCTGCGTTCGACGGTGCCGTGGTTCCCCGTCGTCGGCGCGCTGATCGGTGCGGCCGTCGGTGGCGTCACCGTCGGCCTCGGGCATCTCGTGCCGACGTTCGTCGCCGCGGCCGCCGCGGTGATGTTCGGCGTGACGATGACGGGAGCATTTCACGAGGACGGCCTGGCCGACGTCTCCGACGCGTTCGCCGGCGGGTGGAACCGCGACGAGCGGCTGCGGATACTCGACGACCCACTGCACGGCAGCTACGGCGTTGCGGCGATGTGCGGGTCGATCATCATCCGCGTCGCGTGCGTCGCCTCGCTCGGCTGGACACCAGCCGCCGCATTCGCGTCGATCGTCGCCGCGCACGTGCTCGGACGCTCGGCTGCGGTCGCGGTGATGGCGGTCGTCCCGAACGCATCGGCCGAAGGACTCGGAGCCGAAGCGACGCGATCGCTCGATCCGCGACGAGCGTGGATCGGCGCAACAGGCGGCGTTGCGATCGCTGCGATCGCCGCGGGCTGGTGGATCGGCCCGTTCGTGGCCGCGGCAGTGGTCGGTGCGGCTGCCGTGGTGTGGCTCGCCAAACGCAAGATCGGCGGCATCAACGGTGATGTCCTGGGCACCATCGAACAGGTCGTCGAGTGCCTGGTGCTCGTCACGGCCAGCGGACTGGCGACGCACACTTCGCTGTGGTGGTAGAGGCGCTAACTTCGCCTGGTGATCTCAGCACCCTCGCGATTGGCCGGACACGTGCTCGTGGAGGCGCTGATCGAGCAAGGCATCGACACTGTGTTCGGTGTGCCCGGTGAGAGCTACCTCGCTGTGCTCGACGGTTTCCACGAACACCGCGACCGAATTCGATTCATCGCCTGCCGGCAAGAGGGCGGCGCGGCGTTCATGGCAGACGCGCAGGGCAAGCTCAGCGGCCTTCCCGGCGTGTGCTTCGTCACGCGCGGACCGGGTGCGACGAACGCCAGCATCGGGCTGCACACCGCGTTCCAGGACAGCACGCCGATGGTGCTCTTCATCGGCCAGGTGGCCAGCGATCAGCGCGATCGTGAAGCGTTCCAAGAAGTCGACTACCGCCAGATGTTCGGCCCCGGCACGCTCGGCATGGCGAAGTGGGTGGGCGAGGTTCACGACCCCGATCGGCTCCCCGAGTACATCGCGCGGGCGTTCCACACCGCGCTACAGGGACGGCCCGGGCCCGCGGTCGTCGTGCTCCCCGAGGACATGCTCACGAAGCTGACAACGGCCACCGTGCTGCCGCGGGTGAGCCCTGCAGTCGCATGGCCCGCACCGCACGCGCTCGACGAGTTGCGCCGCCGGCTCGTCGCTGCCGAACGCCCCTTCGTGATCGCCGGTGGCAGCGGGTGGGACGCGGCTGCGTGCACAGCGCTCGAGCAGTTCGCCACCGCGTGGAACCTGCCGGTCGGGTGTGCGTTCCGCTTTCAGGATCTGTTCGACAATCGCCACCCGAACTATGCGGGCGATGTCGGCATCGGCATCAACCCGAAGCTCGCCGCACGGATCCGTGACGCCGACCTGGTGATCACGATCGGTGCGCGGCTGGGAGAGATGACCACCGGTGGCTACACACTGCTCGCCGCTCCACGACCCACACAATCCCTCGTCCACATCCACGCCGGCGCCGAGGAACTGGGGCGGGTGTATGCCGCCGACCTGATGATCCAGGCCTCGATGTCGTGTGCGGCGGCGGCGCTGTCCACGATGGCGGTGCCGGACAGCGTGTCGTGGGGACCTTCGACCGCGACGTGTCGCGCCGAGTACGAGGCCAACACCATCCCATCGCCGGTCGAGCCACTCGACATGGCCGACGTCGTCCTCACCATCCAACGGCTGGCGCCCGACGACACGGTGTACACGAACGGCGCGGGCAACTACAGCGGTTGGCTCCACCGCTTCTGCCGCTACCACGGGCTGCAACACCACGGCCGGACCCAGCTCGCGCCGACGTCGGGGGCGATGGGCTACGGGGTGCCGGCCGCGGTCGCCGCGGCGTTGCTGTACCCCGATCGCACCGTCGTCAACATCGCGGGCGACGGCGACTTCCTGATGACCGGCCAGGAGCTGGCGACGGCCACCGGATATGGCGCACGGCGGCTGATCAGTGTGGTCGTCGACAACGGCACCTACGGCACGATCCGCATGCATCAAGAACGCGAGTACCCGGGCCGAGTCAGTGGTAGCGACCTGTTCAACCCCGACTTCGTGGCGCTCGCGATCGCCTATGGCTGGAAGGCCGAGCGAGTCGAGACCACAGCCGAGTTCGGGCCTGCGTTCGCCCGCGCACTGGCCAACGGCACGCCGACGTTGATCCACGTGCGGCTCGATGCCGACGTCAGCACCAGCCGCACGACGCTGTCCGCGTTGCGATCGACAGCGCTCGCGGCCCAGCAGCAACAACAACAGCAATAGCCACAGCCGAGTCGGCCGGCCGGCGACGGTCAGCTGGCTGCGAATTGGGCGATGCGGCGGATGCCTTCGGTCATGTCGTCGTCACCCAGCGCGAACGAGAACCGCGCGTAACCAGGCGCACCGAACGCCTCACCGGGCACGAACGCGACCTTGGCCTGGCCGAGCACGACGTCGGCGAGCTCCAGCGTCGTATTCGCCACGTGGCCACCGAGCGGCCGCCCGAGCAGACCGGTCATGTTGGCGAAGCAGTAGAACGCACCCTGCGGCTCGATGCACGTGACGCCGTCGATCGCGTTGAGCATCCGATGCATCGCCATGCCGCGACGCTCGAAGGCCTCACGCATCATGTGAACCGCGGACAGGTCGCCGCTGACGGCTGCGAGCGCAGCCTGCTGGGCGACGTTGCTGACGTTCGAGGTGGCGTGCGACTGGAAGTTGATCGCGGCCTTCATCACGTCGGTCGGCCCGATCATCCAGCCGACACGCCAGCCCGTCATCGCGTATGTCTTCGCGACGCCGTTGACGATGATGCACTGGTCGGCGATGTCGGGCACGACCGTCGGCATCGACACGAACTCGTGCCGCCCGTACGTGAGGTGTTCGTAGATCTCGTCGGTGATGACCCACACGCCCTTCTCCACCGCCCAACGACCGATCGCCTCGACCTCTTCCGGCGAGTACACGGCACCGCTGGGGTTGTCGGGCGAGACGAACAGCAGAACCTTGGTGCGACTCGTCAGCGCGGCATCGAGCTGCTCGACCGTCACGCGGAAGTTGGTCTCCTCGCTGGTCTCGATCACGACAGGGACGCCACCGGCCAGCACCACGGCTTCGGGGTAGGTCGTCCAGTACGGCGCCGGCAGGATGACCTCGTCACCCGGATCACACAACGCAGCGAACGCAGTGAACACCGCGTGCTTACCGCCACACGTCACCAACACCTGGCTCGCAGTCGTCTGGAAGCCGCTGTCGCGCAGCGTCTTGACCGCGATCGCTTCGCGCAGCGCGGGCAGTCCGGCGGCGGGTGTGTACTTGTGGTTCTTCACGTCCTGGCACGCCTTCACCGCTGCCTCGACGATGTGATCGGGCGTTGGGAAGTCGGGCTCGCCGGCGCCGAATCCGATGACGTTCTCGCCCTTGGCCTGCAGCGCTTTGGCCTTGGCATCGACCGCCAACGTCGCCGACTCGTTGATCGAAGCCAGGCGAAGCGATGCTCGACGGGGCGTCACGGAACTTGCTGAGGAAGACGAACTCATAGCTGCCATGCTGGCACAGTGACAGCGCCCGACCCACGCTCCATTTCGATCCCTGCCGATCTCCTGCCGGCCGATGGCCGGTTCGGATGCGGGCCGTCCAAGGTGCGGGCCGAGCAGGTCGCGGCACTCTCGGCCGCGGGCTCGCGTCTGCTCGGCACGAGCCATCGCCAGCCGCCGGTCAAGAACCTCGTCGGCGCGATCCGGTCAGGTCTGTCCGAGCTGTTCAGCCTGCCCGACGGGTGGGAGATCGTGATCGGCAACGGTGGCTCGACGCTGTTCTGGGACGTCGCCACGTTCGGGTTGATCGAATCGCGTAGCGCGCACGCCGTGTTCGGCGAGTTCTCGTCGAAGTTCTCCGAAGCATCCGCGGCAGCGCCGCATCTCGGCGAGCCGTCTGTGGTCCGCAGCGACCCGGGCGATCACCCGATGCTCACTGCGGTCGACGGCGTCGACGTGTACGCGCTGACCCACAACGAGACGTCGACCGGCGTGATGATGTCGCTGAAGCGACCGGCCGGGATCGACCCGAACGCGCTGGTGGTCGTCGACGCAACGTCGGCTGCCGGTGGGCTGCTGTGGGACCCCGCAGAGGTCGACGTCTACTACTTCGCACCGCAGAAGTCGTTCGCCAGCGACGGTGGGCTGTGGCTCGCGGCGTGTTCGCCGAAGGCGCTCGAACGCATCCGCTCGATCAGCGCGAGCGGTCGTTGGGTGCCTGCGTCGCTGGACCTCAACATCGCGCTCGACAACAGCCTGTTGAACCAGACCTACAACACGCCCGCATTGGCAACCATGGTGTTGCTCAACGAGCAGTTGCAGTGGATGCTCACCAACGGCGGCCTGTCGTGGGCCAACGGGCGCAGTGTGCTGTCCTCGGTGCTGCTCTACGAGTGGGCCGCCGCGCGTGATTGGGCAACGCCGTTCGTCACCGACAGCGCGAAGCGCTCGGAAGTCGTCGGCACGATCGACCTCACCGGGGTCGATGCCAACGACGTGTGCGCCGCGCTGCGCGCGAACGGTGTCGTCGACACCGACAGCTATCGCAAGCTCGGCCGCAATCAGCTGCGCATCGGGATGTTCCCAGCGGTCGACCCGCCCGATGTGGCCGCGCTGACCGAGTGCATCGACTTCGTCGTCGCGGTGTTGCAGGGCTGACACCGTGCGCGTCGACGATGTGCTCAGCACTCACACGGACGGTCTCGCGCCGCTCAACCGACCGATCCTCGTGGTCGCCCTCACCGGTTGGTTCGACGCGTCGGCGGCGGCGACGGGGGCACTCGAATGGTTGTTGCGCGACCGCGTCGCGCCGATCGTCGCGTCGATCGACCCCGACCCGTTCTATGACTTCACCCAGGAACGACCCGACGTCTGGCTCGACGACGACGAGACAGTGAACGTGCGCTGGCCGGCCAACGACTTCCGCATCGCTCGTTATGCAGGCGGGTCGCACGATCTCGTCGTGCTGACAGGGGTCGAGCCGCACGTGCGATGGAGCACGTACTGCGAATGCGTCACCAGGGTCGCGACCCGACTCGCGTGCGAGGTCGTCGTCACCATCGGCGCCAACGCCGACGCGGTGCCGCACACCCGCGTCCCGCAGGTGGTCGGCAGCTCGACCAACGACGAACTCGTTCGCCGTCTCGGTCTCAGCCGCCCGCAGTACCAGGGCATCACCGGCGTGATCGGCGTGCTGCAGGAGCGGCTCGAGAAGCTCGACATCGCCGCCATCTCGTTGCGCGTCGGGGTGCCGCACTACCTCGGCAATGCGCAGCACCCGAAGTCGTCAGCCGCGCTGCTGCGTCACCTCGAACACGTGCTCGGCGTCCCAACCGGGCACGGCGAGATGCACGGCGAGATCGAACGCTGGCAGTCGCTGCACGACGAAGCGGTGGCCGAGGACTCGCAGGCAGCGGCGTACGTCGAGATGCTCGAGCGCCAGTACGACCATCGGGCCGAGTTGCAGATGCCCACTGGCGACGAGCTGGCCGCTCAGCTCGAAGCGTTCCTGCGGGAGCAACGTCCCGACGAGAACTCCTGAGCCGAGCGGCTTCGCGCTGCCCGCGGCCTTCGCTCAGGCGATTGCGCCGAAGCCCGTCGCGAGGTCGGCGATGATGTCCTCGATCGACTCCAGGCCGACGCTGAGGCGGATCAGGCCCGGCGTCACGCCGCTGCTGATCTGCTCGGCCTCACTCAACTGACTGTGCGTCGTGCTCGCCGGATGGATCACGAGGCTGCGCACGTCACCGATGTTCGCGACATGACTGTGCAGCACGAGTGAGTCGGCGAACTTCTGCCCGGCTCCCTTGCCGCCCCCGATCTCGAACGCCAGGATCGAGCCGTAACCCTTGCCGGCGCCGTACTTCGTGGCCCGCTCGTGCCATGGGCTGGATTCGAGGCCGGCCCAGTTGATGCTCAACACTTCGCTGCGCGACTGGAGGTACTCGACGACCTTGGCAGCATTGGCGAAGTGGCGCTCCATCCGCAGGCTCAGCGTTTCGAGACCCTGAAGGATGAGGAACGCGTTGAACGGCGAGATCGCCGAGCCGAGGTCACGCAACATCTGCACGCGGGCCTTGATGATGTACGAACCGTGACCGAGCGCCGGGAAGTACGCCAGGCCGTGATAGCTGGGATCGGGCTCGGTGAAGTTCGGGAATCGGCCGCTGGCCGCGAAGTCGAACGTGCCACCATCGGTGATCGAGCCGCCGATCGACGTCCCGTGACCGCCGGCGAACTTGGTGAGGCTGTGCACGACGATGTCGGCACCCCACTCGATCGGCCGGATGAGATACGGCGTCGGCACGGTGTTGTCGACCATCAAGGGGATGCCGTTGTCGTGCGCGACCTTGCTCACGCCTTCGATGTCGAACACGTCGTTCTTCGGGTTGGCGAGGACCTCGCCGAAGAACAACTTGGTGTTGGGGCGGATCGCGGCGCGCCACTGCTCGAGGTCGTGCGGGTCGTCGACGAACGTGACCTCGATGCCCATCTTCGGGAACGTGTAGTGGAGCAAGTTGTACGTCCCGCCGTAGAGCGACGGCGATGCGACGAGATGGTCACCCGCTTCGGCGAGCGTCAGAATGCCGATGGTTGCGGCCGCTTGCCCCGACCCCACCACGAGCGTGCCGGGCAGTCCGACCGCGGTCGTGCAGCCGCCTTCGAGCGAGTTGATCCGCTGCTCGAGCGCGAGCTGCGTCGGGTTCATGATGCGGGTGTAGATGTTCCCGATCTCGGCCAGTGCGAACAGGTTCGCAGCATGCTCGGAGTTGCGGAACTGGTAGCTCGTCGTCTGATAGATAGGAACGGCACGTGCACCCGTCGCCGGATCAGGCTCGCCGCCGACATGGATCTGACGGGTCTCGAAACCCCACTCTGGATTGCTCATCACGGTCTCCCTTGACGCTGATGCGCGCCGTCCTGGCGCTGTCGCGACGACTGTATCTCCCAATTCCCGACAATATCAATCGGGAATTGCCGAGTGCTTCCCGGCGCGGGCCCGATCGAGAGTCAGCTTTAGGTCGGCCAGTACGAGATCCTTGGTCCACAGAACACGTAAGTCGCCAAGCTGCGGACTCCTCGCACCTCGACGGAGCGCAAGCGCCATCGGCTCCCACGCGACGAAGCCGTCCAGTCCGTGCAACCGAGCACCTGCCCCACCCCCGATCATCGCTGACGGACCACAAGCGAGGACCAGACCCATCGCACGCTGCTCCCATGTCCGAGGCGCTCCCGCGAGGGCGATCACACCCGTTCGGTGCCGCAGCCATGCGCCGTTGGCGAGCTTGACCTGCGTTGTCTTCCAACTGACTCCCTTTCTTCGTAGCTGCGAGTCAGCCGCCAGGCCGTGTTGCTTGGAGAAGATCTGTGCTTCCGAGAGATCGGCGATGTCGATTGCAGTTGCCACACCCGGCTGAGTGCTTCGCTTGGCTCACAGTGGAAAAGGCGTTGCGACAGATGTCGCCCTTTTGGGCGATATCTGTCGCAACGGTCAAACGTGTCGTGTCCCCGGGAACGGAGCAGGGCTAGAAGTCGAGGAGGGCGAAGTCGTTGTCGGTCAGCCAGTGGCGGCCAACGGCTTTGGTCCCGGCCCAGCGCTCGGTGAGGCGTTGGCCGGTGGGATCATCGGCGGTGACCTGTCCGAACTCGGCCGGCGTTGGGCCGCAGCGGTCAGCGTGGGGCTGCAGGGCCGCGAGGTCGAAACCGAAGACCTCTGCTGCCGCGAGGCCGACCATCCGGCGGGTCTCGTCGATGGGGATGTCGTGGAAGGTCTTCTTCAGCCACGAGCGGGTGTTCGGCCAGGTGCCTTCGGGGTGGGGGAAGTCGTTGCCCCACAGGATGTTGTCGACGCCGATCTCGTAGCGCATGCCGAGCTCGCGGCGCTTGGTGTTGGACGCACCAATGAAGATGTTGCGGTCGACGTAGTCCGAGGGCAGCATCGAGATCGCGCCGCCCCACGGATCGGTGCCCAACTTCTCCGTTCCCTTCTGGCCGAGGAACAACCGGTCCCAGAACCAGATCAGTGCGGGCAACCACCAGCAGCCCGCCTCGGTGACGCCGAACTTGAGCCGCGGGTAGCGCTCGAACACACCGGACCACAGCATGAACCACATCGGACGCGCCGGCCACCAGGTGACCTCTGTGACGTAGATGCCGAGATGGTCCCCGTAGTCGGCTTTCGGGGTCGGACCGGAGTGCGTGACGATCGGCAGGTCCAGCTCTTCGCACAACGCCCAGATCGGGTCGTAGCGACGGTCGTGATACGGCGTCTGGTTGACCCACATCGCCGGGATCATCACGCCCCCGAGACCGTCGGCCTTGATCCGTCGGATCTCCGCCAGCACCAGATCGAGTTCGGCCGTGATCGGCACCAGCGCCATGCCCTTGCGGCGTTCAGGGCTGTGCGAGCACAGATCGGCGAGCCAGCGGTTGTGGGCTTGCGCCCCGGCGAGACCGAGGGCGGGATCCATGTCGCCGCTCAGCCCCAGGCCTGCGCCGAACGGCACGCACGTGCGGCTCTCGACCGCATCGGCATCGGGGAACACGACCTCGCCGGCCACACCGTCACCGTCGAGTTCGAGGTCGCGGCGATCGGCGTCCCAGCCGCTGCGCAGCGCTTCCTCGTGCTCCTCGAACCACTTCTTGGCGTAGTCCTCGTTGCGCACTCCGAGTTTCGTGGCGGCTTCCAGCACGGCCGCGCGCTCGGCGAGGAACTCGTCGAACTGCGGATGAAATGCCTTGGAGAGATACCCGCGATAGTCCGCTGTCGGCAGCCCGGCGTGGCTGTCGGCCGAGACGATGACGTATGGGCTCGTGATGGGGGGATCGTTGGCGGTGAGATCTGAGGCAGACATGGTGGGTCCTTGGGGATGGTTCAGCCGGGGACGGCGCGGAGATAGGACGGGTTGGTGCGGTGCAGCATCGAATCGGTGCGGGCGAGGAGTTGCGCATCGCCGCGATCGCTCTGCGGATGGATCCAGAAATCGTCGGCGAGAATGCCGGCGACCACGCGCTCGGCGACTTCTTCGACCGGCGTGTAGGCAATGTCGACGCCGGCAGCCTTCATCTGTGCTTCCAGCGCCTCGACGGTCGTGTACGGCGTGACGCGTGGGCGCTCCTTGGCGAACTCGGGCGTGCGGCTGCGCCACGATTCGAAGAGGCCAGTGCGCAGGATGTGTGGTCCGGGGAACAGCACGGATGCGCTCACCTTCGAGCCGGTCTCCTGCAACTGCCCGTAGAGGCACTCGGTGATCGTGACGACCGCAGCCTTGGTGGCTGCATACTGCGGCGTGCTCGGCAGCGGCGACACTCCGCCGTTGCCCGACGATGTGTTGACGACGTGGCCCTCGTTGTCCTGGGCCAGCATCACCGGCACGAACGCGTTGATGCCGTGGACGATGCCCATCACGTTGACTGCGATCGCCCACTTCCAGTCGTTGAGCTCGTGCTCCCACATCTTGCCCTCGGCGCCGGCACCGATGCCGGCGTTGTTGCACACGACGTGGACCGCGCCGAATGCCGACAGAGTCGCGTCGCGCAGCGCCTCGACGGACGCATAGTTGGTCACGTCGGTCTGCACGCCGATGATGTCGAGGCCCGCGTCGCGGCACTCGGCCGCGACCCGCTCGAGCGGCTCGGCCTGCACATCGGCGAGCACCACCTTCATGCCCTCGCGTGCGAAGCGTTCGCCCATCGCCCGACCGAGACCACCCGCGCCGCCGGTCACCACGGCAACTCGGCCCTGCAGCGTCTGCATCACTCGGTCCCGATGACGGACAGATCGTCGTAGCGCTGGTGCACGAACGGCCGCACCCACTCCCCGGGCACGGTCCGGACGATCTCGGCGTACTGCTTGCTCGACCGCTCGGCGAACTCGATGAAACGCAGCTTTCGCACCGGCAGATCGGCCACGGGATCGAACTTCGACTCGCGCAGGATGACGTCGCCGTCCACCGCGAACACCGAGCGCGTCTTCTCCTCGCGGTGGCAGTAGACCAGCGACGGGTCGGCATCGAAGCCCTTGCCGGACGGGTCGAGCAGAAACTTGTAGTAGAAGTCGCTGCGCTTGCGATCGGGGGTGATCGGCAGCTCGCCGGTGATGCGGCCGTTGATCTCGACGAACGTGATCCCCATCCGCGCGAACCAGCCGTGGATGTCGTCGCCCTCGCGGCGCAACGTGACGTCGGCGAGCTTCTTCGGTTCGCCGAACGTCTCCCGCCCGCCGACCACTGCTTGCTCGGTCGTCATCGGCATCACCAGCGGGTAACCGCCGATCATGTCGCCGTGCATTGCCTCGACCGAGAACGTTCCTGCACCGAACGGCGGTCGACCGCCGCCGATCTCGACCGATGCGAACGTGACGCGCACCAGCGGCTCGGCGCTGGGCTTCAGCGGCTGCGGCAAGACCGCCGCGATCGCGTCAGGATCGGTCTCGTAGATCGCAGTCAGCGTGGTCGCCCACGTGTCGACCGACGTGGCTTCGAGCTCGCGGTTGCGCAGCTGATCGGGCGACTTGGCCCCGTATCGAATCGTGCTCATGTGATACCCCCAGTATCTGAATCGTGGACGTCGGTCAGCGTGCGCCGAAGCCGGCGAGCGCGGGACATTTCTCTGCTTCGATCGGCACGTCACCGGGTCGCAACTCGACATCGACGTCCTCCACTCGCGGCCCGATCCGGTTCGCGATCGGCGTGAGCGCGTCGAGATCGAAGCCGTAGATCCGTGCCGCGTTTCCGCCGAGCATCATCGCGACCTCGCCTCGCGGCACGCCGGCAAACGCAGCACGAAGTGCCTCCATCGTGAACGGCGTGCTCGCTTCCTTGTGCGGGTAGTCGGTGCCCCACATGATCTTGTCGACACCGACCGCGTGCCGCAGTGGTACTTCTGTCGGCCGGATGAAACTGGCGCCGACGTTGCACTGCCGGGCGAAGTACTCGCTGGGGCTCAGCGACAGCTGGTCGGTGACCGGCTTGCCCCACACGTGTTCCTGCGAACCGACGGCCGTGCGCATCCGGTGGAAGAAGTAGTCGAGCCGAGTGAGTTCGTCAGGGATCCAAGCTGTGCCCTGCTCCGTGAACACGAGCTGCAGGTTCGGGTGCCGTTCGAGCGCGCCGGACACGATGAGGTGAGCGAGCGCGCGATGCGAGAACCAGGTGACCTCGAGCAGAAAGATGACCGGCGACTCGACGGCTTCGGTCATCGGCGGGCTGGCGCTACCGCCGTGGTGGTTCACCGGCATGCCGAGCTCTTCGCACACGGCCCACAGCGGCTCGTAGTACTTCCCGTCGTACAGCTCGGGCAGACCACAGTTCGGCGGGACGCCCGGCAGCAGCACGCCGCCGGTGAGCCCGGCCGCTTTGGCCCACCGCACCTCGTCGACCGCAGCCGGGATGTCGTGGAGAAGGATCTGGACGATGCCGGCCCGACGACCCGGCGCCTCGGCACAGAAGTCGGCCAGCCAGCGGTTGTGTGCCTGCAGCCCCGCCCATCGGCGTTCGGTGTCGCCGGCATTCGTGGCGGGCGGCTGGAACGTCAGCGACGACTTCGGATAGAAGGGCGGGATCGTGTTGGGGTAGATGACCTCGGCCACCACACCTTCGGCCTCGAGGTCGGCCATCCGCCGCGCCGAGTTCCAGTTGCGCTCGCCGAGGTCGCCCTTGAGGTCCTCGTACACGATGTCGTACGCGTCAGCCCACGCGTCGTACTCGTCGCGGAACTTGGCCGGCAGGTACTCGCGGTAGTCCGTGAGCGCGCCACCACCGTGGCAGTCGGCCGAGATCAGGACGTAACGGTCATCCGTGCTCCCGACGGTGTTGGCCGGGTGGTCGATGGCGTTGCCGGTCATGTGTGCGCAAGCCCCCTCGCGAAATCATGTCAACGACTTGTATCACCAGGTGATACGCAAGTTCGTGGTGTGATACAGTCTCGCCTGCATCACCATGGCTGTCAAGACCATCCAATCCGTCGACAACGCGCTCACCGTGCTCGAAGCGCTGTCACGCGCCCAGCCGGCGGGCGTCTCGTCGCTGGCGCGCACCGTCGATCTCGACAAGAACGCGGTCCAACGCATCCTGCTCACGCTCGGTCAAGCGGGCTGGATCCGCCAGCTCGACAGCGGTGAGTGGACGATCACGTCGAAGGCATTGCAGGTCGGGACTCACTTCACATCCGATCTGCGGGACACCGTGCATCCGCACCTCGTTCGACTGCAACGCGAGACGGACGAGACCGTCCTGCTGTTTGCGCGTGAGGGCGACACGATGGTGGTCCTCGACTCGGTCGACAGCAGCCAGGCACTGCGGATGACGGTGCCGGTGGGCATGGTCGTACCGATGCGCCAGAGCGCCGCATTCGACGCCTTCCTGCCCGAGACGGATCGGCACCGGCTGCCCACGGTTCGACCGGCGCCGTCAGCGGCCGCGCTCGACGCCGTCCGTCGCAACGGCTACTTCGTGATCGACGAACTGTACGAGAACTCGATCGCGGCCGGCGCGCCGATCCTCGACCGCCGTGGCACGCCCGTCGCCACGATCACCATCGTCGGTCCGAAGGTGCGGGTCACGAAAGCGGTTGCCCGCAAGTTCGGCTCGATGGCCGCCGTCGCCGCCGCGACCATCACCGCCCACGCCTGAGCCGCGCGGCGCAAACTCAATCCGCGTCGAGAACATCCTCGATCACCGAGCGAGCTCGCTCACTCAATCCCTGGCCGGGGAAGACCCGCTCGACGACGGCCTCGATCTCGGCCACCGTTCGGCACCCCAGGTGGTCAGCAAGAAAGCGGATGTCGTCGAGGTCTGCGTAACGCCTCGATGCCACAGCTTTCATCGCCAACAGTTGCTCGACGGACACGGCCAGAATGCGCAGATTCGGGTGCTGCCACACCGGTGTTGCTGCCCGTTCGTACGTCGCCGAGAGGTACGAACTGCCCTGATCGTTGAGCCAATAGCGCGGCAGGCCGAGTTCGTCGGCGACAGCGCGCGCCTCGTCGAGCACGATCCCATGAGGTTGGAAGATGTCATCGACATCTCGGGTCGCCGCGCGCGCATCGAACGCGAGCATCATCGCTGCGCCACCGAAGATGAAAACGGTGGCGGTCGTTCCACGACGTTCGAGTCGACGGGCCAACGCGGTCAGCGCTGCTTCGAGCTGAGACCGCGAGATCAAGGCTTCCATCAGGCTCGGCTGAACAGATCAGGAGTGACGAGGACGCCGTGACGCATGAACGTCGCGGGTGATGAGGCGATCGCCTCGGGGATCACACTGGGAAGGTTCACGGGAAACCAGAACCAGGACAGAAATCTGGCTGAACCTTCGGCCCACGGGGCCTGGTCCAACTGAGCGTCGTACGCAACCGTGTCCGCAAGTGAAGCGAGAAGCGCGTCCCACCGTTCGTCGAAGGTGGCGGGTTCATCGCGGATCAGTTCCGCCCTGTCGGCAGGGTCGACAGCCGCGCATCCGTCGATGAAGTCGAGCACCATCCGAAGGCGAACAGCGTCGTCGCTGACACGCGCCATCGCCGAACCCAACTCTCCGAGCGTGAGGGCGGTGCGAACGGTCATCGTCGCGATTGCAGGGCCGTCAGGCGAACACGGCTTCGAGGGTCGTGCGCACCTTGGCGTTGAGGGTCTTGCCGGGGAAGACCTCGGCGACGAGGATCTCGGCATCGATCAGATACTTGATGCCGGTGCGCTCGGAGAGCAGACGCAGATCGTCGAGATCGACGGGTCGTGCAGGCGACAACGCCTTCATCGCCAGAAGCTGTTCGGCGCTGATCGAGACGACCTCGACATTCGGCGCTGTCCACAGCGGGATCACGTCGTCGGCGTGGTCACGCGGCAGCGTCGACGCCTGCTGATCGTTGAGCCAGTGATGGGGCAGGCCCAGCACGGTTGCCGCGTCGCGAGCGGCACCCAGCGTGAGCCCACGCGGCTTGGGTGACGCGTCGACGTGGTCGATCGCATCGCGGGCGTCGAAAGCGAACATCATCGCCGCATCGCCGAACAACACGATGGTCGACGACGTCTCGCGAGCGACGAGCGAGTCGGACAGCGCAGAGAACGCTGCCTCGATCGTCGCCCGCGAGATCAGTTCGTCGGGCATCTCAGCCTCCGCTGACGTCTGACACCTTTTGCTTGCCGGCCCCGAGGAACGGCATCATCTTGCGCAATTCGGCACCGACCTTCTCGATCTGATGCTCGGCGCCGGCCTTGCGGAGTTCGTTGAACTTGGCGCGACCGCTCTCGCTCTCGGCGATCCATTCCTTGGCGAACTTGCCGGTCTGGATCTCCTTGAGGATCTTCTTCATCTCCAGCTTGGTCTTGGCGTTGACCACGCGCGGGCCTCGGGTGACGTCGCCGTACTCAGCCGTGTCGGAGATGCTGTAGCGCATACCGGCGATGCCCTCTTCGTACATGAGGTCGACGATCAGCTTGACCTCGTGGAGGCACTCGAAGTACGCCATCTCCGGCTGGTAGCCGGCCTCGACCAACGTCTCGAACCCGGCCTGCACCAGCGACGTGACGCCGCCGCACAGCACGGCCTGCTCGCCGAACAGGTCGGTCTCGGTCTCTTCGGTGAACGTGGTTTCGATGACACCGGCGCGAGCAGCGCCGATCGCGTCGGCGTACGACAGCGCGAGCTCGTGAGCCTGGCCGGATGCGTCCTGCTCGACCGCGATGATCGCGGGTACGCCGCCACCCTCGGTGTAGGTACGGCGCACGAGGTGGCCGGGACCCTTGGGAGCGATCATGATCACGTCGATCAGCTTCGAGGGACGGATGCGCTTGAAGCGGATGTTGAAGCCGTGAGCGAAGGCCAGCGCCTTGCCCTTCTTGAGATGCTTCTTGATCTCGGTCTCGTACGTTTCCTTCTGCTCGGTGTCGGGCATCGTGAGCATGATCACGTCGGCCCACTTGGCAGCCTCGCCGATCGTCTTCACGGTGAGACCCGCGGCCTCGGCCTTGGCCTTGTTCTTCGAGCCTTCGCGAAGACCGACCACGACCGGCACACCGGACTCCTTGAGGTTCAGCGCATGCGCGTGACCCTGCGAGCCGTAGCCGATGATGGCCACCTTCCGGCTGCGGATGATCGACGAATCAGCGTCCGCCTCGTAATACACCTTGGCTGTCATCAGACTGCTTTCCCTTTCACAGCGCGAAGCCTGGCTTCGCGATCCAATTTGGGCAGCGCGACCCTTCCGGTGCGCTGCAATTCCACGATGCCGTAGCCGCGCAGAAGATCTTCGAAATCGTCGAGCTTGTCCGGGTTGCCATCGAGGCTGACCGTGATCGCTTCGACACCGACGGCAAGGATTTTGCCCTCGAAGATGTTAGTGAGTTCGACGACCTGGCCACGATTCTCGGATGTGACGCGGATCGTGGCCAGCAACAGCTCGCGCTCGACGCTGCGGCGCGGGTCGAGCTCGCTGATCTTGACGACCTCGATCAGTTTGAACAGCTGCTTGACGACCTGCTCGAGCGGCGTCGACTCGACGTCGACGACCACGGTGATGCGGCTGAACAGCTCGTCCTCGGTCGGCGCGACGGCCAGCGAGAAGATGTTGTACCCACGACGGGCGAACAGACCCGACACCCGAGCGAGGACGCCCGGACGGTTCTGCACCAGGACGCTGAGGATGTGGTACGAGGGCATGTTGTGCGCGGAAGAAACACTCATCGGAGGAACTCCTTCCGAGCCATCTGCTCGGCGGGAAGCAGCATGTCGTCGTTGCCGGCACCGGCGGGCACCATCGGGAACACCTTCTCGGATGCGGCGACGCGGAAGTCGACCACGACGGGACGGTCATCGATGCCGTTGGCCTTGTCGATCGCCGGCTGAACCTCTTCCGGAGAATCGACGCGGATGCCGACACAGCCCATCGCTTCGGCCCACTTGACGAAGTCGGGTGTGTCGGGCGAGAGGTAGACCTCGCTGTAGCGCTCTTCGTAGAACATCTCTTGCCACTGGCGAACCATGCCGAGGTAGCTGTTGTTGAGGATCGCGACCTTGATCGGGATCCGCTCGGTGCTGGCGGTGACGAGTTCCTGGGCAGTCATCTGGAAGCACCCGTCGCCGTCGATCGCCCACACGGTGGCTTCCGGTCGACCGACCTTGGCGCCGACCGCAGCGGGAACACTGAAGCCCATCGTGCCGAGGCCACCGGAGTTGACCCAGCTGTACGGCTTTTCGAAGGTCCAGTACTGCGAGGACCACATCTGGTGCTGACCGACGCCGCTGACGAGGATGGTGTCCTCCGGAGCGCTGTCGCGCAGGGCCTCGAGGCAGAACTGCGGCTTGAGTGCCTCACCCGGCTCGCTCTGCTCGTAGGTGAGCGGGAACTGCTCGCGCCAGCCGCTGACACGGCTCTTCCACGCGCTGGTGTCGGCCTGGGTCGAGCCACCGGCGATGAGATCCTTGATCGCCTTGATCAGTTCCTCGATGACGAGACGGCAGTCGCCGACGATCGGCACATCGGGCTTGCGCACCTTGCCCTGCTCGGCCGGGTCGATGTCGACGTGGATGATCTTGGCTTCGGGAGCGAACGACGACACCTTGCCGGTGATCCGGTCGTCGAACCGAGCGCCGAGGGCGATGAGCAGATCCGAGCGCTGCATCGATGTGATGGCCGTCGCGTTGCCGTGCATGCCTGGCATGCCGAGGCACAGCGGATGGCTGTCGGGGAACGCACCGCGGGCCATGAGCGTCGTGACGACGTGGATCTGGGTCAGCTCAGCCAGCTCGCGCAACGCCTCGGCGGCACGAGCCTTGAGGATGCCGCCGCCGACGTACAGGATCGGGCGCTGCGATTCGAGGATCAGCTTGGCCGCTTCCTTGATCATCCGCGGGTGACCCTTGGTCGTCGGACGGTAGCCGGGCAGGCTGTCGGCGACTTCGGCGTCGGTCGGCCAGTACCACTCCATCGAGTTCGTGAGCACGTCCTTGGGGACGTCGATCAGCGTCGGGCCGGGGCGGCCCGTGGTGGCGATGTGGAACGCCTGACGGACGGCCATCGGCAGGTCCTGCGCCTTCATCACCAAGTCGTTGTGCTTGGTGACGCTGCGCGTGATGCCGACCGTGTCGCATTCCTGGAACGCATCGGTGCCGATCGCGAACGTGGAGACCTGACCCGTGATGCAGACCATCGGGATCGAGTCCATGTACGCGTCGCACAGCGGCGTGACCATGTTCGTCGCCGCCGGACCGCTGGTGACCAGCGCGACACCCGGACGTCCGGTGACGTGCGCGTAACCCTCGGCCATGTGTCCGGCACCCTGCTCGTGACGCACGAGGATGTGGCGGATGGTGCTGTCGAGCAGCGGGTCGTAGGCCGGAAGGATGCAGCCACCGGGAAGGCCAAAGATGACCTCGGTGTTCTCCATCTCCAACGCTTTGATGAGGGCTTGGGCCCCGGTCATCTTCACTGTGAATCCCTACTTCCTTGAACGACGCTGAACTGAAACTCGAAAAACGAAACTGGCCCGAAAAACGAAACAACCTCCCGAATGGGAGGTCGTGAGGCACAGACGGCGTGGAGCCGTTGCGCCTACGTGAGTACTACGAGAATGCTGGTGATGGCGATTGCACGGTTCACGGCGACGATTGTGCCACGCACGTTCGTCGAACACAACCCTCAATTCTGACTGAGCCGGCGGAGGGCGACCATGGCGTCGTCAGCTCGGTCGAACGGAACGAAGAGGTGGTCGTGGAAGAACGCGGCGATGACGTTGCACGGGATGCGCGCGTCGCCGAGGCACCTCGCCACCGACGCCGTCAGACCGACCGCGTTCAACGACGAATGGACCGTGAGACTGATCCACGCCATCGGGTCGGACCACACGATGCCGGCCGCACTCGCGCGTTCTGCCGGCAGGACGAGGGTCGTGCCCTCGCGCTCGTGAAACAGCGCGATCGCGGCGGCGACGAGCTCGGGCGACTGTGGCTCCTCACTCGTGCAGAACACGAACGTGCCGTCGTGCAACTCGGGTTCGAGCGAGCGCAGCAGGATCGACAGGTCGGTCTCGCCTCCGGCGGCGCTCACCAGTACTCCGCCATCAACTCGATCGACCACACCGGCTCGACGATCTCACCACGTGGAGCGAAGCCTGTCATGTACGGCTTGATGTCGAGCACCGGGGTGCCGTCGATCGCGTCCAGCCCGCCGACGCGCACCGTCAGGCCGTCGACACCGAGCAGGCGACACGTCGTGACGCCGATCCGATTCGGGCGCATCTTCGCCCGCTGAGCGAAGATGCCGACGCGTGGCCAATCCTCGCGCCCTCGCGGGTGCCGGGCCGAGAGCACGAGTTCGGATTCGTCGACCTGATCGAACTGGAAGACGACGTCGATGTGCGAGAAGGCGTCGAGGCCCATGAGCGCGTCGGGCGTGAACCGGTTGGCGTCGAGGCGGATCTCGCAGATCTCGCGGTCCCAGTCGTCATCGAGCGCCGCGGTCCGGCCACCGTGCACCCGGCCGATCGGTTCCATCGCGATGGTCATGTCGCGATCGTATGCCCCGCCGTCAAGGACGGCTGCTCGCCATGTGATAATCAGCGCAGACCGCGAGTCCAGGGGGAACCGATGGCCGACACAGAAGCAGCGCCCGTCCCGACATCACGTGACCGACCTGCCACCGACTTCGGTACGGCGTCCGCGACCGGCATGACGCTGGCGTTCCACGCGGCCGCTGCGCCAGACCGGATGGCCATCATGTCCGAGTTGGGCGACCGTACCTTCGCCGAGTTGAACGCGAACGCCAACCGCGTCGTGCGCGCCCTGCGCCGCAGCGGCATCGGCGCTGGCGATGCGATCGCTCTCGTCTGTGCCAACCGCCCCGAGTTCGCCGAGGTGCTCGGCGCAGCGACGCGGATGGGCGTTCGGATCACGACGGTGAACTGGCACCTGACCGGTGACGAGATGGGTTACATCCTCGACAACTCCGATGCCAAGGTGGTGTTCGGCGATGTCCGTTTCGCTGCTGCGCTCACGGCTGCCGTCACCCAAGCACCCGGAGTAGCGGTGAAGATCGCGATCGGCGGCCCGATCGACGGCTTCCAGCGTTACGACGACATGATCGCAGCCGAAGACGGCGCCGACATCGACGACCCCACGCTGGGTCGGACGATGCTGTACACGTCCGGCACCACCGGCCGGCCGAAAGGCGTGGATCGGCCACCGGTGGGGTCGACAACAGCTGATCCGGCGGATCCGGCAAGCCGGCTTCCCGACGCGGGCGTAGCGCTCGCCGTCGCGGTCGGGATGGCAGCCAAACAGAACGGCGCGACCGATCGGCACCTGTGCACCGGGCCGCTGTATCACGCCGCGCCGCTCGCGTTCTCGCTCGCCGGCCCGCTCGCCGCGGGATGCGGCGTGGTGCTGATGGACGGATGGTCCGCCGACGAAACGCTGCGACTCGTCGCCGAGCACGGCGTGACCCACAGCCACATGGTCGCGACCATGTTCCACCGTCTGCTCGCCGTGCCGGAAGCGACACGATCGACCTACGACCTGTCGTCTCTGCGTTTCATCGTGCACGGCGCGGCGCCCTGTCCGGTTGCGGTCAAGCGTGGCCTGATGGAGTGGCTCGGCCCGGTCGTCTACGAGTACTACGCCGCCACCGAGGGCGGCGGCACGTTCGTCGGTCCGCAGGACTGGCTCGCCAAACCGGGCACCGTCGGCAAGCCGTTCCATCCCGAACTGCTCAAGATCTACGACGCCGACGGCAACACCGTTGCGCCGAACGAGATCGGCACGGTCTACATGCGTGCGCCGGCCAGTGGGCGATTTCGCTATCACAAGGACGACGCGAAGACGGCCGGCTCGTACATTGGCGACTTCTTCACCCTCGGTGATCACGGCTACCTCGACGACGACGGCTACCTGTTCCTCACCGGGCGCAGCGCAGAGCTGATCATCTCCGGTGGGGTCAACATCTACCCGGCCGAGATCGACGCCGTGCTGCTCACCCACCCGGCCGTGGGCGATGCGGCCACCATCGGCATCCCCAATGACGAGTGGGGCGAGGAGGTCAAGGCGGTCGTCGAACTGAAGCAGGGCCTCGTTCCGTCGGACGAACTCGCGGTCGAGATTCGAGAGTGGTGCCGCGGCAAGCTCGCGTCGTACAAGCTGCCGCGGTCGGTCGACTTCATCGCCGAACTCCCCCGCCACGACAACGGCAAGATGTACCGGGGCAAGGTGCGTGCCCTGTACGTCAGCAACGAAGATCCCACCGGTCACCGCAGCGCGACCACGTAGGTCGCGGCTACGGTCGTCCCGCATGGACGCATGGATCCTCGACGAGTCGCCGGGCGCGTACCGCTGGGGCGAGATCGAACTTCCCCCACTTGCCGCCGACGAAGTGCGGGTTCGTGTCGTCACGAGCGCGCTGAACCACCTCGACCTGTGGATCACCCACGGGCTGCCACGTCCGAAGTTGCCGCACGTTCCCGGCTGCGATGCAGCGGGCGTCATCGACTCGGTCGGCAGTGCAGTGACTCACGTCGCGGTGGGCGACGAGGTCGTGGTGAATCCCGGCATCTCACCGGTCGAAGACATCGTCGCGTTCGGCAACAACAGCCCACTCGGACCTGGCTTCACGATCGTCGGCGAGCACGCTTGGGGTGGTCATGCGACCTTCGTGCAAGCACCCGCTCGCAACATCGTGCGTCGGCCGGCGAACCGCACATGGGCCGAGTGCGCGGCGTACCCGATCGCCTACTTGACCGCCTATCGGATGTTGAAGCGGGCCCGCTTGGTTGCCGGCGAGACGGTGCTGGTCGTCGGCATCGGCTCGGGTGTCGCGTGCGCGGCGCTGACACTGGCGAAGCACATGGGCGCCGAAGTCGTCGTCACCAGCCGCAGCGAAGCCAAGCGAGCCGAGGCGCTGGCGATGGGTGCATCAGCGGCGTACGACTCCGCCGACCGTTCGTGGCCGGTGCAGGCCGACGTGATCGTCGAGAGCGTCGGTCCGGCGACGTGGCAGCAGTCGACTCGCTCGCTCAAGCCAGGTGGGCGAATGGTCGTGTGCGGCAGCACCAGCGGTCCCACCGTCGAGATCTCGATGCCGCGATTGTTCTTCAAACAGTGGGAGATCATCGGGTCGACCGTCGGCAGCTACGAGGAGTTCGCAGCGGTGACGCAGCTGATCGAGGGCGGGCTGCCGGTCATCATCGACCAAGTGTTCGCCGTGGCCGACTACCCGCTCGCGCTCGAACGGATGGAGGCTGCCCAGCAGCTGGGCAACATCGTCATCCAACACTGATCTCCCGCTCGCCGACGAGTACACAGGAGCCGGCATGCCACGCCTCAGGCAAGTCCCCAGATCAGAAGTCTCCGACGAATTCGTGCTCGAGATGTACACCCGGTTGTTCGGCGACCGCGACCCGGTGAGCGAACCGGGTACGGCATCCGGAACACCGGGAGACTGGTGGAGCGTGTTCGCACTCGTGCCCGATGTCATGCGTCACGCCGTGCGCGGATTCGCGCTCTACCAGAGCCCGCAACGACTGCTCGATCCCGTGCTGCGCGAACTCGCTCAGACGCGCGCCGGATGGACTCGCGGCAGCCAGTTCGTCTTCTCGCAACACTGCAAGTCGTGCCGCGCGCTGGGGATGGCCGACGAGAAGATCGAGTCGATCGCGCACTGGACATCGGCTGATTGCTTCACGCCGGAAGAACGCGCCGTTCTCGCGTACACCGACGCACTCGTCCTCGGCGGGGGTCGCATGCATGACCGCGACTTCGACCACCTGCGCGAACACCTCACAGACGAGCAGATCCTCGAGCTCACCTACATCACGCTCATGTACGAGATGCACGCCACGATGGCTCGCGCACTGCGGCTGGAGTTCGACGACCGCGATGATCCGATCGTCGAGGTCGCCGCACCGGAGGGCGAAAAGGCCCGGGACATCGGCGCCGACATCGCCGGGGGCGATGCCTGAGCGCTGCCCGATGCGGGGCGCCTACCAGGTGTCGATGTTGGGGCGCTTCTTGGGTCGGCTGGCCCAACCGGGCTTCGGTGGCACCGAACGCAGCACCGTCGCCAGCCATCGCCGAGTGTCGACGGGATCGATCACGTCGTCGATCTCGAAATGCGACGCCGTGTTGAGTGCCTTACCGTGTTCGTACATCCGGTCGACCATCTGTTGGAACAGCGCATCGCGTTCGGCATCGTCGGAAACGGCCGCGAGTTCCTTGCTGTAACCCAGGCGCACCGCGCCTTCCAGGCCCATCCCCCCGAACTCGCCGGTGGGCCAGGCAACGGTGGCAAGCGGTGCCTTCAGGCTGCCGCCGATCATCGCCTGAGCCCCGAGACCGTAGGCCTTGCGCGTGATCACGGCGATCAACGGCACCGAGATGTTGGCGCCGGTCACGAACAGCCGGCTGCAGTGCCGCACGAGCGCGGTCGCCTCGACATCCGGCCCGACCATCATCCCGGGCGTGTCGCACAGCGAGATCAGCGGGATGTCGAACGCGTCACACAACTGCATGAACCGCGCGATCTTGTCAGCACCGTCACTGTCGATCGCTCCGGACAGGTGATTCGGATTGTTGCCGATGATGCCGACGGGCATGCCTTCGATCCGAGCGAACGCGGTGATCATGCCGAGTCCGAACTCACGCCGGATCTCGAGCACAGAGCCGACATCGAACAGCGCGTCGACGACGGCGCGCACGTCGTAGCTGCGCTTGCGATCCTCGGGGATGACGTGACGCAACAAACGTTGGTCGTGCGCTTCCCATTCGGCCAGAGGACCCTGGAAGTACGAGAGGTACTGCTTGGCGACGGCCACTGCTTCGGCCTCATCAGCGACGACGACGTCGATCACGCCGTTCGAGCGCTGCACCTCGATCGGCCCGATCGCCGTCGGTGCGAACACACCGAGACCACCGCCCTCGATCATCGCCGGGCCACCCATGCCGATGTTCGAGTCCTGTGTTGCGATCACGACGTCGCAGCAGCCGAGGATCGCAGCGTTGCCGGCGAAGCAGTAGCCCGCGTTGATGCCGACGATCGGTACCGCGCCGCTGAGCTCGGCGAACCACAGGAACGCCATGCAGTCGAGCCCGCTGACGCCGACACCGTCGGTGTCGCCGGGCCGGCCGCCTCCGCCCTCGGTGAAGAACACGATCGGCAACCGCAGTTTCTCGGCGACCTCGAACAAGCGGTCCTTCTTGCGATGGTTCTGCTGGCCCTGCGTGCCGGCGAGGACGGTGTAGTCGTACGACACGGCGATGACCTGCGCGGCGTGGCCGGAGAACGACGATCCGTTGACCGTGCCGATGCCGCCGATCATGCCGTCGGCCGGCGTGCGCGCGATGAGATCGTCGAGCGCGCGGCGACGCCGCTGGGCCGCGATCACGACGGGCCCGTACTCGATGAACGTGCCGTCGTCGATGAGATCGGCAACGTTCTCGCGAGCCGTCCGCCGCCCGACCTTGCGGCGCCGTTCGACAGCATCTGGGCGTGCGGCGTCGAGCCCGACCTCGTGCCGAGCAATCACCTCGGCCAAGGCGGGCCGGATCCGGTCGAGATCGATCGCGACCTCGGCCATCGTCGCATCGACACCAACTTCGACCACCTCGAAGGTGCACAGTGGCTGACCGGGCGTGACCATCGCGCCGCCGACCACGAGCAATTGGCGGACCACTCCGGCCGCATCGACCTTGACGTCGTGCACCATCTTCATGCTCTCGAGCAACACCACCGTCTGCCCGGCTCGGACGGTGTCGCCCACGGCCACGTTCACGCTCAGAACCGTGCCCTGCATGGGCGATTCGATCGTGACGAGTTCACCGGCGGCGTGGGGCATCGGGTCAGTGTTACATGCAGAGCACCGCTCGTTCGGCACGTACTACTGTTCCGCGACATGACCACGAAGTACACGCTCAACGAGTCCGACATCCCTCGCGCCTGGCTCAACATCGTCCCGTCATTGCCCAGCCCGCCGCCGCCGGCACTGCATCCGGGAACCCTTCAGCCCGCTGGTCCCGACGACTTCGCACCGCTGTTCCCGATGGATCTGATCATGCAGGAAGTCTCGATGGAGCCGTACATCGAGATCCCCGAGGAGGTGCTCGATGTGTACCGCCTGTGGCGGCCGACACCGCTGTTCCGCGCCCACCGCCTGGAGAAGGCACTCGGGACGCCGGCCCACATCTACTACAAGTACGAAGGCACATCACCGGCCGGTTCACACAAGCCGAACACGGCGGTGCCGCAGGCGTACTACAACGCCAAGGCCGGCGTGAAGAAGCTGACCACCGAGACCGGGGCCGGCCAATGGGGAACCGCGCTCGCATTCGCGTGCGCCCAGTTCGGCCTGGAGTGTGAGGTGTGGCAGGTACGCGCCTCCTACGACGCCAAGCCGTATCGGCGATTGATGATGGAGACCTTCGGCGCAACCGTGCATCCGTCACCGTCGGACCTGACCAACTCCGGCCGCGCCATCCTCGCCGCGCACCCGGATTCCCCTGGCTCGCTGGGCATCGCGATCAGTGAGGCGGTCGAGGTCGCGGCCCCCGACCCCGACACCCGCTACGCGCTCGGCTCGGTGCTCAACCACGTGCTGATGCACCAGACGGTGATCGGGCAGGAGGCGCTGAAGCAGTTCGAGCTCGCCGGCGAGTACCCCGATGTCATCTACGGCTGCGTCGGCGGCGGGAGTAACTTCGGCGGGCTCACGTTCCCGTTCCTCGCCGAGAACATCGCCGGCCGCCGCAACACGCGCATCGTCGCGGTCGAGCCAGCCGCATGCCCCAGCATGACGAAGGGTGTGTACGCCTACGACTTCGGCGACACGGCCGGGATGACGCCGCTGATGAAGATGCACACGCTCGGGAAGGACTTCATCCCCGACACCATCCACGCCGGCGGTCTGCGCTATCACGGGATGAGCCCACTGGTGTCGCACATCTACGAGCTGGGGCTGATCGAGGCCGAGAGCAGGAACCAGCTCGACTGCTTCGCCGCGGGAGTTCAGTTCGCTCGCACCGAGGGCATCATCCCGGCTCCCGAGCCGACCCACGCACTCGCGGCGTGCATCGACGAAGCTTTGCTTTGCAAGGAGACCGGTGAGGCCAAGGTGATCCTCACCGCGCTGTGCGGGCACGGCCTGCTCGACCTTGCCGCGTACGAGAACTACCTCGCCGGCAACCTGGTCGACTTCGACTACCCCGAGGAAGCGATCACGGCTGCGCTCGCCGGCTTGCCCAAGGTGTGATCGCTCAATCGCCCGCTTGCGCCGTCAATCGATGGTGTTGAAGCTGATCAGCACCGAGCGATCCATGAACGTGAAGTCGGCGGCACGAGGTTGGGTGCCATCCAACGTCGAGTTCCACTGCTCGAACGTGGCGACCGAGTTACCGCTTGCCGGATCGAAGTACAGGTTGACGTAACCGCTGACAGGTGTGCCATCGGACGCAGTCGCGCTCCACGACACGGTTCTGCCCATGACGCCATACGAATTGGCCGTGAAGTCTGACGGCGTGCCGAACGTTCGGCCGGTGTCGCTGCTGTCGAGTTCGGCCTCTGCGGCGACCAGCGCGTGGTCGATCGTGTCAGTCTTGGACACCTTCAGGACCGAGAAGTCTTCCGTACCACCGCCGGCAAAATCGTTCACTTCGGCATACCCGTCCGATGCCGACACTGTGTCGAAACCGGGAGTCGGCCGAAAGCCGATCAAACCGGACACCGCCACGAACGGTTGGGTCGTCTTGATCCGCTCGGGATCGAACGTCTTCAACGGGGTCGCAGCTCCCAGCGACGGCGCCTTCTTGAAGCTGGCCAGGAACGCCTGATACGTCGGGTCCGGCAGCGATTCGAATTGGACGTCGGCACCATAGACGTCGTAGATCACGGTCAGGCCGTCGTCGCGCTGGAGGACATCGATCCAGCCAACGATGTCGAATCCGACCTTCGCATCGAAGACGGCGTAGTTCATGCGGTACTGAGCGATCTGCGGCGAGTCCGTGGTGAACCCGACCTGGAACGTCGGCCCGTAGGTGACGATGCGCGACTTGTCGTAGCTGGTGAGGTACTCGGCGATGACCGACGACGGGTCCTCACCCACGTTGCGGGTTCGGGCCCGAAGTTGAATGGTGGTCGAAGCCTTGGACAGCGTGACCACGGTGTCCGACGTCGACGCCGTCCACCCGTCGGGCACCACGATGGACACGTTGTCCCCGATGTCGGCTGCCGCGCCGGGGGTGAGATCGCTCGTGATGGTCGCCGTGGAATCCGTCACCGCTGTCGAATCCGTCGCTGATGTCGAGGTCGTGAGTTGCGTTGTGGAGGTGACGGCCGTGGTATCGACGGCGGTGGTCGACGCCACTGAGGCGATCGTTCCGGGCGACGTGGTTCCGGGCACGTCGGTGGTGTCGGCAGCGGTCTTGGTGGTGGTCGACACAGCGGCCTTGTCGCCACCCCCGCGCAGCGCGAACACGGCCACGACCGCTGCGATGACGGCGACGGCCACGCCGACGACGATCAAGGTCATGCGCTGTGACCGGCGTTTCGGGGGCGAACCGGGTTGCAGGTACTGTCCCGCCGTTGGGCCACCCGGCGCGGGTGTGTACAGCGGCGCCGGCCGAGGGGCGGGCGGGGGCGCCGCAGGTGGGATCGCGACGTGTGGAACCACGGTCGGTGGAACCGCAGTGGGGGGCACCGAGACCGGCGGGGCAGGTGGAATCGACACCGGCGGGACCGACACCGGCGGCACCGACACCGGCGGCACGGACCCCGGCGGCACGGACCCCGGGGGCAGGGACGTCGGCGCTGCCGTCGGCGGCAGGCCGAGCGGCGTCGGCGAGATCGGCGGCACAAGACCGGGATCGGTCGGCGGGTTGCTCCGCTCGGCCTGAGCCGCGCCGAGGGCAACCGCAGTCTTGGGGTCGCCGCGGCGGCTGACGCGAACGTTCGGGAACGCAGCGCGCACCATCGACTCGACGATCGGCGAACGGCTCGACCCGCCGACGAGATAGATCGCCGCCAACGATTCCTCGCTGACACCTGCCTCGTTGATGCAACGACGCAACAGCGCGATCGTCTCGTCGAGGTAGCTGTGGATCAATTCCTCGAACTCGGTGCGTTGCAAGCGGTACTGGAACAGACCCGTGGGCAACGGGACGGAGACGTCGGTGTAGGCCGAGGTCGAGAGCCGCTCCTTCGCACTCCGCACTTCTCGCCGGAAGCTCTCGGCCACCGTGCGCCAGCGCGGATCGTTGTCGACGATGATCGAGTCCCACGCGTCGGGGGGCAGCTTCTCGCCGATCGCGTTGTAGAGGATCTCGTCGAACAGATCACCGCCGATCGTCTGGTCGCCGCCGGGCCGGCCGGCCAGCGTGAAACGACCACCGCTACCGGTCACGACTGCAGTGTCGAACGTGCCCCCGCCGAGGTCGTAGACAGCGATGTTCGAACCTTCCGCCACACCGACCTCGGACGCGAACGACAACGCTGCCGCGACGGGTTCGGGCACGAGCGAGCAGTTCCGCAGCCCGGCTTTGGTTGCGGATTCCAGCAGCCGGCTGAGCCGCGGACCATTCCATGTCGCCGGATGCGTCAGACGCACCTCGTCGGGCGGTGATTCCATCTGGCGGACGGCGTCGTTGTACACGGACCGGAGCAATTCGGCGACGAGGTCGACGATCTGATGCGTGCGTCCGGCGAGGACAACGGGCGCCTGGTCGCCGAGACGTGTCTTCGGCGCACGAAGCGTGCTGCCCGGGTTCGAGCTGGCACGGTCATCGGCAGCACGGCCGGCGATGATGTCGCCACCAGCCTCGACCGAGACAACCGACGGCACGCGTCGCTCGCCACCGATTTCGATCACCTCCGGCGAGCGGCCGGCCTGCTTCGCGACGGCAACGGTGTAACTCGTCCCAAAGTCGATCACCAGAATCCAGGCCACCCGCGGACACTAGCGGAGCAGACCGATTCGATTCAGAACGAACCTGCCATCACGCGGCGCGACGACCGGTCATCCGCGAAGGCGTCGAGCGAACTCGTCTGCTGCGGGGTCGCTGATCGAATCGGCGCGGCGGGCGAGGACGAGCGCGCGCTCGACCACTGCTGGACCGATCTCGACGGATCCTCCGGACGTCGACGAGCCGACCGGCAACACGGTCCAGCCCAGCCCGAGTCGCACCATCTGCATCAGCACATCGGGCTGGTGACTCTCGGCCGCGATCGTCGTGCGCGCGCCGAGATCCGCGAGCGCCGTGATGATGAGTTGGCGCGTGTGCGAGTCACTCGGAAACGTCACCCACGGCCCCCACGTCGACGGCGCACCGATCGTCGTGCCGAGCGGCGCCATGACGGCGAGTGTCTCACGGCGCAACTCCTCGATCTCCAGACCGACGTGACGTTCGGGCGGTTGCACACACACGACGAGATCCAGTTCACCGTCGCGCAGACCGTTGAGCAACTGCGCAGAGGGTGCGACCGACAGCGTGAGGCCGACGTCGGGATGCTGGATGCGAAACTCTGCGACGACACCGGGAAAGTGCACGACAGCGGCGACGTCGATCATGCCGAGTCGTACCCGACCCTGCCGCCCACCGCGCACCCGATCGGTCCAGTCGACGAGATCTCGCGTGAGGGCCAGCACGCGACGGGCATGGTCGACGACCGGCCGCGCCGATCTGCGCAGCACGCGCCGTCGTCCCTGGGACTCGAAGAGCGGCACCCCGAGCCGCCGCTCGAGCTCTGCCAAGCCCTGAGAGAGCGCCGACGGGCTGACCCCGACGAGATCGGCCGCCGACGCCCACGTCGGCTCGTCGACGACGGCAACGAGATAGGCCATCTGGCGGATGGTCAGGTCAGGAAGGACTTGTTGCACCCGGAGCAGTTTAGTTCAGACTTTCTTCACCTACGTGACAAGTCGACCAGCATTGCTTACGATACGACCCATGTCGTCGACACCTCCTTCCCCCACTGTTCAGCCCGCAACGGGGCGCCTCGGCGTCCTCACGGTCGGGCTCGGCGCCGTCGCCACCACGCTCATCGCCGGCGTCGAACTGGTGAAGCGCGGTCAGGGATTGCCGATTGGATCGATGACCCAGATGGGCACGATCCGCCTCGGCAAGCGCACCGATGACCGCAGTCCGCTGATCAAGGACTTCGTACCGCTCGCCAAGCTCGACGACATCGTGTGGGGCGCATGGGACGTGTTCCCCGACGACGCGTACGTTGCGGCGTCGCGCGCCGGCGTACTCGAAGCAGGCAAGCACATCGAGGGCATCGCCGACACGCTGCGCGACATTCGCCCGATGCGCGCCGCGTTCGAACTCAAGTACGCCCGCAACCTCAACGGCCAGCACACGATGGCCGAGGCAGCCGGCGGCACGATCAGCAAGCGCGAGATGCTCAACGCGATTCGCGCCGACATCAACCGGTTCCGCGATGAGAAGCAGGTCGACCGTGTCGTGATGATCTGGGCTGCGAGCACCGAGATCTACATCGAGATCGGACCCGAGCACGCCGACATCGAGAGCTTCGAAGCAGCCATCGATGCCAACCACGAGATGATCGCCCCCTCGATGCTGTACGCCTACGCCGCGATCCTCGAAGGGGTGCCGTTCGCGAATGGCTCGCCCAACCTGGCCGTCGACACGCCGGTGCTGCGCAAGCTGGCCGTCGAGCGCAACATCGCGATCAGTGGCAAGGACTTCAAGACCGGTCAGACGCTGGTGAAGAGCGTGCTCGCCCCGATGATCAAGGCCCGTCAGCTCGGCCTGTCCGGCTGGTACAGCACCAACATCCTCGGCAACCGCGACGGCGAGGTGCTCGATGCGCCGGAGAACTTCAAGACCAAGGAAGAATCCAAGCTCGGCTTGCTCGAGGACATCCTCGAGCCCGAGAAGAACCCTGACCTGTACGGCAACATCTTCCACAAGGTCAGCATCAACTACTACCCGCCGCGCGGTGACAACAAAGAGGGCTGGGACAACATCGACATCTTCGGATGGATGGGGTACCCGATGCAGCTCAAGGTCAACTTCCTGTGCCGCGACAGCATCCTGGCAGCGCCACTCGCGCTCGACCTCGTGCTGTTCATGGACCTCGCCCAGCGGGCCGGTCTCGGCGGCATCCAGGAATGGCTCAGCTTCTACTACAAGAGCCCGCAGACTGCGCCGGGCCTCTACCCCGAGAACGACCTGTTCATCCAGCAGACGAAGTTGAAGAACACGTTGCGCTGGATGATGGGCGAGGAAACGATCACGCACCTCGGCCGCGAGTACTACGAGGACAGCGAGTAGTTCGAGCGCATCCACGACGCCATGGATCGTGATGTGAACAACACACCACGCACCTCTCACGGGGCGCGCCCGGCGCTCATCGCCGTGGTCGCGTCACTGGTCGCGATCGGCGCGATCGTCGCAGTTTCCAACGACGACTCGCCGCATCGCGCCGTCTCTTCGGCGACGACTTCGACGACGGCCGGGGCGGCAACCAGCGACTCGTCGAGGTCGACCGGTCCGACGATCGCGCCGATCGATTCGGTGGCTCCGATCGTTTCGCTTGCTCCGGGTCCGGCTGCTCCGGGCCCGGCTGCGACGACGTCGGAGATCGCCGGAACCACATCAGCACCGGCCGCCACGGCAACGACATCGACAACCGCGGCTGCGCCGCTCACGATCTCCGCCGCCACTGCGCCGCCCGCCACCGACATCCCGGCGATCAACGCCAAGGCGTTCGCGGTCTACGACATCACGAGCGGAACCTGGCTGGCGCAGAGCAACGCCGACACGCCGCTGCCCGTCGGCAGCATCATGAAGTTGCTGACGACGTACCTCGTCCTGCAGGCCGGCGATTTGAACAAGGTCGTCACGGTGCCGCAGTTGCACGTCGACATCTCCGAATCGGCGATCGGTCTGCGCACGGGCGAACAACTGCCGCGCGATGTGCTGATGCGGGCGATGTTGATCGTCAGCGCGAACGACGCGGCGCAGACGTTGGCGCTCGACATCGGTGGCACCGTCGACAACTTCGTGCATGAGATGAATGCTGCAGCAGAGAAGCTGGGACTCACGAACACCGTCGCCGCCAACCCGATCGGCCTCGATCAAGCGGGGGCACATTCATCCGCCCGTGATGTCATCACGCTCGCCGCGACGTTGATGCAGAACGACACCTTCCGTGCTGCGGTCGCCAAGAAGCAAGCCAACCTGCACGGAAAGACCTACGTCTCGACCGACAAATTGCTGACGACCTACCCCGGCGCCAACGGCGTCAAGACCGGCCACACCACCCAGGCCGGCTTCTGCGTTGTCAGCTCGGCGACGCGCAACGGACGAACGGTGATGGTTGCCGTCCTTGGCGCGCCGACCGAGGACCTCCGGTTCTCCGGCGCGAAGGCCCTGCTCGACTGGGCGTTCGCCCACCCCTGATCGAGGGTTCGGTAGCGGCAGCGCACTCATCGGTCGCGGCTGCTGCGACCATGCCTGAGATCCGTCGGAGTGACGCCCGGTCAATCGTCGTGGGTGAACGTTCCCGGTATGTCGCGACGGGTGTGCAGCACGCGCCAGACGTCGACCCGGTCGTCGAGCGTCACGTAGAAGATCAGATATGGGAATCGCTTCACGCCCATAGCTCGAAGATCGGGGATGCCGAGTTCAAAGGCAAATCGCAGTGATCCCGCTTTCGGCGAACGCGTGATGTGGTTCAGCCCGCTCTCCAGCGCATCGATGAACGCAAGCGCGACGGTCTCGCCGGCTTCGCCGCGCAGGTGTGCGACCGCGTCGTCGATGTCCGAGGCTGCACGTGACCGAAGACGCGCCTGGCGTTCCGTCACGTTGGTCAGTTCGTTGGTTTGACGAGTCGTCGCAACGACGCGAAATAGCTCTGATCCGCAGCCGGCCCCGCCGATGAGGAGGCGCCGTCGAGGAGAAGGTTTCGCAGTTGTTGGCGGTCTTGCTCGCGACGGATGAGGTCCCGAATGAACTCGCTCGTCGACCCGTAGCCGCCGCGCTCGGTCTGCGCGTCGACGAACGTCTTGAGGCCTTCGGGCAGCGACACGTTCATGGTCGTCATCTGTCTGAGCATAGCCGAATTGGCAAACTTTGTCATCGTCGACAGCAACCCGGCCGACGTCGGCAAACGTCCGCCGGCGTACAAGGCCCGCTCGAAACTTTCACCAAAGGGAGTTGATCGGCGCGCCGACCGCCGGGTCAATTCGCAGGGGGTGTTGGCAGAGCGGCCGCTGCCGCTGCGAAACCGCATGGTGCCGGATCAGCCCAGTCTTTCGAGCACGCTGTTCGTGATGCGGGATACTGCGCCGGCACGGTGTAGTTGCCGTCGTAGACGGTGCGCCCGTCGACGGTACGGGTGCCGGTGGGCGTCCACACGAAGTGGACCCCCTCGTTGGGGACGACGAGGCACGAATCGAAGTGGTTGGTGTCCTGGAAGTCGAGACTGAACGCCGTCTCGGAGGTCGCGTCGGTGACCGTCCACGTGAACGTGCTCAAGGCACACCACTCGTTGTCGGTCTTCCAGTACACCTCGGCCCCCCAATCGCCTTTGAGGAAGTACATGACCGTGGTGCCACGGGGTTCCGGCGCGCCGCCACCGACCACGTGGAGAAAGGCGCCCTGCCAGTGGCTCGCGATGGTCTGCTCCAAAGACAACGTGGTTGTCGTGGCCGGTTCGGTCGTCGCCGTGGCCGGCTCGGTGGTGGTGGTCGCTGGTTCAGTCGTTGTGGTCGGGGCCGGTTCGGTGGTCGTTGTCGAGGCGATCGGCGCGAGCGTCGTGCTTGACGCTGCGGTCGTCGGCGCGGACGTGTCGATCGATGTGGTCGAGGCCGTCGAACTGCACGCTGCCGCCCCGATCATCAACGCGACGGCGGCAACAAGCAGGCGGGGACCCGGCGCCAGCGATGTCCGGATGCAGCCGCTTTTCGATGGGTGATTCATCTCGGACCTCCGGAGACCTGAATCAACTCTCCAGGCGAGATTTGGGACGCCAGCATCGCACAACCGCGGAAGCCGTCGCGCCGGAACGAAACCAAACCCAGATCGCGATTCGTGACTGTCCAAGTGACGCGCTCAAGTGACGCGGAGGTGTAACGGCCGTGAGGAATCACGTGCAGGTGACCGGGTTGTTGGCGACGTCGAGCACGAGGTCACATCGACCGGTCATCGCCGATGTCACGCCATTGACTGTGGAGGTGACAAGGCGGGACTGAGCGGTGCCCACCATGCTGAAGCCGGGACCGGAGGTGTAGAGCCACGAGTTTCTGATGACGGCGCTCGAGCCCGTGAACATGTAGACGCCGGCGTTGAACCCGGCACCGGTGGTGTAGGTGTTGATGCTGTCGATGTGGGGCATCGTCGAAAGGCCGATCATCAGACCGAATGCCGTACCGGTGGGTGCCGCAGTCGCGGTCATGGTCGTGTCGACGATCGACATCTCGGCTGTGACGTTCAGCAGTTCCACAGCGACTGAGTTGAATCCCGCGCCGGATGACGAACCGCTGTTGGTGATCGTGATGTCTCGGATCTCGCTGCTGACGTTGCCCTCGACGAACATCGTCGCTCTCAGACCGGAGCCGTTCCCGTTGCCGCATGCACACGTGATCGTCGATCGGTCCTGGCCCGATCCTTCGAGGTCGACGTTGCTCTTCAGCAATATCGGAGCGGTCTCGGTGTAGATGCCTGGCGCGACTTTGACCACGTACGGGTTACTTGCAGAAGCATCGCTGATGGACTCCATCGCGGCCCGGACAGAGGAGAACTGCCCGCCGGACTTCGCGACCCAGATCACGTTGTGGGGTGCGACGGCGGCTCCGGTCGAGGGTATGTAATAGCCCACGATGTCGATGATCACATTGACGTTCCCGCCGTTGTTGTAGACGGCGATCGATCCCGCGGCCGAGAGGGCGACAGTGACCTGATTGGGGGTGGGAGGGGAGATCGAGGTGACGTTCAGGTTCGATGCCGTCGGGCGCGGGTTCGCGTCCGCGGGGAACACGGTGAGGTAGCTGTCGGCGGTGGGTCCGACAGCGGTGACATTGGTCGCGATCGCAGTCGCGGTGTTCGGGATCGCGCAGTTGCCGTTCGCTCCCCAGACCGCGAAGGGCACGGTCTGAGCCGGCCCGACAGCGGTGCTCCGGGTCCCGACGTTGTCTGTGCCGGCTCTGGTGTCTGCAAGCCGGCACGGGACGATCGGGACGAACACCGACGGTGCTGCGTTTGGCGCTGCGCCGACGTCGTGTACGAGACCGATCACGGAAACAGTCGCGGCGGCCAAACCGGCCGCGACACCGATGTGCACAAACCTGAACTGAGCCATGTGGCGGCCTCCGATGGATGACGCATTCGTGCGTCAGGCGACCGTAGACGCTTTCCGAAGGTGGCCGATCACCTCGCTCGCCGCGGTGCTACACGGTGGGGGTTCGGCCCGCCAGGATCTCGGTCAGCAGGGGTACGTCGATGTTGCCGCCGCTCATGATCACGCCGACCCGCTTGCCCTGCTGAAGATCGCGCTCGGTCAACAGTCCGGCGAGGGCGGCGGCACCCGATGGCTCGCACAGGTTGTGGGTCGTGCGCTGCAGCAGCCGAACCGCTTCAGCGCCGGTGTCTTCGCTGATCCGCACGATCCGAGCCGCGCCCGCCACCATCGCCGCGATGGCCGACGCATCGGGTGAGCGGCAGGCGATGCCGTCGATGAAGGTGTCGGCGCGGTCGGTGTTGACCACCGCGCCGGCCTCGTACGACAGTGCTGTCGCCGGGGCGTTGTCGGCAACGACACCGATGATCTCGGTGCCCAACCCGAGGAGGTCGCGCACCCCCATCAATGCGCAGATCCCCGAGCCCATGCCAACCGGGACGTAGACGGCATCGAGTTCGCCGGCCGCGGTGAACAGTTCTCGCGACGACGTGGCGACACCGAGCACGAGGTCGGGGTGGAACGACGGCACCATGTGCAGATCACGCTCGACCGCGAGTTGCTGCGCATGCTCACGAGCCGCCTGGAAGTCGTGCCCGTACTCGATCAAGGTCGCACCGAACCCGCGCATCGCGGCGTTCTTGTCGGCGCTGTTCCCGATCGGCACGACGATGGTCACCCCGACGCCGAAGGCTCGCCCGGCGAACGCCAGGCTCTGACCGTGGTTGCCGCGGGTCGCGCTGATCAGACCCTGCGGCGCGCCATCGCTCTCGCGAACGTGACGTTCTACGTAGACGATGCCGCCACGAACCTTGAAGGCGCCAGTGGGCGTGTGATTCTCATGCTTGACCCAGACCTCTGCGCCCAACGCCTCGCCGAGCAACGGCCACGCGAACTGTGGCGTCGGGGGCACGAATCGGCCGACGAGTTCGGCCGCGACATCGAGTTGGGCGAGCGTGAACGGCGGTGACGCGACGGAGGCGATGGCGGTCATGCGATCACTCTTGCACAGCATCGGTGATGACGAGATCGACTTTCCGGTCGTGTTCCTCGCTCGGTAGGTCGTCGCGGATCTGCTCGCTGAAGCACACTCCGATCGTCAGACACGCGCCGCGAACCGTCGGCAGGAAGCGGTCGTAGAAGCCCCCGCCCTGCCCCAAACGCGATCCGTCCACGGTGAACGCGAGGCCAGGCACGATCACGACGTCGATCACGACCGGGTCCACCGCGGTGCCTGCTGGTTCGGGGATGCCGAACGCTCCGGGCACGAGGTCACGCCCGGGTCCATGCCCGACGGCGACCATCTCGTCACCTTCGACTCGCGGCAGCAGCACAGAGAACCCAGCTGCGTGGAGCGCATCGATCAAACCACCCGTATCGGGTTCGCTGCCGACGCCGACGAAGGCCAGGACGCGCAGCGGTCCAGGGGTCCGAACTCGGGTCGCGAAATCGCGGCAGGCAGGGACGACCGCAGCCCAGATCTGTTCGGATCGATGGTGGCGATCCGGCAGTTCCTTTCGCATGCGCCGCATCTCACGGCGGATCGCGTGCTTCGTTTCGTCCATGCTCCAACCCTGCCACGGCTCACCAGCCAGGGCACGATCACGCCCGGCACGCGGTAAGGTCGGTGTCGATGTCTGACTCAGCAGCTGCGTTCGATTCCGACCACTTCCGCCGGGTGCTCGGCCACTTCCCCACCGGTGTCACGATCATCACCGGTATGGCCGGCGATGTACCCGCCGGGTTCACGATCGGGTCGTTCACGTCGGTGTCGCTCGACCCGCCGTTGGTCGGCTTCCTGCCGATGGTCACCAGCGACACCTGGGCCGCGATGGCCCCTGCCGGCAAGTTCTGCGTGAACGTCCTCGGCGCCCACCAGGGTGCGGCCTGCTGGCGTTTCGCCAAGAAAGGTGTCGACGATCGCTTCGTCGACGTGCCGTGGCACACCGGCATCACCGGCTCGCCGATCCTCGACCAGGCGATCGCGTGGATCGATTGCGAGGTCGAGGTCGTGCACGAGGTGGGTGACCATTACTTCGTCGTCGGCCGGGTGCTCGAGATGAGTCACTCCGAGGACGATCCACAACCGTTGTTGTTCTACCGGGGCAAGCTCGGCGGATACTCGATTCACGAGTGATGAGCCGCCGCGCTCGCGTCGCGTTTGCTGTCGACGTCCTGCTCATCATCGTGTTCGTCGCGATCGGGCGGCGCAGCCACGACGAAACCGGCAACATCGCGGTCGGCACGCTGAAGGTCGCTGCTCCGTTCCTGATCGCACTGGTGGTCGGGTGGGTCGTGGCAAAGGCCTGGACCGATCCGATGTCGGTGCGCTCCGGGGCGATCGTGTGGGTGTCGACGGTTGCGGTAGGGATGCTGCTGCGCAAGTTCGCGTTCGGCAAGGGCACCGCGCCGGCATTCATCATCGTCGCCACGTTCACCCTCTGCCTGTTCCTGATGGGATGGCGCGGCATCGTCACCGCGAAAGAGAAACGCCCATGAGGGTCTGGCCCGGTTCACCGCTGCCGCTCGGAGCCACGTTCGACGGAGTCGGTACCAACATCTCGATCTTCTCCGATGTCGCTGACTCGGTCGAGCTCTGTGTGTTCGACGCCGACGACAACGAAGAGCGAATCGCTCTCCCCGAGCGGTCCGGCTCGATCTGGCACGGGTACTTCCCCGATCTCGAGGCCAACACCAAATACGGGTTCCGGATCCACGGCCCCTGGGATCCCGGCAACGGTCACCGCTGCAACCCGGCCAAGCTGTTGCTCGATCCCTACGCGCGGGCGATCGAAGGCACGTTCGACTGGGGCCAATCGCTGTTCAGCTACGACTTCGACGACCACGATGTCATGGACTCCACCGACAGCGCGTCGACCAGCCCGCGCAGCCTGGTCGTCAACCCGTTCTTCGACTGGGCCACCGATCAGCCGCTGCATCACCCGTGGGCCGAGACCGTGATCTACGAAGCGCACGTGAAGGGCGCGACGATGCTGCACCCCGACATCGACGAAGATCTCCGCGGCGCGTACGCGGGCATCGCCCATCCCGCGTTCATCGATCACCTCAAGTCACTCGGCGTGACCACGCTCGAGTTGCTGCCGGTGCACGAGTTCGTCCACGACGCGCACTTGCTCGAACGCGGCCTGCGCAACTACTGGGGCTACAACTCGATCGGCTTCTTCGCGCCGCATCACGAGTATTCGCACCGTCACGGGCAGGGCCAGCAGGTGCAGGACTTCAAGCAGATGGTGAAGACACTTCACCAGGCCGGCATCGAGGTGATCCTCGACGTCGTGTACAACCACACGGCCGAGGGCAACCACATGGGTCCGACGCTGTCGTTCAAGGGCATCGACAACGCCGCGTACTACCGCCTGGTGGGCGACGACAAGCAGTACTACATGGACTACACGGGCACCGGAAACACGCTCAACATGCAGAACCCGTTCGTCCTGCAACTGGTGATGGACAGCCTGCGCTACTGGGCCACAGAGATGCACGTCGACGGCTTCCGGTTCGACCTCGCGTCGACACTTGCGCGCACTCTGCATGACGTCGACAAGCTGTCTGCGTTCTTCGACCTCGTGCAGCAGGACCCCGTCGTGAGCCGCCTCAAACTGATCGCCGAGCCGTGGGACGTCGGCGAGGGCGGCTATCAGGTCGGCAACTTCCCGCCGCAGTGGGCAGAGTGGAACGGTCGCTATCGCGACTGCATCCGCGATCACTGGGCCGGGGCCTCGCACGGGCTCGGCGAGTTCGCGTATCGCATCACCGGGTCCAGCGATCTCTACGAAGCGGCCGGCCGCAAGCCACACGCGAGCATCAACTTCATCACCGCTCACGACGGTTTCACGATGCGCGATCTCGTCAGTTACAACGACAAGCACAACGACGCCAACGGCGAGGACAACAACGACGGCGAGAACCACAACCGTGGCTGGAACTGCGGCGCCGAAGGCCCCACCGACGACGAGGCAATCAACGCGTTGCGCAGCCGTCAGCAGCGCAACCTGTTGTGCACACTGCTGCTGTCGCAGGGTGTCCCGATGATCCTCGGTGGTGACGAGTTGGGGCGCACGCAGGGCGGCAACAACAACGCCTACTGCCAGGACAACGAGGTGTCGTGGTACGACTGGGCCAATGCCGACAACTCCCTGACTCGCTTCGTTGCCGACCTCATCGCGTTGCGCCGCGACCATCCCACGTTCCATCGCCGCCAGTTCTTCCAGGGCCGCGCCCTGCACGGTGAAGGCACCACCGATCTCGCATGGTTCTCCGCCGACGGCGTCGAGATGGGCGATGAAAAGTGGGGCGAGGGCGACCTCAAGACCGTGATGATCTTCATCGGTGGCAGCTCGATCGAGCAGAACAACCGCGGTGAGGCCGTCACCGATCTCGACTTCCTGTGGCTGATCAACGCCGGGTCGGAATCAGCGAGCTTCACCCTGCCGGGCGACACATGGGGCGCCAGTTGGACTTCGGTCGTCGACACCTCGACCGGCGAGGTGTCGGTTCTCGACCCAGCGGTCCACGACGCCGCAACCGATCTGGAACTGCTCGACCGGTCGATCCTGTTGCTGCGGCGTGTTCCCGAGGTGGATCCCGCGACGTGATCCCGTGGCCGATCGCTCCGATGAAGGCGTCGCCCGGTCAATTGCCGCATCAACGCGAGTCATGGATGTTCGAACCGAAGTGGGACGGCCATCGGGTGTTGATCAGGGTCAAGGGTGGGCGGGTCGACGCCGTGAGTTCGACGGGGCTCGACCGGATGGAACGATGGGGCTGGCTCGGCGGGATCGCGGCCGCCGTCGACAGCACCGATGCAGTCATCGACGGCGAGGTGATCGCGATGGACGAGACCGGGCGACATTCGTTCGACGCCGTGGGGCGCGGCGATCGGGCCCACGCCTTCGTGGCTTTCGACATGCTCGTCGCTGACGGCGTGGATCTCACCCACGAGCCGTGGAGCACTCGCCGCGCCACGCTCGAGCGCATCCTCACCCGCACGGAGGAGTTCTGGATCACGCCCGTCACCGACGATGCCGACGCCCTTTTCGAGGCGACCAAGGCCAATGCGTTCGAGGGCATCGTGGCCAAGCAGAAGGCGTCGATCTACCAACCGGGTCGACGGGCGACGTCGTGGCTGAAGATCAAGCATCGACTCCAGCAGGAGGCAGTCGTCGGCGGACATCTCATCGGTGAAGGTGGGCGGTCGACATCGTTCGGGTCGCTGCTGTTGGGCGTGTACGAAGGTGACGAGCTGACGTTCATCGGAGCGGTCGGCACCGGCTTCAACGACAAGATGTTGGGCACGATCTCACGTCAGCTCGCCGATCTCGCAACCGACACGTGCCCGTTCGACCCTGTGCCGAAGTTGCCCCGCGGCACCGCGCGGTGGGTGCTCCCGGAACTCGTCGCCCAGGTGACGTTCGCAGAATGGACCGGAGCCGGCCACCTGCGCCATCCGGTGTTCCTCGGTCTGCGCGACGACAAGGACCCGAAGGACGTCGTGCGCGAGGGCTGACCCGAGTAGTGACAGCGAGTGGTGACAGCGCCGGCGTTCAGGCCGACTTGCGAGCCCGAGGTGCTGCGGCGGCCTTGGTCGCCGCAGCCTTCTTCGCCGCAGCCTTCTTCGCCGCCGGCTTCGACGCAGCTTTCGCGGCGGCCGGCTGCTCTGCTGCGGCCTTCTTCACGGCCTTCGGCTTGCTCGCCGGCGCGGCCTCGACCGCCTTCAGGCTCGGCACCGAGGGGTGACCGGATCGAGCCTCGCGCGCGTCACGCAGGCTCGCCTCGAGCGCTGCAGCGAGGTCGATGACCACTGCCTTCTTCGGTTCCTCGGCGGTGACGACCGGCGCTTTGCCCGCCGCCTTCTGTTCGATGATCTTCTCGACCGCGATTCGGTACTCGTCGATGTACTGCGCCGGCTCGAACTCTTCGCTCAAAGCCTCGACGAGCGAGCGGGCCATCCCGAGCTCCTTCTCGGAGATGTCGACGTCGTCCAGGGCCTCCATGCCTTCGACGGTCTCGACATCGACGAGCTCGTCGGGGAAGACCATCGTCGACAGGGTCAGGTACGTGCCGTCGGAGCGAACGGCCGCCAAGTACTCCTTCTGACGCATCACGAACTTGCCGATGCCGACGCGCCCCGAACCCGCCATCGCGTTCGCGAGCAGCACGTACGGCTTGGCTGTCTTGTCGGGCACGATCACGTACGACGAGTCGAACATCAGCGGATTGACGTCCTGCTCGGGGACGAACGTGTCGAGCGTGATCTCCTTCGACTTCGCCGGCGACAGGGGGGCCAGATCTTCGTCGGTGATCACCACGTAGTGCTCGGCGCCGGTGTCGTACGCCTTGACGATGTGCTCGGCCGGCACTTCCTCGCCCGTCGCCTCGCTGACCTTACGCAAGCGGATGCGCGACATCGTCTGATCATCGAGCTGATTGAACGAGATGCTCTTGCGGCGGACGGCCGGCATCAGTCGGATCGGGATGGAGACCATGCCGAAGGAGATCGAGCCGGTCCAGATGGGTCGTGCCATCTCCCGAGATTACCCCCGCACCTGTGGTTCGAAACAGACCCAGTTGCGCGCGAGCGGGCCAGCAGTTCAGAGCGAGGGCAGATCTTGCTCGACACTGACCAACGCCACGAACGGGTCGCCGACCGTGTTCACGCGTTCGAGCACGTCGCGAATCGTCCATCGGTCCGGACGCAGCAACGGATCGTCGAGCTCGTCCCACTCGAGTGGCACCGAGACCGGCGCGCCCGGCGCGGGCCGGATGCTGTACGGCGCGACGAGCGTCTTGTTGATCGCGTTCTGGGTGTAGTCGAGCCGGGCCAGGCCGCGGCGGGCGCTCTTCTGCCACTGCCAGCTGACGAGCTCGGGCACGACGCGACCGACCGTGCGGGACACGTCCTCGACGAACTTCGACGTCTCGGCGAAGGTGTACCCGGGCCGAACGGGAATCCAGATCTGGATGCCGCGCTGACCGGTGACCTTGGGCCGGGCGATCAGTCCGAGTTGATTCATCGCCACGCGAAACATCGACGCGAGCACCAGCGTCTCGTCCCACGTCGTCGCGGTGCCTGGGTCGATGTCGATCAGCGCGTACGACGGCTGCTGCGGATTCGCAGCGGTCGACGTCCATGGATGGATCTCGAAGCCGGCGAAGTTCGCGGCCCACACCAATGCGGGCGCGCCGTCGATCAGCAGGTACTCGCGGGTCTTGTCGCGGTCGGCGAGTGGGTTCGGCCAGCGGCGGATGAACGACGGCGCATGATCGGGCACGGCCTTGTGCCAGAAACCGCCCTTCGCTCCGTCGATGCCGTCGGGGAAGCGGTTGAGGTTGATCGGCCGACCGGAGAGCCACGGCGACAACCACGGCGCCATCTGGGCGTAGTAGCGCACGATGTCGCGCTTGGTGATCGGTGGTTCGCCGTCTCGGCCTGGCATGATCACCTTGTCGACGTTGGTCAGCAGCGTCGTCTCGCCGGCCACGGTCCACTGCCCCTTGGTCTCGAGCGCGTCGAGCTCGTTCAGCTCGTCGGTTGTCGGACCGAGCCATCGACCGGGTCGGCCTTCGACCACATCGACGTTGGTCCGTGCGCTCAACACCGACTGTGGATGCTGTTCGGGATCCCAGCCGGTGACAGCGTCGTCATCGTTCTTGTGGATCAGCAGCCACTGATCGCCGTCGGTGTTCACGATCACGTAGCGCCCGCGGAGCTTGTGCCCGTGGAGGATGAACTTCAGCTCGCCCCTTGCAATCGCCGCCGCGGCGTCACGACTCTCGGGATACGCGGGATCCGGTTCCCACCAGCCGTCATCCCAGACGATGACGTCGCCCTTGCCGTACCCGCTCGGGATGTTGCCCTCGAACCAGCCGTACGCGTACGGATGGTCCTCGACCTTGACCGCCAGCGACTTCTTCTTCGGATCGAGATTGGGACCCTTGGGCACCGCCCAACTGACCAGGACGCCGTCGATCTCGAGGCGCAGGTCGTAGTGCAGCCGACGCGCCCGATGTCGTTGGACAAGAAAACGCGGCGGGCCGGTGGTCACCATCAGCTGCGCCGCCGGCTCGGGCGTCGACGAGAAGTCGCGCTTGGCCTGGTACTCGTCCAGCTGGGCCACGGTCAGCCCGGAGGAGACGACGTGAGCTCGAACCACACGGCGGTCTGATTCTCCGTCGTGTTGCTTCCCCACGCGACCGCGAGGTGGTCGACGAGCTGCAGACCGCGGCCCGAGAGATGATCGCGTTCAGCCCGGCGCATCACCGGCTCGACACCACCGTTGTTGCGCACCTCGACCCGGTACGCACCGTTGACCGCGTCGATCTCGGTGGCCAGCAGAGTGACTTCGCCGGCTCCACCGTGCAGGACGGCGTTCGACACGAGCTCGCTGACGAGCAGCTCGGCCCGCTCGATTGCTTCTTCCGATGCGCCCCACCCCGCCAGCACCCCAGTGAGGAACCGGCGTGCCGCGCGCGGCGCAGCGGAATCGTGCGCCATTCCGAGCTGAGCGCGCCGCGTGTCCGTCACGATCGACGATCTTGCCCGAGATCGAGGGGTTCCGAGGAGTCAACCGGCAACACGAATTGGTCTCGCTGCCACTCCTGACGGAACGCCTTGATGATGACCTGCAGCGCGCCTGACGTCGGAACGGCCAGCAGCGCACCGAGAATCCCGAACAATTCGACGCCGACCAGAACGCTGAGCAGGATCACCAGCGGATTCACCTTCACCTTGCGGGCCATGATCCACGGATAGATCACGCCGTTCTCGACCTGCTGATAGACGACGAAGAAGATCAACGTCACGAGGCCCGCCGTCGGGGAGTGCAGGTACGCAGCCAGCACGCACACCGCCGCGCCGAGCGTGGCCCCGACGAGCGGGATCAGGTCGGCCACGGCGACGAAGAGCGCGAGCACGATCGGGCTGGGGACGCCGAGCACGACGAGGCACGCGAACGCGGCCACACCCGCGATCACGCTGATCAGCAGGTTGCCGATGACGTAGCCGCTGACCGCGCCCGCGGCATCGACTGCGATGCGCTGGATCGATGCTCGACGCCGAGCCGGGATCAACCCGGTCGCGCCGCGACCCATGGCCTCGCCCTGGCTGAGGAAGAAGAACGTCAACAGCGTGATCGTGACGAAGGCGAGTGCGCCACTGAGCACGGTCTGTGCGGTCTGGAACTTCGAGTCGTTGATCTGCCTCGCGGTCTTGGTCAATTGGGCTTCGTTGTCCTGGACGTACTTCTCGATGTGCAGACGCTTGACCAGGTTGCCGACTGCGCCTCTGCCCTGTGCCGCTTCGCGCACGGTCCCCGGAAGGTCGGTGAGGATGTGCACCGCTTGCGTGCGAACGGGCGCGATGAACAGTGCGACGACGCCGACCATCGCGGCCAGCGTGGTGAAGACGACGATGCCCGTGGCGAGGGTCCGCCGATCACCGAGGCGACGCTGGACCTGCCGCACGAGTGGCGCGAGAACGATCGCGAAGAAGCCGGCAACGGCGACCCAGGCAATGATGCGCAATGTCGACAGCAGCAGCTCCAACAGGGCAAAGGTGCCCAGGACGACACCGACGGAGCCGATGATCGTCTTCCACGGAACGTCGGCCCAGCTCGTCGCGGCGGCTCTGGCGCTTCCCGGGCGGCGCGCGCCACTTCCTCCGAGCAGGAGGTGGTCGGACGCGGGTCCGGAGAAGGTGTCGTGCACACGACTCTTCTGCCCTTCCTCGCCCATGCTCAAACCTTTCTTGCCACAGTCACGAACCGTTCGATCGAGGCCACCGCTGCGGCTGCCTCGGCATCTCGATTCGGCGAGCGCGTTTGACCGCGTCTGACCGCGGGTAACGCTCTCCCGGGACGATAGTTCGTCGGCCCTCTCGCAGAGAGACAGTTCGCCGGATCACCACGGTCCCGGATCCGCATCTCGATCGATCGTGATCCGCATGTTTGACTTCCTGCACACCGGGGTACGACAGAATTGACGCACGCGCGCGTGTGCGCTGACCCGCAGGAGTACGACAACAGATGGAAGAGATCGGCAAGAACGAATCGATCAGGGTGCTGATCGACACAGACGGGGTCGTGGTCGCCGAGGGTGACATCGACCTGGCCGGCGGACCGATCCTCGACACTGCGCTCCTGCGCGTCGAGAACACCGAGCCGACCACCATCGATCTCGCGGCCGTCGAGTTCATCGATTCATCCGGTCTGCGGAGCCTGCTCGCGGCCAGCCGCCGAGCGGAAGAGCGGGGCACGCACGTGATCCTGCGCAGCCCGTCGGCGGGCGTCCTCCGATTGCTGAGCATCACCGGCACGACCGACCAGTTCCACGTGACCGGGGTTGCCGCCGACGGAGCCGACCGATGACCACCGCCGACACGGGTCCCGTCACGCTGACGATCCCGCCAGAAGTCGCAATGGTTCGCGTCGGCCGCCTGACGGCGAGTTCGATCGCGTCGTTGGCCGAGATGAGCGTCGACGACATCGACGACATCAAGATCGCGGTCAGCGAGATGATCACGCTCTTGATCCAGAGCGGGCAGCGCACCGCGATCACGCTTCGGTTCGAGACGTCGGCCTCCACGTTCACGGTCGAGGCGAGCACGCCTTCCGTCGCGCAGAACCTCGGACGCAACGACATCGCACTCGCCACCGCGGTGCTGGACGCTGTCGCCGACGATCACGAGATCGCCTTCACCGATGATCGACTGATGATGCGCATCGTCAAGAACATCACCACGGCAGCGACCGCCTCAGCGTGACGCCATGAACACCCCCGAGAACGAACGCGACGAAGAAGCGCTGCGCGACCGCTTTCGGACGCTGCGGGAGAGCGCCGATCCGAGGTTGCGCGAGCAGATCATCGTCGACCACGCATGGATCGCTCGATCGGTCGCGCGCCGTTTCGACCAGCGCGGCGAGGCCTACGACGACCTGGTCCAGGTCGCATCGCTGGGCCTCGTGAAGGCCGTCGACCGGTTCGATCCGGAGATGGGCACGAACTTCGTGTCGTACGCGATGCCCACGGTCGTCGGCGAGGTGCGTCGGTACTTCCGCGACCACACCTGGAGCCTGCGCGTGCCGCGCAGCGCAAAGGACATGAAGCCGCTCATCACCAAGGCCATCGAACACCTGCAACACGACACCGGTCGGTCGCCGAGTGTCGCCGAGATCGCCGCACACTTGCAGCTCGACGTCGATGCCGTGCTCGAAGCGATGGAGGCCTCAGCCGCATACCGCACATCATCGCTCGACGCACCTCCTCGCGATTCAGGTCAGGGGTCGGACTCCAGTCGCTGGCTCGGGCAGGAGGACCGCGAGATCGGTCGTGCCGTCGATGCCACCGCGATTCGGCAGTTGCTCGAGACCCTTCCCGGCCGAAGCCGGATGATCCTGTACCTTCGCTTCTTCGAGCACATGAGCCAGGCCGAGATCGCCGAGCAAGTCGGTACCAGCCAGGTGCATGTTGGCCGGCTGCTGAAGGCCGGCCTCGAGCAACTCCGCGGTCAGATCGACGCGGACGACCTCTCCGATGTCGTGTGATCTTTGGTGATCTGACGCAATCTGTCGTGATCTGACGGGATGCACGATGTTTGATTCGGTCAGCGATCGGGCATCACCGTCTCGTCAGGTGCGGGCCATTTCGGCTCGCCACGAACCAGATTTCGGAGACATCGACATGGCCACCAAAGCAACCCACGCAAAGGCGACGAGCACCAACGGAACCCGCGGCGTGCGTGCCATCAACGGAATCACGTCGAACCGCAACGCGTCGTTCACCGCCCCTGGGTTGTCCTCGAAGGAGGGCGCCGCGGTCATCGACATCCTTCAGTCCCGACTCGACGCGCTCGTCGATCTGTCGTTGACGCTCAAGCACATCCACTGGAATGTCGTCGGGCCGGCCTTCATCGGCGTCCACCTGATGCTCGACCCTCAGTACGCGGGTGTGCAGCTGATGATCGACGCCACGGCCGAGCGGATCGCCACGTTGGGCGGCGTGCCCAGCGGCCTTCCCGGCCATCTCGTCGCCAACCGTTCGTGGGACGACTACGAGCTGGGTCGGGCCGACAGCCAGGCGCACCTCGCCGCACTCGACATCGTGTATCGCGGCGTGATCACCAGCCATCGTGACGCGATCGAGAAGACCGACAAGCCGGATCCTGTGACGCAGGACATGCTGATCGGTCAGACCGCGGAGCTCGAGCAGTACCACTGGTTCGTCCGTTCGCATCTCGAGGACTACGCAGGTGGCCTGACCGATGCAGGGGCCACGCACGAGCTCGACGCAGCTCGTTCGTCGATCCGCAAGGGATCGACCACGCGCAACGGCGCCTCGACCAATCGCGCAGCGGGATCCACGGTCACCCGACCGAAGCGCTGATCTCAGCGCACCTGAAGCAGAGCCGAACACCGAAGACCCAACACGGAAGACCGAACACGGAGTGACCATGTCGAAGCTGATCCGCAAACCCCTCAAGCTCATCGCTCGCCCGATGGTTGCTGCCTTCCTCTGGAGCAACCGGCGCGACGTCGCCCGCTGGGCGGGTTTCGTCCACCGGACGGCGATGCCCGCAACGCGCTCGTCGCGCGCTGACATCGCGCTCGAGGCCCGCGTCCGTTGGTCGCTGTCGTCAGACCAGGTGCTGCGCGGCGATCCGTCATTGCGTGACCTCCGCATCCATGACGGCGTGGTCGTCCTCGAATCGCCGGCGCTGTGGCACAACAAGGCGCTCGCGATCAACCGCATCAGTCAGGTGTCAGGCGTCGAATCCGTCCACACTGCGACGGATGTCAACGAGCAAAACTGGCTCGACGTCGATGTAATGGACGTCGACGCCGTACCGGCCTCTGCCTGAACGAACGAGGAGCCTTCGATGGAAAAGTACACACTGCCCGCTCTGCCGTATGCCGCTGACGCACTTGCGCCGCACCTGTCTGCGGAGACGCTGGAACTTCATCACGGCAAGCACCACGCGGCGTACGTGAAGGCGGCCAACGAAACCGTCGAGCGTCTCGCCGACGCCGAGACATGGCAGATCGCTGGACTCGAACGTGCGCTCGCGTTCAACGTCTCCGGGCACGGCCTGCACTCGCTGTTCTGGGAGAGCATGTCGCCCGACATGGGCCAACGTCCCGACGGTGGCCTCGCCGCCGCGATCGACGAAGCGTTCGGGTCGTACGACGCGTACATCGCCCGCTTCACCGGTGCACTCACCACGATCCAGGGCTCGGGTTGGGCCCTGCTCATGTGGGAGCCGATGGCCAAGACGCTGGAGATCGTCCAGGTCCAGAACCACGACGGCGCCCTCCTGATCGGCGCAACGCCGATCCTCGCGGCCGACGGTTGGGAGCACGCCTACTACGTCGACTATCGCAACGACAAGGCATCGTGGGCGAAGAACTTCACCGAGATGACCGACTGGTCGAGTGCGGCGAAGCGCTTCGCCGCACTCTGATCACCGTGGCGACGCTCAGAGCGTGTTGGTGATCGCTCCGGTCTCGGCGCCCTGCACGAGCTTGGCGTACTTGCCCATCACACCCGACGTGTAGCGCGATTTCAGTGGTTCCCAACCGACTTTGCGGCGGGCGATCTCGGCGTCGTCGACGAGGAGGTCGAGGCTGAAGTTGTGCACGTCGACGCGGATCGTGTCGCCGTCGCGCACGAATGCGATGGGACCACCGTCGACGGCTTCGGGTGCGACGTGACCGATGCAGAAGCCCCACGTGCCGCCGCTGAAGCGACCGTCGGTGACGAGCGCACAGTCATGACCGCGGCCGGCGCCCTTGAGCGCTCCGGTGATGGCCAGCATCTCGCGCATGCCCGGCCCACCCTTCGGACCTTCGTAGCGGATCACGATGACCGTGCCGGGCTGCATCGAACCGTTGAGGATCTGCTCCATCGCCGAAGCTTCGCCGTCGAAAACCCGAGCCGTGCCCTCGAACAGCTTCTGATCGTCGGTCAGGCCGGCGACCTTGACCACGGAACCCTTCGGGGCCAGTGAGCCGGTCAGGACGTTGAGCCCGCCCTCGGCGTGGATCGGCCGATCGACCGGATAGACGACGACGCCATCGGGCTGCGGCGGGTCGATCTCGGCCAGGTTCTCGGCCATCGTCTTGCCGGTCACCGTCAGCACGTCGCCGTGCAGGAGACCTTCGTCGAGAAGATGCTTCAGCACGACGGGAACACCGCCGACGCGGTCGAGGTCGCTCATGTGGAACTTGCCGCCCGGCTTCATGTCGGCGATGTGCGGCACCTTGGCCGCGATCCGGTTGAAGTCTTCGAGTTCGAGCTCGACACCGGCTTCGTTGGCGATCGCCAAGAGGTGGAGCACGGCGTTGGTCGAACCACCGAGTGCGCTGGTGACGGCGATCGCGTTCTCGAACGCCTTCTTGGTCATGATCATCCGCGGCGTGATACCGAGCCGCAGCAGGTTGACGACCGCTTCGCCGGCGCGCACGGCGTCGTCTTCACGGCGCCGATCGACGGCGGGTGCCGACGCGGTGCCGGGCAGGCTCATACCGATAGCCTCGGCGATCGAGCTCATCGTGTTGGCGGTGAACATGCCGCCACACGCACCCTCGCCGGGGCACGCCTTGCGTTCGATCTGACCCAGCTCTTCCTCGGTGATCTTGCCCAGAGCGCATGCACCGACGGCCTCGAACACGCTCGTGATGTCGAGGGACACGCCGTTGTGTTGGCCGGGCAGGATGCTGCCGTTGTAGACGAAGACGCTGGGCAGGTCGAGGCGCGCCGCTGCCATCAGCATCGCCGGGATGCTCTTGTCGCAACCGGCCAGACCGACGAACGCGTCGAAACGCTCGGCGTGCATCACGCACTCGACCGAGTCGGTGATCACCTCACGGCTGACGAGCGATGCGTGCATGCCCTCGTGGCCCATGCTGATGCCATCGCTGACCGTGATCGTGCCGAACTCCATCGGGAAGCCACCCGCGTCGCGGACGCCTTCCTTGGTGCGTTCGGCCAGCTTGCGCAACGTCATGTTGCACGGCGTGATCTCGTTCCATGCGTTGGCGATGGCCACCTGCGGCTTGTCCCAATCCCGGTCGGTCATGCCCACGGCGCGCAGCATCGCCCGCGAAGGAGCCTTCTGAATGCCGTCGGTGACGTCGCGGCTGCGGGGTTTGATGTCAACTGGAGTGTCTGGGGCATCGGCCATGGGGCCCAACGTACCAATAGCATCGCCCTGTGACCCGCCTGGAATTGACCGAGCCCGCCGTCGCCCCGGATGACATCGCTGCTGCGATGGACCGGATCAGACCCCACGCGCGGATGACACCCGTGATCGAGGTCAGCGCCGGGCAACTCGGCCTCCGGCACCCCGTGACGCTGAAACTCGAACTGCTCCAACACGCCGGATCGTTCAAGACCAGAGGCGCCTTCAATCGCGTCCTGACGGCAATCGCCGCCGGCGAAGTCGGCGAGGCCGGCCTGATCGCTGCGTCGGGCGGCAATCACGGTGCCGCCGTGGCGTACGTCGGTCAGCAGCTCGGCCACACCGCCGAGATCTTCATGCCGTCGACCAGTCCGTCGATCAAGCGCGACCGCATCGCCGGCTACGGCGCGAGCGTCAGTGTCATCGATGGCTACTTCAACGATGCCCACGCCGCATCGGTCGAGCGCCAGGCGATCTCGGGCGCGCTCGGCGTCCACCCGTTCGAGCACCCTGCGGTCATCGCCGGAGCCGGCACGATGGCGGTCGAGCTCGACGATCAGGTCGGCGCCTACGACACGTTGCTCATCTCGACCGGCGGCGGTGGGTTCATCGCCGGTCAGGCCGCGTGGGTGCGCGGCAGCAAACGCGTCATCTCTGTCGAGCCGTACGCGAGCTGCTGTCTGCATCAGGCGCGGGCGAAGGGAGAGACCACACTCGTCGAGGTCGGCGGAGTCGCAGCCGATTCGCTCGGCACCAACCGCCTCGGCGAGTACGCCTGGTCGATCGTGCGCGAGTTCGTCGACGACTCCGTTCTCGTCACCGACGACGACATCCGTGCCGCACAATACGCGCTGTGGGACGAATTCCGGTTGGTGGTCGAACCGGGCGGCGCTGCGGCGCTCGCCGCCTTGCGCTGTGGCGCGTATGTGCCCGAGTCGGGCGAACACGTCGTCGTCGCGGTGTGCGGCAGCAACTGCGACCCGAACACCGTCACGACGCGACCGGCCGACACGGTCGCACACGTCGCGGACGTCGCGGCGGGTTGATCGTGGCCGATCATCTGCGTGGCGGCACACCGGCGACGGTCGTGTTGCAGCACGCGTCGATCGCCTTCCGCTTGCACGAGTTCGAGCATGATCCAGCAGAGCGCAGTTACGGCGCCGCAGCGGCCGCTGCCCTCGGCGTCGACCCCGACTGCGTGTTCAAGACGCTGTTGGTGAGCCTCGACGAGCGCGTCGAGTTGCCGGGCGTCGGCGCATCCAACATCGCCGTCGGCATCGTGCCGGTCAGCGGTCAGCTGTCGTTGAAGGAGATCGCCGCGGCGATCGGCGTCAAGCGAGCCGAGATGTGCGACCCCGCCGTCGCCCAGCGCGTCACCGGTTACGTCGTCGGCGGCATCAGTCCGTTCGGACAGAAGAAGGCTCTGCCAACGGTGATCGACGAGACGTGTCAGCTGTACGACACGATCTTCGTCAGCGGAGGCAAGCGTGGGTTCGACATCGAGATCGCACCGGACGACCTGATCCGCACCCTGCACGCGGTCGTCGCGCCCATCGCGGCGTCACGCTGACCGCTTGTAGGCTGGCCCGCCGTCTCAGCCCTCCGGAGATCCGAATGTCGCGCAGTTACATCATGTTGGTCAGATGCGATGACCGACCGGGTGTCGTCCACCAGGTGACCGGAGCGATCCTGGCCGCAAGCGGCAACATCGCCGAGAACAACCAGTTCACCGATCCGGACTCGAACCAGTTCGTGATGCGCACCCGATTCATCAGCGACCTCGACGACGCTGACGACGTCCACCAAGCACTTGCGTCTCGGCTCGCGGCTGCGGGTGTCGACATGACCGTGCGGCTCGAGTCAGAGCGTCGACGCATCCTCATCATGGTTTCGCGGTTCGACCACTGCCTCCTCGATCTCCTCTACCGGTATCGCACCGGCGAGCTCGATGTCGAGATCCCGCTCGTCGTCTCGAACCACCCCGACTGCGCTTCGGTCGTGGCCGACCACGGCATCCCGTACGTGCACCTGCCGGTCACCGCGGAGACCAAGCCAGCGCAAGAAGCCCGGCTCCGCGAGCTGATCGCGGAACACGACATCGACTTCGTCGTCCTCGCCCGCTACATGCAGGTGCTGTCGGAAGACCTGTGCGAATCGTTGCGTGGCCGGGCGATCAACATCCATCACTCGTTCCTGCCAGGGTTCAAGGGTGCCAAGCCGTACCACCAGGCGCACGCCCGCGGGGTCAAGCTGATCGGCGCTACCGCTCACTTCGTGACACCCGACCTCGACGAGGGTCCGATCATCGAGCAGGACGTCGTGCGGGTCTCCCACTCACACGACGCCGATGCACTCGTCCGTATGGGCCGCGACGTCGAACGAAGCGTGTTGTCACGCGCGGTTCAGGCCCACGCCCAGGACCGTGTGGTGCTCATCGGCGATCGCACCATCGTCTTCCACTGACCCATCGCGGGTCGCGCGTCGGTGGTCACGGCTGATCGTCAGCTGGGGCCGACGAGTCCGCCGCGGCAATCGACTCCGCTGCCCACTGTTCGTGCATGCGTTCGGCCCATGACACGGACACCGAACCGTGGCGCATCCCCACGCGTGACTCCGGGTCGCGGACCGCGTAGGCGATGTGGCCGAGCACCAGCAATCCGACCGCGAGCGCGAACCAGTCGTGGACGAACGTGGCACCGGTCCGCCACGACAAGCGGGCGAGGTCCGGGAAGTACATCAACGTCCCGCTGCCGAGCAGCACGAGGATCGACCCGGCACTCAGTGCCGAGTTGAGCTTCTGACCGGCGTTGAACTTCCCGACCGAGATGTCGCGCTTGCGCCTTTTGCGCGCCCGCAGCCAACGCCAGTCGGCGGGCGAGAAACGGTTGAGCAGACCGATGTCGGCGCGGTATGCGGCCGAGAGCAACCCGAGCAGCAGCGGCACCGGCAACGCGAACCCGCTGACGACGTGGACCATCTTGACCACGCGACGATGACCGACCGGCACCGACAGAGCCGCGTTGTAGAGGATCGCCGCCGTCGTCATGCACGTCAGCATCAAGACGGCGAGGGCTCGATGGACGAAGCGTTCGGCACGAGCGAATCGCAGCAACGTCCGCGGGCGCTCCGCCGAGCGTTCAGCCGACAGGGTCATCGTCGCGTCCGTTCGACTTCCCCACCCAACCATCGACGTCGTAGTTGCCGGTGTCCTCCCAGTACCCCGGCACGACAGTCTCGGTCAGCTCGATCCCCGACAACCACTTGGTGCTCTTGTAGCCGTACATGGGCGCGACGTACATCCGCACCGGTCCACCGTGATCGTGGGTGACCGTGTCACCGAGCATCCGCAGGGCAACGATGACATCGGCCCGCCGAGCTTGATCCAGCGTCAGGCTCTCGGTGTACGTGCCGTCGAACGAGTGAAACCGGATCGCAGTGGCGGAGGGCTGAGGCCCGGCGAGGTCGAGCAGATGCGATAGCTGCACGCCGCTCCAGTGCACTTCGGGCACACGCCAACCGGTGACGCATTGGAAGTCGCGGACGATGTCGGTCTGCGGCATCGCCTGCAGATCAGCGAGGGTGTAGGTGGCCGGCGATCCGACGAGGCCGGAGACATCCAATCGATACGTGCTCGCCGAGCGGTTCGGCACCGAGCCGGTGACGGAGTAGAAGCGGAACGTGGCGCCGATCGGCAACAGCGAGACGAGACCGGTCGGGTCGCGGTTCTCGATCGGCCCCAGCACTTTGGCCAGGCCGTCCTGCACCGTGCGTCCGGTGACAACGCCGACTGCGCCGAGCAACCCGAGGCTGATGACGATTCGACGGCCGACGGGTGCACCGCGCCCGTCGGTCATCGCGACGAGCGTGGGCCGCGAACGCCGGACCTCACGGCACCCAACCCGACGACGGCGATCACGGGTCCCGCAATCGCCCAGAACGTCTCACCGGTCATCGGGCTGCCGTGCACCCATCCGATGCCCTGGAACGTGAAGAGCAACCCGAGCAGGGTGATCACGACACCGATCGCGACGAGCAGCGGATTCTTCATGGGCCGTCCCGACACTACTGCCGGCTCATCGACGAGCGGACGTCAGCTGATCAGTTGGCGAGTCGATGCCGATTCGCGTTTCGACGGCGAAGGGCTTCGATCCGAACCACGCGACTGCGCGCTGACGGATGTGTGACCACCAGGCTGCCTCGCAAGGAAGAGTCGGCTTCGTACTGCTCGCTGCTCTCGACCCTCCGCAGCGCTGTCGCCAGCTCGCGGCCGAAACCCATCTCGACCGCGCGACGGTCGGCTTCGTACTCGGCGCCGCGCTCGACCCGGCTCGCGAGCCGGTTGCTCAGCACCAACGCCGACAGGAACACCCACGCGATTCCTTTGAGGATCGCAGCGAGCCCCCGTCCGAGGAAGCTCAGCGCGGTCGAGTGGCTGACGAAGCTGGTCGTCGCGGCCGACGCGACGTTCTGCAGGAAGAAGCCGATCCGGGCCAAAACGAAGATCGGCAGGCTCAGCCACTGGCGCAGGCTGAGCGCCACCGTGTGGAACCCGAGGTGGTGGGCGAGCTCGTGGGCCAACACGCCGGTCATCTCATCGCGGGGCAGCGTGTCGATCGCATACGACGTCACAACCAACAGGCTTCCGCCGCATGCAAACGCGTTGAGTTCGTCCGATGGCAGCACGGCGAGCGCGAATCGCCGTGGCCGGATGCCGAGTTGCTGCGCCACGCTGCGCCAGGCCGGCTCGAGTCGATTCGATTGATCGGTCGTGGCGCGACGGGCGCCCAACATCCGCATCACGAGCACCGTCTGCAATGGCCGCCAGAACAGCAACACCACTGCCCCGAAATGGACCGCCGCGAAGATCCAGAACGGCACGTGCCAGATCAGGCGAACCGGCAGCCAGAAGACTGCCAACGACAGCAGCCACACGGGAACGAGGGTGACGACGGGGATCAGCGCGGTGACCGCTGATCGCTCGACCGACCGATCCATGGCGCGACGACGCATGGCGTTCACTCGTGCGGCGAGGTTCGGGAAGCGTTCACGTCATCGCCAATCTACGGCCTGCTCAGCACCCACCTCGACGGAGAAAGTGAGCGAAATCCGCCGACGGTCACGCTCAGTCAGATTCGACACCCGCGAACTCGTCGATCTTCTCGACGCAGAGCGGTGGCCGACCACTCGTTGTCGACTTCGGTGGACCACTGTCAAGCTTCGTCAAAGAAGCTCACACATCCATGTACTGAAGTGCATCGACGCATACTATTGAGTCCTCCAACTGGCGTTGTCAGCGAATACCTGGTGGGAAGGAGGTGCGAGATGACTCTCGCGGTCACGAATCGGACTGTCACCCCCGCACCGACGGCCCGCGAACTCCTCGACCAGGCCAAAGCTGTCGAGCACCACGACGCCAACGCATCGCGCATTCTGGTGCAGCAGGCGCGGGTGCTGGCCCGCTCGCAGAACGACGAAGCGGGCGAGGCGGAAGCCTTCTATCGCCTGGCCAGCCTGGCGTATTACACCGGTCAGGCCGACGAGGCGTTCGGTGTCGCCGTCGATGCCCGCGACCTGGCCCGCAAGTGCGGCGCAGTCGTCGTCGAGGTGTGGGCCCTGAACCTGATGGGCATCGTCCACTTCAACGCCGGCAACCACAGCGAAGCCCTGGCCTGCTGCCTGCGCGGACTCGAGCAGTACCGCACCACCGACCACCGTGTCGACGAAGGCAACCTGCTCAACACGGTCGCCACCATCCATCACTCGCTCGGTGACACCGATCGAGCCATCGTCACCTACGAGGCCGCGCTGACGGCGAACAGGCAGCTGGCTCGGCCCGACTTCGATGCCATCACCCTCGCCAACATGGCCCAACTGCGCGCCGAACGCCGCGAGTTCTTCCTCGCGGTCAGCCTCGGCGAGTCGGCGCTCGAACTGTCGCGCGAGCACGCGCCGGGCTTCATGCCCGAGGTCCTCGCCGCGCTGGGCGAGGCGTACGCCAGCCTCAGCGATCAGCGTCGTGCTGCAGAGTGCTTCAACGAAGGGCTGCAGATCCTCGAAGACCGCGCCCTTCGCGGCGCCGATGGCAACCACACCGGCGTCATCGCCGTGCGCACCGCTCGGGGCAAGGCCGCCATCGCCGAAGGCGATCTGCTGCGCGCCGAAGAAGACATCAAGATCGTGCTCGACGTCGCCGAGCGCAACAACGTTCGGGCCGCAGAGCTGACTGCGCACGAGTTGTTGGCCAAGGTGTACAAGACACAGGGACGCTTCGAGGATTCGCTGGCCCACCAAGAGGCCCGCTTCGAACTGCACCAGGACCTGTTCAACCAGGGGACCGACCTGCGCATCAAGACGCTGCAGATCGCCCACGACACCGAACACGCCCGCCAGCAGGCCGAGATCCTGCGCCTGCGCACGAGCGAGCTCGAAGCCCTCGTTCGTGGCCGTACGCACGAACTCGAGGAATACCAGCTCGAGGCGTTCCAGCGTCTCGCCGTTCTCGCCGAGTTCCGCGACACCGACACCGGCGAGCACACCATCCGCGTCGGCGATCTGTCGGCCGAGGTTGCGTACGAACTCAAAGAAGATCCGGCGTGGTGCGAGCAACTGCGGATGGCCGCCCGGTTGCACGACATCGGCAAGGTCGCCGTTCCCGACGCGATCCTGCTCAAGCCCGGCCCGTTGACCGTCGACGAGTTCGAGGTCATGAAGACCCACACCACCATCGGTGCGCAGATCCTGTCCGGCAGCACTTCACCGCTGATCCAACTCGGAGCCGTGGTCGCGCTGAACCACCACGAGCGTTGGGACGGCACCGGTTACCCGGGAGGGTTGAGCAACACCAACATTCCCCGCTGCGGTCGCATCGTCACCGTCGCCGATGTGTTCGACGCGCTCACCAGCGTTCGTGTCTACAAGCACGCGTGGTCGCAGGCCGACGCAGTGAACTACATCATCGGGGCACGTGGTACGCAGTTCGAGCCCGAGGTCGTCGACGCGTTCATCGCGGTCATCACGCGTCGCATCCCCGCGTTGAAGAACGCCATCGCTGATGCGCGAGTTCCCTCGCCGTCGCGACAGCACCACTGATTCACGTCCTCGCGTACACTCGCCTTCGTGGGTGCCACTCGGTCCGAACGCATCGAGCTGCACGCGCGCAATCCGAAGTGGAAGAACCCACCGTTGCGGATCGAGATGCTCGAGTGCATCAACTGCGACGCATGCCTTCGCCATTGCCCATCGCAGTTCGGCGCGATCTTCAACCACGGGATCGACGTCGTCATCATCCCCGAGTTGTGCAGCGGATGCGACAAGTGCCTGCCGGTCTGCCCGGTGAACTGCATCTACCCCTTCCCGGACTGGAAGACCGAGGGCTACGACACGACGTGGTGGGAGAACCCGCTCACGGACAACGATCCGTACCGCTGATAGAACATGCGCCATGACTGAAACACTGATTCCGGGTGCGGAGGCGTGGTCGCATGTCGCGCGAGGCGAACGCGGCGCGCTCGTCATCCACGGCTTCACCGGCAACCCGGGCTCGATGCGCGGCGTCGCCGAGGCGTTCGCGGAAGCCGGATATGACATCGAGCTGCCTCGCCTGCCGGGCCACGGCACCACGATCGAGGACATGCTCACCACCACGTGGGCCGACTGGAGTGCGGCGGTCGAAGACGCGTACCAGGCGCTCGTGGCACGGGTTCCCGCCGTCGTGGTCGTCGGCCTCAGCATGGGTGGCACGCTCACGCTGTGGCTCGCCGCTCAGCACCCGGAAATCAGCGGCATCGTGTGCGTCAACCCGCTCACCCAATCGCAGCCACCCGAGGTGATCGAGATGCTGAAGGGCATGCTCGACGACGGCACCACGGTCGCGCCCGGCATCGGCAGCGACATCGCCGACCCCGATGTCACCGAGTCGGCCTATCCAGGGTCGCCGCTGGCGCAGCTGCTGAGCCTGCTCGAAGCCGCGGGCGAGACCGCGACTCGCTACGAATCGATGCGGATGCCGCTGCTTCTCATGAACTCACCCCAGGATCACGTCGTCGAGCCGGCGCAAGCAGAGTTCTTGGCCACGCACTTCGGTGGACCGCTCGAACGAGTCACACTCGAGCGCAGCTTCCACGTCGCGACGCTGGACTACGACAAGGACATCATCAACGCCGAAGCCGTCGCGTTCGGCAACCGGGTGACCGCTCCGTGAAGCACATCGCCGGCCTTCTCGCCAGCATCCCCAGCCCGTCCAGCGGCACGCTCAGCATCGGCCCGCTCAAGATCCACGCCTATGGCCTGATGATCGCGCTCGGCGTGGTGGCCGGCGTGTGGCTGATGGGTCGGCGCTTCGAGCAGGCCAAGATCGGCAACAGCGACGACGCCAACGCCATCGCGATCTGGGCCGTCATCGCGGGCGTGATCGGGTCTCGGCTGTATCACGTCGCAACCGACTGGCAGAAGTTCGAACATCACCTGGCCGACATCCCCAAGATCTGGCAGGGCGGCCTCGGCATCCCGGGCGGTCTGATCTTCGGGATCGGTGTCGGCGTCTTCATGATGCGCAAGCGCGGCATGCCGGTGGGCATCGCACTCGACGCGGCTGCGCCGGCGCTTCCCCTCGCCCAGGCGATCGGCCGGTGGGGCAACTACTGGAACCAAGAGCTGTACGGGCGACCGACGACACTGCCGTGGGGGCTTCGCATCGACGTCGCCCACTTCCCTGACGACCCCAAGTACGCCAACCTTCCCGCCAACACGACATTCCATCCCACGTTCCTCTACGAATCGCTGTCGAACTTCGTGTTGTGCGCGGTGCTCATCACGATCGGTCGGCGGTTCAAGGTCCGGCCCGGTCACCTCCTTGCGATGTATGTGATGGGCTACGGCGTCATCCGCTTCTTCGTCGAGGGCCTGCGCATCGACGACGCCCATCACGTCGGTGGCCTGCGCTGGAACCAGTGGGTCGCGATCGCGATGGTGGTCGGTGGCGGCATCTATCTGTTCGTCTCGTCTCGCCGGCCGCTGCCGGTGCAGGACGAACCCGTCGCGGCCGCAGTGAGCGAAACGGAATCGACGGATGCAGCCGTGTCCGAGACGGCGACCGAGACCGATACCGAGACGGCGACCGAGAGCAAGACGGAGACCGAGACCGATACCGCTGTCACGGGCGGTGTCGAACCTGCGGTCGACGACGACGCCGGCGACGAAGGCATCGACGATCCAGCCGAACCGGACAGCTCCGGCGAACCGGACGAGGCCATCGACGACAGCGCCGAAGCGTTACCGTCGGGAGATGACTGAACCCCTCGTCCTCAGCGCGGTCCACGAACCCGGCATCGCAGTCCTCACGCTCAATCGCCCCGACCAACTGAACGCGTGGGGCGACGACATGTCCGCCGAGTTCTTCGTCGCGCTCGACGCCGCGGTCGCCGACAAGTCGGTCCGTGTCATCGTCATCACTGGCGCGGGCAAGGGCTTCTGCGCCGGCGCCTCGATGACCGCCCTCAACGCGATCCGCGCCAACCCCGCGGGCGGTGCCGGGCCGGCCACGGGCGTGCGCCGCCTGACCGAGTTGGCCTCGGCCCCGAAGCCGATCATCGCATCGATCAACGGCGCGGCCGCAGGTGTGGGCTTCGTGCTCGCCCTCTATTGCGATCTGCGCTTCACCACGACCGCAGCCAAGTTCACGACATCGTTCGCTCGACGTGGTCTGATCGCCGAGTACGGCAGTTCGTGGGCGCTACCGCGCCTCGTCGGGATGACGCGGGCGATGGATCTGCTGATTTCCGGGCGTGTCATCACGGGCGACGAGGCGGCGACGATGGGTCTGGTCAATGCTGCGCTCGAACCCGATGCGCTGAACGATCACGTGATGGCGTACGCCACCGACATCGCGGTCAACGGATGCCCGACCAGTTGGTCCATCATGAAGCGCCAGGTGTACGGCGACTCGATCCGCTCACTCGACGATGCGACAACCGATGCGATCGACCTGATGAACGCATCGGTCGCCCGCGCCGACTTCCAGGAAGGCGTGCAGAGCTTCCTCGACCGTCGCCCACCGGCGTTCGCCCCCTACTCGGCCTGATCCGACGCACAACACGACAGTTCTGGGCACGTTTGGCCTTCAGCGACCAGGCGTGTTGTCACACGAAAGTTGCCCAGAACGGACGATCCGCCTGATCGAGACGGGCAGGTCAGCCGAGGCTGCGCAGCTTCGCGGCAAGGTCCTCGGGGATCACGGGGTTGAAGAACTCACCGCACGCGACCTCGGCAGCGGCGATGAAACGAGACACGCCTGCGCTGCGCCAGGGTGAGACGATCTCGATCTGCAACCACGCGTCGGGGTAGTCGTCGGCTGCGTTCGGTGTCGTCGGCCGCTGCATCATCCACATCATGTACGGCAGCGGTTGGTCGTAGAGGCGATCGAGGCGAGCGAACACATCGACGAGCAGAGCGGCGAGGTCGTCGCGGCCCTGCTCGTCGAGGCCGGCCAGATCGGGCACTCGCGCGCGGGGGGCGAGCGTGAGTGCGATCGGATGGGTCGGCGCATACGGCACATAGGCCTGCCACGTGTCGTTGCTGACGACCGAACGTTGGCCCGGCTGAGCGTCGGGCTCCCAGCCGGACGAGAAGATCTGGCGCGGTCGATCGGGGACGTGGTCGTAGGCGTAGATCTGTCCGTGTGGATGAGCGATCGTGGCCCCGACCTCCGCGCCCCGGTTCTCGAACACGAGCACGAAGTCGACATCGTTTCGTGAACCGAGCTCGCCCGTGCGCTCGGCCCACAGATCGATCACCTTGCGCACCCCGGCGGAGCCGAGCGACCAGAACGTGGCGTCGTGCTCAGAGGTGTAGAGCACGACCTCGCACCGATCACCGGACATCGCCGGCCAGCGATTTCGAAACCAACGCACGTCATATGGATCGGGGGCCTCGAGGCCGCCCGGACAGAACGGGCAGCCGCTGCTCGGCAGGTTCGGCCGCGCCTGTCGCGAGCCGACCACGTGAACGGTCGTGCCGAGGTGCACATCGATTCGTTTGTCGGTAGCCGGCTCGTCGATCACATTCGCGCCCGTCGGGTCGGGAAGGACCTCTGTCATCGTGCTGCCACGAGCCGGAGACCGGTGACCGTGTCGAAGTAGTGCACCGAGTCGGGGTCGGGCGCGAGCAGGACTCGATCGCCGCCACGGACGCCGCTGAGGCCCTCGCACCGTGCGACCACCGACGTCGCGATGTCCTCGACGTTGCAGTACAGGTAGGCATCGGAGCCGAGCTCCTCGACGGTCTCGACGATGGCGGCGACACCACCGGATGTCGACAATCGCAGACCTTCCGGGCGCACGCCAACGGTGATCTCGTCAGACGTCAACGCCGCGCGTTGCGCGGGCGTGATCGCAACCGTGACTCCCGCAAAGCACGCACCCTCATCGGTCAGTCGGCCAGGCAGGAAGTTCATCGCAGGCGAACCGATGAAGCCGGCCACGAAGAGGTTGACCGGATTCGTGAACAGCTCCTTCGGCGAGGCGCACTGCTGCAACAGGCCGTCCTTCAGGACGGCGACCCGGTCGCCCATGGTCATCGCCTCGACTTGATCGTGGGTGACGTACACGGTCGTCACCCCGAGTCGCCGTTGCAGCGCAGCGATCTGGGTTCGGGTCTGGACGCGCAGCTTGGCGTCGAGGTTCGACAGCGGCTCGTCCATCAGAAAGACCTTCGGCTGACGAACGATCGCCCGCCCCATCGCCACACGTTGCCGCTGCCCGCCCGACAGCTTGGCCGGCTTCCGATCGAGGTACTCGTCGAGATCGAGAAGGCGGGCTGCCTCCTTGACGCGGACGACGATCTCGTCCTTCGGCACCTTCTTGATCTTGAGGTGGAAGCCGATGTTCTCGGCCACCGTCATGTGCGGGTAGAGCGCGTAGTTCTGGAACACCATCGCGATGTCGCGTTCGCGCGGGGGCAGCATCGTCACGTCGACGTCACCGATGAAGACGTTGCCGGCATCGATCGGTTCCAGACCGGCGAGCATTCGCAACGTGGTGCTCTTGCCACACCCCGAAGGGCCGACCAGGACGAGGAACTCGCCGTCGGCGATCTGCAATTCGAGTGCATCGACAGCGGGCCGTTGGCCGGACTGATAGACGCGACTGGCGTGGTCGAACGTGACCGTTGACATCATCTTCTCCTTCGAAGATCGAGCGACGCGAGATCGGGCTCGCTGGGATCGGCAATGAGGACACGCGCGACGTGTTCGTCGAGTGCGTCCTGGGCAGCTCTGGAGATCCCTGCATCTGTCACGACGGTGTCCGCCTGGTGCAGCGGGGCGATCGAGCTGAGACCGGTGACGTTCCATTTCGTGTGGTCGGCGAGCACGACGAGACGTTGAGTCGCCTCCGCGAATGCGCGGTTGGTCTCGGCCTCCATCAGGTTCGGCGTCGTGAATCCCGCGCGTGAGCTCATGCCGTGCACGCCCATGAACACTGCATCGAAATGCAGTGTGCGCAAGGCTTGCACGGCGACAGGTCCGACCAACGCGTCGGACGGAGTGCGTGCGCCACCGGTGAGGATCACCGTTCGATCAGCTCGCTGACTCTGGTGCAAAACCTCGGCGACGCGGATCGAGTTGGTGACGACGATCAGGTCGGCGATCTCGGTGAGGTGATACGCCAGCTGCCATGTCGTGGTGCCCGCAGTGACGCCGATCGCGGTGCCGGATCGCACCAACGTTCCGGCTGCCCGCGCAATCGCGATCTTCTCATCCGTGTTGCGCAACGACTTGGCCGCAAACCCCGGCTCATCCGCGCTGCGATCGTTCAACGCCGTTGCTCCGCCGTGCACCTTCTCGATCAGCCCCGCCTCGGCAAGCGAGTCGAGATCGCGTCGAATCGTCATGTCGCTGACGCCGAGTTGGGCCGCGAGTTCGGTCACCCGAACAGCACCCCGCTGGCGGATCTCGGTGAGGATCACCTCGTGCCGCTGGCGAGCCAGGGCGCGCGACGCGGTCAACTCGTTGTTCGACCCACCCGGCGCAGCCACGATCAGTACTGTGCCGGAAGTCGTTCAGAAAGTCAACAGAATCAAACGTCATTTGTGAGACAGATGTTCGATTGTCGGGCCTTGCGTCGGAAATTGTTTGATAATGCGCGCCGACCCTTGACATTGCGTTCACAGTCATGTCATATTTCGTTCACTTCGGGGGGAGTAAGGGTCCGCCGCAGCTATCCATCACACCAATCAACAACAAGGGGGAGATGTGTCGGAGAACTCCGAGCATTCACCAAACCCGCGCGATGTCGGGTTTTCCATCAACCGCCGCCAGGTGCTCCTGGGAAGCGGCGCCATGGGCGTCGCAGCCCTGCTCGCCGCCTGCGGCAGCGACAAGAAGGCAGCAACCACGACCACAGCTGCAGCACCGACGACGACTGCGGCCGCACCGGCCACGACCGCCGGCGGGGCGGACACGACCGCCGCTCCTGCCACCACCGGCGCGCCGGCAACGACCAGCGCAGGTTCGGACACGACGGCAGCGGGGACTCCGTCGGCGGGCCAGGTGACGTTCGGTTCGAACTACAGCGATGACAAGGTCAAGCAGGCCTTGGCCGCTGCGGTCAAGACGACCGGTCTCGACGTCAAGATCAACACGACGGATCACAACAGCTACCAGGACAACATCACCAACTACCTCGCCCAACCCGACGACGTGCTCAGCTGGTTCGCCGGATACCGCATGCGCTTCTTCGCGGCGAAGGGTCTCGTCGGCGACGTCTCCGATGTGTGGTCCAAGCTGACCGACGACGCCGACAGCTTCAAGACGGCGAGCACGGGTGACGATGGCAAGCAGTACTTCGTGCCCTTCTACTACTACCCATGGGCTGTCCACTACCGCAAGAGCGTGTTCGCCGAGAAGGGCTACACCGTGCCGACGAACAAGGCCGAGCTCGTCGCCCTGGCGACGAAGATGAAGGCCGATGGACTGATCCCGTTCGCCTACGCCAACGACGGCAAGTGGCCGGTGATGGGCACCTTCGACATCTTGAACATGCGCATCAACGGCTACAAGTACCACGTCGATCTGCTCGCCGGCAAAGAGAAGTGGACCGACCCGAAGACCAAGGCCGTGTTCACCGAATGGGCTGCGTTGCTGCCCTTCCACCAGGACAGCCCGAACGGACGCACATGGCAGGAAGCCGCAACCTCGCTGGAGAAGAAGGAAGCCGGCATGTACTACCTCGGCACGTTCGTCGCAACGAACTCGACCGATCAGACGTACCTCGACGACCTCGACTTCTTCAACTTCCCTGCGCTCGATGACGCGATCGGTGCCGACGCGCTCGACGCACCGATCGACGGCTTCATGATGGCCGCCAAGCCGAAGAACGAAGAGGGTGCCAAAGCACTGCTCGCCAAGCTCGGCGGCCCCGACACGATCAACGCCTTCTTGAAGATCGAGGGTGCCAGCGTCGCGGTCAACAGCAAGGCCGACACGTCGGGTTACACCAAGATCCAGGCCAAGTCGGCAGAGCTCGTGAGCAAGGCGAAGAACATCGCCCAGTTCCTCGACCGCGACACCAGCCCCGACTTCGTCAAGAACGTGATCCAGGATGCGTTCGCCGGCTTCGTGGCCGATCCGACCACGATCGACGACGTGCTGTCCAGCATCGAGTCGCAGAAGTCGCAGTACCTGAGCTGAGTACTGTCGCACCATGTCGACAGACGTGACAGAGGCGGCGCCCCCCAACCGGGGGCGCCGTCGTCGCTACAGCCAACTGTCGTTCAAGGACAAGGTCTGGCTGTGTCTCATGGTCGGCGTCCCGACCGTCATCCACATCGTCTTCGTGTGGGTGCCGGCGATCGCCACCATCATCTTGTCGTTCACGAAGTGGGACGGCATCAAGCTCGGCTCGTGGAACGCCGTCGGCTTCAAGAACTACTGGGCGATCTTCACGATCTTCGACAGCAAGTTCTTCCCCGCCCTGTTCAACAACCTGGTCCTGTTGATCTTCCTGAGCGTCTGCAGCCTCGTGGGCATCCTGCTCGCCTATCTGCTCGACAAGGGCGTGAGGGGCTCGCGGATCTATCAGAGCATCTACTACTTCCCGGTCGTGCTCTCGCTGGCCGTTGTCGGGTTCATCTGGAAGAGCGTGATGTTCTCCCAGTCGCAGGGTCTGCTCAACGTCGGACGCACGAAGCCGATCGACTTCGTCGGCGACTCGCACAAGCTCTTCGTCTTCCATCTTCCGTTCCTCGATACGCCGTTGGGTCTGAGCAAGAACTTCGCCGCGTTGCTGATCGCGATGGCGTGGCGCCACATCGGCTACGTGATGGTGCTGTACCTCGCCGGTCTGAAGAGCGTCGACCCATCGTTGCGTGAAGCCAGTTCGATCGACGGTTGCAACGAATGGCAGACGTTCCGTCAGGTCGTGTTCCCCGTCATGAAGCCGATCAACGTCGTCGTGCTCGTCATCACCGTGATCGAAGCTCTCCGCGCGTTCGACATCATCGTCGCCCTCAAGGAGCCCATCGGCACGTCGGTGCTGGGCGTGCTCGTCAAGAACAACCTCGTCGGCGAGGGCGGCGGCCAGGTCGGCCTGGGATCGGCCTACGGCGTGATCCTGCTCCTGCTGTGTCTCGGGTTCATCATCTGGTATCTCATCAACAACTACCGAGAGCAGGACCCGTGAGCACCACCACCCTCACCACCGTGCGGCGCAAGCCGGGGTACTCGCGGTTCTTCCGGATCCTGACCTACACGTTCCTCACCGGCGTCGCGCTCGCCTGGCTCGTCCCCGTGGTCGGCGCGGTGTACGCATCGTTCCGGCCGTACTCGGAGACGCAGAAGAAGGGCATCTTCTCGTGGCCCAGCAAGCTGTCGTTCTCCAATTACACCAACGCGTGGAAACAGGGCGGCATGGGTGGAGTCCACGGCACGTTCGCCAACACGGCCTTCATCGTGCTGCCATCCATCGTCCTGATCCTGCTGCTGTCGAGCATGATGGCGTTCGCTGTCAGCCGCTTCACGTGGCGCTTCAACGTGACGCTGCTGCTGATCTTCACGGCCGGCAACCTGCTGCCGGCGCAAGTGATCTTCAAGCCACTCTTCACGATGTTCCAACACATCCCGTGGCCCAACTTCCTCAGCGACTCCGACTCCGGCGACCTGCTCGGCACGAAGATCGCGGTGATCATCATCCACGTCGCGTTCCAGACCGGCTTCTGCACGTTCGTGCTCAGCAACTACATGAAGACGATCCCGAAGGAGCTCAACGAGGCAGCGCTCGTCGACGGCGCCAGCGTTCCCCGCCAGTTCTTCCAGATCATCCTGCCGCTGTGCCGGCCTGCCCTGGCAGCATTGGCGACGCTCGAGTTCACGTGGTTGTACAACGACTTCTTCTGGGCCGTCGTGCTGCTCAACCAGGGCAGCCAACGACCGATCACGTCGTCGATCGCCAACCTTGGCGGCCAGTTCTTCAGCAACGACAACCTCATCGCCGCGGCGTCCATGATCATCGCGATGCCGACCCTTGCGGTGTACCTTGCGATGCAGAAGCAGTTCATCAGCGGGCTCACACTCGGTGCCAGCAAGGGGTAATTCGTGTTGATCCATCTCACTGGCGCCGGCACCAGTGTCGTGATCGACCTCTCCGCCGGCGTCCCCACGGTGCGCCACTGGGGAGCGTTGCTCGACCCGTCGACCGATCTCGATGCACTCGTCGCGGCGACCGTGCGGCCGATCGCCAACGGCATGCTCGACGTCGAGCCACTCATCTCGCTCGTGCCGGAACACGGCAGCGGATTCGCCGGGCGGCCGGGCCTCGCCGGACACCGCCGCGCCGGTCGGCACTGGTCGCCACGATTCACTTACGAGTCACACGTCCATGACGGCAGCAGTGTCGTGGCCGTGGCCGTCGACCCGGTGGCGCAGTTGCGGATCACATCCACGATCGCGCTCGGTGATGTCCTCTCGGTTCGGTTGGCGCTCACCAACACACACGCCGAGGATCGGTACCTGCTCGATCGATTCGCCATCACGCTGCCAGTCCCGGCGCAAGCGCGAGAGCTGCTGCAATTCACGGGCCGCTGGACGCGGGAACTGCACCCCTACCGGCTGCCGTTCGAGCGCGGCGCGTTCACCGCCGAGAACCGTCGCGGACGCACGTCGCACGAGCACGCGCCACTCGTGTTCGTCGGCACGCCGGCGTTCACCGAATGGGACGGCGAGGTGTGGGGCACGCACCTCGCATGGAGCGGCAACCACGAAATGCTGGCAGAGGTCCTTCCCGACGGGCGGCGCCTGGTGCAGATGGGCGAACTCTTCCACTCCGGCGAGATGTGCATCGATCCCGGTGAGAGCTACACGACGCCCGAACTGATCGCCAGCTACTCGGCGCATGGTTTGACGCCAGCGTCCTGGGGCTTCCACCGGTCGATGCGGGCTCGACCGAATCATCCTTCGCCGTCCAAGCCCAGACCGGTGTTGCTGAACACATGGGAGGCCGTGTACTTCGACCACGACACCGAGCGGCTGCAGCAGTTGGCAGACGCGGCAGCCGCCGTGGGCATCGAACGATTCGTGCTCGACGACGGTTGGTTCGGCTCGCGGCGCGATGACCGGCGCGGGCTCGGCGACTGGGTCGTCTCGGACGCTGTTTATCCGCATGGCCTGAAGCCACTGATCGACCACGTCCGCGGATTGGGGATGGAATTCGGGATCTGGGTCGAGCCTGAGATGGTGAATCCGGACAGCGATCTGTACCGGACTCATCCTGACTGGGCACTCGTCACGGCTGGCTACGAGCCCGTCCTGGGCCGGCAACAGTTGGTACTCGACCTCGCCAACCCTGGCGCGTACGCCCACGTGTTGGGGCAGCTCGATGCGTTGCTTCGCGACCATGACATCTCGTACGTCAAGTGGGACATGAACCGCGACCACGCGCAGGGCAGCGGAGCAGACGGTGCGGCCGGCACCCACGCCCAGACGCTGGCGCTCTACCGGCTGCTCGACGATCTGGGAGAACGACATCCGAGCGTCGAGATCGAGAGCTGCTCATCGGGTGGGGCACGAATCGACCACGAGATCCTGCGCCGCACCGTGCGCGTGTGGACCAGTGATTGCAACGACGCGCTCGAACGCCAGACCATCCAGCGCGGCGCGTCGATGTTCATCCCGCCCGAAGTCATGGGCGCCCACATCGGACCCTTCCGCAGCCACACGACCGGACGCCGACATTCGCTCGGATTTCGCGCCGCAACCGCGATGTTCGGCCACCTCGGCGTCGAGTGGAACGTGATGCGGCTCAGCGATGCCGAGCGGGCCGACCTGTCCGCGGTGATCGCGCTGCACAAGCGCTTTCGTCCGTTGCTGCACGCAGGCGACGCCGTCCGATTCGACACCGCTGAGCCTGCGTTGAACGCTCACGGCGTGTACGCCGTCGATCGATCGGAGGCACTCGTCTGCGCAGCGCAGCTGCAGACGGCGATGTCGCTGACGCCGGCACCGTTGCGGCTGCCTGGTCTGACGGCCGACGTCCGCTATCGAGTCGAACGGATCGCGCTTCCCGATGATCGAGCCGAACAAGGCCGAGCCCGCGTCGCACCGCCGTGGCTCTCGACCGGCATCATGCTGTCAGGACGCGAACTCGCGGTCATCGGGTTGCAGCTCAGCGTGCTCCATCCCGAGTCGGCTGTGCTGTTGCATCTCCAACAGGTCTGAGCCCGGTGGTGAACCCCGTCCCGTCTGCCATGCTTGACGGATGAGTTCGCTCCGGCCGCCGTCAGCCCCCAAGGTCCAGTCGGACCAGTACGGCTTCGACGTCGCCAGGGCCGTGCGACCAGCGGTGAGGACAGGGGCAGGCCTCCTCGCCCTCGGCGGATTCGCTCACATCGTTGCGGTGTTCCTGCCCTGGTACTCGGTGAGCAACGTCGAGCTCAAAGGCCTCGATCAATTCCTCACCCCTGATGGTCAACCGTTCTACGGACCCGGCAAGATCTGGCTCGTCGTGGGCGGTGTGCTGCTCGCCCTTGGACTGACGCAGTACATCGCCGGACGGATCTACGCCCTCGCGATCGCAGCCGTCCTCGTCGCGATCCTTGGTGTGTTCACCTCGCTGCTCGGCGTCGGAGCCGCGTCGAACGTCCGCAAGTTCAACGGCGGCGGCGAACTCGGCACCGGTTGCTGGATCGGCATCATGAGCATGCTCCTCGCGCTCGCCGGCGCGATACAGGTCCTCGCCAAACGCCGTCGCTGAGCAACTCCTTGGGTGACGGTGGCGCAGCGGCCCTAGCATCGTGGGTGTGTCTGAACGGATAACCGCAGTCGATGTCGTGAAGGTGGCCAAGCTGGCCCGTCTCGACCTGTCCCCCGATGCCATCGATCGCACGACGGCCCAGTTGGCCGGGATGCTCGAGCACTTTGCCGACATCGATGCGCTCGATCTCGACGCTGTGCAACCCATGACGCAGCCGTATCCGCTGCAGAACGTGTTCCGCGAAGACGTGATCGTCGCCGGCCTCGACCGCGACGAGGTGCTCGCCGCCGCACCATCCGCCGAAGACGGCCGCTTCCGCGTCCCGCCGATCGTCGGCATCGACGCATGAGCGCCGCATCGTCACCTCAGATGTCGGCCACCGAGATCGCTGCAGGCGTCCGTTCCGGGCGGTTGAAGGCGGTCGACGTGCTCGAGCAACATCTGGCCCGGATCACCGCCAACGAGTCCGATGTCCACGCCTTCAACCTCGTCCTCGCCGACGAAGCGCGATCAGCGGCCGCAGCGGTCGATGCCGCTGTCGCTGCCGGCACCGACCCCGGCCCACTTGCCGGCGTCCCACTGGCGCTGAAGGACAACATGTGCACCCACGGCATCGCCACCACGTGCTCGTCGAAGATCCTCGAAGGGTGGAAGCCGCCGTACGACGCAACGGTCGTCACCCGACTCGCGGCAGCCGGCGCAGTCACGGTCGGCAAGACCAACCTCGACGAATTCGCGATGGGTTCCAGTACCGAGAACAGCGCTTTCGGTCCGACTCGCAACCCCCACGATCTCGGTCGCGTCCCCGGCGGCTCCAGCGGCGGCAGCGCGGCGGCGGTCGCAGCCGGATTCGCCAGCGTCAGCCTGGGCAGCGATACAGGTGGCTCGATCCGCCAACCTGCCGCGTTGTGCGGCGTCGTCGGCGTCAAGCCCACGTACGGGTACGTCAGTCGCTACGGCCTTGTTGCATTTGCAAGTTCACTCGATCAGATCGGGCCGTTCACGAACACCGTCGAAGACGCCGCGCTCTTGCTCGATGTCATCGGTGGCCACGACCCGATGGACTCGACGTCGATCCCCGACCCTCAGCCATCGCTGCGCGACGCGATCACCCAGGGTGTCGAGGGCTTGCGGGTCGGACGCATCACCGACCTTCCTGGCGGCGCCGATGCCGATGTCGACGAACGCCTCGAAGCAGCGTTCGATGCGCTGCGCGAGGCCGGCGCAACGATCGTCGATGTGCAGGTGCCGGCATTCGGTTACGGGCTCACTGCGTACTACCTGATCGCCCCATCCGAAGCGAGCAGCAACCTTGCTCGCTACGACGGTGTGCGCTACGGCTTGCGGGTCGACAGCAGCGACACGAACTCGATGTACAGCGCCACTCGTGCTGCCGGCTTCGGCGAGGAAGTGCAGCGCCGCATCATGCTCGGCACCTACGCACTCAGCGCCGGCTACTACGACGCCTACTACGGCAAGGCGCTGAAGGTTCGCCGGCTGATCGCCGACGACTTCGACCGGGCCTACCAGAGTGCCGATGTGCTGCTCACGCCGACCGCGCCGACCGTGGCGTTCGAGTTCGGTTCGAAGACCGACAACCCGCTCGCGATGTACCTCTGCGACACGTACACGATCCCCACCAACCTCGCCGGCCATCCAGGCATGAGCGTTCCGTTCGGCACCGGCCAGGCCGGCATGCCGGTTGGCGTGCAGGTACTGGCCGGCACGCTCGGCGAGCCGACGATGTTCCGCGCCGCAGCCGCACTGGAAAGGGCGATGCAACAATGAGCGAGATCTACACCGCTGGTCCGGCAACGGGCAACGAGATCCTCATCGACGGCTACGAGCTCGTCGTCGGCCTCGAAGTCCACGTCGAACTCGCCACGGTCACGAAACTGTTCAGCGCCAGCCCGAACCGCTTCGGCGACGATGCGAACACCAACATCGACCCGGTCACGCTCGGCCTGCCCGGCGCCCTGCCCGTGCTCAACCGACAGGCAGTGGAGCTCGCGATGCGCATCGGCACTGCGCTCAACTGCACGATCAAGCCGTGCACGTTCCACCGCAAGAACTACTTCTACCCCGACATGCCCAAGGCGTATCAGATCAGTCAGTACGACCAGCCGCTGAACGTCGACGGCTATCTCGAGCTGCCCGGCGGCAAGCGGATCGGCGTCGAGCGGGCCCACCTCGAAGAAGACACGGGCAAGAGCACGCACTTCGGAGGCAGCGGCGGCCGCATCCACGGCAGCAGCTACTCGCTCATCGACTTCAACCGGGCCGGCGTGCCACTGGTCGAGATCGTCAGCCGCCCTGACGTGCGCACATCCGAGGAAGCACGACAGTACGTCAGCGAACTCCGCGGCATCCTGCTCGCGGTCGGCGCCAGCGACGCGAAGATGGAAGAGGGCAGCATGCGCTGCGACGCCAACGTCAGCGTGCACAAGCCCGGGGCGCCGTATGGCACCCGCTGCGAGATCAAGAACGTCAACAGCATCAGGTCGCTCGGTCGGGCGATCGAGTACGAGGCTCGGCGCCAGATCGAACTGATCGAGGGTGGCGAGACGGTTCGGCAAGAGACTCGTCACTGGGACGAAACGGACGGCCGTACCCATACCCTGCGCGTCAAGGAAGACGCCGACGACTACCGCTACTTCCTCGAGCCGGATCTCGTCCCGCTCGCGCCCTCGGCCGAATGGGTGCAGGCCGTACGCGACGCGATGCCGATGTTGCCCGGGGCACGCCGGGCCCGCCTCTCGGCCGCCACGGGTTCACCTGCCGACGGTGAGGCGATCATGGTCGTGGTCGAACGCGGCCAGGACGACTACGTGCTCGCCGTCGCCGCCGCGGGTGGCGATGTCGGCCGCGCCCTCGTCCACGTCAAGGAAGGCTTCGCCGAAGAAGGCGCCACGCCGACCGTTCCCGCGGCTGACCTGGCCGGCCTGACGACGCTGGAGATCAACGGCGCGATCACGGCGACACAGGCCAAGACCGTGCTCGCTGAAATCGTCGCCAACGGCGGTGGCGATGCCGCGGCGATCGCCAAGGCCAAGGGCTTCGAGGCGATGGACACCGGCTCGCTGGAGGCAATGGTCGATCAGGTCATCGCCGACAACGGCCCAGCATGGACCAAGTACTGCGGCGGCGAGGACAAGGCCCTCGGTGCGCTGGTCGGCGCCGCAATGAAGGCATCGCAGGGCAAGGCCGACGGCAAGCTGGTCACCGCGCTCCTGCAATCCAAGCGCTCCTGAACCGTCGCCGACGGGCCGGACAGATCCTCAGCAGACAGATCCTCAGCAGACGGTTCCTCAGCAGTCGGATCCTGGCCAGTCGGAGCTGGAGCACATCTGCGCTGGGCCGCCGGGCCGGCTATCGACGTGCCATGCTGCCCCGCCCGCATCCGTGATGCAGGTGGCGATCGGAGCGCCGACAGCGACCGCCGGCCCGGCGATTGATGAGCGGTCACCCGTCCCTGTCGTTGCCGACTTCGGGATGGAGCCGCCCAGTTCGTTGCACCGGCGACGTGGTCGACATCTGGTCGCCACCGGCCATCACGCAGCATCCTCGGCTCCGCGAGCGGGCACGACGAACTCGCGATCGCACACCCGGAACCTGACCAGCTCGGGGAAGAGCGTTCCGGGACGAACCTCGAGGCTGCCCGCGAGCCGCGCCGCGATCTCGAACGTTGCGCCCTTGTTCCCCGCCAGCATCTCGGAGAGGTGTGATGCAGACACGCCGGCCGTTGCCGCGACGTTGGCCTGGGAGCGATGTCCGACGTGATCCGCGAAGGCGTCAGGATTCAGCGTGTATCCGCTGGGTCGTCCACGTCGAGGTTTCACCCCGCACAGTCGACAACAGTCAACCACTTTTGTCAACTGTTGTTTCAGCGAACGAATCAGCGGAAGCGATCGCGTGAAATCCCTTCTCCGACTGGACCTGAGTGAGCGATGGCCGGCGCGGGTGTTCGCTAAAGTCGGCCGCATTCGCCAGAAGTCTTCGAGAGATGTTGCCGCCATGCCTGAACACCACGATCGATGGGCGAGAGTTGCCGAGGCGGTCACCGCCCGGATGGAGCAGCTGGGTATCGAGGGTCGAGCAGATCTTGCCCGTCGTTCGGGTTTGTCCGATCCAACGCTGCGCCAGTACATGACGGGGACGTCGGGCCGCCGCGGTGTGGAGCTTCCTGCGATGCCGCGCGCCGACACGCTGCAACCGCTCGCGCGTGCGCTGCGCTGGCAGTCCGACTGGTGGGATTCAATCGTCGCGGGGCAGCAGCCCAACCCGTGGGACGACGGTCACGTCGACGACTCACTCGGTGAACGCGTCGCCGAGGCCCTTCGCAGCTCGGTGATCGACGTGCTCATCCGGATGCGTTTCGATCAGCTCGCCAAGATGGCGGGTTGTGCGGCATGGTTTTCCGCCGGCGCGCAACACGAGCCGGCGAAGGACCTCCAGAGCGCGGCACCGGGCGTGCGCTGGGCCGACTACGCACCGTCACTCGACCTGTTCCTCGACAGCCACCCGGCCCTCGACGAACTCAACCGTGCGGCGAACCAACTGTGGTCGGCGGCGCGACGTCAATGGGATGCGGCTACCGAATCGACGAAGAGCCACCGTGGCACGCCGTCCCTCCAGCTCGCCGCCCAAGGCTCGAGCGATCCCCGTTCGATCGACCCTTCGACAGACGAGAACGCTCCGGGGAAGCGACCGTCACCCCCGTCCGAGGACAGCGACGAGCGCCGGTGACCGCGCGCCCCTCTGCGATGATCCGTTCATGGCTGGGTGGAGGGTCTGGGGCGAGCTGCGGCGGCGCCCGTACATCGAACTCGTGTGGGCGATCCTGGTCGGGCATCGCGGCCGGATCGAGCGCCTGGGCGGGGATCGGCGCCGCATCACGATCGAAGCCCGGCTCGATCAGCGCGAGCGGCGCGCCGTGCTCGCCCACGAGCTGGTGCACGACGAGCGCGACATCCTGTTCGACTCCGACACTCCCCTCGCACTGATCCGCAAGGAAGAGGCTTACGTCGTCGCCGAGACCCATCGGCGGCTGGTGCCGATCGACGAGCTGGAGGTGCTCGTGCGGGCAGCGCTCGACAACGACCAGTGCGTCACGTGGCGAACCGTCGCCGAATGGTTCGACGTCCCACGCGATGTTGCCGAGGGCGCCGCGAGCCAGCTCGGGCAACGGCAGCCCCGATCATCCGGCATCAGGTGATCGTGCGGGCGACGAACATCACGCCTTCTGGCGGCCCGTCGCGCCGAATCGGTTCGAGCTCACGGTGCACGATGACCACTGGCGCCTCGTCGAACGCCGACTCGAACGACGGCCACACCGCCGCTCCGATGACCCAGGCAATCACTCCTCCCGGCTCCAGGACGTCGAGCAGCGCTGGAACCACAGACGCACCAACGTGGCCGCTCGTGAACGTGCCGGCCGAGATCGTTGCGGCGTACCGAGCACCGATGGTGATCGGTTTGGTGAGATCGACGACCGCGAGGTCGCGGTACACCGCCTTGCCGCGGGCCACATCCAGCATCTCCGGCGACAGATCGACGCCGTCGATCGTCGTCAGTCCGAGCTGAACGAGCCGGGACCCGACGGCGCCGGTCCCGCAGCCGATGTCGAGAACCGGCGCGGCGAGATCGGCAAGCAATGGAGCGAGCAGCTCGGCAATGCGGTTGCTGCCGGTGAAGCCGAGTTCGCCGAACACGTCGTTGTCGTACTCGGCCGCCCAATCGCGGTACAGCGCGGCTGCGGCGTCCACCCCGCCGACCGACCGCGCCGCCGAGATCGGATCTGTCCCCATCGCACCATTCTCACCGACCGCATCACGGCTGGCTACGGTCCAGGGATGGGATTGCGCGCCTCGCTGTTCAAGATGTTGAACCGGGGGTCGGCCGAGGCCGATCCGGACGAGGTCATCGAGATCGCGAACGTGCCGCTGCCGAGCGGACCGATGACCGTGGCATCGCTGTGCCGAGAGGGATTCGATGCCGTTGGTGTGGAGGCGTTCAGCGTGACGTCGAAGACGCTGAATCGCTACAGCATCATGGTGCCGCGCCGCCAGGCTGCGGACGCGACGGCCAAGCTCGACGAGTTCCGCTGACGCTGACGGCCGGCGGGTCGGGCCGGCGGCTGGGGCCGACGGTCAGCCGCCCTTCTTGCTCTGCTTCTCGCGCTTCACCTCGCGCTTTTCTTTGAGCGACTTCCCGGCCTTCTTGGCTGCTGGCTTCTGGGGTGACTTCTCGGGCATGTTGATCTCCTCGATCGTGCGTGGTCAATGTACCCACACCCGCGTCACTATGAGATGAGTCCGCCGACAACATTGATCGTCACGCCGATGATGACAGTACCGAAGACGTAACCGAGCAACGCGTGGCGGGTGATGGCACGGCGAATCTGCCGGTCCGAGATGTTGGTGTCCGAGACCTGGAACGTCATGCCGACCGTGAACGCGAGATAGACGAAGTCGAGATAGTCGGGCAGTGCATCGCTCTGGAAGTCGATGCCACCCTCGGGATCGTCGTAGTAGAGGCGCGCGTACCGCAGCGTGAACATCGTGTGGACGGTGATCCACGAGACGACGACAGTGGCGACCGCGATCGAGGTCGTCACCGCCTTCAGCGATCCGGTTTGATCCTTGGCCGCGACCAGCGCGAGCACGACACCGACAAGGCTGATCACACTCGCGAGCAGCACGATCAGATCATCGTTGACGGTGCTGAGGTCCTCGCGCGATGCCGCCGTTCGCGTCGCTTCCCCATCGAGGGCGGGTAAGAACATCCACACCGATCCGCTGATGACGAACGCGGCGAGATCCCAGCCGCTCAACACCGAGACCTCCCAGGGAGCGATGAAGGCAACGGCAATTCCGACCGCCAGCCCCGCTGCTCCGCCGACGGTCAGCCGTCGCCGCTGCGACATGCGTAGTGCGGACGAACGGGAACGGCCAAGTCGTCGATTGCCGTCAGCGCTCACATATCGATCGTACGCGTTCGGGTCTGGTCAGTCGGGCTGGTTGAGTTCGATCACGTTGCCGCTGGGGTCCTTCAGAAATGCCTGTTTGCCGGCACCGGGGACATGCATCCGGTTCGACACATCGACGCCATGCACGGCGAGATCAGCGAGACAGGTCTCGAGATCGTCGACCACCAGGGCGAAATGGTTCTCGATCCCCGGCGTCTGCTTCGGTGATTGGATCAGGTGGACCTGCTCGCCTCCGGCGAAGAGCCACGCCCCGGGGAAGCCGAAATCGGGTCGCGCCGGGTTGACCGTCAGGCCCAACCAGCCGTAGAACTCGATCGACGCATCGACATCGTGAACGCCGATGGAGACGTGCTGCACGCCGACGACGTTCACAGCTCCCCCGCCACGACGAGATCGATCGCGCGGCGACACGTTCGGTGGAACGCGTCTGCCGCCATGTGCAGATGTTCGTCTGGAGTGTCCTCTTCCTTGGTGTGGCTGAGGCCGGCGATCGACGAGGAGAAGATCATGACGGTGGGCACCTCCCGGGCCATTTCGCTCGCGTCGTGGAGAGCTCCACTCGGCAGTTCGACATCGTGTCCTTCGACTTCGCGCACGCTCTCGCGAGCCGCGTCGAGCAGCCGCGGATGGAAGGGCATCGGCGGGATGCGGAAGATGTGCTCGAACTCGACGGTGCAACCTTCGGCCGCAGCTGCGTCGGCGGCGGCTTGTTTGGCCTCGGCGAACATCGCCGCGAGATGACCGTGATCGATGTGGCGCATGTCCATCGCGACCTTGGTCTCGCCGGGCACTGCGGTGACGACACCCGGCCAGCACTGGATGTGACCAACAGTGGTGACGCCGTCGTGGGCGCGACCGATCTCGGCCAACGCGAGGCCGAAGCGGGCGGCAGCCAGGAACGTGTCGCGGCGCATCTCCATCGGCATCGTGCCCGAATGAGCGGCCTGGCCGCGGAACGTGATCCGTTCACGTTCGATGCCCTTAGTGCCGGTCACCGTGCAGATGCCCCTGTTCATCGCTTCGAGCACGGGACCCTGCTCGATGTGGACCTCGAGGTACGCCTTGACGTTCTTCAGCCGGGTGCGGGCGCCATCGATCGTGTCGAGGTGGATGCCATGTTCGCCGATCACGTCGGGCAACCTGTTGCCCTCCTTGTCGGCAAGGTGTGACACGGCTTCGGTGTCGAGCGATCCGACGACGGCGGCCGAACCGAACAGGCTGCGGCCGAAACGTGCCCCTTCTTCGTCAGCCCAGTCGACGACCGCGACCGTCACCGGCGGCGTGCCCTCGGCGGCGAGCGCGCGGATGAGTTCGACACCCGCCATCACGCCGAGCGCACCGTCGAGCCAGCCACCCTTCGGCACGCTGTCGAGATGCGAGCCGACGACGATCATGTCGTCGCTGGTGCCGCGGAGATAGGCCCACAGGTTTCCGGCCTCGTCGGTCTCGATGTCGACCGGCAACGTCGCCAGCGACTCGCGGAACAGCGCCCGCGCCTCGAGCCACTCGGGCGTCCAGCACAGCCGCCGACTGCCTTCCGGGCCGCCGGTCCGGTCAGCAAGCGCACGGAGATCGGACACGACGCGAGCCGGGTCGTACGTCGCGGTGTGAACAGAAGTCATGCGCCCGAAACTACCTGCCACCGCCGACGGTGTACATGCCAGACTGCCCGCATGTCGATCGAGATCCGTCCGCCGACCGAGGACGAATGGCCGGCCGTCTGCCGCGCCGATGGTCGCGCCTTCGGCAACACCTACACCCAGGCGGAGATGGACCTTCGCCGGCCGCTCCACGACCTCAGCCGGTTCCGTGTCGCGTTCGACGACAGCGAAGTCGTCGGCGTCGCATCGTCGTACGCGCTCGACGTCACATTGCCCGGTGGTGCGTCGGTGCCGATGGGCGGCACGACGTGGGTGTCCGTCGCCGCGACGCATCGTCGCCAGGGGCTGATGCGACGGGTCGTCTCGGCCGTACACGACGACATCGACGCGCGCGGCGAACCGCTCGCCACACTCGGCGCATCGGAAGGCGGCATCTACGAGCACCTCGGCTACGGCATCGGCTCGCAGGTGCGCGTGACGTCGATCGATCCACGCTCGACCCGGTTGCGCGAGGAGTACCGAACTGCTGATCACGGTGTCCGATTCGTCGACGGCGAGGACATCGTCGACGTCATCGCACCCCTGTGGGAGCGCTTCCGCCGCTGCCGCACGGGCGAGGTCAGCCGCTCGTTGGCGTTTCACGACCTGCTCGCCGCCGTCCGCGCCGAGCACACGACCGGAACCAATGCGCAGTACCTCGTGCACGCCGACGGCTTCGCCGTGTACACCGTGAAGGACGAGTGGAACGACGGGCACCCCGCGCACACGATGGAGCTGATCGAGCTCGTCGCGACCACGCCGCAGGCGCATGCCGCGCTGTGGCAGGTGCTACTCGGCGTCGATCTCGTCGCCGGCATCCGGTCGCGTTGCATACCGATCGACGACCCATTGCCATACCTGCTCGAAAACCAACGCGCCCTTCGCACGACCGATCTCAACGACGGCGTCTGGGTCAACGTCCTCGATCCATCGATCTGCTTCGGGGCGCGGACATATCGCACGGTCGAGCGGTTCGTGATCGAGGTCGATGGCGTGCGCTGGGCGATCGAGGGCGGACCGGACGACGCATCGTGCCGCAAGGTTCGCTCGCGTCCCGACCTCGTTGCCACGCACTCGGCCTTCAGCTCGCTGCTCTACGGCGGCGTCCTGCCATCCGCGCTGGAAGCCGGCCGTCGCCTGACGGCACGGAGCGCCGAGGTGCTGGCTCGCGCCGATGTGTTCTTCACGACCAGCCTCGCCCCTCACTGCCAGACGCACTACTGAGCGCCCCGGTCGACAACTCGATCGACCGAAATCCGGACACCGCACACCACGGCGTGAGCGGTAACGTCGGGCAAGCATGCCGTCCGCCTCATTCGCTCCGTTTCGGCGACGGGCGTTCCTGCTGGTGTGGATCGGCGCGATGGTGTCGAACGTCGGCACCTGGATGGAGACGACGGCGCTGAGCTACTACGTGGCCGACACGTCGAAGGCGTCGTGGTCCGGTGTGGTCGCCGCAGCCGGGTTCCTGCCAACGGCGATCCTCAGCCCGGTCGGCGGGGCGTGGGCGGATCGCTACCGGCGACGGACGATCCTGATCGTGACCAACAGCATCTCGGTGGTGATCGCGGCCAGTGTCGCCGCGCTGGTCGCCTCCGGCAGAGCGACGCCCGGTCTGCTCGCGCTGTTCGCTCTCGCCGGCGGATGCACGAACGCGATCGGCTTCCCGTCGTTCCAAACCACGTTGCCGGACCTCGTCCCGCCGGAGGAACTGGTCGCAGCGATCGGGTTGAGCAGCACCCAGTGGAACCTCGGGCGCATCCTCGGCCCGACGATGGCCGGCATCGCGATCTGGCTCGGAGGGGTCCCCGCCGCGCTGTGGTGCAACGCGATCAGCTTCCTCGCAGTGATCGCCGCGGTCGCGTTCGCTCGAATACCTCGGTCACCGCGGACGAGCCGCTCGGTGATCCAGTCGATGCGGGATTCCGTCGCCTTCGCGCGCTCGAACCCAGCGGTCCGCTCGATGGTTCCCGTCATGTTCGCGGTGTCACTGATCGGTGCGCCGTTCGTGGGCTTCATCGCCCAGATCGCGACCAAGGTGTTCCACACCAAGCAGGGCGGCACGTCATTGCTCGTCACGGCGCAGGGCGTCGGGGCCGTCATCGCAGGCGCATCGATGGGAGCGGTCACGCACCGATTCGGGATGCGCCGCACGATGGTGGGCGCGGTGTGTCTGTTCCCTCCCGCGCTCGTGCTGTACGGCGCGTCACCGAACATCGTCGTCGCAGCGTTCGCGCTCGCCCTCACCGGGGGTGGCTACATGGCGTGCATCTCCAGCTTCTCGTCGGTGACCCAGCAATCCGCGCCGGCCGAACTTCGGGGCAGGGCGATGACCGTCAACAACTTCATCCTCGGCTTCGCCTATCCGCTCGGACTCTTCATCGAAGGCCCACTCGCGGACGCGACCTCGTTGCGGCTGATCACCATCGGTTCAGGTGTGCTGTTGATCGCGACCCTGGGGCTCGGCCGGTTGCTTCGACCGCGGCACACCGAACCGATCCGCATCGCGATCAGCTGAGCCTTCCCGGGTCTCCAGAAATCCATGTATCTCCGGTCGCCGAACCGAGTCTGTGTGGTGCGTGCGGCCGATCGGTCGTCGAGCACCAAAGGAGAAGATCATGGAACTCTTGTATCTCGGAGGTGAGGGGTCGGACGCCCCGCATTGGGTCATCGGACCTGACGGCGTTCCGGTGTGGGTCGATGGTTGGGGCGTCGAATCGCTGAACGACGTTCGGATCGCCGTTGCCATCCTGAACCTGTCCCTGCAGTTCAAGAACCCCACCCTCAGCAAGACCGTCGGCGAGCACGTTGGCCGCTTCGTGCAGCACGAGCTCGCCGCGTTCACCGGCCGCAACGCGATCGCGCTGGGTTGACGTGAGGCCGGATGTGGCAGAGGGGCTGGGGGCGGCCGGCCTCTCTGCCGCAACCAGTGACGACCTCGCGCGGTACGCGTCCTACTTCGCAGCGCTCGACGCGTGGACGGAGTACTGGGACATCTACCACCCCGAATCCCACGGATACTTCTACTTCGGTGACGGCGAGCGGCCGGGCTTGCTCGAGCAGTTGGTGCCGCGCCGAACGACCCCACCCGTGTACGACGCATGGAAGCGCCGGGCAGTCGGCCGCGACAGTCGCGACGCATTCTCCACTTGTGGGCGTGCACCCTCGGTCGCCCGGGCGGCACTCGAGTACGACCAGCTCGTCGGCTCGCTGTTCGACGAGCACTTCGGATGCCTGATCACAGACGCTCAGCGCGTCGACTACCTGCGAGCCATCCACCACTTCGCGACCGACACGCTGCCGGATGCCACCGACCGCCTGGCGCGTATCCCGCCGGGTGATTCGCGTCGGCGCACCGCCGGTCGACACACGATCGACTCGGACATCATGTGGTTCGTGTGGGCCCTCCAACTCGAGCTGGCGCACCTGAACGCTCCTGAGATCGACTCACCGAGACGTGCGCTCGTGATGGCCGGCGTCGCGTCGGGTTGTCCTGCGCACTACGTGAAGCGCGCTGATCGGCGCACGCGGACGGAATACGACTCGAGCGACACAACGACCGTCATCCTCCAAGAGCGCGCCGTGCGATGGTCTCAGTCGATGGACGACGCGACTCGCGAGGTCCACGCCCTGTACCGGGTTCGGGAATGGGGCCACGAGTGACCGATCACAACGATCTCGTCAGCGCCACCCCTCGGCTGCTCACCCGAAATCGAACACGGTCGGTGGGACCTTGACGGAACGCTGCTGATCGGCACGTCAGCTGCTGATATTCCGTTGAGATTGATCAAGGCCGCACGCGAGGTGGCCGATGAAGAGTGATGCATCGAGACGGGGGCCGTTGAGCGATGGCCGATCCAAGCGACATCGCCCATCTTCTACGCCGCACGGAGTTCGTGGCCAGACAGTCACGTATCGACGAGCTCACGCCGCTGGCGTTGAGCGACGCGGTCGAGAACGTCATCGACTTCACGGCCAACGCGAACCCGCAGGTTCCCGCTGCGCTGCAGGTCCATGACAACAACAACGGATACAACCAATACGTCAGCGCGTACAACTGGTGGGTCGACTCGATGGCCACCCGGCCGCGGCCCTTCGAGGAGAAGATGACGCTGTTCTGGCACGGGCTGTTCACCAGCGAGTGGAACGTGGTGGGCCGCACCGATCACATGACCCATCAGAACCAGCTCTACCGGACGAGCTGTCTGGGCAACCTGCTGACGTTCACACAGGCGATGGCGCTCGAGTCAGCGATGATCCTGTATCTGAACAACGCCGTCAACTACAAGACGGCACCCAACGAGAACTTCGCCCGCGAGCTGATGGAGCTCTACACGCTGGGTGTCGGTAACTACACCGAGGACGACGTCACGGCTGCCGCTCGAGCATGGACCGGCTACAACTACGACAACACCACCAACCAGTACGAGTACCGCTCGACCAAGCACGACGGCGATCTCAAGACGTTCTTCGGGACGACCAAGAACTGGGATGGACCCGGGATCATCAACGAGATCCTGCACGACAACGTCGACAAGCAGATGATCACTGCCCGCCGCATCGCCCGGCGGATCTGGGAGTTCCTCGCTTACCCGGGCATCGAGGACAACATCCTCACCGACCTCGCAACGCTGTTCGTCGCCAACAACCTGGAGATCAAGCCGCTGGTTCGCGCGATCCTCAACCGTCCCGAGTTCTATTCACCAGCGGCCAAGCAGGGACTGGTACGAACGCCGACCGAATGGGCCGTCGCCATACTCGCCGGGAGCGGACTGACGTCCAACGCGGTCGGGTTGCTGAACTACGCCGACGGAATGGGTCAGACAGTCTTCAACCCACCGAACGTCGCCGGGTGGAAGAGCAACAGCTACTGGTTGACGACGAGCGCGTTGAGCGGACGGGCAAACTTCGCCAAGAGAGTCGCATCGGTGATGCGCTCGAACAACGGCTACAACAACCTGTACGCGATGTCGGTGAGCGACGCTGTCGACTCCGTGGCCAAGACGTTCAGCGTCTACCCGCTGGCCGACAGCACACGCACGGCATTGATGAACGACTTCCAAGCGGAACGTGCTGCGAACAACAACACGGGCTCCGTCACCAATCTCCTCGTGCTCGTGATGTTGAGCGGCGAAATGAATGTGGGCTGAACATGCTTGATCCAGACATCTCCGCCCGCGACGCCCGGCGCCACCTGTCCACTCCGGACATCAACGACGAACGCCCGGGCCCCGGCGGCTGGACCCGTCGCACATTCCTGCAAGCAATCGGCGCAGGTGCATTCGGCGCAGCGTCGATCGGATCGATTGCGAGCGACTTCTTCGGCGGCGGCATCCCGACCGCCTGGGCCGGCTCACCGATCGGTCCATCGGACGGCATCCTCATCGTCATCACGCTCTATGGCGGTATGGACGGCACCAATGTGTTCGTGCCCTACGGCGATGGTGCGTACTACAGCGGCCGATCGAACATCGCGATCAAGGCCAGCCAGCTGTTGCAGGTGAACGGTTCGGTCGGCTTCGCCCCTCAGCTCAGCTACCTCAAGTCGCTGTACGACGCGGGCCAGGTCGCCGCGATCCAGGGCATCGGCTACGCCAACCCCAACCTCTCCCACTTCAGCTCGATGGGCATCTGGATGAACGGCTCGTACACCGGGCAGCCGTCCGGCACCGGTTGGATCGGCCGTTGGCTCGACGGCCAGCCGGCCGCCACCGCCGACATCGCGGCGGCGTCGCTGGACTCGTCCGTCCCGTTGCACATGCAAGGTGTGATCCGTCGAGCAGCCGGCATCCCGCCCAACGGCGGCATGTTCGGCGTCGACACCGGGGCGTCGGATCTGCGGATGTATTCGGCGATCCGTGCCCTGTCCGCCACGAGCCCCGGGCGCGGCGCGCTGCACGACACCTATACCTCGACGATGACCCGCCAGCTCGATCTCGCCAACCAGGTCGCGCCGGCGTTCAAGGCCGCCCTTCCCGGCGGTGGCGATCTGACTCGCAAGCTCACGATCGCGGCCCGGCTCCTCAACGCCAACATCGGTTTGCGCGTCCTCGACATCTCGACCGGCGGATTGGACACCCACACCAACGAGACCAATTCGCTGTCGAACACGCTGGTCGATCTCAACTCCGCACTGCAGGCGTTCTACGCCACCCTCAATCCGGCCTTCCAGAACCGCGTCACGTTGATGACCGTGTCCGAGTTCGGGCGCACCGTGAAGTCGAACGATTCGGGCGGTACCGACCACGGCACGGCGAGCACGTCGTTCGTCATCGGCACGAACGTCCGCGGCGGTCTGTACGGCCAGATGCCGTCGCTCACCAATGTCGATCGCAACGGACGAATGGTCTCCAACGTCGACTTCCGGTCGATGTACGGCAGCGTGCTCGACGGCTGGATGGGTGGCGGCGGCACGAGCATCGTCAGCGGTGGCTTCGAGAATCTCAACCTGTTCAGCTCGCCGCCCGGCGCTCCGTCGAGCACGGTCACCCCGATCGTCCTCGGCCCGTCGGTCGCCGGCGGATTCGTGTCGCTCACCCCGCTGCGGCTGTTCGATACGCGCGACGGCAACGGCGGACGCCTCGGCCCGCTCGGGCAGGGCGAGACGTGGACGTTCGGTCAGGCCGGGCAGTTCGGCATCCCGGCTGACGCAACCGCTGTCGCTTGGAACCTGACCGCCGTCGAGGCCACGGTGCCGACGTTCATCACCGTCTGGCCCGGTGGCACGACCCGGCCGGCCGCATCCAACCTCAACCCAGTTCCCGGCGTGACCGTGCCCAACCTCGTCATCAGCCAACTCGGGCCGGGCGGCGCACTGTCGATGTACAACAACGGTGGATCGGTCCACCTCCTCGCCGATCTCGTCGGCTACTTCACGGCCTCCAGCAATCTCCGCCTGCAACCCCTGACACCCGGTCGATTGCTCGACACCCGCGACGGTACGGGCGGCACGCTCGGCACCATCGGCGCCCAGAAGACGATCACCGTCAAGGTCGCCGGGCGGCTCGGCGTACCGACCAATGTCAAGGCCGTCGCGCTCAACGTCGTCGCGACCGAGCCGACCACGGACAGCTACCTGACCGTGTGGCCGGGCACCGACCCCCGCCCCTTGGCGTCGAGCCTGAACATGTTTCCGGGGCAGACAGTCGCGAACATGGTGCTGACGAAGGTCAGCGCGGATGGCTTCATCAGCATCTTCAACAACAACGGCTCGACGCATGTCGTCGCCGACGTCCTCGGCTCATTCGCGGACAACGCGCCGGGCCGTTTCGTTGCGTTGCAGCCCGGACGAGTTCTCGACACCCGCGACGGCACGGGTGCGCCACTCGCGCCGGTCGGGCAGGATCCGGTGATCCTCAAGCTCGCCGGTGTCCGCGGCGTGCCTGGCTCACAGGTCAGCGGCGTTCTGCTGAACGTCACCGTTGTCACCCCGACGATGTCCACGTATGTCACGGTCTATCCCTCCGGCAGCGAACGCCCGCTGGCATCGAACATCAACGCCGGGCCCGGCACGGTGATCCCCAACATGGTGATCGGTCGCCTCGGCACCGACGGCTCGGTGGCGATCTACAACAACAGTGGAAGCATCGATCTCGTCGCTGACGTGATGGGCTACTTCACGACCTGACAGTGAGGGCGTGTCACCGCATCACATGTCGACGGTTCCGCTGACGCAGGTGACGGCGCCGCCGCCGATCCAGATCGTGCCGCTTTCGTCCTGCGACACGCGAACACGGCCGGCGCGACCGATGGCGGTGCCCTGGCTCGCGACGTACGGTGCGCTGAGGCGGCCGCTGCCGAGCAGCCACATCGCCAGCGACGCATTCAGGCTGCCCGTCACGGGATCCTCCGTCGTCGAGCCGTCCTTGGGGAAGAACGCTCGTACCTCGATCGCCTGGGGCGAGCCTGCCGGGTACGGTCCGACGATGCCGATGTCCATGTCGGTCGGGCCGGGGCGCAGCGCGAGCACTGCATCGGCGGACGCAAGCAGGACGGCCACCCAGCCCGGACCGTTGTCGGCCCACGCGACGTCGACGAAGACGTCGCGCTCGACGCGCAGGACCTCGGCGATGTGATCGATCAGGGCATCGTCGACAGGTCCCGAGCGAATCAGCGGCGGCGCGGCGAAGGCGAGACCCGACGGTGAAGGCCGCACCTTGATGAGCCCCGCTGCGCACTGCTGCACGATCACGTCCGCGATGCGAGGCGTCCCGCCGGCGGCGAGCCATGCGTGACACGTGCCCAACGTCGGGTGCCCCGCGAAGGGAAGCTCGGAGACCGGCGTGAAGATGCGGACGCGGTAGTCCGCGCCCGGGTCGGTGGGCGTGAGCAGGAAGGTGGTCTCGGACAGGTTGGTCCAGTTCGCGAACCGTCGCATCTCGTCGTCGGACAACCCATCGGCGTCGTGGACGACGGCCAACGGGTTGCCCCGGTAGGCGACATCGGTGAACACATCGACTTGCGTGAACCTGCGCTGCATGGGCCAAGTGTGTCAGCCGGTGCCACGCTGCTAGAAACGAGTTCGTGAACACACCGATCGAGTTGCGCAGCGACAATGCCGCCGGAGCGGCCCCGGAGATCCTGGCCGCGATCGCCGCCTCGAACACGGGCTCGTCGCTCGCGTATGGCGACGATCCGTGGACAGCACGCCTTCGCGACACCGTCCGCGAGGTCTTCGAACATCCGACCGCGGAGGTCTTCCCCGTCACCAGCGGCACGGCCGCCAATGCGTTGTCGCTGTCGGCCCTGTGCCCGCCGTGGGGTTCGGTCTTGTGTCATGAGACGGCGCACATCCTCAACAGCGAGTGCGGTGCGACATCGCTGTTCGGGGGCGGGGCCGTGATGCGCGGCGTCGCGGGCGACGACTTCCGGATTGCTCCGGTCGCGCTGCGAGAAGCATTCGATGCGACACGGTGGGGCGATCCGCACCACTCGCAGCCATCAGCGTTGTCGCTGACGCTGCCGACCGACTACGGCACCGTCTACACGGTCGATCACGTCACCGAACTCGCTGCGATCGCGCGCACGCGCAATCTGCGCGTCCACATCGACGGCGCACGGATTGCGAACGCAATCGTCGCGTTGGGCTGTTCACCAGCGGACCTCACGTGGCGGGCAGGTGCCGATGTCATCTCGCTGGGAGCGACGAAGAACGGTGCACTCACCACCGACGCCATCGTCTGCTTCGACCCTGCGGTCGCCGCTCAGTTGGTCTATCGGGTCAAGCGTGCCGGCCACGTGGCGTCGAAGATGCGCTTCCAGTCGGCGCAGCTGCAGGCGTACCTCACCGACGACCTGTGGCTGCGGCTGGCGACGACGGCCAACTCGGCCATGACCCGACTCGCCGCGGGCCTGGTCGAACTCGGCGTCGAATGCGTCAACGCCGCCGAGGTGAACATGTTGTTCGCACGCGTCGACGACGCGACCGCAGCGGCGATGGCCGAAGACGGTCTCCTGTTCTACGCGATGGGACGCGGACAGGTGCGATTCGTGACGAGCTTCCAGACGACGTCGGCCGAGGTCGACGACGTACTGCTGCGGATCGGGAGGGCGCTCGCCGTCAGCGTGTGACCCGAGCACGGCGACGAGTGGCGATGAGCATCAGGTATCCGGTGAGCACGAACAGCGCACCGAGTGCCAACGGGCCGGTCGTTCGTGATCCCGTGGCCGGCAGTGACTGCTGCAGGTCGGGGCCGAGTGCTTGCACACCTTCGTTGGCTCCGTTGCACGCCTCGGCTGCCGGACTGTTGTTGGCGTCACCGCTGTAGCTCGCGACCCAACGATACGTGCCGACGACGCTCGGCGCGTACGGGGCTGACGATGCCGTGCCGTCGGGGTTGATCGCGACCGCCGAGGTGAAGATGGCAGGCTTCGAACACGTCGCGTCGTCCGGACCGAACAGCGTGAAGGTCACGCTTCCACCGGGCAGCGGATTGACTCGCCCGCTGACGACCGCCTGGTCGAAGATCTGCCCGCCGAACGCAACGTTGCCTGACGCGACCGTGGAGATCGAGGGAGCAACGGGCTTGACGTTCGCGGTCTCGGTCGACTCACCGCATTTGCCGCTGACCGGGTTGTTGTTCGCATCGCCGCTGTAGCTGGCGATCCAGCGGTAGACGCCGGCGGCAGTCGGTGTGTAGGCGCCAGATGTGGCTGAGCCGGCACCGTTGAGTGCGACGGTCGAGGTGTAGATCGCCGAACTCGCGCACGTCGCGTCGTTGGGCCCATACAGATTGAACGTGACGGTCGAACCGGGGGTCGGGTTCACCCGGCCGGTCACGGTTGCCTGATCGACGAGTTGGCCGCCGACGAGCAACGTCGCCGAGGTTGTCGTGGCCAGTGTCGGCGAGACGCTGACGCCGACATCGACGTTCTCGTTCGCTCCGTTGCACGGCGCGGTCACGGCCACGTTGTTGGCGTCACCGCTGTAGCTCGCGACCCAGCGGTACGTGCCGGGCAGGGTCGGCGTGAAGGGCGCTGACGTCGCGGTGCCGTCGGCGTTGATCGCAACGCTCGACGTGAACACGGGTGGCGCCGTGCAGGCCGTGTCGCCGGGCGGATAGAGCTTGAACGTCACGGTGGCTCCGGGGACCGGGTTGACGCGACCCGACACGGTGGCCTGATCGGAGATCTGCAGGCCCAGTGGCACGCTGCCCGAAGCCGCGGTCGCGATCGTCGGCGTCGCGGAGGCGATGGAGACGTTCTCGTTGGTGCCGTTGCATGCTGCGGTCACCGCGGCATTGTTGGCATCGCCGCTGTACGCCGCGATCCAGCGGTACGCGCCGGCTGCGGCGGGTGTGTACCCGGCGGACGTCGCGGTGCCGTCAGCGGCGACTGCGACGGTGGAGGTGAAGACCGGCGCACTGGCGCACGACGCGTCGTTCGGGCCGTACAGCGAGAACTTGACCGTGGATCCGGCGAGCGGACTGAAGCGTCCGGTGACGGTTGCGTGATCGGTCACCTGGCCGCCGAGGCCGGCATTGGCCGATGCCGTCGTCGCGATCGATGGGGTCGCCTGGAGCACGGTCATGCCGTTCGAGGTACCGCGGTTGGTGTTCGTGAGCGCGGAGAACCACTGGGTGTTGTCGGTGATCTGGACGGTCTGCACACCGGGCGCGGGGTCTTGATCGATGGCGGGGACCTTGAGGACGTCGAACGTGAAGTCGATCTCGCAGGTGGCGTTGACGCCCGCAAGCAAGACGTGCCCGCCACCCTGCGGCGTGATCCGCAACTTGCCCGTCAGCGGCTCGATCACGGCGATGTCGAACGTGGTGCCGGCACATGCCGTACCCGTCTTGCCCAGTCCCGTCGCGCTCACCTTGAGGACGCCCGGATCCGTGCCGGCGGAGTCACACTTGGATTCGAGACCGAGCAACCCGCACGAGGGCGTCAGCGTGATGCCCGGCGCACCGGCCGGGCACGGAGCGCCGTCGCCGAAGTTGCACACCGTGTTCGTCGCGCCGGCCTGTGCCCCGGTGTTCTGGTTGGTCAGCTGGATCGACGCCGGCACGTTGGTGTCGCCGACCGTCACGACATCGGGGAACGTCGGCGTCGCACTGCCACCCAAACCGGCGTGCGCCACCGATGTCGACAGAGCCAGGCAACCGAGCACTGCCACCACGACCGCGGCGCAGCGGCGGGCGATTCCATGTGTTGCGTTTTTCAATTCGACCAGTCCCTCACAGCAGAGTTTTCACCGCGCCCGTTGCGTGCGAGATTAGGCGCCATGCCCGCTCGGGCCGGGGACCGTCACTGACCGGGGGCGATGTATGGTCGGCCACAGATGAACATGCGAGAAGAGGTTCCACGGTGACGGATGACGTGCGATTCGGATGGCTCTCACCGGTGATCGGCAACCGCTGGAGTGACCATCAGCCGATCGTCATGTACCAAGAGCGACACATCCTTCCCACGGTGCTCCCTCACTTCGATTCACTCTGGATAGCCGATCACTTCTACGGCTTCGATGCCAAGACCGACCCGTTCATGGAGGCATGGACGACCCTGACGTGGCTCGCTGCAAAGTTCCCCGACGTGTTTTTGTGCCACCACGTCCTCGGCCACGGCTATCGGCATCCATCGTTGACGGCGAAGATGGCTGCCACGTTGCAGACGCTGTCCGGCGGCCGTTTCATCCTCGGCATCGGCGCGGGCTGGCGCGAGGACGAATACCGCGCCTACGGGTACGACTTCCCTCGCCCTGCCGTGCGCTTCGCCCAACTCGAAGAGGTGATCGCGATCTGTCGGGCGATGTGGACGGAGGACGCCCCGACGTTCACGGGCACGTACTTCTCGATCGACGGTGCTGCTGCTCCGCCGCTGCCCGCGGTCGTGCCCCCGATCTGCATCGGCGCGTCGGGCGAGCAGATCGGCCTGCCGCTCGTCGGTCGCCTGGCCGACATCTGGAACGGCTCGATTCGTGACGAGGCCGCGTGGATTCGCAAGCGCGACATCGTGCATCGTGCGGCCGAGGCCGCTGGTCGCGACCCGAACGACATCGAGCTGAGCGTGACGCTCGAGCGGCCGCTGCCCACCACCGACGGCGAATCAGCAACGTTGCTCGATGCGCTCGATCGCATGCGCTCACTCGGCGTCGGGCATTTCGTGATGGACTTCGGTCATCCACCGAGCCCGGAGCCGGCCCTGCGATTCGTCGAGCAGGTCATGACACCACTCAGATCGGCCGGCTGAGACACCTCGGAGGAGGGCTGGACAATCGCCAGCCCTCCTCCGGGCGTCAATCGAATCGACCAGCGCTCAGGACGCAGCCGTCGACGTGGCGCTCTTCGAGCCCGTGGTGCCCGACGCAACTGCCTTGCCCCCGTGTCCGCGAGCAGTTCCACCATGTCCACGATCTCCACGGCCGACTCCGCCGGTGTGGCTGTCGAGCACGGCCGCATTGCCGGCATCGATGACCACGTGATACTCGCCACCGGCCGTCGCCGTCACGTCCACGACATACACGACGTTGCCCCCCACATCACGCAACGACACCGACTTCACAGTGCCCGGCACCTTCACCAGCGCCGCAGCCGACGCCGCATCACTCGTGATCTTCGCCGCCGCCTGCAACTGCGCATCCGTCGGCTTGGTTCCGGCCGTGGGCTCGGTGATCGTCACCGACGACGTCCACGTGGGCTTGTGACCGCCACCCGGGCCGTTGGTCGACGATGCTGCGTTGGCGACGCCGGCTGCGCCGAGCGTGATCGCAACGCCGGTGAGGCCGGCCAAAACAATTCGTTTGCTGGGAATCATTGGTGTCCTTTCTCGCGCGGCCACCCCAACTCGGCGTGGCCGCCGTGGCCTCCGGAACTCGGCGGATGCCGATGAGTGCCACGGGTCGAGTCAACGCTGCGGGCATGAGAGCAGCGCAAGACGACACTGAGAACCAGCGAAGAAGTGGCCGGCCGGACTCAGGTGTGCGCGGGGCGGGACTGGGTGTCGGGCGGGATGTTGGGAACCAGTAGCGACAGCAGTGCACCGATCACGACGATGACGCACGCAAAGGTCACGGCCGCTCGTGCGGCGTCCACGATGCCGGACGAAACCGCTGACGCGACCTGCGGGTTGGCGCCGGCAGCGGGTGGCTTGCCCAGCCCGTTCGTGGCGCCGGCCAGGATCTGATCACGTTGCGCCGCAGTGAGGCCGCTGATCCGGTTCAAACCGACGCGGATCCGCTGTGCCGACCGCGACGTGAAGATCGCGCCGATGAGCGCGATGCCCAGCGCGGTGCCGACCTGGCGCACCATGCCCGACGCACCGCTGGCCGACCCGGCCTTCGCGGGAGGGATGTCACTCAGCACGACGTTCGTCAATTGGCTTGTCGCGAAACCGATGCCGATGCCATGTGCGATCAACCCGGGCAGGAGGTTGAAGAACGTCGTGTCGGTCGCGAACGCGAAGGCGTAGAGGCCGATGCCGATCGCCTCGAGCGTCAGGCCGGCGGTGATGACGTACTTGGGACCGAAGCGGCGGCTGAGCCCGCCACCGAGGCCACCGCCGAGGAAGACTGCGCCGCCGGCGGGCAGCATCCACGTGCCGGTGCGGACGGCGCTGAGGTGCAAGCCGGCCTGGAGGAAGATCGGGATGACGAAGAACGCGCCGAACTCGCCCATGGCCAACACCGTCGTGTTGATGAGTCCATAGCGGAAGCCGGGGTGGACGAGATCGTTGAAGTCGAACACGACGGCTCGATCGGCAGCGACGCGCCGACGTTCGATCACGACGAAGAACGACAGCGTGATCACCGCGAGGACGATCGCCAGGGGGACCGGTGACAGACCACCGATCGAGATGCTGTCGATTGATTTCCACCATCCGTAGCGGCTGGCTTCGATGATGCCGAACACCAGGGCAACGAGACCCACCGTGACGACGGCGACACCGAGCGGATCGACGCCCTTGGCCCTCTCGTCGCGAGATTCGCGTACGACGAGGAGGGCCGCGATGGCCGCAAGCGGTGCGATGACCACGTTGATCCGGAACGCCCAGCGCCACGAGTAGTCGGTCGTGAGGATGCCGCCGACCCACGGCCCGAGGGCGCCCGCGCCACCGGCCACCGCACCCCACACGGCGAAGGCGCTGCCGCGCTCGCGGCCGATGAACGTGGCCGAGATGATCGACAGCGTCGCCGGCAACATCGCTGCGGCCCCGATGCCTTCCAGAACGGACTCGCCGATGAACAACTGCCATACGGAATGCGACAGCGACGCAACCAGCGATCCGAACGCGAACAGACACGCGCCGATGACGAACATCCGTCGCCGACCGACGATGTCGCCCAATCGCCCGAAGCTGATGAGCAACGCGGCGAACACGAGCGAGTAGCCCGAGATCACCCACTGCAGCGCCGAGACGTCCGTGTGGAAGTCGCGCGTGATGGTCGGCACGGCGACGTTGAGGATCGTGTTGTCGAGCACGATGATGAACAGCGCGCTGGACAAGATGACGAGCGCGAACCACCGTCTCGAATCGGCCGCCGGCGGCGCACCTGCAATCTCCATCACCACTCCTCGATCTCGGCCGCATTCCGTCAGCCGGATACCCAGCATGACCCGTCGAACCGATGGGTGCGCGGTTCAGCCGTCGCGAAGAACGTATCCGACCCCCCGAATGGTCTGGATGAGGCGTGGCTGCTCACAGATTTCGGTCTTGCGCCGGAGGTAGCCGATGTAGACCTCCAACGAATTGGAGTTGGCACCGAAGTCGTAACCCCACACCTGTTCGAAGATGATCTCTCGCGTCAGAACCTGGCGCGGATGACGCATGAACAGTTCGAGCAGCGCGAACTCGGTGCGGGTCAGCTGCACCGGCTCGCCGGCCACCGTCACCTCGTGAGCGGTTGCGTCGAGGCGCACCCCGCCGAACGACAGCAACGTCGCCGTCTCGAGCGACGCAACAGCGGGGGTCTGACGTCGCAGAAGCGCGCGGAGTCGGGCAAACAACTCTTCCAGCGCGAACGGCTTGATCAGGTAGTCGTCTGCTCCCGCATCCAGCCCGGCCACACGATCGGCGATGCCCGACCGCGCCGTGAGCATCAACACGGGCACGTCGTCACCCTTGGCGCGGATCATCCGGCACGTCTCCAGGCCATCGAGACCGGGCATGCCCACATCGAGGACGATGACATCGGTGGTCTGTGAGGCGAGATAGCCGAGTGCATCGCCACCGGAGGCAGCGAGCTCGACGTCGTAACCCTCGGATCGCAGCGCACGAGACAGCGCGTCTCGCACTGATTTGTCGTCGTCGACGATCAGGGCATCCATGGTGGTCTCCGTTCGCGGTCCTGTGGTGCCCTGAGTGTGACGACGCGACCCCGGGAACTCCCGGGGAGGATCCTGAGCTTCTGCTGAGACTTGCCGTCAGCCGAGGACTACGACGTCATCCCGTGCAGGCCGACGAGTCCGCGGGCAAGCTCGATCTCGCCCATGTGCCGAAGTCCGTGCTGGTAGATCCAGCACTCCGTCGCATCGAGCAACGTGATGCCCTGCGGCCCTGCGACGCGGGCACTGTACGTGTTCGCGATGTAGTGCGGGAACGGTCGCGTCACGAGCACCCTTGTGAGCTCGGCCGGATCGAGCGCCTGCAACCACGCTTCGGTCCGCGACAACACGGCACGCATGTACTGCTTGAACGCTTCGTAGTCGCCGATGCGCTGATGCACCATCTCCTCGACCGTCTTGTGCTTCCCGTGGTCGTTGATGGTCATCTGCACCCGCGCTTGCCAGTCGTCGTTCCAGATCGGCGGCGTCCCGGTCATCAACATGAACGATGCATCCATCATGTTGATGATGTGGAACAGGCAGAAGGCGATCGGCACCACGCCCTCGCGTTCGAAGTGGTTGACGTGGTCGATCGTCATCGTCTCGACCGCTTCTTCGTAGAGCGAGGCGAGCGCCTTCATTCGCCGCTGCAGCGAATCGAGGACGAGGTCGGTGGTGGCAGGCTCAGCATGTGTCTCGGTCGACATCGTCATTCCCTCGCGAATTCGGTGCGGGCGATCGCGTCGATGTCGGCACGGTCGCGTCTGGTGTGGATCTCGAAACTGACTCGCTCGATGGCGCCGGTGAACGGGAACGGACCCTCGTAGTCGTCGACGACGGGTGACAGGGCATCCCGCCCGATGTCGAGCCCGGTCGAGCCGAGCATGCGCACGATGCGCGGGATCACAGCGCTGGCCAGTTCGGCACCATCCGCCCCGATGGCGACGATGCCGCGCTTGCCGTCGCGGCGAAAGTCGACGGTGAGCGTGTGCGGTCCGGGCGCGAGCGTCAGCGGTGCGGACGCTCGTTGGTGGGTACCGAGCGCGTTGTAATCGAAGTGCAGGACGCCGTCCTTGATGAAGAAGCTGTGACCGAGGTTGTGACTGCCACGGGCGTAGATCACGCCCTCCGTCGTGTCGGCCACGGCGACGATGTCGGCGGTCAAGGTCCACTCACGGCCACCGAGCGATGGCGATGCGTCGGAGGGGATGTGCGAGATCGGCGCGAGGTAGTCGTAGCGACCACGGGCGTGCGGGCTCCCGGGACGCGGCGCGCCACCGAACAGTTCGATGGTCCGGTCATCCAGCGGCAGCACACCCATCTCTCCCGCCTGCGTCCACCATGTGTCGATCATCTCGCGCAGCTTCACCGGCATTTCTGCAGCCAGGTCGTGGGTCTCGGAGAAGTCCTCGTCGAGATGGAACAGCTCCCACTCGTCGTCGTCGTACGCGTGCCCGGCGTCGTGATAGGTCGTCGCCTTCCAGCCGTCGACCCAGATGCCGCGGTGGCCCATCTGCTCGAAGTACTGAACCGAACGCGGCGCCGCCGCAGACGCGTCGTCGAAGGTCGCCGCGATCGACCGACCGTGCAACGGGATCTGCGGATGTCCGCCGAACTGTTCCGGCACCGGCGCGTCCGTGATGTCGAGCACCGTTGCTGCGATGTCGACTGCGTGACAGAACTGGGTACGAATCGCGCCGTGATCGGTGATGCGGTCCGGCCAGTGGATCACCAGCGGGTCGCGCACCCCACCGCCGTAGGTGTTCTGCTTGTACCAACGAAGCGGCGAGTTGCCGGCTTGCGCCCAACCCCACGGATAGTTGCTGTGCGAGTGCGGGCCACCGATGTCGTCGAGCCGGTGCTCGGCGAGCTCGTCGATGTTCTCGAACATCGCGTTGAAGAAGCTGAACTCGTCCATCACCCCGAACGGACCGCCCTCGCGGCTGGCACCGTTGTCGGACAGCACCATCAGCAGCGTGTTGTCGAGCTGATCGTGTTGCTCGAGGAACGCGACGAGCCGGCCGATCTGATCGTCGGTGTGTTCGAGCATCGCCGCGAACGCTTCCTGCAGCCGGCACGAGAACGCCTTCTGGTTCGCGGTCAGGGTGTCCCACGGCGGGACGCCGGGGTTGCGCGGTGCAGGCGTGGTGCCTGGCGGGACGATGCCAAGCTCGAGTTGGCGCTGGAACCAGCGCTCACGCATGACGTCGTAGCCCTCGTCGAATGCGCCGCGCCACCGTTGGCGGTAGGCCTCGGGCGATTGGTGCGGCGCATGCATCGCGCCGAACGCGAGGTAGAGGAAGAACGGTCGATCGGGACGGACCGAGACGAGGTCGCGGATCCATCCGGTCGAGGTGTCGATCAGGTCCTCGCTGACGTGGTATCCGTCTTCAGGGCGACCGGGCGGATCGATGTGGTGGTTGTCGTGGGTGAGTTCGGGATGGAACTGATCCGTTTCTCCCTGCAGGAATCCGTAGAACCGATCGAAACCCTTCTGCAGCGGCCAGTTGTGATGTGGGCCGGCGGCCGACGTTTCTTCCATCGGCGCCAGGTGCCACTTGCCGGCGGCGAACGTCGCGTATCCGTGGTCGCGCAACAGTTCGGCGATCGTCGCCGCGCGGGGCGTGATGCCACCGCGCATGTGCGGATAGCCCGTGTTCCAGTTCGAGACGGCACGCATGCCGACCGCGTGGTGGTTGCGTCCGGTCATCAGACAGGCACGTGTCGGCGAACACAGTGCCGTGGTGTGGAAGCCGGTGTAGCGCAATCCGCCCGCGGCGAGCTTGTCGATGTTGGGCGTCTTCAACGTCGAGCCATAGCAATCGAAGTGGGCGAAGCCGGTGTCGTCGAGCACGATCATCACGACGTTCGGACCGCCCAGCCCGGCCGGCAACGGCGGCCACGCCGGCACCGAGTCGTGATGCGTCCGTCCGATCCGACCCGTGAAACCCGCCTCACTCGTCACGTGTTTCCCCTCGCAGACGTCGCAGAACGACGACAACCCTAAGACTTGTCAGAGTGACTGTCAATTGTTATGGTGGCGCTGTGCACACGGAGCCGGGGGTTCCCGACCAGCCCGATCACCTCGAGCCGAACCACGTCGATTCAGTCGACTTCCACTTCGACGTCATGTGCCCTTGGGCCTATCAGACGTCGCTGTGGATCCGAGAAGTCAGAGCGCAGTTGGGCATCACGATCAACTGGCGCTTCTTCAGTCTGGAAGAGGTCAACCGGGTCGAGGGCAAGAAGCACCCGTGGGAACGGCCGTGGTCGTACGGGTGGTCGATGATGCGCATCGGCGCGCTGTTGCGCCGCACCGACATGGCGTTGCTCGACGCGTGGTACGCACGAGCCGGTCGGGCCCTGCACGTCGACGGCCACAAACCGCATGATCCCGCAGTCGCCCGCCATCTCCTCGCCGAGCTGGGCCTCGACCCAGCTCTCGTCGACGAAGCGATCGCCGACCCGACCACCCACGACGAGGTGCGCGCCGAACACCAGCGCGTGCTCGATGCAGGCGGCTACGGCGTCCCGACGCTGTTCTTCGGCGACGGTCAGTGCCTGTTCGGACCGGTCCTGCTCGACCCGCCGGTGGGCGACGCGGCGGTGCGGTTGTGGCGCTCCGTCACCGCCTGGCTCGAGTTCCCGAATCTCTACGAGTTGCAGCGTCCCAAGACCGCGGTCGATCACGCTGCGATCGTGCGGACCTTCCAGCCCTACGTCGAGGCCCGCGATTGGGTCAGTATCAACCGGGGCAAGGTGGTGCCCATCGTCGCGCCGCCTGAAAGCGAGGATTCCCGATGACCGAAACGGCGTCTCCAGAGAACGAGAAGGACCGCATCGTCTCGCTGCTGCGCGACGAATGGGACGAGCTGTCGCAGTTGCTCGCCACGCTCACCGCCGACGAATGGTCGGCAGCCGCGCTGCCCGGCTGGGATGTGCACGACACGGTCGCCCACATCGTCGGCACCGAGCGCTCGTTGGCCGGCCACGAGCGGCCCGACATCCCGGTCGACGCGGATCAGCGCGCGCACATCCGCAACGACATGGGCAAGAACAACGAGGCATGGATCGAGCACTACCGGTCCCGCACCGACGCCGAACTCCTCGCCGACTTCCGCGACATCACCGCGAAACGCCTCGCCACGCTGGATGCGATGACCGGCGAGCAGTTCAACGCTCCGTCGTGGACCCCGGCCGGCCAGGCCACGCACGCACGGTTCATGCGCATCCGCGCATTCGACAGTTGGATGCACGAGCAGGACATCCGGTCCGCCGTCGGCAAACCCGGGCACGACGGCGGTCCGGTCGCGGCCGAGTCGCTGGACGAGGTCGTGGTCGCGCTCGGCTACATCGTCGGCAAGCGCGGCGGGGCCGCCGACGGCAGCTCGGTCTCGTTCCACCTCACCGGGCCACTCGCCCGCGAGCTGCACGTGTTGGTCGACGGCCGGGCGCAGGTCGTCGATTCCCTGACGTCGCCGGCGACCGTGACGATCACGATGCCCGGCACGCTCTTCATGCGGCTGGCCGGCGGCCGCGTCGATCCGCTCGCCATGATCGGACAGATCACGTTCGCGGGCGATGTCGAGTTCGGCCATCGCGTCGCCACCAACCTGGCGTACACGATATGACCACACCGAGCTCGACGGCCGACGTGGCGCCGGCAGTGATTGCCCGGGCAACCGAGGACGGACGTCGTGCGCGTCGCGATCGCAACCGTGACGCGGTCGTCGATGCGATGCTCGAGCTCTACATCGAGGGCAACTACGTCCCATCGTCGGACGAGATCGCGGTCCGTGCCGGTCTCTCCCCGCGCTCGTTGTTCCGCTACTTCGACGATCTCGACGATTTGGTCCGCGCTGCCATCAGCCGCCAACACAGTCGAGTCCGCCCGGCCATCGACATCGACATCGCCGGCGACGCGCCGTTGGCCGATCGGGTCGCCGCGCTCATCCGTCAACGACTGGGGTTGTTCGACGCGATTTCATCCGTCGGTGTCGTGTCGCGTCTGCGCGAACCGTTCCAGCCGTTGATCGCTGCCGAGCTCATGCGCGGCCGACGTTTCCTGCGCCACCAGATCGAGCGACTCTTCGCCGCCGAGTTGACGGCCGCTGGTGCGCAACGCGGCGCACGGATGCTCGCCGCCGCCGATGTGCTGTGCTCGTTCGAGTCGTGGCAATTGCTGCGCAACGACCAGCAACTGAGTCGCGACGACGCCGCGGCGACGCTCAACGACGGGGTCATGGCCGTGATGCAGGTGACCCGCGAGGGCGAGCCACAGCGATGACACTCGGCTCGGTCCGGCACGAGATCCGCATCAACCGGCCCGCCGCCGACGTGTGGGCGTTGGCCGGCGACCCGAGCCGACTGCACGATTGGTTCCCCGGTGTGGTCTCGTGCACGGTCGACGGCAACCAACGCGTGATCGTCCTTGGCTCGGGAATGTCGATGCCCGAGGAGATCCTCGTCAACGACTCCATCCAGCGCCGCTTCCAATACCGGATCACCACCCCGATCTTCCGCTACCACCGCGGCATGATCGACGTGATCGACCTCGGCGACCAGACCTGTCTCGTCGTCTATTCCACCGAGGCCGATCCGCGTACCATGGCGCTCACGATCGCTGGCGGATGCGCGGGCGCACTCGACGAGTTGAAGCGGCAGATGGAACAACCGGCGCAGTCGACCGAGAACGGAGCCAGCTGATGGGACGCAAGATCCTCTTCGTGACCACCGATCAACAGCGCTACGACACGCTCGGTTGCAACGGCGGCACACTGGCGCGCACACCGGTGATCGACGCACTCGCCGCTGCCGGACATCGCTACGAGCGAGCACACCCGCAATCCGTCGTGTGCATGCCATCGCGATCGACGATGATCACCGGCCAGTACCCCAGTACACACGGCGTGTGGATGAACGGTGTCGCGCTGCCGGCCGATGCACCGTCGGTTGCGTCGGAGTTGCACGATGCCGGATATCGCACGGCGCTCATCGGCAAGCCGCACTTCGAGCCGTTCCTCGATCCGTTCGCGCGCTTCCCCGAGAACCGCTTCGCCCGCGACGGCATGGTCGGCGTGCACCGCGGCTTCGAACACTTCGAGGCCGCGACGCACGGGGCGCAGGGCCAGCTGCACTATGCGCGTTGGCTCGCCGCGAATCACCCCGAAGCGATCGGCATGTTCTATCCGGTGCTCGACGGCGCGCTCGAGGTCAACTCGCTCGGCGGCGGCGACACCGGCGCACCGCAGGTCCACGACAACGCGATCAACAGGGAGTGGTACCACACGGATTGGGTGGCTGATCGCACGATCAGTTGGCTCGACTCGCTGAACGCCACCGACGATTGGTTCTGCTGGATGAGCTTCCCCGATCCGCACCACCCCTGGGACCCGCCCGCGTCGGAGATCGGGCGCATCGACTGGCGCGACGTTCCGCTGCCTGCCGGGTATCACGAGGATGCTGCGACCCGTGAGGCCGTCCTCGACGCGAAACCCCGACATTGGCGAGCGTGGTACGACGGACGACTGGTCTCGAACTACGAAGCCCCGTACTCGTGGGTGCCGGCCACGCTCACGGCCGATCAGGTGCGCGAGATCAACGCCCGCAACGCGGTCGAGTGCGAATTGATCGACGAAGCACTCGGTCGCGTGATGGCGGCCATCGCCGCGCGCGGCTGGGACGACGACGTCGACGTCGTGTTCACCACCGATCACGGCGAACTGCAGGGCGACTTCGGCCTGATGTTCAAGGGGCCGTACCACGTCGACGGGTTGATGCGGCTGCCGCTCATCTGGCGTCCCGCACCGTCGACCGCGTCGGCGCCGTCGACCGTGACCAAGCCGGTCGGCATCGTCGACCTCGCCCCCACGTTCTGCACCATCGCCGGTCTTCCCGTGCCGCCGTGGATGGAGGGCAAACCGCTGCCCACCGACGATGCCGACGCCCAGACTCGCGGCTTCGAACGCGTGCTCACCGAGTGGGACAGCGAACTGTTCGGCGTAGGGGTCCACCTGCGAACCATCACGCGCGACGGGTTCGTGTGCACGACGTATCAACCCGGCTATGCGCACGACGGAACCGAGGGCGAGCTGTACGACCTCACCCTCGATCCGCTGCAGGAGGTCAACCGGTGGGACGACCCGTCGCTGGCATCGTTGCGCAGCGACCTCATCGCCGATCTCTGGGATCATCAGCCACCGATGCACGCCCCGCTGCGCCGGGTCGAAGCACCGGTCTGACGCGGCATCGATGGTCCGTCGCCTGGGATCGAACGCGGTGATCACCGCGCACCCGAGCGGCCCCGGCCCGCGGGAGCAACCCGTCCGCGTCGCAGAGTTGCTCGCCGGCTGGTTCGTGCTCGGTCTGGTCGTCGGCGTCGTCACCCAGATCTTGCAGGGATACCACCTCGGTTCGTGGGCGTGGATCGCGAACAGCGGAGGCCCGTGGTTGCTCGCTGCGTTCGCAGCCGGGGCGGTGATGCGCGGGATGGCGTTGGGCGCAGTGATCGGGGTCACGACGCTCACCGGTGCGAACCTGGGCTACGCCGCGGCCGTGACGTGGATTGAGCACGGCACGTCCTCGACGTCCACAACCGTGTTCTGGATCATCATCGGCGTGCTCGGGGGCCCGGTGTTCGGCGCCGCCGGAACGTGGTGGCGGATCGCTCCGGGGTGGCGTCGCGCCGTGGCCGCGGGCACAATCGGCGCCGTGTTCGTCGGTGAGGGAATCCGCGGCCTGTGGTTCATCACGCCCGTGCAGCACGGCGGCTGGGAGCAGATCGTGATCGGCGTCGTGTTGGCGATCTGGCTCGCTCAGACCTGGCGCGAGCGTGGCACCGCGATCGCGACCCTGATCTGTCTGCAGCCGCTCATGGTGCTGGTCTTCGCCGCCGTCGACCGCGCCCGCTGACACGACCGACCGCTGACCGCACTTCCGAGAGCTGATCTTCGAGCAGATCGCCTAATACATGGGTGATAATCGTGGGTTCTGCGGTGGCGTTGGCGAGTCCTGTGAGCATTCGCGGATGAGCACCTTTCCTTGTCTTGTCCGTTCTGTTTCGCCTTCGGGTGAGCCCCGATTCGCGTTGGGCGAC
>JBBRPP010000010.1:0-146111 GCA_038227995.1 Acidimicrobiales bacterium
ATCTTCACGACGGGTACCTTCTTCATTGGTGATCCCTCTTCCTTGTTCAGGTGTCTTTGGTGGACCCCCGAACCCTGCCATCAACGGCACGGCCCGAGGAGGGATCACCACCTCACTTCAACAGAACCCGTGACAACCTCCAGAACTCAGATTGCTATCATCTTGTCGCTTCGCGCACTCGTGGTACTCACCATGTCTGCCGTCTGGGCGTCGACAATCGGATCAGCGGTTGTCCTCAATCGCCTTTCACGTGCCCGATACGACTTCTCAGCCGAAATCGCGTCGGGGTGTACCAAAGTCGGCTGGGCCGCGGCGACATCAGTTCTGGTCGCGTCGGCGTTCGCCGCAGTCACACCAGTTCGGACAGTACTCAGAGATCTTCGGGACGGTTGAGCTGACACCGGCGCGAGACACATTCGCCTCGATTGCCGAGAGGATCGGTCGGCCGATGTCGTCGGTGTCACGCGAGGTGGTCCGCCACGGTGCTCGACGAAAGTATCCGGTGAACGCTGAGTGTGGGGAGGAGTCGAACGAGCCAAGCGACCGAAGCTGCCCGCTGGTCACAATTTGGTCACAGAAAATTCAGCACAGGGAGGAATCGGGCAACATCCTACAACACGGACTGGGCCACGAGAAGTGCTCTGAGCTGGTGGTTTTCGGATCTATCAACATCGACTGATACCTAACATGACAACGGAAAGAGGTTCGATTCCCGTCCACCTCCGCCAATCGCCATCAGCACGTTTCCCGAGCGCGGGCCGCTGACTCAACGATGCGGCGGGGGTTCATTCGGGTATCGGACCTCCGGTTAATGCGTGCGGTTAACATGGTCCGATGACGCCCTCTGATTCCCCGTCGATCGGCGCCCCGCAGACTCGTTCGTGGGGTTTTCTCACCAACCACGGCCGTGTGCTGCTCTGCCTCGGCATCGAGCCGAACTCCAGGCTTCGTGATCTCACCGACAAGATCGGGATCACGGAACGGGCCGTGCACGCGATCATCACCGACCTCGAACAGGGCGGGTTCCTGCATCGCGTCAAGGTCGGCCGCAGAGTCAACTACCTGCTCAACGAGGACGCCCCGATGCGTCATCCGATCGAGAGCAACGCAACGGTGAGGGACTTCCTCGCCGCGTTCATGGCCAAGCAACCCGCTTACGCCGAACACCTCTAGTCGCGGACGCCGCGCCGAAGACGCAGAAGCCGCCGCACCCCGATGGGTGCGACGGCGACGACGTGATTCGGCGTGCGATGGCGACGGTCAGCGCATCGGCGGCGTGATGATGGTCGACGACCGTGCATCGAGCAGTTCTCCGACCGCACCGCGGACTTCGACATCGATCTGGTAGGTGGTCGAGTACGACGTGACCGCGCCCTCGTAGTCGAACACCGTCGACATCGGGAAGTTGGGGTTTTCGTACTCGACCTGACCGGAGTCCAGGTTCGTCACCCGAACATCGACGGACTGGCGTCCGTAGCCGCAGTCCTGGACCGTGTAGGCCGTCCAGATCGCTGCCCAGTTGATCCAGTAGCCGGTGCTGAGGTTGTAGTTGACGATGGTCGCGCAGTTCGGCGGGGCCGCCGGCGTCGTCACGACGATCGAACGCTGATCCAGCACTGCGCCCGAACTGAATCCGCGCACCACGAGATCGACTCGGTACGCCGTTGCGAAGCCGGGGGAATCGAAGCTGATGGACGTACCGGGAAAGTCGACCGGCGACTGGAACTCGAGCAGACCGGTCGCCACGTTGGTGGCCGTGATCGTCACTCGGTTACGGGGCGTGCACGGCGCGATCGCGTACGACGATGTGATCCCCATGGCTCCGGGACGGATGGTCGCGACGGACGTGAACGCGGTGATCGGCGCGCACACGGCCTTGCCGCCGCCACCGCCGCCGCCGCCACCACCACCGGTCGTCGTGCCACCTCCGCCGCCTGTGGCCGTGCCGCCGCCCGTGGTCGTGCCGCCGCCTGCGTTGACGCCACCTGCGTTGGCGCCACCTGATGCGATCGCCACGCCGCTCGCCATCGGGATGAACGACGCAGCCGCGATGATCGCAATGAGTCCGGACTTGATCTTCATCTGCTCCTCCGAGCTTCTCGGCACGGGCCGAGCCCGTGCGTCTCGGTGCATCATCCGCAGCATCGCCACCGATGACAATTGGACGATGGTCGTACGACGTCGGCCAAACCTCGGGACGTGCCGAGGTCGTACGACCAAGGTCTCATACAGACTGCGACCGTCGCGCGCCGATGATCAGGGGTGCAGTCGACCAACACCGAGGAGCTTTCTTGCGCGACAGGGCAGCGACGCCCTTTTCGGGTTCGTCGGCTTCAATGGACTGGGTGAGACAACGGTCCAAACGCGCCGACACGGCGGTGATCTCGCGGGCCGTCGCCGGATTCCTGATCACAGGGCTGATCGCCATGCTCGGTGTCGTGTTCGGGGTCGTGCTCCTCGTGCGCCACGACGTGCGCGAGGACGCCGTCCGCGAAGCCCGCGACATCACCGTGGCGGCCGGACGGGCAGCGATCGCGCCCGTGTTGACCGACGCGGTGCTGCGTGGCGACCCGCAGGCGCTGCAGGTGCTGGACACCAACGTCCGCGAGCGAGTGCTCTCGGACACGTTGGTGCGGGTGAAGGTGTGGACTGCCGACGGCACCATCGTGTACTCCGACGACGCGGCGCTGATCGGCAAGACGTTCGCATTGGGCGCCGACGACCTCGCAGTGCTGCACAATGGCCACCCCGTCGCGGACATCTCCAACCTCACCCAACCGGAGAACGTCAGCGAACGAAGCTACGGCCAACTGTTGCAGGTGTACGACGGGCTGCGGACGACATCGGGCCAACCGGTCCTGTTCGAGGCTTACCTCACCACGAACGCAATCCGCAACAGCAGCAGCCTCGGCACGATCGCGCCGGTGGTCATCGGTGGGTTCCTGTTGTTGTTCACGATCCAGATCCCGCTCGCGTGGCGCCTTGCCCGTCGCGTCCGCCGAGCACGCGACGATCGGGCGATCATGTTGGAACGCGCATTGCGTTCGCGCGATGCCGAGCGGCGACGGATTGCCGCAGACCTGCACGACGGCATCGTCCAGCAATTGGCCGGCAACGCCTACTCGCTGGCGGTTGCGGCCGATCAGGCCGAGCAAGCGGGTGCTGCGAGCGCCGCTGCGGTGGTTCGGACCGCAGCGAACGAACTCCGCCAGGGGGTGCGTGACCTGCGAACCTTGATCATCACCATCACCCCGCCCACGTTGCACGAGGAAGGTCTGCTGGCCGCCATCGACGATCTCGCGTCGAGCGCACGCTCCAGTGGGCTTGCCGTCGACGTGAGCGTCGACCTCCCTCGTGATCTCGACGCCGAGACCGAACACCTGCTCTTCCGCACGGCACAGGAGTCGATGCGCAACGTGATCGAACACGCACGTGCCAACACCGTCATCGTGCGTGTGTGTCGGCAGGGATCATCGATCGTGCTGTCCGTCATCGACGACGGATGCGGGTTCGATGCGCGCAGCCGCCCGCTCGCCAGTGCCGGCGAGGATCCGCATCTCGGCCTCCGTCTGCTCGACGAGTTGGCCCGCGATGCCGCTGGCACCCTGCGAGTCGACTCAGCTGCCGGTGTGGGGACCACCGTCGAACTGGTGGTGCCGTCGTGATCACCGTGCTGATCGCCGACGACCACGCCGTGATGCGCCGTGGTCTGAGCGACCTCCTCAGTGCTGCGGCCGACATCGAGGTCGTGGGTAGTGCGTCCAACGGTGCCGAAGCCGTTCGACTTGCCGCCGAGTTGCGGCCGGACGTGGTCTTGATGGACTTGATGATGCCGGTGATGGACGGAGTCGACGCGACGCGGGCGATCCGTGACACCGACGATGCTCCCAACGTGGTGATCCTGACGTCATTCGGTGAGCATGATCGGATCGTGGCTGCGATCCGTGCGGGTGCGTGCGGATACCTGCTCAAGGACGCGGAGCCCGAAGAGGTCGTACGCGGGGTTCGGGCCGCGGCAGCGGGTGAAGCGCCGTTCTCGCCGCGTGCCGCCAAGACGCTGCTCGAGCTCTCCAATCGCGCCGAGCCCCGCCGGCGCGATGTCGAGTTGACGCGTCGCGAAGAGGAAGTGTTGTTGCTCGTGGCCGATGGCATGTCGAACAAGGCGATCGCCCGAAGGCTCACGATCACCGAGGCAACGGTGAAGACCCATCTGACGCGTGTGTTCTCCGAGATCGGTGTGACGGGTCGCACCCAGGCCGCGATGTGGGCCCAACGCAACGGCTACGCGCGCTGAACTCGTTGAACGGTTGCTGCCTGAGCGCGGCCGTCGACATCACGACTTGTCGTGATAGTGGTCGCGCCAGATGACCCGATAGACACGCAGCCGCTTCGGGACGGCACGAAGGCCGGGAATGAACGGCAGCAGCACGAACAGCGCCGTGAACACCATCATCAGTCCCCAGATGAGCGCGTCGGCATTGCCGCTCGTCTTGAACGGTGGCACTTGATACCAGACGGTGTAGAGCCACAGCCAGGCCTGGCCCGGGTAGTTGCCGACCTCGTTCATCATGCCCCACTGATCGCCACCGAGATGCTGTGCAGTGGCCTTGCCCTCCATGAATCCGCCGTCGCCGAGGAACAGCATCGGCTTGGTGTAATCGTTGTTGTAGAAGCCCTTCTCGGTCGACAGCGCGCCGTCGAGCCCGCCGTTACGGGCCATGGTGACGAGTGCGTTCATCATCGTCGAGACAGGTCCGACGTCGCCGCTGATGCCGGTCGGCAGGCCGTTGACGTCGAACGTCGCCGCGTCCGCGGCGGTTGCATATGCGTCGGTCCACGTCGCCTGTTGGGCCGGAGATGAAGCGTCCCACGTGGCGATCGACTGCTGCAGGTCGGGCGACGACGCGCTGATCAGACCGAGAGGAGTGATCACCAGATCGCGTGCCGTGTTGATCGGGATGTGCACGCCTGCGATCTTCGGCAGGGACAGTGGGCCGATCTTCTGGCCGTCCGATGCACTGTTGTACGGCGGCCCATAGCCGGCCGTACCGCTCGTGCCCCCCAACTCGGCAACGGCGGTGAGGACGAAGTCGTGCGGGTCCGCCTGCGCCCACTGTTCCAACGAAACGGGCCTCTCGTCAGGTGATGAGAAGACGGCGGCGCAGACCACGGTGAGGAGGGTCACCGCCACGAGGCAATACACGAACTCCTTGACGAGATCGTACGGTCGCGTCGGCCCGGCCCACTTCGTGATCTCCCGGCGACCTCGACGACGGGCGCTCATTCGGCCACCGCCGAAGCCGGCTTCGGGTCGACGTGGGTTTCGGTGGAGGCGACGGTGGCGACGGTGGCGACGGTGTCATCGTCGAATGGCTCGACGACTCCTCGCCGGCGCACCATCAGGACATGGCCGACGACGAGCAGTGTGATGCACAGCGGCAGGAGCACGACGTGCCAGGTGAACATCTGACCGAAGTTGAGCACGTTGAAGTACGACCCGACACCCGCCGCGTTCAAGCCGTCCTTGGCTTCCGAGCTGATCCACTGTGACGAGAAGTTCTGCTGGGACAGGTATCCGGTGAACGCCGCTCCGATCGAGACGACGAACGCGATTGCACCGCTCATCCACGTCATCTGCCGATGCCCGCGCCAGGCAGCCATGAAGAACTTCGCCCACAGGTGCAGGACCATGAACACGAAGAACAACTCGACGCTCCAGAGGTGCATGCTGTTCACGAAGTGGCCGGTCCCCGAGTTGTGCCACCAGGACGGACCCTCGACAGCCAGCACACAGCCGGTCGCGATGACGACCAGCAGGGACACGAGGCTCAGCATTCCGAACACGTACGCCCACGACGCCACATAGGCGGGCTGCCGATCGGGGAGGAGTTCAGTGGGCGGGAACGCATCGACCGCGCGGTCGCGGACTGCGGTCGTCCAGTTGGATTCGTCGACGGCGCTCACTTCTTCGCCTTCGGGAACGGCGCCACGAGGGCGACCACGAAGATCGCGATCATGGCCACGATCACCACGAGGTTGGCCACCGTGATCTGGAGCCACCCCCAACTGACCAATCGCTGCCTTCCATCGAGAATCCCGCCGATGATGGCTGAGGGAAACATGTGACCTCCCGATCGTTTCTTGCGATCGTGCGCCCGGCAGTACTGCCGCACCAGGGCCGAAAGGCACAACCACCAGGACTCGATCCGATGTGTCGGCGGCGCGGCCGGAACACTCGCCGGGTCCCCGGCGACCATCTGTCAAGAATCTGTCTGGAAAAGTGCAAGGAGCGTCCGACGAGCTGCTCGTCGTGTTGTGCGGCCGCCGGTCGTGAAGCACGAGGAGGCAGTTCGATGGTCACCGCACATCGCATGGGTGGTCTGCACCTCGATGAGGTGCGTCTTCTCGGAGGACCCCTCGATGGCACGAGCGCGTGGGTGGATGACGACGGTGGGGTCGAGCAATGGTTTGCGTCGATCGGCGGCGGACTGTCGGTGGCCGTCGGATCGAGCGAGTCGATCCAGGACAGGCTGATCGTGCATCGCTATCGACGTCGGGATCACCTCGCGTTCGAACACGTGCCGGAGCGCAGCGCCGCATCACCGGCCGCAGGCAATGTGTTTCCGGCGGTTTGTCATTCGGGGCCTCGGGGTACGGTCCGCTCATGGGCGACAATCCGACGACGCGTCTCGAGTTCTCCACCTGTTCGGTCCTGATCACGAGCGGACCGTCGGCGGTCGATGTCGTGGTGCTCGGAGAAGTCGACATGAACGACTCCGATCGGGTGGCCGAGGTTCTTCTCCGGGCGGCATCGACTGGCTCGTCGAGCATCGTCGTGGATCTCGGGGGCCTCATGTTCGCCGACTCGTCCGCCATCCGCGCCCTCCTCACGGGTCGCCGCGCGGCGGAGGAGCGGGGCATCGCGTTTCGTATTGCCAACCCGCGGCACGAGGTCTATCGCGTCCTGGAATTGGCCGGTCTGCTGGACACTTTCGATGTCGTCGATGTACATCTGTCCGACGACGTGCCACCTCGATCCTGACGGCTGACGGCTGACGGCTGACGGCTGACGGCTTTCGGCTGACGGTGGCTCGACGTCGGCCGAGCGTTGGATGTTTGGGTGACCAGCGCGCTGGGTACATCGGATTCGGCTGTCGTGGCGTGTCCCTCGCCGAAAGCAGTCACCCGTTGATCAATTGCCTGATCCGGTGCCAGATGCCGCCGATCCCCCCGATCGGCGGCGTCGCACGTTTTCGTCAGCGTCGTGATGAGGGGACTGCCGGGGTTGCGATCGCGATGTTCATCGGCCAGGATGAATGATCATTCAGTCACTTCGAAGCGAAAGCAGCTGGCCATGTCATTCACGATCGACAACATTCCCCGACTCGACGGACGCGTCGCGGTCGTCACGGGTGCCAACGGCGGGTTGGGGCTCGAGACGGCAAAGGCCCTCGCAGGAGCGGGGGCTCACATCGTGATGGCTGCTCGCGACCAGGCAAAAGCAGCGGCCGCGCGCGAATCGATCGTCGCTGCGCATCCCGCGGCGTCGTTGGAAGTCGTCGCGCTCGACCTCGGTTCGTTGCACTCGGTGGCCGAGGCAACGAAGGAGATCCTCGACGCCCACGACCGGATCGACATCCTCGTCAACAACGCTGGCTTGATGGCGATGCCCGAGCGCACGACTGCGGATGGTTTCGAGATGCAGTTCGGCGTCAACCACCTCGGCCATTGGGCGCTGACCGCACAGCTGATGCCGGCGATCCTGCGCGCCGACGTTGCTCGCGTCGTCACCGTCACGAGCACCGCTCACCACATGGGCAAGGCGATCGATCCGACCAACCCGCATCTGCACGGTCGCTACAAGCCGTGGCGCGCGTACGGGCAGTCGAAGTTGGCCAACTACCACTTCGCGATCGGGCTCCAGCGCGAGTTCGAACGCGCCGGGAGTACGGCGATGAGCCTGCTCGCTCACCCGGGCCTGTCCGACACCGATCTGCAGGCAAAGACCGTGGCTGAAGGTGGCGCTGGCTGGACTGCTCGGGTCTCGCACACGATGGCGTCGAAGACGGGCATGACTGCCGCCAAGGGCGCGATGCCTCAGATCCGAGCCGCGACGGATCCCGCCGCAACCGGGGGACAGTTCTACGCACCCCGCTTCGTCAACAACGGCGCAGCGGTCCGCCGGCCGATCATGCGGCGCATCGGTTTGAACACGGCGATCGCGACCCTGTGGGATGTGTCGGCGCGCGAGACCGGCATGTCGATGAACGTGTCATGACGCGCCGCCTGTGAAGATGGGCCACGTGGCTGCCACTCCGACGATCGACCGCGCCGCGGCGGTCCGTCGTGCGTTGCGCACGCTTGTCGCACGCCACGGTCTCCATGGCGCGTCGATGAGCGCGGTGGCCAAGGAGGCCGGTGTCGCGACCGGCACGGCGTACGTCCACTATGAATCGAAGGAACAGTTGATGTTCGCGGCATACCTCGAGCTCAAGCGCGAGATGGGTCTGGCAGCGATCGAGGGAGTCGATATGAGCGGAACACCGCACGATCGATTCATCCAGCTGTGGATGGGCATCTACCGCTTCCTTGCACATGAGCCGGAGCGCGCCCAGTTCATGCTGCAGATCGAGAGCTCGCCATACGCTCGCGCTGCACACGAGATGGGCATGGCATTGGCCGACGATCCGATCATGGCTCAGGCCTCCGCACCGGACGCCTTTGGCATGCTCGCGCCGTTGGACCTCGACGTCCTCTACGAGCTCGCGTTCGGCCCGGCGATCCGGCGGGCCGCCAGTGCCGCCGTCGCGGCGCCCAGGAAATCCCGCTCGACGGAAACAGACGTGCTCGCCATCGCCGAGGCGTGTTGGCGAGCGGTCACGGTGCCGTGAGGTCGCGTCCGTAGATGACGTCGTCGACGGGTTCGCACTTCGGCCCGCCCGGAAATGATGGGCCGGGCCACACCGCGGTCTCGCCGGTCCACAACCATCCGGCGCGTTCGTAGAAGCGACGAGCGCGCGGGTTGTCGCGCAGCACGGTCAGCACCGCGAACGTGAAGCCGTCGTCGCGTAGCTTCGACTCGCAGCGCTGCATGAGTGGCGCAGCGATGCCCGTTCCCCATGCGGCGGGGTGGAGGTAGAAGCCGTACACCTCGCCGCGCCCGCTCGCTTCGGCGTCAGCGGCCATGCGTTCTGGACCGGCGTGGCCGAAGCCGAGGACGCGCCCGTCCACCGCAGCCACGAACATCTCAGACCCGAGGTCGTTGCGCCACAGCTCTCGGCGCCAGATGTCGCGCCGATGAGCCTCGAATGCGGGCGAGTCGAGCAGCTCGTCGGAGAAGATGCCGCGGTAGCCAACCCGCCACGATTCCATGTGGACGTCGCACAGCGCGTCCGCGTCGGCCGGTGTCGCTGGTCTGATCTCGGTCACGATGTCATCGTCGCGCAGCGACCTCTGCGGTTGATGACCAATTTTGCGATGCGATCAGACGCTCGCCCAGAACTCCTCGAGGATCGCCGCACCGTGGGCAGGATCCTGCAGCATCCACCAATGCCCGAAGCCCTCCATCTCCACGACGCGTGCACCCATCCGATGGCCCATCTCGCGGCCGAGGTCACCGCTGCCGACGTACGGATCGGCACTGTTGATCAGTGTCATGCCCGGTCGAGCAGACGCGGCGCCCGCGTCTCGACCCCACGCCACCATTGCCGGCTGGATCGCCGAACGGTAGAGAGCCAGGATGCAGCGACCCATCTCGGTATCGACGGCAGCAGCGACCTCGGCCGCGATGTCAGCGGGGAATCCCAGCGACTCGAAGAGTCCGACGCGATCAGCGATGGGAAGGCCGGTCATGCCGTTGATGGCTTCTTCACCGGCGCCAGGTGTCTGCCAGACCTGAGCCAGGTCGTGCCAGACGTAGTCGGGGTGGATCAGCCCGGCCCCATCACTGACCCACGAGCGGAACAGATCCGGTCGTTCGCAGGCGGCACGCATCACCAGCGGCGCGCCCCAGTCATGGCCGACGACGTCGACCGGATCGTCGAGATCCTCCAGCTGATCGATCAGCCACGCGACGTATTCCTCTTTGGTCGCCGCATCGGCCGGATCGCTGCCCGCGCCGAAACCAGGCAGATGCAGCGCGACGACATCGCGACGTTGGAGATGGCTGATCAACGGCCGCCAGATGGCGGGCGTCTCCGGATTTCCGTGAACGAAGGCTGTTGGCACGCGCCGAACACTATTCGGCGCGTGAACAGCAGTCGTGTGTGGTCAGACGGCGAGAAGGTCGCGGGCGCCGGTGTCGCTGGACGGATGGCGCAGCTTGCTCATCGCCCGAGCTTCGATCTGGCGGATGCGCTCACGCGTCAGGTTGAAGTGTTCGCCGACTTCTTCGAGCGTGCGCGGCTCGCCGCGGTCGAGACCGAAGCGCAACTTCAGGATCTCGCGCTCGCGCTCGTCGAGCGGGGCGAGCAACCGGGAGATCTCTTCCGGCAGCAGCGCTGTCGCTGCGACCTCGAACGGGGATTCGGCCGACCGGTCTTCGACCACGTCGCCCAGTTCGGCGTCGCCGTCTTCGCGCAGCGGTTCGCTCAGCGAGAGTGGCTCGGCGGCGAAGCGCAATGCCTCGGTCACCTTGTCCTCGGGCATCTCGACCTCGCGGGACAGTTCGGCCAACGTCGCCGGACGGCCGTACTTCAGCTCGAGACGGCTGCGCGCCTTCTGCAGCCGGGCCAAGGTGTCGCCGGCGTGAACAGGGAGACGGATGGTGCGGCCGGTGTTGGCGATGCCGCGCGTGATGGCCTGACGGATCCACCACGTGGCATAGGTGGAGAACTTGAAGCCCTTGCGCCAGTCGAACTTCTCGACTGCGTGCATGAGACCCAGGTTGCCTTCTTGGATGAGGTCGAGAAGAGGAAGGCCGGACGCCTGGTACTTCTTGGCGATCGAGACGACGAGTCGCAGGTTCGATTGAACGAACGCCCGCTCTGCCTCTTCGCCTTCCTTCGCTGCCCGCCGAAACTCTCGCTTCTTGGCAGCCGTGATGTCTTTGCCGGCCGAATCGAGATCGGCCATCGCGGCCTTTCCGGATTCGATCAGTTTCGCCAGCCGAACCTCATCGTCTTTGGTGAGGAGCGAGTACTGTCCGATGTCGGACAGGTACAGACGAACCAGATCCTCTTCATCGCGATCAACGCGATCTTTGGCCACGGCTGCTCCTCGAGGGTTTGAGTAGGCGCCCAGAACGTGCGTCAATCCACTGTCTGGGCGGGGCGATGTGGTAACGATACCCACGCCGTCTCCTCGCTCACACAGGTCGGCCGTTTTTCGCTGATTCATCGCTGTTTGAGATGGCCTGCGATCTGATATCACGATGACTGTTGAGGCTGGCGCCGAGAGAAGGGACTCCGACTGATGACCGACGACCTCGATCTGGCGATCGTCACGATGCAGTTCGATGCCGCTGATGCGGGTGCACTCCTGGCGATCTTGAGCAAGTACGTGGTGATGACACGGATGCAGGCCGGGTGCCGCAACGTCGACCTGTGCGCGTCGGTGACGCATCGCGGCCGGTACCTGTTGATCCAGAAATGGGAATCGGCGGCGGCGCAACGCGAGCATTTCGACAGTTCGCTGATGATCGAGATGGCAACCGCGTGCGCCGGGGTGCTCACCGTTGCCCCCGAGATCGATCTGTGGGACGGTCCGAGCGCTCACGATCTTGCCTGATTCACACCTTCGCCCGGATCGGGTGATGCACGATCCCGACCTCGATTCGGTAACGTCACCTGCAGTAGCGGACCGACGAGTTCCGCTCTCGCGAAGGAGTTCGCACGATGGCGAATCCAATTCTGAACGACAAGGCTTTCAAGGAAGTCGCTGACAACGGCAACGCCGCGGGTTGGGCCGCTCCGGCTGCGCGAACGATGCCGCCGCCCGGTGGCACCAACATCGGCGGGCTGATCAACGACGGCCCCACCAGCACCTGGCATTCACAGACGATGACGGTCCAAGGCACCGCCACAGCGACGGGCGTGTTGTTCGTGATCCTGCTCGCCGCCGCGGCGGTCGGCTGGAGCCTGGTCAAGACCCACGGCAGCGAAGTCGCCAGCTTCCCGGCGTGGACCATCGCCGGCGTGCTCGTCGGCTTCGGCTGCGTCATCGGAATGCGGTTCAAACCACAGTTCGCCAAGGTGCTCGGCGTCGTCTACGCGATCGCCGAGGGCGTGTTCGTCGGTGCGATCTCGCACGCCTACAACGCCTACTACAACGGCATCGTGATCCAGGCCGTGGGCGCCACGTTGGCGGTGTTCGGCGTGATGCTGTTCATGTACCGCACCCACATCATCAAGGTCACGAACCGCTTCCGGCGGATCGTGGTCGGAGCCACGTTGGGCATCATGATCTTCTACGGCATCTCGCTGATCGTGAACCTGTTCGGTGTGCACGTGCCGTTCATGAGCTCCAGCGACAACAGTGCGCTCAGCATCGGCTTCAGCTTCTTCGTCGCTGCGCTGGCGGCGTTCAACCTCGCTCTCGACTTCGACTTCATCGAGCGGGGCGCGAAGGCCAACCTGCCCAAGCAGATGGAATGGGTCGCAGCGGTCGGGCTGATGGTCACCATCATCTGGCTGTACCTCGAGATCCTGCGCCTGCTCGCCAAGATGCAGAAGCGGTAGCTCAGCCGGCGACGGCCGTGCGACGAATGACTGGACGCACGGACGCCGTGTCGTCGACAGAACGGCTGCTCGATCAACCTCGGCGGTGCCTCGGTCATGGGCATCCTCAGAACGCGCCTGAACACTGAATCTCGTCATCAACGAGAATCAGAAGGAGCACGATCATGACAGTGCAACAGGAATTGACGAGTGCGGCGGAGACCGAATGGTTGGGTCGCTGGACGACGGGACCGACCGAGGGTGAGGGCGCGATGCTGCTCACCGGAGCGCAGGCGCCAGACCTCGTGCTCGAGGATCACACCGGCCAGCGCCGGACGTTGTCGGAGTTCTGGAGTCAGGGCCCGGCGCTCCTGATGTTCTGGCGCCACTTCGGCTGTGGTTGCGGGTTCGAGCGCGCGGCGCGGCTCAAGGCGGAGTACGCGCAGTATGTCGAGGCCGGACTCAACCCGGTGATCATCGGTCAGGGTGAACCGCTGCGAGCTGCGGCGTATCGGAACGAACACGAACTGCCGTGTCCGATCCTCTGCGACCCGGACCACGAGGCGTACAGGACATACGGCATCGGCCATTGGAACATCGAGCGGATCATCCCCGATTCGCCGCCGGAGTTCTGGAGCCATTCGAAGGAGGTCGGCGTGAGCTTCCAGACCGATCGCCGTGAACAGGGTCGACCGCTGGTCGACGACCCGTGGCGCGCTGTCAAGGAGTTCGTCGTCGGCGCAAACGGTCTGGTGCGGTTGAACTACTCGTACCAGTACTGCGAGGACTACCCCAGACCAGAGGTTCTCACCACCGCAGCCCGACTCAGCTGATCGAGGACTTCGCGGCAGCGCGCCAGGCACCTGGCGCGCTGCCGCGCGTTCGCTTGAAAGCGCGGCTGAAGGCCTCTTCCGAGTCGTAGCCGACGCGACGCGCAACCGCTGCGACGCCGAGGTCGGTCGTGGTCAACAGGTCCTGAGCGAGGTGCATCCGCCATTCCGTGAGATAGCGGATCGGCGAGCGCCCGAGGATCTGACGGAAACGTTCGTCGAGCACGGATCGAGAGACGGCGGACTCGGCGGCGAGCGACGCAACCGTCCACTTTCGATGTGGTGCCGAATGGAGTTGTGCCATCGCCGGCCCCAGCACCGAGTCGCGCAGGGCCGCGATCCAGCCGTGCTCGGCGACGGGTGCATCGGCCAGATGGAGACGCAGCACCTCGATCAACAGCAACTCGGGCAGCCTGGTCGACACCGGCTCTGCCGGCAGAGCTCGCGACGTCATCGCGAGTGCATAGTCGATGCTCGACTGGACCCATCGAGCGGCGGGACCGTCGGAGAGTTTGACCACGAACACGGGGGGAAACGCGCGCATCGCCGGGTCGAACAGGGGGTCTTCGGAGTGCAGGTAACCGCACACCACGTCGGTGCGGTCGCCGCCGGCGCCGTGAGTCATCACCGGCATCGTGTCCCACGGCGGCCGAGCGAGCAGCTTCACCATCGGCACCTGCTCTGCCGGCTCGACGCCGCCCATGAGATAGTCGTCACCGTACGGAAGAACGATCACGTCACCGCGGTTGGCCCAATGTCGATCGCCGCCCTCGACGGCTGTCCAACATCGACCGGACACGACGATGTGAAACAGGATCAAACGTTCAGCCCCGGGACGGATCACCCCGGTCATCTCGCGGAGCGGGGAGTCGAACGACCAGTTCTCCGTGAACTCGGCCCGAAAGAAGATCGCCCCGTCGAGGCGGAGTTGCTCGAGTGCGTCGCTCAGTGGGCTCGGATGGGTGATCGACAGAGGGTGGGCTGTGCTCATCGCGGCTGTTTCGGTGTCGCTGCTATGTGCGCCGGTGTCCCGATCAATGCCGACGCGGTGAGTTCCATGGACACTCATGGTGTCACAAACAAGGCCCCGAGAAACACGGGCAGAACAAGGAAGAACACCATGCCAAAGTTCGTCATCGAACGCACCATGCCGGGCGCAGGACAGTTGTCCGCGAGCCAGCTCCGCGCCGCTTCGAAGGTGTCAAACGACGCCCTCGCCAGCCTGTCCCCCCGAGTGAAGTGGCAGCAGAGCTACGTCACCGACGACAAGATCTTCTGCGTCTACCTGGCCGATGGCACGGAAGCGATTCGGGAACACGCACGCCTCGCCGGCCTCCCGGTCGATTCCATCCATCGCGTCGGCACGGTCATCGACCCGACGACGGGTGACGACGCCTGACCAATGGCGCCGAACAATCCGGTGAAGTCGTCGACGACGGCGTGGGGTTCATCCCGCGCCGTCGTTCGCGTTGTCGCTGGCCGCCCCCGACCGCGAGCAGCGTTACTCGAGGCCGGTCTTGCCCGGCGCCCAGTAGGTGCGGTGGTGTACCAACGCGTCGGGCGCTGATGTCCGCGCCCACCGCCGCACATCGCGCACGGTGTCGCGTTGGCCGAGGGCAACGATGAGCGGGATCGACGGATAGCGCTTCAGCGTCGCGATGATCCGACGATGGTCGTCGGCTCGATCGATGATCGGGACGAGTTCGATGTTGGGACCGGCGATGAGTGGCACGGCTGCGGCAGCGTCGAGGGCGTGCAGGATCACCGTTGCCCGTCGCGGTGCGCTGTCGAGCAGAGCGATGACCGTGCCGATCGCGGATTCGTCGGCGACGATCATCGCCGGGACGTCGGCGGGCAGGGTGATCGGCGGATCCGAGAATCGGAAGCTCAATGTGCAGCCAGGCTGGAGCGCACCAAGGGTGTTGGCCCCGGGCCCGTCGCCGTGGAGGTAGGCGATGATCTCGATGCTCGTCTCATCGAGCCGACTGACGGTGTAGCGGCGCCACGTGCCGAACAACGCCGGACCCGCATCGACGCGCACGGCGATGTGAGTGCCGGCGGTCAGCACCATGTCGCGCGGGCGGTCGAAGCGAACTCGGAGCAGATGCTCGGTGAGGGACTCGACGTGGGTGACCGACGATGTCGCGGCGAGGACCTTGTCGCGCAACCGGGGCCGAGGCGTGGTCATCGTCATTTCGAGCCTGTGCGGCTGAAGCGGCGCAGCGCGAGCGGTGCACAGACGGCGATGATCAGCACGCACCATCCGACCATGGCGGTGACGGGATGTTCGAGCTGCCACGAACCGGTCGAGTTGGTGCCTTGACTGACGTGGCGTACACCAGCGACGAACGCCGAGATCGGATCCCATTCGGCGATCGTGCGTGGCACCAACTTCATGCCGGCGATCGGGACGAATGTTCCGGCCAGGAACGAGAGCGGGAACACGATCGCGAATCCGAGGCCCTGCATCGCGTCGGAGCTCTTCACCATCATGCCGAGGAGCACACCGAACCATGTGAACGCGAACAGTCCGAGCAGTGTCAGGCCGACCAACGCGAACCCGCCGACGATGGTCACGTGCGGACGCCATCCGAGCGCGAGTCCGAGACCGGTGACGATCACGACACCCAGTATCTGTTCGATGACCTGTCCGACCACCTGTGCCGAGATGACGGCCAGCCGAGCGACCGGCAGCGAGCGGAACCGGTCGACAACACCCGTGCTGAAGTCGGTGGCAGTCGCGACGCCGGCGCCGATGATGCCGAACGCGATGCTCTGTCCGAGCAGCCCGGGGAGGAGGTAGTCCTGGTAGCGGATGCCCGGCACCTTGATGGCTGAGCCGAAGACGTACAGGAACAGCAGCGTGAAGATCATCGGCTGCACGGTGACGTCGAGTAGACGTTCGGGAACGCGTGGAATCGTGCGCAGGCCGCGACCGATGAGCAGCCTGGTCTCACGCAGGTAGTGCGGCGGCGGGGCGGACACGACCGTCGTCGCGGCGAGGGTGGATGTGGGTGGATCGGCGAGGGTGCCTGTCATCGTGGTCATGGTCATGCCGCGGCTCCTGTGGTGAGTGAGAGGTTGGATCGGTCGGTGAGCGCCATGAACGCCTCGTCGAGGGTGGGGCGGTGCAGCGCCATCTCGTCGATCGGCACGCGGCTGTCGTCGACCGCCGCCGCGATCGCGGCGAGGTCGGCAGAACCCCGGGGTGCGGGGATCGAAACGGTGCGGTTCTCGGCTGAGACCGTGAGCGAGAACAGACTCGACAGATGAGCCACCAGGTTGTCGAGACCGGCTGCGTCGAGCGCGACGACGTCGACCCGCTGCTCGCCGATCAGGGCCTTCAGTTCGCTGGGGCTGCCCTTGGCGACACAGCGGCCGTGGTCCATCAGCACCACCGAGTCGGCCAGAACGTCGGCCTCTTCGAGGTATTGCGTCGTGAGCAACAACGTCACGCCTTCGCCGACGAGCTCGCGCACCGTCGACCACACGACCTGTCGGCTGCGCGGGTCGAGACCGGTCGTGGGCTCGTCGAGGACGAGCAGCTGAGGCTGGATGACGAGGCTCGCCGCGAGGTCCACCCGTCGGCGTTGACCGCCGGACAAGCGCTTGATCAGCGTGGTGCGGAACTCGCCGATGTCGAAACGATCGATCAGCGAATTGACGATGCGCTTCGCAGCTGTGGTGGACATGCCGCGGAGGCGAGCCATCAGCAGCAGGTTCTCCCACGCGGTGAGGTTGTCCTCGAGCGCGGCGAACTGGCCGGTCAACGAGATGGCCGATCGGACGGCGTGTCCGTTGGTGACGGCGTCGTGGCCGCACACCGTGAGCGAACCGGCCGTCGGTGTTTCGAGCGTGGCGATCATCCGTACCGCCGTTGTCTTGCCGGCGCCGTTCGGTCCGAGCAGGGCGACCACCGTCCCCATCGGGACGTCGAGATCGATGTTGTCGACGGCGACGAGATCGCCGTAGCGCTTGGTGAGGCCGCGAGCCGTGACGGCGGGTTGGTTGGTGTTCATCGTGGCTCCTTTCTGTGTCTTTCGAAGTCGTGTGAGTAAAAACATACAGTCACAGTAGAAATACTGCAAGATAAAGTTTCACGATGTACAATCGACGACATGGAAGCCGTCGAAGGCCTTCGCGATCGCAAGAAGCGGATGCTGCGCCAGAAGATCTCGGACACTGCGACATCGATGTTCTTGCAACGCGGTTTCGACGAAGTGCGAGTCGGCGAGATCGCTGCCGCGTGCGATGTGTCCGAGAAGACGGTCTTCAACTACTTCCCCACAAAGGAGTCGTTGCTCTTCGACCGCGAAGAAGATCAGACCGTGCAGATCATCGACGCGTTGCGTCCGCGACCGGGCGTCGCGCTCATCGACAGTGTGCTGGCCGTCCTCGAAAGAGACACCCGGAGCATGCAGGCGAACTGGGCTGCATCCACCGAGCCGCAACAGGACCTGTCGATGATCCGTCGATTCGCGTCGCTGATCGAGAACACGCCGGCGCTCACGGCCGCGATGAACGCGATGACCGAGCGCTTGACTCAGATCGCCGCGAACGCACTCGCGGAACGGGCGGGCGTGGATCCCGACGATCCAGAGCCGCAGCTCGCAGCTGCAATGATCCTCGGATTGTGGAGGGTGCAGTTCAAGGCGATGCAGCGATTCGCCGACAGCAACCTGACGCTCGACGAGTTCCTGTCAGCCGTCGTCGCCGACGTTCGTCGCGCCGCGAGCGTTGCCGACGGTGGGCTCTCGGCGTTCAACGCCGTGGTCGGATCATCGAGCGCGCAGGATCAGCTGCGCGATGCCGCGACGGCGGCCGATCAAGCTCGCCGGCAGGTGATCGCAGCCGTGAAGCAGGCACGGGCAGCGTGGCGCCAAGTCGTGACCGAGGTGCAGCGGCACCACGCCGAAGACCACCACCACGGCCATCACGGAGATCGATGGGGAGACTGGTCGCGCTACACCGGCTACGAGCACCTCGATCGTCAGCAGAGCCGCGAGGCACAGCAGGACATGCGCGCGCAGCAACGTCAGATGAAGGCCGAGATCCGTCAGTTCCAGGGGGCCATGCGTCAGCGCCAAGCGGAGATGCGCCGGCTGCAGGAGCAGACCCGCCGCGACCGACGGGCGCGCTGAACCCCGATCGGCTGGGCGATCAGAGGGTCGCGAGGAATCCGAGCAGCGCCTCGTTGAACTGTTCGGGACGTTCCTGCTGGGTCCAGTGCCCGCAGCCGTCGAGCATCACGTGGCCGCGGAAGTCGGGGAGCTGTGTCTGCATCCGTTCGACGCCCGTCGGGTCCATCACGGCGACGGCATCCTGCGTTCCACCGATGAAGAAGCTCGGCATCGTGATGCGGCTGAGTGGAAGGTCCTTGAGGATCTCGTAGTTGGCGTCGAGGTTGCGGTAGTAGCTCACCGGGCCGAAGAACCCGCTCCGGCTGAACTGGTCGCCGAAGTACTCGAGGTCGGCCTCTGTGAACCACGGCCACGGCAACGCGGGTGGCGTCGGCATGTTGGTGAGGAAGCCGGTGCCTTCCATCTTCGACAGCTCGGTGGGCATCGAGAATCCCTCGCCGCTGGCTCCCCAGAACACATTCTTGACGGTGTCGTACGGGTCGGCGCCGAGCTCGGTCTCGGCCGGTCCGACCGGCTGGAAGTAGAGCATGTAGAAGAAGTTGTCCTCGTACACCATCTTGAACAACGTGGTCGGCGGCCCCGGCCACTCGACCGCCGGCACACTGACGCCGACGACGGCGCGGACGCGCTCGGGATTGAGGCGGGCGTTCTCCCACACGATGATCGAACCCCAGTCGTGGCCGACGAAGATCGCGTCGTCGTGGCCGGCTTCGGTCACCAGTGCATTGAGGTCGCCGGTCAACTCGCGGATGCCGTAGGCCTCGACATCGGCCGGCACGCTGGATCGGCCATAGCCGCGTTGATCCGGAGCCATCACGTGATAGCCGGCATTGGCGAGTACCGGCAGCTGATGGCGCCACGAGTACGCGCCCTCGGGGAACCCGTGGCTGAGGATGATCAGCGGATCGCCCGGTCGTCCTGCCTCCATCACGTGCAGGTCGACGTCGTTGACGTGCACCGTGCGCCTGCGAATTTCCGTGTCCCCGTTCCCCAACCGTTCTGTCATGCCGCCGATTCTGACCGAAGTCATCCGCTTTCTCGACCTCGGCGGTCGAAAAACAGGATCAGTTCGTGGCGGTGGAGGCGGATCTGGCGGCGGCGCTGATGGCGTTCAACTCGCCCCACGCCAGTCCGTCACTGGCCCACAGCGTGTCGAACGCGGCGTCAGCGGCATCGCTGAAGCCGTGCCGGTTGCGGAAGTTGTAACGCCACCGTTGTTGGTTGATCGGCACGCCCAGACGCTCGAGGCGGCCGACGCTGTAGGACTCCCACGCCGCGATCTGCGCCAACGACAGATCTTCGTCCGCCGGGGCCTCGCCGAAACCGCCGGTGAGTCGATCGCGGGCACGGAGCAGGACCCGCCCCAGCGATGTGGCCGTCGCGGCCTCGCTCTGCTCGCGCGGCTTGCGCGTGTCCTCGAACGCACCGCTGTCGGCACGGATGTGGATGCCGTCGGTGAGGTCGATCGAGGTTCGTGCGAGCGGCGTCGTCTCATCGACCTCGACCGACACGGAGTGATCCTGCAAACCGAGTGAGTGAAGGAGATCGACGGTGACGCGACGGATGAGCTCGGCATCGAACGACACGAACGAGAACGTCTCGGGAGTCACCGTCACTGACATCGGCGAATGGTCCTAGCCGCCACTCGATGCGGCCGCGCCACTCGGTGCGGCCGCTGCACTGGTGAACGAATCGGCGTCGGCGAGCATCTTCTTGACCGCCGCCTTGCGCTCGTTGAGCGCCTGCATGCTGACGTCGGCGATGCTCTCGACCTCGTCGTCGGTGAACCCGGCCAGCTCGCGGAAGCGTCGCGCCAAGCCGATCGGCGATTCGTTGCTGTCGCTGCGCGTGCCGCCGTAGCTGAACAGCTTGTCGACGATGCTCTGGAACTCGAGCGCCTTCTTGCGCCGTTCGGGGTCCTTCTCGGTGACCTTGCGCAGCCAATCGGAGCCCATCTTCACGTGGGTCACTTCGTCGGCCAGCATCCAGTCCTCGCAGAACTCGAGGTACGGGTCGCCGGCGAGATTGCCGAACTCCTTCATCGTCGTGAAGACGTCGATGGCCAGACCTTCGAGCGCGCGGTTGACGCCTGCGAGGCGCAGCACGGGATCAGAGCTGCACGCTGCCTCGAACAGCACCGTGTTCTCGGCGTACGAGCCGATCTCGGTGCCCATCCAGTCGCTGAGCTTGACGCTGATCTCGACATGCCGCGCTTCGTCCCAGCACTGGCGAGCCATGTCGAGCTTCAGCTCGAACGGTGCCTCCGATCCGGTCTCGAAGTCCCAGCAGGTCCGTCCAGCACCTTCGAGCGCCTGGATCTCACCGACGAAGATCCCGTGCATCAAGCCGCGTGCGCCATCGGTCGCGTCGCGGCGTTCGGGTGTGAGCCGGAAGTTCGCGTTCTTGGTGTCGCCGCGGATGGTCCGCGCGTCGTTCATCCGTTCCTTCATCGTGACGGTGTGGAACCGTTCGTCGCGGGCCAACTCCTCGACGGGGAAGAACTTGCGCATCTCTGTCTCCGATCTCTTGCTACGAACCGAGGCTGCCGGGACCGGCGATGCCGCCCGCTTCGATCATGATGGTCTCGAGACGTTGCTGATGAGCCGCGGCACGCGCTGCGTCATCCGGTGTCTCGATCAGGCTCTGGATCAACATCTCGCCGTCGCGCCAGTCGTCGAACTCGTCCTGCAGGATCAGCTTGATCGTGCGGATCGTCGGTGCATCGGTGATCTCGCTGGTGGCGTTGAGGTGGTACGTGTAGGCAGCGATGAAGCGCGGGATGTACACGCGGTAGACGCCGACCAGCTTCTCGATCGTCTGGTCGTGGGCTTCGGGTTCGGTCATCGCGGCCACGAAACGAACCATCGCGTCGTTGGCCGGTGCGGTGAGACGATCGGGGTTCATCTCGCGCAGCTCGGGCAGGCGCTTGTGCCACAGCTCGGCGTGCCACGCGTGCTTGTAGCAGTGGGTTCCGAGGCGCATCTTGACATCGAGTTCGGGAACAGTCGCGACCCAGCCGCCGAGGGCTTCGAACAGCTTCATCTCGGCCCACTTGTAGTTGCCGACGCGCCGCGCAGATTCCTCGACGTCGAACAGGCCAGGCAGCGTGCGTCGGTCCCACGGCGCAAACGGTGCTCTGGCTTTGTGCGGATCGGCCACCTGAAATCCCCCAGCAGAGAAGCGAAACTCGGTGCAGGCTACATGGCCCTGTTTCGCCACGCATGATCGGCTTCACCGAGCGGAGTGACGGGATCAGTGCCGCACTGGTACTCGAGCAGCATCCCCCGGAACGGCGCCGTCACGTCGAGCTTGCCGAGCAGTGCCGAGATGCCCCAGACGACGCGATCGAGGATCACGAAGCTGGGTGGGATGTTGAGCTTGGCGATGACCGGAGCATGTGGACCCTTGAGGTCGAGCATCGTGTCCATCGTCGACTTCATGAACGCACGCGAAAAGGTGAAGGTGTCGGTGAGGTACGGAACGTATGGCGAGCTGACGTAGTCGTAGACCTGCTGTGCGGCGAGACCGTGATTGGCGACGAGGAACCCGACCCGTTCCATCTCCTCGATCAACAGCTCTGGATCGCGTTGGACGATGACGGCGTCGAGCGTGGGCGACAGCAGTTCCCACTCGCCGGGCGACCAGCGCTTGACGAGACCGAAGTCGAGGAACGTCACCGAGCCGTCGGCCTGGAACCGATAGTTGCCCGGATGAGGATCGCCGTTGAAGCAGCCGAGGAAGTACACCGAATGCTGCACGAACCGCCAGATCGATTCGCCTGCGCGGTGGCGCGCTGCTTCGTCGGCGGTCGCGAGGAAGTCGTTCCACGACAGCCCGTCGACCCACTCCGTCGTGATGACGCGCTCGGTCGAGTGCTTCGTGACGACAGCCGGCACGGTGACGAACGGGTGGTCGCGGTAGTACGTGACGAACTGCGCTTGGTTCTTCGCTTCGATCCGGTAGTCCAGCTCGTCGCCCATCCGGTCGCGCAGCTCGTTGACCAGACCTTTGGTGTCGAGACCTTTGAGTGCGAACGCGCTCAACAGCGAGTACATCGCCTGCGCGTTGTTGAGATCGGCGCCGATCGCATCGCCGACGCCCGGGTACTGAACCTTGACCGCGACTTCACGGCCGTCGCGCAGCACGGCGCGGTGCACCTGCCCGACCGATGCGGCCGCGATCGGATCGGTCGACCAGTCGAGGAACACCTTCTCGGGGATCTCGCCGAGCTCGTCGACCACGACCTTGCGGGCGACCGCAGGGTCCATCGGCGGCGCATCCGCATACAGCGAGGACAGGGACTGCTGCGCGTCGTCGGGCAACGCCTCCATGATGAAGCTGACCAGCTGGCCGACCTTCATCATCACGCCCTTCATGTTCCCCAATTCGGCCGCGAAATCGTCAGCCGCCTTCACTGCGAAACGTTGGTCGATGGCGTCGCGTCGGGCCGGTGATGCAAAGCGGCGGCGCACCTTCACGCTCGCGTAGCGAGCGCCGTTGCGAGCCGTGAGCAGCGCGATCCGGGTCGAGCGTTGCAGCTGCGTGCGGAACGACGCGAGACGCGTGCGGTTCAACGACAATCAGTGATCCGCGAGGCGACGCGCGGTCGGCTTCGCTTCGAGCAGTTCGTCGGGCAGCTGCTGGCCGCTGACCTCGCACGTCCAGTACGTACCGAGCTCGAGGCGGGTCAGAGCCATTTCGACATCGGCCAGATCGGTCTCGATCATGTCGAGGTCGAGTTGCGTCGCCGGCACCGCAACGTCGGCATCGGGACCGGTGTGCATCGCTGTTGATTCGCCGAGCTCCATGACCCACAACCTACCCGAGCGACCCTGGCGCGAGGGTCCGACGAGGCGGCAGATGAACAGTCGGCGCGGATCATCCCAGCCCTTCGCATGATGACGTACCCTCTGTTCGTGGCGCAGGTCCGGCTCGAGAACATCACCAAACAGTTCGACGGTGTGACCGCCGTCGAAGACATCAACCTCGACATCGCCGATCGCGAGTTCATGATCCTTCTCGGGCCGTCCGGCTGCGGCAAGAGCACGCTGCTGCGCATGATCGCCGGCCTCGAGGACCCGACCGAGGGCAAGGTGTGGATTGGCGACACGCTGGTCAACGACGTGTTGCCCAAGGTCCGAGACGTCGCGATGGTGTTCCAGAGCTACGCCCTGTACCCGCACAAGACGGTGCAGGCCAACATCGAGTTCCCGCTCAAGGTTCGCAAGGTCGACAAGGTCGAACGGGCAGCAGCAGCCGCTGCCGCAGCAGAGTCACTCGGCCTCACCGAGTACATGCAACGCAAGCCCGGTCAGCTCAGTGGTGGTCAGCGCCAGCGTGTCGCTCTCGCCCGAGCCATCGTCCGCAAGCCGGCCGTGTTCTGCATGGACGAACCACTCAGCAACCTCGATGCCAAGCTGCGCGGCGAGACCCGCGCCGAGCTGATCGCGTTGCACCAACGCCTGGACTCCACGTTCATCTACGTCACCCACGACCAGGTCGAAGCGATGACGATGGGAACGCGGATCGCTGTCATGTCGCGTGGCCGGATCGAGCAGGTGGGCACGCCGCAGGACGTCTACGACAAGCCTGCGTCGGTGTTCGTGGCCCAGTTCGTCGGGATGCCGCCGATGAACATCCTTCCGCCGGGCACGGTCGAGGGCGGCGATCACCTCGTCGGCGTCCGTCCCGAGGATCTCCAGATCCATCCGACCGGCGCGATGTCGATGATCGTGACCCTCGTCGAGCATCTCGGTCACGAGGTGTTGGTGACGGGCACCATCGACGGACGACGTGTCGTGGTGCGTGAGCCCGCTGGTGCGCCCGATCGACGCGTCGGCGACGTCGTCGGCCTCGATGCGACGGAGTCCGGGCGGCATCGATTCGACGCGACGACGCAGCGAAGGATCGATGGATGAAGAAGCGTCGTTGGCGCGACGCGGGCCTCGCCGCGGTCCTGATCGGGCCCTCCGCGGCGGTGCTCGGGCTGTTCGTGATCTACCCGCTGCTGAAGGCTGTGTGGCTCGGCCGCGAGCGGTGCAGCAACGCCAAGTGCTCGACCAACGGCTGGCACCAGTACGTCGACGCGTTTCGGAGCAACGAGTTCCAGGACGCGCTCGTCGTCACCCTGAAGTACGCGTTGATCACGGTGCCGATCGGGCTCGTGCTCGGCATCGGGCTGGCCGTCCTCGCCGACAAGTACATCCGCGGCGTCGGTATCTTCCGCACCATCTTCTCCAGCACGGTCGCCACCAGCGTGGCCGTGGCCTCGGTCATGTGGTTCTTCCTGTTCAACCCGAACATCGGCGTTCTGGCCCATTATCTGGGCGGTGTCTTCAAGAGCCCAGGTCTGCTGCAGGACTCGCACACGGCGTTGTGGGCCGTGTCGGCCAGCTCGATCTGGGCCAACCTCGGGTTCACGTTCATCGTGGTGACCGCTGGTCTGCAGAGCGTGCCGAAGGACCTCTACGAGAGCGCGTACGTCGATGGTGCGACCGGGTTCGGACGGTTCACGAACGTGACGTTGCCGATGATCTCGCCGACGTTGCTGTTCGCAACCGTGGTGCTCACGACGCGTGCGTTCCAATCGTTCGGTGAGATCGACATCTTGACCGCCGGCGGTCCGGCACCGACGAATCCGACGACGACGCTGACGTACCTCGCATACGGCAAGGGGCTGCCGACATCCGGCGACGACGGTCTGCGCTCGACGGTGTCGGTGTTGCTGTTCTTCGTCCTGCTGGTGCTCGCCCTGGTCCAGTTCCGTGGCCTCGACAAGCGAGTGCACTATGGCAATTGACCACGTCAGCTCCGGTCGCAAGGTCGGCCGCTACATCCTGCTGGCGCTGATGGCCGCGGTCGTGCTGTTCCCGATCTACGTGATGGTCATCGCATCGCTCAAGCCGGGGAACAAGGCGTTCGTCCATCCGCTGCTGCCGGGCGACTTCACGTTCAGCACGCTCCGCGAAGCGTGGAACTCGGGCAGCCTCGGTCGTGCGCTGTGGGTGTCGACGATCGTGTCCGTCATCGTGACTCTGGCCGAGGTGATCACCGCGATCCTGGCCGCGTACGCGTTCGTGTTCCTCAAGTTCCCGGGGCAGAAGATCATCTTCGCGATCTTCCTCGCGACATTGCTGGTGCCGCTCGAGGCCACGCTCACGGTGAACCGGCGCACGATGCAATCGCTGGGCTGGCTCAACAGCTACAAGGCGTTGACGTTGCCGTTCCTCGCGACCGCATTCGGCATCTTCATGATCCGCCAGGTGTTCCTGACGATCCCGAAGGAGATGCGCGAGGCCGCATCGATGGACGGACTCGGGCACATCGGGTTCATGTACGAAGTCGCGGTGCCGCTGTCGCGTCCGACGATCGGCGCGCTCGCGTTGTTCAGCTTCCTGACGTCGTGGAACCAGTACCTGTGGCCGAACCTCGTCACCACCAATGCCAAGTACAACACGGTGCAGACGGGTCTCAAGGCGCTGCGGTTCGCCAGTCTCGACAAGCCGAACCTGGTCATCGCCGGCACGGTCATCGTCGCGCTGCCGATCTTCGTCGTGCTGATCGCCTTCCAGCGACAACTGGTGCGAGGCTTGACGGCCGGAGCGGTGAAGGGATGACCATGCTCGATCGAACTGGGCGCGATCGCCACGGACGCGATCGCCACCGCTTGGCTCTTTCGTTGCTGGTGATCGGTGGCGTGCTCGTCGCATCGTCGTGCCGGTCGGGCAAGAGCTTGTCCAGTGCGGGCTACCCGAATCGGACCAAGCCGGCGACGACGACCACCGTGGCGGCCACGGCACCTCCGGCCATCACGCTCGCACCCGGGGTCACCCTTGCGCCGGGTGACACGCTGCCCGTCGCGACGACGTCGACCGTTGCCCCCACCGACCCGCCGACCACGTTGCCGCGCCCGCTCGATTCGCTGCCGAAGTGCAACACATCGGTGCTCGACACGGCATCAGCCTCCGGACCGGTGAACATCACGTTCTGGCACGGTCTCGCCAACGAGTTGGGCACCGAGTTGCAGACGCTGACGGACCAGTACAACGCGTCGCAGAACAAGGTTCACGTCAACCTCGAGTTCCAGGGCGGCTACGACCAGACGATCGACAAGTACCTGCAGAGCAACCAGGACAACCGCCCCGACATGGTGCAGATGCCCGAGTACATGGTGCAGCAGATGATCGACACCAAGAGCACCGTGCCGACCCAGGCGTGCGCCGAATCCGACAGCTACGACCTATCGAAGTTCATCCCCCAGACGCTTCGTGCTTATGCCTCGCAGAGCGTGCAGTGGTCGATGCCGTTCAACGTCAGCCTGCCGGTGCTCTTCTACCTCAAGCCGCGTTTCGTCGCAGCCGGTCTCGACCCCGACAACCCGCCGCAGACGCTGGATGAACTGCTGGCCGCGTGCAAGCAGATCGTCGCATCGAAGGCATCGGCCAAGAGCATCTCGCTCGACAGCGACTTCGACGGTGGCGGCGGCTGGTTCATCGAGCAATGGCTCGCCAAGGCCGGTGAGTTCTACGCCGACAACCAGAACGGCCGGGCCGCGCCCGCGACCAAGGTGCTGTACGACGGCGCCGCAGGCGTGCAGTTGCTGACGTTCCTCAAGTCGCTCGTCACCGATGGCGGTGCCGCCTACGTCGGTGACAACGCGAGCGGGACGGACACGCTGTTGAAGCTGGCCGACAAGGACGCGCCGGCCGCGATGACCATCGCCACGTCGGCATCGCTCGGTCCGGTGTTGGCGTTCGTCAAGGGCGGCATCATTCCCGGCATCACCGCCGATCAGGTCGGTGTCAGCTACATGCCCGGGCCCGGTGGCGGGCTCGGCGGTCTCGTCGGCGGGGCCTCGCTGTACATCGTCAACAAGGGCGATGCGAAGGCGGCCGCGGCGTGGGACTACATGAAGTTCCTCGACAGCGCCCAGTCGCAGTCGACATGGGCCGCAGCAACCGGCTACGTGCCGGTGCGCACCGATGCGCTCGACCTCGATCCGATCAAGACGGTGTATGTCTCCGACCCTCGCTTCAAGGTGCCGTACGACCAACTGCTCGGCTCGAAGGATGCGCCGACCTCGGAAGGTCCGGTGATCGGCCCGCTGCTACAGGTCCGTAAAGTCACGGCCGCTGCAGTCGCCACGGTCTTGCAGGGCGGCGACCCACAGGCCGCGCTGACGTCTGCCGCACAGCAGGCCGACGACCTCATCTCGAACTACGCCGCACAGAACGGCGGCTGAGCCCCACCCGCTCGCGGGTTCCAGGCACCAGCTCGACCCCTTCGCCTGCCTCAGCCAGGCAGATCCGGCGCGGCGTAGGCGGTCAGCTGAAGACTTGTCCTGATCGTGGGAACGTGAACGACGAGCCGTCGCACGTCGCGGCCGAGAATGCCGTGAGGAAGAGTTTCAGCCACTGCTCGCCGAGGTCGATGGCGCGCCCATCAACGGTTGCCGTAGCGATCATGCCCTGCGGTATGACGGTCAGTACGTAGGTGTCGCCATCGGCGGTCCAGTTCACTGCCGCGGCACCACGCACCTGGATGCTGCTGGCAACGGACTCAAGCGTCGACAGGATCGGCGCCGAAGCAGCCCAATCGAAGACGCCCGTGCCGCCCGGGTTCAGCTCCAGCGTTGTGCCGTCGAGACCGGACACGCTGATGTTGTCGAGGACCTGCGCCGAACCGCCGGTGAGGGTACGACCGATGCAACCGGTGGTCGGCACCGTGGTTGCCACTGTGGTCGGCTGCAGTGTCGTGGGCAATGTCGTGTCGGCCGCGGTGGTGGTGGGCGGTGCGGTCGCCGGCGGGTGGGTCGTCGTCGGTGGTCTCGCGGTCGTGGCGGGAGACGTCGGCGGAACGTGGTACGTGATGGTCACGGCAGCGCTCGTCGCCGCTGCGTCGTCGAGCTTGCTCAACGCAGCGAGTGTGTCGGTCGCGGAGGTGGCGAAGGTCGCGCTGACCGCCGGGGGCAGGTCGGCGAGTGCCCCCGTGATGATCGTCGCGACGAGCGCGCGGATGTCGTTGGCGTTCGAGCGCCGCACGACCACAGCTGCCGATGTGGTGCCCGACGCGACCTGGCCGCCCTGGATCTGCGCGGATTCGTTCGGCGTCTCATAGACCAGATTGGCGGCGTAGGTGCCGTGCATTGCCGTCAGGGACGAATCGGCGGACACGAACTGTGCGTACGGCGTGTCGGCCAGCGTCCACTCGACAGGGCTGCCGGTCGGGTCGAGCGACGGCAGCGTGATGCCTGCTTCGGTTGCACACGCGGTGATCGACGCCGGCCAATCCGTCGTGGGGCCGGGATCGAGCGTGACCCGGAAGTGGCCCTCGTTTCCGCCCAGCGGCTGCACCGCGTAGCTGTTCGTCGCCGGATCGGCGGTGACCGTCGCGACCCACGGATCGATCGCGCCGACGAGGGTCGCAGCGACCGACAACGCCTCCACCGCGGTCTTGAGCGCGCCTGCGTCGGCTTCGGTCGGCGGCTTCACCCCGGCCGGGAGGTCGTCGCGGTAGCGCGTGATCGCGGAGGCCGCGAGGTCGATGAGCAGACCTTCGTCGCCGATGACTCCGACGACTCGGCCGACCGTTGTGGTGTACAGCGATTTCAGCGCCGCGCAGGGGTCGCCGGTCGATCCTGGGATTGTCGACGTGTTGCCCATCGAGCCGAGACCGGGATCATGATTGGCGCGATTCGGACCCCCGGCCCGAGCAGTGCCATTGGCGATGTCGCTGACGAACATGTCGATGACGGCCCACGGGTAGGTGAACGTCGACGGGTGCCGCAGCGTGTTGACATCGACGACGTGACGCGCTGCCTCTGATGCCTTCGACGAGCCGGCCGCGAGCCACACGGCCAGCAGCGCATCGATCGGGACGACGTTTGCTTGGACAGGTATCTGGCGACGCAGATCGGCGCCCGTGATGCCGACACCGACGACGGCGGCGCGCGCCACCCGATTCGCCTGCCAATCGGTGAGGGTGAGCACGTGCGCGCCAGGCTTCGGAACGGCGGACGACGTGACGTCGATCTGGGCGATGTCGAACTGATCGAGGACGTTCCGCACCGAGATCGTGTGTGCCCCCGATGGGGTCGTGATCGGCGTGAGCGCCTGACGGTTCGAGGTGCAGCCGACGATGACAGCGGCAGCAGCGATGCCGGCCATGAGGCGACGTCGTCTCGTTGCGGCAATCGGCGGACGCGTGGGCACAACCCCGACAGTAAACGACGAAGGCCCCGGGCCGAAGCCCGGGGCCTTTCGTTGTTGATCGTGAGATCGGGTTGCGTGGTGGCAACCGAGCCGAGGCTCAGTAGTCCTCCATGCCTCCGCCCATTCCGCCGCCCGAGCTGTCTTCCGGCTTGTCAGCCACGACTGCTTCGGTGGTGAGGAACAGGGCCGCGATCGAAGCTGCGTTCTGCAGCGCCGAGCGGGTGACCTTGGCGGCGTCGATGACGCCGAGCTTGACGAGGTCCTCGTATTCGCCGGTGGCGGCGTTGAGGCCTTCGTTGCCCTTCAGGCCCTTGACCTTCTCGACGACGACGCCACCTTCCATGCCGGCGTTCTCGGCGATCTGCTTCAGCGGCGCTTCCAGCGACTTGGCAACCAGGCGGGCGCCCGTTGCTTCGTCACCGGTGAGGCTGTCGGCAACCGCGAGCACGGCGGCCTGCGCACGGAGCAGCGCAACGCCGCCTCCGGGCACGACGCCCTCTTCGATCGCAGCCTTGGTGGTGGAGACAGCGTCCTCGATGCGGTGCTTCTTCTCCTTCAGTTCCACCTCGGTGGCGGCGCCGACCTTCAGCACGGCAACGCCGCCGCTGAGCTTGGCGAGACGCTCTTGCAGCTTCTCGCGGTCGTAGTCTGAATCGGTGTTCTCGATCTCGGCCTTGATCTGGTTGATGCGACCCTTGATGTCGTCTTCGGCGCCGGCGCCTTCGACGATGGTGGTCTCGTCCTTGGTGATGATGACCTTCTTGGCGGTGCCGAGGAGATCGAGCGTGGCGGCGTCGAGCTTGAGGCCGACTTCCTCGCTGATGACCTGACCACCGGTGAGGATCGCGATGTCCTGCAGCATCGCCTTGCGACGCTCGCCGAAGCCGGGGGCCTTGACGGCGGCCGAGCGGAACGTGCCGCGGATCTTGTTCACGACCAACGTGGCGAGGGCTTCACCCTCGACATCCTCGGCGAGGATCAGCAACGGGCGACCGCCCTGCATGACCTTCTCGAGCACTGGCAGCATGTCGCGTACCGACGAGATCTTCGACGACACGATGAGGATGTACGGGTCCTCGAGGGACACTTCCATCCGCTCGGGGTCGGTCACGAAGTACGGCGAGATGTAGCCCTTGTCGAAGCGCATGCCCTCGACGAGGTCCATTTCCATGCCGAAGGTCTGGCTCTCCTCGACGGTGATGACGCCGTCCTTGCCGACCTTGTCGATCGCGTCGGAGATCATCGAACCGATTTCGGTGTCAGCCGACGAGATCGAGGCGACCTGTGCGATCTGATCCTTCGAGTCGACTTCCTTGGCGAGCGCCTTGATGCTGTCGACGGCAGCGGCAACAGCAGCCTCGATGCCCTTCTTCAGGCTCATCGGGTTGGCGCCGGCTGCGACGTTGCGCAGGCCTTCGCGAACCATTGCCCAGGCGAGGACCGTGGCGGTGGTGGTTCCGTCACCGGCGACGTCGTCGGTCTTCTTGGCGACTTCCTTGACGAGTTCGGCGCCGATCCGCTCATACGGATCTTCGAGCTCGATGTCCTTGGCGATGGACACGCCGTCGTTGGTGATGGTGGGGGCGCCCCACTTCTTGTCCAGCACGACGTTGCGGCCCTTCGGCCCAAGCGTGACGCGCACGGCGTCAGCAAGCTTGTTCATGCCGGCTTCGAGGCCGCGGCGGGCCTGCTCGTCAAACGCGATCATCTTTGGCATCTGGTGTCCTCCATTGGACGGTATTGGACGTATTGACATTGGACGAACCAATGAGTTCTCTCGCCCCTGCGAGGCGTTAGCACTCTAATGGTTCGAGTGCTAACCAGACAACCGCACGCCGCGAACTCGGTGATCAGCTGCGAACTGTGGGGCGACCGGGGTCAGGACGAGAACCAGCCGGTGATGTCGGCCACCAGGTGAGTCGCGACGGAGTTGTAGAGACGGATGCCGCCGTCGGCAGCGATGCCGATCTGGGCGTGATCCGAGATCGTCTGGCCGGCCGTCGTGACGTTGAGGTTGGACACGATCGGCCGGGTGCCGTCGGGGTACGCCGTCACGAAGCCGCCTCCGGCCGCCTCGGTCGCGGTCACGTTCATCACGAGCGCGGTCCGGCCGGCAGCGGCCTGACCGGACGAGGCGACGTTCAACGTGAGCGTGCTTCCCAGCGTGCGCTTGGTGAGGTCGCGGCTGTCGTAGACGCGGTATGGGCTGACCGGCACGAAGAGACCCTGGGTGGAAGCAGCGGCCGTCGATGTCGTGTACCAACCGCTGACGTCGGCGACGAGGTGGGTCGCGACCGTCGTCGTCCACCGCACCGATCCGTCGGCGCCGACGGGCAAGATCACCTGATTGGCGATCGTCTGCCCGGCAGATTCGGGGTTGAGGACCGAGGTGGACGGCTTGGTGCCCTCAGGCCACATCGACACATAGCCCGGCCCCTCGGCTTCCGTCGCTGTCAACGTGAGCACGATGGCCGAGACGCCGGTGGTGGGCACGCCCTGCTGGCCGAGCACCGGCAAGGTCGCGGTGGTCCCTGCGCTCGGCTTCGAGCCGGTGTAGCCGACCGCCACCCGCGTGTCGAGCAGTCGGCCGGGTGTCAGCGGCTGGAAGCGACCGGACGTCGACGACGTCGCGGCGACGTAGTAGCCGAAGACATCGGCGATGAGATGCGTGCCGGACTGGGTGTAGAGGCGCACCGAGCCGTCGGCACCGATCGGGATCGTCACCAGGTTCGGGCGGGTCTGGCCCGCCACTTCGAGGTTGAGGTTCGAGGTCGCCGGCCTGGTGCCGTCCGGCCACGCGGTGACGTAGCCGGCCGCTGTGGCCTCTGTCGCGGTCACGTTGAGCACGACAGCAGAGGCCCCTGCCAACGGCACGCCACCATGCCCGGCGATCGCCACCACGACGGTGGCGCCCGCGGCCGGTTTCGAGCCGGTGTATCCGGTGAGGGTGTCGGCGCGGGTGTCGAGGATTCGAGCCGGCACCGCGAGCGGTACGAACGCCGACGGCGAGCCGATCGTCGTCGGCGACGTGGTCGGCGTGTACGAATCGTTCGTCGGCGCGCCGCCGGTCGAGTTCGACGCGTCCGTGACGCCGAGCGTGTTGACGCCGATGTAACCGCTGCCACTGGTCGTCATCGTCAGCAGCGCCGCAGATCCCGCCTGGGCGTAGACGTTGTCACCCGAGTTGTGAGTCCCGGTCGTCGTGTTGTACGGCGACTTCCCGTACACGGTGGTGGTGAAGCTGTCCGGGAAGAACGCCTGCCCGGTGTGCACTGTGCTGCCGACATGGACCTTGATGTGCACGTGGGGTGCGCGGCCGGAGTACCAACCGGGGAAGATCGTCGTGAACGTCACCTTGCCGTCGGCGTCGGACACCTGCGTGCCACGCAGGAAGGTGGTGCCGAGTGCCGCGCCGGTCGAACCCACCTGCGACGGGTAGCCCGAGTACGTTCCCGTCGCGTCGGCGTGCCAGATCTCGACGACAGCGCCGGCGATCGGCCCGCACGAGGTCGCGTTGGCGATCGTGAAGTCGAGCGTCAGCGGTGTGCCGGCCTTGCCCTCGGTGATGTCCTGGCGGACCAGCGTCGTCTCGTCGAGGTAGTACGGGCCCTGCGTGACCTCGACCATCAGGTTGCACGCCGACGCGGCATCGACGGTCGTCGCGGCCGTGAGGCTGGAACCGAGTCCGGCGAACCTGGCGATGCCGAACGCGCCGACGCCGAGTGCGCTGAGGGCGAGTGCGTGGCGACGGCTCACGCCGATCGGAGCGGTTGGGATGCTGGGCGATGAGATGTCGTTCATGGGCACGACTCTGAGTGTCGAACCTGGGGACCCGCTCAGAATGTCGTCCGTGTTCCGGCAGACAGTTGCGCTCGAAAATGGACGAATCGGGGGACCACCGGTGAGGCACAATTCGGTCATGACATCCGCTGACCACCTCCGCCGCGTGGCCGACGAGATCGCCGATGGTGTGATCGATCGAACGCTGCCGAAATCGCGCTGGACGCACGAGGGCCACCTCCTCGCGTGCGCGTCACTGGTTCGCCGCCGCGGCGCACCGGAAGCGCTGGTGATCCTGCGGCGTTCGATCCCGCCCTACAACGAAGCAACCGGTGTGTCCAACACACCAGCGGGTGGTTATCACGACACGATCACCGTCTACTACACGTGGGCCATCGGCCAACTCGTCGAGGCCGGCCTGTCGAACCCGGCGATCATCGGCCATCCGGACTGCACCCGTGAAGCGCTGCTCGGGTGGTGGGACCGCGAGACGCTAATGTCGTCGAACGCACGTGCTCGATTCGTGGCACCGAACCTCGTCGGCGACGGCCGGCCCGCACCATCGGAGTGGCTTCAGCCCGCTGCCGTCTGAATGACCACCCGCGTGCGAGAACCTCACGCTCTGCCAACGGGCTGCGCGAGGGCTCGCACTAGCCTGCCGCCGCATGCACGTGATCGTCGTCGGTGGTGGGGTGTCCGGTCTGGGAACTGCGTTGGCGCTGGCTCGAGACGGCCACCGGATCACCGTCGTCGAGCGCGACCACACGCCGATGCCGACATCGGCCGACGAAGCGTTCGAGTGGGACCGCCGCGGCGCGCCTCAGGTCCGCCACAGCCACGCGTTCCTCGCTCGCCTCCGCAACGTGTTGTTGGAGGAATACCCCGACGTCTATGCCGACCTGTTGCGTGAGGGCGCGACCGAGCTTGCGTTTGGCCAGGACCTGCCGCCGGAGATGACGAACTTCGAACCAGAACCCGACGACGCCGAGCTGGTCATGCTCGCGTGCCGGCGCACCACGTTCGAGTGGGTCGTCCGGCGCGCCGCGCTGGCGGAGGGCAACGTCACGTTTCTCACCGGTGTCGGTGCCGATGGAGTCGTCACCGAGCGCGCTGCGGACGGCGCGATCGTCGTCACGGGTGTGCACATGGAAGACGGCTCGGAGATCGCGGGTGATCTCGTCGTCGCCGCAGCGGGCCGCCGCAGCGTGGTTCCCGACTGGTTGGCGGCCGCCGGCGCGGCGGCGATACCGGAAGCCGTCGAAGACACCGGCATCGTCTACTTCAGTCGCTTCTACCGAATTCGTGACGGTCACGACTATCCGCCGCGCAGCGGCGCGATCGGCGGCGATCTCGGCTACCTCAAGTACGGCGTCTTCGTCGGCGACAACCGAACCTTCAGCGTCACGCTGGCAGCCGCGACGCAGGACACCGAACTGCGCAAGCTGCTGGCCGATCCGGTGGTGTTCGATACGGCAGCTCGCCAACTGGTCGCGACTGCGCCGTGGCTCGACGGTCGGGCCGAGCCGATCACCGAGACGGTGCACGTCATGGCCGGCCTGCTCAATCGATGGCGCGACTACATCGTCGACGGTTCACCGGTCGCGCTCGGCGTCCTGCCGGTCGGCGACGCGGTGCTGTGCACCAATCCGCTCTACGGCCGCGGCTGCAGCACAGCGTTCTGGGGTGCCCACCTCGTCCGTCAGGCAATCCGCGACCACGCCGGCTCCGATCGCGGTGTCGATCTGCGCGGGTTGGCGCTTGCGTACGACACTGCGCTGCGGGCCGAGATCCACCCGTGGTACCGGGCCACGGTCGAGCAGGACAACGAGGCTCGGCGAGTCGCCAAGGCCTTGCTCGCCGGCGAGGACCCCGATGCCGATGACAGCGACCCGCGCACGTTCATGCGCGGCGTGCTGCGCGACGGTCTGCTGCCCGCGATTCGCAGCGATGCCGTGGTGATGCGCGCATTCATGCGCAGCTTCAACCTGTTGTCGGCGCCCGATGCGTTGACGACCGACGCCGATGTCAGCGCGCGGATCCTGGCCGTGTGGCAGGACCGCGACAACCGGCCGCCGCCGCCCGAACTCGGGCCGAAGCTGCGTCGCGATTTCCTCGAGTTGCTGCCCGCCTGACGCGGTGCGAAATCAGCCGCCGGCGACGGCGGGGATGATCGAAACGGTCTCGCCGTCCGGGACCGGTGTGTTGAGCCCGTCGAGGTAACGCACGTCATCGTCGGCCACGAACACGTTGACGAACTTGCGCAATCCGCCGGTCTCGTCGAACAACCGGTCGTCGAAGCCGGGGTATGTCGTGTTGAGGTTGCCGAGCACTTCGGCCAGCGTTGCGCCGTCGATCTTCACCGACGAGTTGCCGCCCGCGAGGGGACGCATGGTTGTGGGGATCCGAACGGTGACTGCCATGACCGAAACACTATCGATCTGGTCGGAATTTCCATCCGCCGCTAGCCTCCGAGCGATGCACGTGCTGGCAGCAGTCGACAAGTTCCGCGGCACCGCGACGGCTGCCGAGGTCGCCCGCGCGATCGGCCACGCGTGCTGGCAGCTCGATCACGACTGTGTCGAAGTCGGTGTTGCCGACGGTGGCGAGGGCACGCTCGACGTGCTCGGTGGCGCGAATCGGACGTCGACGGTCACCGGCCCGCTCGGGGATCCGGTCGAGGCGCCATGGCGGCTGAGTCGCGATGTCGCGGTGATCGAGATGGCGATGGCATCGGGGCTGCTGCTGGCCGGCGGGCCGGAGAAGAACGACGCGCTCGCCGCGACCACTGCGGGCACGGGCGAGCTGATCGACATGGCGCTCGATTCCGGCGTGAAGAAGATCATCGTCTGCCTCGGCGGCTCGGCGACCACCGACGGCGGACTCGGTGCCTTGCGGGCGATCCATGCGCCGCAACGGTTGCGTGGTGTCGAACTGCTCGTTGCCTGTGACGTGACGACCACGTTCATCGACGCCGCACCGGTCTTCGGTCCGCAGAAGGGCGCATCGTTGGCTCAGGTCAGCATGCTCATCGGACGCCTCGAACGCTTGGCGCAGATGTACATGCAGGACTACGGCGTCGATGTCCGTCAGGTTCCGGGCAGCGGTGCGGCCGGTGGTTTGGCGGGCGCGCTCGTCGCGCTCGGCGGCAAGCTGATGCCCGGGTTCGATCTCGTCGCCGACGAATTGGATCTGTACGACCGTGTCAACGCGGCCGATTTCGTCATCACCGGAGAAGGCTTCCTCGACGAGCAGAGCTTCCGCGGCAAGGTCGTGGGTGGCGTCCAGACGATGGCCAAGCGGGCCGGCAAGCCAGTCGCCGCGATCGTCGGTGACGCCGAGGTACATGTCGCCGATCGGATCGAACACGTCTCGCTCGTCGACGTCTTCGGTCGCGACAGGGCGATGAACGAAACCCAGATGTGCATCGAACAGGCAGCACTACAGCTGCTGCGCTCGCGCAGTGTCTGATCCGGGAGCGGATGACTCAGTGGTGCTTCGGGCAGATCGTCATCACCATGGAGTGATGCGACGCCCCGACCATCCGCTGGCACAGCACGGGCCGCGTCGGAATCCGAAATGCCGTCGGATCGGCGATGTGGGTCGAACCGTTGAGGGCGACAACTGCGATGGCGGTTGCGATGAGCTTTCCCATGACATCCCCTTGATCATGAGCACTCTCATGAAGTGTTGGGGAAACCATGCGCCGAAACGCGAGTGCAGTCGTTCGTCCCGGGCGCGTTGCGGGAGTGCGCGAGCGCACACAGGTGCCCGGGTTCGGACGGCCCAGTTCGGACGGTCCAGTTCTGATGCCGAGTCGGGCGGCTCAGTGGGCGGCGTCGTCGGCCTGCGCAGGTCCTTCGAGGCGAGCCCGGCGGCGGCGATCGCGGAGACGGACCAGGCGACGGACCACGAGCGGATCGTGGTCGAGCGCAGCCGGCACGTCGAGCAGACGGTTGAGCTCTTGGTAGTACTCGTCGAGATTGCATCCGAAGGTTGCCCTGATCAGGGTGTCCTTCGCGTCGTCGAACGTCCACCAGCTGCCCTCGAAATCGAGGAGGGCGCGCTCACGCTCGGTCAACTCAGTCTGTTCTGCCACACCGACAGCCTGCCCGCCCGGGGCGCGCGTTACAAGTACCCCGGCGCGAAGGCGGTTGCTAACGTCGATCTCCGTGACGCCACCGGCCATTCCGCAACGCCCGTTCCTGATCGGCGTCGCCGGTGGAACGTGCTCGGGCAAGACCACGATCTCGGAGAGCCTGGCCCGTCTCGCCGGCGACGAGAACGTGGCGCTGATCAAGCTCGACTCGTACTACGTGGCCAGTACGCACGCTGACCTCGCGGAGCGGGAGAAGTCGAACTACGACCATCCCGACCTTTTCGACTGGCAGCTCCTCAACGACCACCTGGCTGCGCTGGTGGCGGGCGCGACCGTGCCTGTTCCGGTCTATGACTACGCCGACTACAGGCGCAGTGACGACGTGCGGATGGTGCATCCGGCACGCATCGTCGTGGTCGAAGGAATCCTCGTCCTGTACGACGTCGCCCTGCGTGAGCGCTTCGACCTGCGCGTGTTCGTCGACACCGATGCCGACATCCGGCTCATCCGCCGCTTGGAACGCGATGTCGCCGAGCGGGGCCGCACGATGGACAGCATCGTCGCCCAATACCTGGCGACCGTTCGACCAAGTCACGAGCAGTTCATCGAGCCCAGCAAACGCCACGCCGACGTGATCTTGCCGCATGGTGGGATGAACGAACCAGCACTCGATGTGCTGTTGGCCCGGGTGCGCGAGCTGGTGCGCGTCAACTGACGGCCGCTAGGGCGCACTCAGTTCGCGCAGCTGCGCGGCGAGATCAGCGGCGCGTTTCTTGGCGGTGTCGAGCGCCGCCAGGCGGGTGTGCAGATCGCGCTGGGCCCGTTCGAGCTCGCGACCGGTTCGATCGACCAGCTTCTGAGCGTCGGCGGCGGCGGCCTTCGCGGTCGCGAGGTCGGTCTGGGCTCTCTCCGATCTCGCCGTCAACTGCTCGCGCGCTCTGACCCCGACCCGAGGCGCTGGTGCCGATGTCGTCGACCCCTTTGACCCCGTCGACTCCTTCGGTACAGTCGGTGGACCGCCAGGCGGTTTCGGAACCACGCGTGGGGGACGACCGGCGACGCTGGTCGTCGGCCCGGCGGTGGTCGCTCCGGGAAAGAAGCCGGCCGCTTCCGACACAGCCCTGGAACCGACCACGCCTGCGAGCAGCAGATCGGGCCCATCGCCGACCATCAGGCCGCGGACGAGGTCGGCGATCTCGTAACGGTGAGCATCGTCGCCCCCCTCGTTGGCCGCATCGACGAGTGCAGTCGTGGCCGCTTTGAGTTCGTCCGCGGCCTTGCGAAAGTCGCCTCCGCCGGCCGCCTCGCCGATCGCCGCCGCCTGGGCTGTGTTCGCGCCGACGACAGCAGCGACCCAGCGGTCGACGACGGCGGGTTGTTCGTGGGCGATGCGGTTCACCGCCCACTCCGTGATCTTGGGTCGCTTCAGAGCCGCCACGAACGACGCGTCGTCCGCGCGCCCCGCTGCCTTCAGGGTCTTGGCCAGCTGATTGCGGGCGGCAGTGAACTCCGTTGGTGGTACGGCGTACAGCAGGCGAGCTTCGTCGAACACAGGTGCAGTCTGGCACCGACCGATGGCCGGTCAGTCAGCGTTGAACCCCGCGGTCGTGAGCACGCCGCCTCGACAGTCCGCCACGGCATGGGCCAGCCGACGCATCGCCTCATCGAGCTGCTCGACGGTGACCGTGGTGAAGCACAGCCGCAGTCCGCCGTCGTCGACCGCATCCGAGCGGAAAGCGGACCCAGGCACGAACGCCATCCCGCGCTGCAGCGCAGCGGCGAGCAGCGGCTCCGATCGACCATCGCGATCGCGGAGGCGACCCCACACGAACATCCCACCATCAGGTGGAGCGACGTCGACCACGTCGCCGAGATGCACGCTGATCGCTCGCACCAGTGACTCCGCTCGCCGTCCGTAGGATTCGATCAGGCTGGCGATGTGAGTCCCCAGCCACGGCTCGTCGCCGAGCATGTCGAGCACGATGTGTTGATTGAGGCCCGCCGTGTGCAGATCGGTTCCCTGCTTGGCGATCACGATCGATCGCGCCAGCCAGTCAGGGGCCGTCAGCCAGCCGACACGGAGCCCCGGAGACAGGACCTTCGAGGCTGTTCCGAGGGTGACCACACGGTCGCTCCACGTCCGGATCGGTGGGTGGCGAACTCCACGGAAACGCAGTGCTCCGTACGGATCGTCCTCGACGATCACGAAGCCGTAGTGGTCGGCGAGCGCGGCGAGGTGCATGCGCCGTTCCAGCGACAGTGTCGCGCCGGTCGGGTTGGCGAACTCGGTGACGATGTAGACCAGCTTCGGTCGAAGGCCTCGCTGCAGTTCGGCCGCGAGCAACTCGGTGCGGATGCCGTCGCGGTCGCCCTCGATGCCGACGATTCGTGGCTTCTCCCAGTGCAGCGCGCTCAGCGCGCCGAGGTACGTCGGACTTTCGGTGACAACGATGTCGCCCGGGTCGAGCAGGACGCGGGCAACGAGATCGAGCGCCTGCTGTGAACCGGTCGTGACCACGGTGTGGTCGGCCGTCGCCGAGCCGCCAAGACGTCTGGCCACGATCTCGCGCAACGCCGTCACGCCCTCGGTGGGCCCGTACTGCAGCGCGGCGGCGCCGAGCCGGGTCAGGACTCGATCGGTCGCGACTCGAACGCGCTCGACGGGCAACAGCTCGGGCGCCGGCAGCCCACCCGCAAGCGACAGCACGTGCGGCTGTTCGGTCAGGCGGAGCAGGTCACGAACGGCTGATGAACGCACCGTACGGGCGCGTTCGGAGAGGGCGATCGATTGCATCCGTTCATTCAGCCCGATCCGGCCCCCGATGCCCAGAGCGCAGTCATCCTAGGACCGACGCCACCCCCATGGTCGTTGGCGCGTCGCGATCGCGACGCGCTGGCGCTTCAGCGGTTACGCAGGCCCGGCGGCTTCTTCCCGACCAGATCGCGACCAAGCATGATCACGACGGTCGCATCCTTGAGTCCGACGTTCGCGTCGTTGATCGGCGCCGGCACGGGCATCTTCACGACGGCAATACCGCCCATCACGATCGCCAGTGACGCCGCAACCGCCTCGCCGCCGGGCAGCACGTAGATCTTGCTCACGTCGAGGAACTCGTCGTCGCCAGCGGCGTTCGTCGGGTCGTCGAGGTGGAAGCCCGCCGCCTTCAACTGAGCGGTCAACTTGCTGCCACCGCCGGAGAGGTTGGTTGCGTTGGCCACGAGCACGACTGCCCCCTCGGTGACGAGCGGCATGATGGTCGTGGTGGTGGGGGCTTCGGTGGTCGTCGTCGGTTCGAGCGTCGTGGTCGTTGCCGGCTCGGTGGTCGCCGGGATGACCGTCGTGGTCACGTCAGCGATCGTGGTGACCAGTGCCGTGGATGTCGCGGAGAGCGTCGATGTCGTCGTCGACACGGCTGCGGTGTTCGGTCGGCTCGCGCTGCATGCGCCGAGACCAGTTGTTGCGGCGAGTGCGGAGACGAGCAGCCACGTGGCCGATCGCCGCCCGCTCGATGCCGGCAATTCGCTGATCTTCGACTGCATGCCGCAAGGGTGCCGAGTCAGCGCGCCGAACACAAGTCAATGTGGCGTGACCTGGATGGAAGTGCCCTTGTCGCGGTCAGTCGGTGATGAGACGCCGCCGCGTCACCCCGTGTTCCATCGACGAGGTCATCGCGACACAACCGTCACGCGGTGATTGACGCGGCCTGCTCGAGGATGACTCGGTGGGTGTGGCCGAACTCGCGGGTCAGCATCTTGCGCAGTGCCGGGGCGTCGACGTAGTCGATGCAGTCGAGCCAGATGACTCCGTCGCCGGCGACGAGCCGAGTGGGCAGACCGCAGCGCGAGCAGGACGGCTGGAGCCGTTCGGCGAATTCGATGTCTTCGATGTTGAGTTCGATGTTGAGCGTCTGGTTCTCCATGGGTTGAGACCTCCAAGTTGGATTCGTAACGAGACGTACCGTATTGTAACTGCCGATGGGGGAGATACGGCACGCGGCGTCTCGTACGGGCGCGAAGACACCAACTGTTCACACGGTCGACACCGTCGACATCGTGTCGTCCCTGGGGTTCACCGCCCAGCCACGTGCCGTTCTTGGCCGGCCGCGCAGTGATGTCGCGCGGCAGTCGATCCTCGACGCGGCGCGGGATCTGATCGTCCGGTTCGGTTTCGAGGACCTGCATCTCGAACACGTCGCCGCCAAGGCCGGTGTCGGCAAGGCGACCATCTACCGCCGCTGGTCGTCGAAGGAAGCGCTGGCGCTCGACCTGCTGCTGGAGTTGGCGACGCCACACCTCGTCGTGGTCGACACGGGAGACACCCGCGAAGAGCTCGTCGCGGTCGTGCACAACACCGTGCGGGCGCTGGCCGAGACGCCGTTCGGCATGGTGCTGAAGGCGCTCATGTCGCAGATCGCGATCAACCCCGCGCTCGGCGATTCGTTCCGTCGCACCATCGTCACCGCCCGGCAACTGGAGATCGAAGCCGTACTGCAACGTGGCATCGCCCGTCGCGATCTACGGCCCGATGTCGATGTTGCGATCTCCACCGAACTGCTCGTCGCCCCGGTGTACTTCCGCCTTGTCCTGGGGGGCAACCTCGATCGTCGCTTCGCCGAGGATGTCGCCGATGCAGTCCTGGCCGGTCTGCGCAACCCGCGCCGCCGGGCGCGCCGGTCAGCTCGTCAGGCCGAATGACGCTGCGTACTCGTCCACCTCGCGGAGGTAGCCGTCGCGGGCGCGACTGGTGAGCCACGATGCATTGAAAGCGTTGCGGGCCAACAGCACGAGATCGTCAGCCGACAGCTCGGCGTGCGCGGCCAAGGCGGCATAGTTCTCGGTCATGTACCCGCCGAAGTACGCCGGGTCGTCGGAGTTCACGGTGACCTTGATGCCATCGCGCATCAGCTGCACCAGCTCCTTCGACTTCATGTCGGACGTCACGAAGCTGTTCGAAACCGGACAGCACGTCAGCCCGATCCCGCGACGCTTGACCTCGGCCACCAATGCGGGCGATTCGACGATGTTCGTGCCGTGGTCGAGACGATCGACGCGGATCTCTTCCACCGCTTGGCGAATGTGTTCGATGCTGCCCACTTGGTCGATGTCACAGTGCATCGTCAGCATGAATCCCTCGGCCCGCGCCCGGGCGAACACGGCGGCGAACTTGCTCGGCGGGTTGTCCCGCTCGTCGGAGTCCAGGCCGACGCCGATGATCCACTCCTTGTACGGCAACGCTTCCATGAGGGTCGACATCGCGTAGTCCGCCGGAAGGTCGCGCAGGAAGCACAGGATGAGCTCGGCCGAGATGTCGAGCTCGGCCTTGGCCGTGAGGATCGCTCGCCGATAGCCGCGGATCACCGTGGGAAAGGGCACGCCGCGTCCGGTGTGGGCTTGCGGGTCGAAGAACATCTCGACATGGCGCACGCCCTGTGAGGCGGCTTTGGTGAGGTACGTATAGGCGAGGTCGAAGAAGTCGTCGTCTGTCACCAGCACACGCATGGCCGGGTAGTAGACGGCGAGAAAGCTGGTGAGTGAATCGAATTCGTACGTCGCCTCCACCTCTTCGACCGTCGACTCCGCGATCGGGATGCCGTTGCGGGTCGCGAGAGCCAGCTTCAGCTCGGGTCCGAGCGTGCCCTCGAGGTGTACGTGCAGCTCACACTTCGGGAGGCCGGCGATGAACGCAGCGAGATCGATGTCCACCGCCAGCATCGTAGGAGTGGCCTTGACGCTGGCCCGCCGCGCGCACAGACGTGTGACACGCGTTCACATTCACGTCACCGAGAACAGCACGCTGAAGCGCGGCGGGTGATGGGAGGTGAGCAGCAACCGTCCGCCGTCTGCCTCGGCCAGCGTCCGCGCCAACGCCAGTCCGATGCCGTGACCGCTGCCGTGGCCACGCGTGAAGATCGCCTCGGCGTCGGCGGCAGCGATCCCCACGCCCTCGTCGGTCACATCGAACGAAACGCCTCCGGCGATGCGCCGAGCCGTCACGGTGGTGGTGCCCGCCCCGTGCTGTAGCGAGTTGGCGATGAGGACGTCGAGCACCTGATCGACCGCCGATCGTGTCGCTCGGATCACGGTGGGTTCGCCGGCGTCGATGACATCGAGTGGACGTCCGTCGTGCTGGAAGCGGTGAGACCACCGCGACCGCACCGAGGCGATGACGCTGGACACATCGATGGCCTCGGGCACGGGGAGTGCGTCGCGCGAGAGAGCGAGCAGGTGGTCGACGGTGCCCTCCAGGCGGTCGAGTTCGACGAGGGCGCGCGCGATCGCTCCGGTTGGGTCGCTGACCTCGGCCGCGGATTCGAGACGGAGGCGGAGGCCGGTGATGGGCGTGCGGAGTTGGTGGGAGACGTCTGCGCTGAAGGCCCGCTCGCGGCTGAGGTGCTCGACGACTCGGATGCTGCTGGCGGTGAGCGCCGCCCCGACCGCGTCGACCTCCGCAACACCGGACGGCGAATGTTCAACCACCACCTCGCCGTCGCCTATCTGGTTCGCCTGTGCCGCAAGACGCTCGATCGGCCGGGTGAAGTGGCGAGCCTGTGCGGACGCCACCCACCAGGCGACGAGCAGCACGGCGATCGCCAGCAACAGCATCAGCATGTAGGCACGTTGGATCCGCGAGTGCACGGTCGACGATGGCTCGGAAACCCGGACTGCTCCGGCGACCTGCTCGGTCGACCGATCGGTGATGGGGACTGCGACGATGAAGTCGTCGGGCGTGTTGGCGGAATTGGCCTCGCCCGACAAGGCATCTGTCACGGCGGCATCGCCGAGGCTCGGCCCGGAACCGATCAGCTTCTTTCCGTTCGCGTCGTAGATGCCGAACGGTCCTCTCGTGTCGACCTCAGTGGCAATTCCCGCCAGTTGTTTGGGATCGAGCGGCAGCGTGATCTCTGCGAGCGTCTCGGCCGCGCGCCGCTGCAGCACCACCGTGGCGCTGTCGCGATACGAATGGTCGACGGCAATCGCCAAGGGCACACCGAGCAGCAACACCGTGAGGGCGACGACGCTGACGATCGCCCCGGTGAGTCGACGCCTCACGACTTCACAGCGTCACGTCGTCGCGTCGTCGCGTCACGTCGAGGTGCGGCATCACAGCAGGAAGCTACTGGGTGCGAAGCAGGCGCCCCGATCGCGCCCGCACAGATCTCGACCAACAAGTGGCACCTGAGCTGCGACGATCCACCACCACCACCACCACCACCACCGCCGCCACCAGCAAGCACGCCGGTTCAGGCGCCTTCGAACCGGTAGCCGACGCCGCGGACAGTGGTGATGTACCGCGGGTTCTCGCTGTCGTCGCCGAGCTTGCGCCGAAGCGCGTGCATGTGCATGTCGAGCGTCTTGGTGGGCGTCTCCCAATGCAGGTCCCACACCTCCGACAGGATGCGTTCGCGGCTGACGACCTTGCCGACATGACGGGCGAGGAACACGAGCAACTCGAACTCCCGCGGTCGCAATGCGACCAGTTCGCCATCGACGGTCACTTGATACGCGGCTGGATCGATCCGCATCGACCCGACGACGATCGGACTGTCGGGATCCAGTGCCGGGATGGAACGAAGGTGGGCACGCACGCGGGCGAGCAACACCGGCAACGAGAAGGGTTTGGTGACGTAGTCGGTTGCGCCGGCATCGAGACCGACCACGATGTCGATGTCGCTGTCACGAGCCGTGACGAGGATGATCGGAAGGTCGGCGTACGACGAGCGCAACCACCGGCAGAACGTGAAGCCGTCAACGTCTGGCAGCCCGGCGTCGAGCAGGACGAGGTCGGGAAGCGCAGCCTCGATCGATGCTGTCGCCGACCGCACATCGACACACCACTCGGCCAGATAGCCGTGGGCCACGAGCGCATCGTGCAGCGCCGACCCGATGGTTGCGTCGTCTTCGACGACGACGATGCGACTGGACACGTGTTGAACGATACGCAGCACACGAACCCCCCAGGGGCGGGGCCCGCAGATTTACCGACAGTTGACCGTTCACCCTCTGTTCATCTCGGACGTCGGTCATAGCGTTTCGAACTCATGCGGGTTCTCGAATCGCCACGACCGACCGAGGGCGACGCACGCCCGGTGTGGACTGCGTCAGCCGCATCGGTCTGCGGGGCGATGTTGATCGCGGCCGCGGTCATGGGACTGCTGGTCGCCGTGACCAGCGATGGGCGCGTGCTCCGCGCGATCGTCGATCATCGTTCGACGTGGCTGGTGAACCTCGCCAAGTTCGTGACGAACGGCGGCGACATCAGACTGCTCATTCCGTTCGCGGTGGTCGTCGGCCTGATCTTCTGGCGCCGTGGCGTTCCGATTCTGCTCGCCGCGTGCCCACTCGTCGCCCTTGGTGGCGCGGCCGTCGTGACGTCGATCGGCAAGCAGGTCATCGGCCGCGCACGTCCACCGGTGGCGCTGCACCTCGTGACCGAGACCGAACCGTCGATGCCATCGGGGCACACCACCGACGGCTCGGCGCTGTACCTCACGATCGCGCTCGTGGTGATCGTCGCGCTGGTGCACAGCAAGCGTGCGCGAGTGGCGGCGGCCACGGTCGGCGTCGTGATCTCGATCGCCGTTGGCCTGAGTCGGCTCGAACTGGGCGTGCACTGGCCGACCGATGTGATGGTCAGCTGGATGATCGCCGCTGTCGGTTCGCTCGTGACGGTCGTGCTCGCATCAGCGATCGTCGACCGTCAGCGGGTCAGCGCGCTGCCTCCACCATGATCTCGACCTTGATGCCGTCGCCGGCGAGCGCGGCCTCGACCGTGGCCCGCGCCGGCGTCTGACCCGGGATGACCCAGGTGTCCCACACCTCGTTCATCTCGCCCCAAGTCGAGATGTCGGTGAGCCAGATGTTCGTGCGCAGCAACTTGGATTTGTCGGTGCCGGCCGCGGCCAGCAGACCGTCGATCGTCTCCAGGATCTGCCGGGTCTGACCTTTCACGTCGAGTGTTCCGTCGCTGGCGATGACGCCCGCGAGGTAGACGGTGTTGCCGTGGACAACGGCCTTGCTCATACGCGGGCCGGCTTCAATCCGTTCGATCTCCATGGCGACCGACGCTACAAGGCGTTGGGGCGATGGTTCCAACGCCGCCGCTTGGGCATGATGGTGTGGCTGCCGGAATATTCTTCGGCCGGTGTCGAGAACGTGTGGCGGGCTTCGACGTCTCGGTCGAAACGTGCCGACCAGGTGCGTCACCCCAAGGAGAAATCATGAAGTACATGCTGTTGATCTATGGCAACGAAGACATCTGGACCTCGTTCACGCCCGACGAGATGGGTGAACTGGTCAGAGCGACCGACGCTCACAACACGGCGATGTTCGCGTCGGGCGAGATGATCAGCGTCTACGGCGTGCTCGATCAAGACCAGGCAAAGCAGGTCTCGACTCGCGATGGTGCTCCCGTCGTCACCGACGGCCCCTACATCGAGGCCAAGGAGTACATCGGCAGCTTCGCGATCATCGACGTCGACAGCTTCGAGCGAGCGGTCGAGATCGCGGCCGCCAACCCGGCATCGAAGTTCACCCCGATCGAGATCCGGCCGCTGATGAGCGAAGCGGCGGAAGACATGTGACGACGGTGCCGGGGATCGAGGGCCTGCTGCGGGTGAGCTCGCCGCAGGTCCTCGGCGCGCTCGTCCGCCGCTTCGGGCACTTCGACGCGTGCGAGGACGCGGTCCAGCGAGCTCTGGCAACGGCCGCACAGCAATGGCCGAAGACAGGCGTCCCCGACAACCCGCGGGCGTGGCTGATCACGGTGGCGTCGCGGCGACTCATGGACCAACTGCGGAGCGACGACGCTCGTCGCCGCCGCGAGGAGACCGTTCTCGCGCGGACGCCCGTGATCGACCTGGTGACGCCGGCCGCAGATGCTGTGGTCGGAATCGACACCGACGACACGCTGACCCTGTTGTTCCTGTGTTGCCATCCGGCGATCTCGGCGCCGTCGCAACTGGCGTTGACCCTGCGGGCCGTCGGTGGTCTGACGACGCTGGAGATCGCGAGAGCGTTCTTCGTGCCGGAGGCGACAATGGCTCAACGCATCAGTCGGGCCAAACAGCGGATCAAGGAGGCAGGCGCGACGTTCGAGATGCCGCCGGTCGACGAACGAAATGTGCGGCTCGGCGTGGTCCTGCACGTGCTGTACCTGATCTTCAACGAGGGCTACACCACGTCGTCAGGACCAGCGCTGCAGCGCGGCGAACTGACCAGCGAGGCGATTCGACTGACGCGCCTTGTTCATGCCGAACTGCCCGATGACGCGGAAGTCTCGGGGCTGCTCGCGCTGATGGTGCTCACCGATGCGCGACGGGCGGCGCGGACGAGCAGCGACGGTTCAATCGTCCCGCTCGCGGAGCAGGACAGGGCGTCCTGGGATCGGCGTGCGATCGAGGAGGGCGTGGAACTGATCACGCGCACACTGTCGGCGGCCTCGCTGGGGCCGTATCAGGTGCAGGCTGCGATCGCCGCTGTGCACGATGAGGCCGAACGCGCCGAAGACACCGACTGGGCGCAGGTCATGGCGTTGTACGAAGTGCTGCACCGGATCTCGCCGAACCCGATGGCGACGTTGAACCATGCGTTGGCCGTGGCGATGGTGCGCGGACCCCGTGCCGGCTTGGCGATGCTCGACGAGCTCGAGTCCGACGACCGCATGGCCGGTCACCATCGTCTCATCGCGATGCGCGCGCATCTGCTCGAACTCGCCGGTGATCTGCCGGCGGCGAAGGCCGCCTATCGGCTGGCGGCGCGGCGGACGACGAGCACACCCGAACAACGCCATCTCGACATGCGCGCCGCGCGGTTGAACGCAGTGTGAATGTGCTCGATCTGCGTCGTCGAGGGCCCGACGATCACGTACCGTTGTCGGTGTGAGTAGAGCCGAACGGATGAGATCGATGTTGGCCGACCGAGCGCCGGCGCATTCGCTGCCGCGCGACTTCTACACCGACCCCAAGCTGCACCAACTCGACCTCGACCACATCTGGTACCGCGAGTGGGTCTTCGTCGGTCACGATGTCGAATTGCCGAACGCCGGCGACTACATCACCGTCGCCGTCGGCGATTTCAACCTCATCGTGTTGCGCGACGCTGACGGCGGCGTCAGCGCGCTCCACAACGTCTGCCGCCACCGCGGTTCGGTTCTGTGCGACGAGCCCACGGGCACGCTGCGGCGGCGCATCGTGTGCCCGTATCACCAGTGGGCGTACGAGCTCGACGGCACGCTGGCCAAGGCGCGCAAGACCGGCCCCGACTTCGATCCAACGACGCACGATCTCGGACGTGCCGCCTGCGAGAGCGTCGGCGGGATGATCTATGTGTGTGTCGCCGACGTGCCGCCCGACTTCGAGCCCGTCCGCGAACTGGTCGAGCCGTACCTGGCTGCGTTCGATCTCACCACGGCCAAGATCGCCTTCACGTCGGTCGTCGTCGAGCGCGGCAACTGGAAGCTCGTGATGGAGAACAACCGCGAGTGCTACCACTGCAAGGCAACGCACCCCGAGCTGTGTGTGACCTTCCCCGAGAGCCCGCTGCACTCCGGCGGCGGCGTCGGCGAAGAGCTGCTGGCGCTCGAGCGATTGGTCGATCGTTGCGAGGCGCTGGGCCTGCCCAGCCGCTACAAGGCTTCGACCGATTTCCAGTACCGCGCGATGCGGATGGCATTTCTCGGTGATGCACAGTCGATGACCCGCGATGGCCTGCCGGCCGTGGCCAAGCGCTTCGGCGGACTGCCGGATGGCAACGTCGGTGACGTTCTGCTGTACCACTACCCCTCGACGTGGAACCACTTCGCCGCAGACCACGCGATCACGTTCCGCATCATGCCGGTCAGCCCGACCGAGACTCAGCTCGTCACGACGTGGCTCGTTCCCGGTGACGCAGTGGAAGGCGTCGACTACGACCTCGACAACCTCACCAGCGTGTGGCTCGCCACCAACGCGCAGGACAAGCAACTGGTCGAGCGCACACAGCGTGGCGTGAACTCGCCGGCGTTCCGTCCCGGCCCGTACTCGCCCGAGGAAGAGGACGGCGTCATCCAATTCATCGACTGGTATGCCCAGCGGATGATCACCAGTCTCGACGAACGCACCGCGGCGCGGTCGATGGACACCAAGGTGATGGTGCGGACGGACGTCGGTGCGCGGTCGTGATCGCTGTGTTCACGTCGGCGTCACCGCAGCACTCGTCGCCGTCGCACTGGTCGCCGTCGCACTGACGGGTTGCAGCCGCGGGTCGAGCACCGCGACGGGCACCGCATCCACGACGGTTGCCGTCTCGACGAAGGCCGGTTCGACGCCGACGGTGTCGCCGGAGGAATTCCGCTGCGCCACCACCCTCGAGGGCTTGGTCTTCGCGTACCTCAATGGTCCCCGGGACCCGAAGACGTTCACCGCCGAGTTCGGTGCAGCGTCGCCGTTGATCCAACCGTTGGTCCAGGCCGCCTCGGCGACCGCCGATGAACGCACCGAGCACGGCATGGCCGCCGGCCTGCGGGTCACGCAATACGCCGTCGGTCAGCTCTGCGGTCAGGCTGCGACACTCGCCGAGGTGCTGCACCGGCCGAGCACGACCAGCTGAGAAGCGACCGGCTGAGTACATCGCCCGCGATCTTTGTGTACCCGTTACTCACGACGGGACGGTCACCGGGGACGAGGATCGTCATCATGAGCGAAACTTTCACACCATTGGAGCTGAAGATCCTGCAGGCCAAGGGTCTTTCCGGCGATCAGGTCACAGCGTTGGCCGATCTGGGCGTCGCGTCGAAGGCCGACTTCGCCACGATCGGCGACGCAGCCACGTTGCAGCAGCTGATGCCTGGCCTCGACGGCGCCGTCGCATCCGATGTCATGTCGTGGGCCACGGGCGTCGTCACGATGGCCGGCGGCGCGTCTGCGACGCCGTCCGGGCCGATCGTGCTGGAATCGCCCGACGTCGTCTACTGCGTGCACTGCCACACCAAGCAACCCAAGGACTACAGCAGCGGTGACCTGTGCACCAGCTGCGGCAAGCAGGCCGAGCCGATCCTGTCGTGCTACTGGTGCACATCCAGCGGCCCCGGCACGTTCTGTCGGCAGTGCGGCGCGGAATTCGTGCCCACCGCCGAGCTGGACCTGGCCGTGCTGCTGAAGCGGGAGGGCGTCGCCAAGGAAGCCGTCGCCGTGCAGCTCAAGTCGATGAGCCAAGCGGACAAGGACGTCTTGTGGGGGCGCGTTCGCAAGAGCCGCGGCTGACCCGTGCGCGCCGTTTGTGAGCGCTGTGAGGAAGCGCAACCGATCGACTGGAAGCCCGGCGATCTCTGTGTCCACTGCGGTGAAAGTGTCCGCCGTGAAGTCCGCTGTGGTTGGTGCGCGAAGTGGACGCCGTTCGCGACGTTCTGTCGCAACTGCGGTGCCGAGGTCGTCGAGGAATCGCTGTTCGGCGCGGCGCGCATGCTCAAGGACGCCGGCGTCGATCGGTTCACCATCCCCAAGCAGCTCGCCACCTTGGATCCCGAGCAGATCGCCAACTTCTCGCGGATCTACCAACGGCACGCGATCGTCGTCGCCCGCCATGTCGAGCAGCTGACGTTCGTGCAGCGGTTCCTGCGCCAGCACCATTGGGCCGCGCAGTTGGAGGATGAACTGATCCCGGCACTTCCGTGGCCGGAGGCCGGACTCGCGCCCTACTCGACAGCACCGATCGACCTCGTCGACGGAACGCCGGGCGAGCGCGTCGCGACCGTGCGCACGATCCAGGAGTCGACGCCCATCGACATCACTCGGGCTCTCGCCGCAATCGCCCGTCTTCGACTGGACGACTGGTCGAGCCTCTCGGCGACCACCGATGCACTGGGGTGGGACGACGCGTCGATACGCGACGAGGCCTCGCTGGCGATCACCAGCTGGCGAGTCCGGACCGGCGTCGGGCCACACGACGTGCCGCATGCAGCGATCGACGAACTTCGTGTCTCCGCATTCCCCGTCGAAGCAGCCGTTCGTCTCGCCGCGCTGACATCGGACGACATCGAGCTGCCGTCGGATGCGATCGGCTCGGCCGACGCAGAGACATCGCTGGGCGCAGCGCTCCTCACCGCCGACGTCGATCGGCTCGAAGCCGCATTGCGCGGCGACGCACTCGAACGCAGTGCTGCAGCGTGCGCGCTCGTCCGCCTCGGCGTGACCCAACGGTTGGCGCCGGTGTTGCGAGACGGCCCGGACGACGTGCGCAGTCGGATCCTGCAGGAGATGGCGTACACCCGGAAGCCGATCGACGGGATGGGCGACGTTCTGATCGAGTTGATCGAATCGACGACCGACGATGTCATCCGTGAGGTTGCCGTCCGAGTCGCTGCCCCGACGGCGACGGGTGCCGCTGCACTGCGGATCGCTCGTGCGGGCAACGGCAACCGACGCATCATGCAATCACTGCTGCAACGCACGGAACTCGACCCCGACGAGCTTGCGTCGATTCTCGACTTCCTGATCGCGTCCGACCAGTTCAGTGTGCAGCAATACGGCATGTCGACGATCGCGGAGAACGGTCGGTTGGCCGACACGTTCGTGCCGACTCGCTTCACCGCAGCGTCTCCGGCGGTGCAACTCGAACTGCTCGCGCTGGCCGAACTGCAGCTGTTGCAGCGCGGCGACGAGGCGTTGCACCGCTTCGTGATGAACGTGGTGTTCGGCTCGGTCGGCGGTTCGATGCGCACGACAGCGTGGTGGGTGTTGCACCGCTGGTATCAACGTCAGGGCGATTACCGGGGCGAGGGACCACTGCGGCTCGACGATGAATCGGTGACGCGATTCTTCGGCGGGCTCGACACGTTCCTGCCCCGACTGACCGCGATCGTCCGTGACATCGAGGCGTTGAACGAGGTCGCGTTCGGCGACCTCGCCGCCAACCTGTTCACGTCCGCCGAGCCCTCGTTCGTCGCCGATGTCCAGGGCCGTGATCACGACGGAGCCGAACTCGTCGCGGCGTTGGTCGATGGAGTCGCGGCCGAGACGCGCACGAACACGAACGAATCGATGATCGTGCTGCTGTCGCAGCTCGGCACTCGGCTCTCGTGGCGTGAGGACGCGCTGGCCGCGCTGCGTCGCGTCGACCGCGCCGGTAACTACCACTACGACAAGGCTGTGCGCCGACTGGTCCTGGCCGAGTTCGGCCTGCCGACCGACGACCTCTTCAAGGACGTGCCGATCGACTTCGTGCCGACCCACTTCGATGCGGTCAGCCTTGCCGGCCAACGCGAGATGCTCGAAGTTGCCGACCAGCAGTTGATCCACAACGCAACTGGCCCCGATCTCGCGCTGCTCGATTTCCTCGCCGATGTCGCCGAGCGCACCACTTCGGAAGACATCGAACGCCGCGCCCGCCACATCCATCAGGACCGCGCCCCGCGTGAAGCGTCGTCCTTTGACCGTCCGGGCTGGTGACCTTCAGCCTCCGAGCAGGTTGCGTTCGAACCAGTCGTTGCGGAAGGCGCCTCGGGGGTCGAGGCGGTCCGCGAGTTGCACGAAGTCGTCGCGCCGTGGATACAGCGACGCCAACGTGGCTGCGTCGGTCGCGAACACCTTGCCCCAATGCGGACGTGCTGCGAATGGCGCGAGGTCGGTTTCGATCAGGCGCAGCGCAGCGTCGACCGCAGGCGCGTCGGGCTTCCACGTGAAGTGAAGGCTCACCGTGTCGGTGCCGTTCTGGGGGCTCATCCACAAGGTGTCGGCGGCCACGCAGCGGATCTCGCTGACGAGCAGATGCGGTTCGATCGCGGCGGTCAACCCGTGCACGGCCCGAAGCGCTGCCAATGCGTTGAGCCGGGGGACGTGGAACTCGGACTGGATCTCGTCGCCGCTGCTCGGCGTGAAGCCCATGCGGAAGTGCGGCAGTCGATCCGACCACAAGCCGTGGATGCCGCGCTGCGTGGTGCAGTTCTCGGCGTCCACGCCGGGCACCGGGTGAAGGTCGTGCACGGCCGCTTTCGCACCGAACAGCTGGTGCGGCTGCGATTCAACGGATCGGTCCGGATCGACACGGTTCTTGACCCACACATCCGCAGATCCCGTCCAACGCGTGAAGGCACTGACGCTGTAGCCGCCGGCCATGATGTCGTCGAAGTGGTCGAGCAGTGTGTCCCACCGCATCGCTTCGTAAACCACCTGGCGCATGTCGTACCGAGGTTGGACGTCGAGCGTGATCCGGGTGAGGACTCCGAGTGCGCCGAGGTTCACCACCATGCCGTCGAAGTCGGCATCGCCGCGGCGTGCTTCGACCAGATCGCCGGTCGAGGTGACGAGCTGCAGACCGGCCACGGCAGTCGCGAGGTTGCCGTTGTCGACCCCGCTGCCGTGTGTCGCTGTTGCCACGGCACCGCCGACGGAGATGTGCGGCAGTGAGGCCAGGTTGTGCAGCGCCAGGCCGACTTCGTTCAATGCCGCCGCGAGTTGGCCATAGGTCATCGACGGATTGCACGTCACGGTATGGGCCGCCGAGTCCACGACGACTTCCGACGGAAGCGCATCGAGCGAGATCAGTTGGTCGGAATCGGCGATGTCGTTGAACGAGTGACGGGTGCCGAGAACCCGAATTCGAGCCGCGACGGCGACGATCTCGCGTAGATCGTCGATCGTCGCCGGTCGGTCCAGCGTGCGGGCGCGATAGCGGTACGTGCCCGACCAGTTGGTGCCCGGCTCGCTCATGTTGTCAGCGGTCGAGTTCGGCCTCGGCCGCGGCGATGTCGTCGAGGTCGAAACCGACCGAGACATCCGGATCGGCGTCGCGCTCGTCGATGTCGCGGGCCGAGACTTCTGGCTCTTCCTGCAGCGAGCGGTCGGCGAACGATTCGTCGGTCACGTCGGCATCGGCGAAGGGAATCCCGCGTGGTGTTTCCGGGATGAAGTCGACGTTCACCTCGTCGCTGCCGAGGACATCACTGCCCACCATTTCGTCGTCGAGGCTTTCGGCCATGTCCTGATCGTCGTTGCTCATGCCGTGAACCTACCCGTCCCATCGAGGCCTCAACCGCGGTTCACCGTCAGCGGCGATTGATCGACATCAACGCACCGGCCACCCACGACGGCGGGGGCGCCTCGAGCGCGAGCGTGTAGTCGACAAGCGCGAGGTCGTGGATCTCTGCCGTGAAACCCTGCCCGAGCAACCACGCCATGACGGGTCCGGTGTCACGGAAGTCGGAGTGGTGTCGAGCCGTCATCGCCTGGAAGTCGGCGAAGCGGTGCGTGCTCAACAATTGGAGTTGCTCCGCGATCGCTGCTCGCGCGGTGACGACGGTCTGTGGATCGTGCTCGTCGCAGCAGTCCTCCGTCGGCGTGCCATACGCATGACCGTGATGGATCGGATCGGTGGTGACGACCAGAACAGCGCCGCCGTCGATGAGCTCGCGCAGTTCGTCGAGACCGGGCAGCGTTGCCGGGTCGTCGCCGACGAGAAACGGATAGCGCTGCACGACCTCGACATGGCGGCCGACCCGAGCCGCTGCGAGCGCCGTCATCTCGACGAAAGCATCGAGCGAGAACTCCTCGGCAGCGAGCCCATGTTCATCGTGGATGCCGCGCAGCGCCACGATCGCGTCGGCGTCGCCGGATCGTGCCGCCGGGAGCGAATCGGCGTCGCAGCGACGGGCGCCGTGCAGGACGCCAAGGGCGAGGATGCGCTCCGCGCCGGTGGCGACGACTGCGTTCGCGGCGGATGCGATCTGAGCCCCGGTGACCTCCAGTCGCGTGTGCGGGATGACGATCGCGCCACCCGCCGGCACCGTGACGGCGACGGGACTGGCCGCGGCTTCGTCGAGCAGCCGGTGGAGATGCCCCACGCCGAGACGGGCCCGTTCGGCGGCGTAGTACCGCCTCCAGTCGTGAGCCGAGTCCATGGTCCGAGCTTGTCACGCCAGCCGGGCTACCTCCGCGGCCGGCCGCCGAGTCACAGCCGGGCGACGTCCGACTGGAAGTCAGCAAATGACCGCTTGGGCCAGCCGAATTTCGTGACCGCGGGCTGATTCGAATCGGAGACCAACGCGAGCTGAGACGTTCGCGAACAATGGAGCCGGGTGCGAGGATCGAACTCGCCACCTCATGATTACAAGTTCGACCCAAGGCGTCCGAACGGTGTTGTCCGCTGTTAGAAAATGCCACCTGAGCTGGCTCTTCGCGAATCGGCATGTTGAGCGCTGTTGTCCGCTGACATCCGAATTTGGACCGTTCGTGGACATTCCGTGGACACGAAACGGCGCGCGGCGTTGCTCAATCGGGCCTGTCGAGGTCGTCGGCCCATTGACGAAAGAACGCTCGAACTGTCTCAGTTGTCGAACCGGTCGACGGCAACTCATCGTCCGTGAACCTGTCGATCGTGCGCAACATGGTCGCAAGGATCGGGAGGTCGAATCCACGATCGACCTCGGCGGCGCGTTCGAGCAATATGTCGGTTCCGAATCTCTCCGCGAGAACGAACACGTCGGCGAAGTCACGTGCCGCAGCGCGGTCAAAGAGCGCCGTGAGCTTTCGCCCGGCGAGCTCCTCGGGGTCGAACGTTGGGCCGACGACCGACACGACCGGTGGCCTCTCGGCGGGACTGTCGATGGCGATGTCGACGATCAGCTCGTCGTCGCCAACGAGTCGAAGCCGAACGAAGGTCTCGCTGTCCTGGATTCGCGTGGATGTCCACCCTCGCTCGGTGATGGCCGTCTCAAGCTCGTCCCGAACTGCTGCAACGCTTGATCGTCCCATCTCGCCGAAAAAGTCGAGGTCTTCGGTCGGCCGATTGGTGAGCCCGCTCGCAAGCAAAGCGCCCCCACCCGCGAGCAGGAAGCCCGAAGAGGCTGGAAGCGAAAAGAACAGTCGGGCAACGACGGCCTGGAACTCGGTGAGTCCGCTCACGACAGAGCGGAATCGATCATGGGCTGCCATGCGGCTCTCAATTGGCGAGGAATGACCAGCTCCGACCACAAATCGACCAGCAGCGCACCATCCACGTACCGCAGGAAGTCCGGCGGCATGCCCTCTCGGAGAACAACCTCGTAGCAGCGCGCTCGTTGCTTCCGACCTGACAGATCAAACGTCGAGCCCGGCTTCGACCAATTCAAGGCGAGCGACAGGGCGACCGTGGCGAATGCGTCGGGGAGAGGAAGTCGCCACAGGCGATCCGCCACGAAGACCGGTCGCCCGCGGCCCAAGGTGTGTTCAGAGAACCGGACCCGTGCTTCGCATGTTAGGTCGTAGCCGACGCTGTCGAGGACGCGCTCCACCGTGCTCAGCGTCGGGGACTTTCGTCCGTGCTCGTATGCCGACAGAGTCGTCCTCGATGTTCCAGCGCGCGCTGCCAACTCGGTTTGAGTCAAACCGGATTCGCGGCGTACACGCTCGAGAAACTGGGTCCGCATAGACATGAGTGTATCCAAATGGATACACGCGACGGAGCGATCGCTCCGATTTCGATGAACACAATAAGGTGGTCAGTGCTCGAGCACGATGTTCGCCACGACGAGCAGAACGCCGATTCCGATGGCGGTGGTGATCACGGCCGCAGTGACGCGTTGGAGGCGAGCGCTCGCCCGAAAGCGGCATCGCAGTCCGAACGACGCCGCCGACGCGCAGACGGCCGTCGCGATACTCCACAGCGTGGTCGGATGAACCTTGATGGGCGCCAACACCGAGACAGCAGTGGCCATCGCTGCAACAACGATGCTGAAGACGTCGTCCGCAAGCTCCGAGGCATACCGAGGAACGGGCCCCTGTGTTCGGAGCTCAGCGGCATCCTTTCGCTCGACGCACCGATCGACCTTCGTCCATGCTGCCGCTACCGCGTCATCGCTCACCACTGGCGGCTGTTGGGCGATGTACGCGGACAGCCGATGCCCCGGGCAGAACGTGACACCGCCGACCTCGAAGACCTCGTCGAACTGGCGCCGCAGACGGGGTCCCCACATGACGATCAGCGGCTGAACCGTCACAGGGGCCTGACCGATGATTGAGCGGAGGATACGTGCAGCGTTTCCAGCGTCCCGGGCAAGCGTCGGGAACTCTCGCGCGGAATAGCGCCAGTCGGATCGGTGCTTCGTCTCAATCGCGAAGAAGCCGCCCGGACCGAGCAAGACGTGATCGATATCGACGTGTGTGAGCATCAGGTGGTTGACAAGCCGCCAGGCCGTGCGTTTGGGCCGCACCTCATCAATGGTCCACTGCTCGGCCCGGATACCGGCAAGCCGACCGTGCAATCCGGTCGCGTCGAGCATGGTCGCATTCAGCCACCAGATCACTGAGGCGCCGGCGAAGCCGATCAAGTACGGCCGGAGACTTGCCGGCAGCACGGCAGCCGCTGCCCCAACGGTGATGACGAAGAACACAATCGTGACGAGGACGAACGACCGTGCATTCCGAAGCCAAGCGATCTGCTCGTGACGAACTTGCCGCCGGCCATGCACGGCGGCTCGGCGATCACTCGCCAGCAGCCGGACCCGCCGACGTCGGCTGAGACGCTCTCGAACTCTTGCAACCTTGTGCACGAAGGTACATCGGCAGCTGTCTGGTTCGGCAGTAGCAGCAATCGAGATCGGTTGCGCCAACGTCGCTCGGCTACAGCTCGATTCCGATGGACTCGATCTCGATGTGCCGGCCGGGTTCAGGGAGGTGAGGCACGTGACGTTCGATCTCTGAGTAGCTCTGCGCGAATGCGGATTCGTCGCGCCAGCCAGGCGTCGGCCCCAGCCCGGAGTCGATGCCGAAGGCCTCCTGATGCTGCGCGAGCCTGCCGGCTGCGTGGTCCCACTCGTGAGCGGCTACCTCGTGGGTCGGACGGTCGCCGAGCACCTCCGTGATCGCGCTCGGCTGCTTCGAACGCGCCACCCGAGTGCGGATGTCGAGATCGACATCGAGCCGCCGATCGATCTCCGCTACCGCCCCTTCAAGCTGAGGACGCGTCGCGAGGACCTTCTCGGCGGAAGCCATCGCCGAGGTCGAATTGGCGATCTGGCGGTCGATTTCGGCCAACCTCAGTTGCAGCACGATGATGCCTTGCGGTTCGACGACCCGGGCGTAGAAGGCGTTCTGGAGCTCAACGGCGTGCCGCCCGCGATGCAGCGGTCGATTGAACCGACGGATGTCCTCGTCTGCCTTGTCGAGCTTGGCCTGACTTGCGACGAGCGCCGCGTCGATCTTTGGGCGTTCCTTCTCAGCCGTGGTCCGTTCTCGCGTGGCGTGCCACAACCGAGTCTCCGCGTCTCGGATGACGGTCGTCAGCGCGAACCGCTCCTCGATGAGTGAGCGAAGCTGTGCGCTGTCGAGCAGTCCTGGCCGGCGCACTTCGGTGTTGTTCAGTTCGGCGTGTCGCTGGAGCGCAGGCAGGTCGATCCAGTCGGCGGACATGGCACGCACGAACACATCGAGCGCGGTCTCTTCGCCGACGGTGACGAGGAACGCCTCGTTGGTCTCGGTGCCACGACTCATCGGCACGTAGAGGTTGCGGAGGTCCATTGCTCCGTCTCCGAAGACAAGTCCACCCTTGACGGTGCGACCCTGGCCGCCCATGCCAGTGGTGGCGTAGGCCAGGTCGACGTGGTCGCTCACGTACCCAGGCGGCAGCTCGATCGTCCCGGCGCTGCTGGTGACGAGGAGCTCTCCGTTGTTGCCAATGCCTTCGACGGTCCATCTCGCCCGGTTCTTCACGGTCACGCCTCGATCGGTGACGAGACGGCGGTCGTTCTGACGAGTGGCGATCTCGTCGCCGAGGAACACCGTGTATTGGCCGGCCTGTACACCCCAGCCGGCGCCGTCGACGTCGCCCGCGGCGATCCGCTTCTGTTGGCATCGTTCGTTCAGTCGTTGTGCGGCCTCGTTGGTCGGCGTCATCAGCAGTGCCGGCTTGCCAGCTGAGCGGAGTTCCCACCAGCGGTCCACGCTCTTTCGTTCCATCTGGCTGACGGTGCCGCCGTACAACCGGCCGTGCTCTTCGTAGAGGCCGGCGACGGTGATGTCGCCCCGACGCAAGCGCAAGCTCGCATCACGCTCCCATTCGTTCTCGAACCGGTGGACTCCCTCCAGCTCGATTGCACCGAAAGTGTCGACGAGCAAACCGAACATGCCTCCGCGCCCGACGGCGGAGAACTGCATCGGATCTCCGACGAGCGCGATCCGCCAGCCCTTGGCGTCGGCCAGGTCGGCCAACTCTGCGAGCTTCGCCGTCGGCATCATTCCTGCTTCGTCGACGATCACGGTCGCGCCGGCAGGGAGGTCATAGCGGGGGCCGGGCGGTCGAGTCAGGCGGTGTTCGATGAGGAGCTTGTCGAGTGTGTCGGCGGCGACCCCCGTCTCCTGGGCGAGCACATCGGCAGCGGTGGCCGATGGCGCTACCCCGAACACCACCCGACCAGCTGCCCGAATCTGCGCGACGGCAGGTGCAAGGGCTGTCGTCTTGCCAGTACCGGCCGGCCCGACGACCAGAACCAGATCGGCATCTCCCGCGATAGCCGAGGCCGCTGCGGCCTGCCCGACGTCGAGGGCCCGAGGACTCCGTGCGACGGCCGTCGGATCATCTGGACCGTCGTGGACGAGCCGGCGGTCGACCCAGTCGATCAGCGACTGCTCCTGGTCCAGGATCACCTGGGTCGTCAGCGCCCGATCGGCGACCGACTCCGTGATCGGTCGCCCATCTCGCCGCAGCAACGAGTTGGGCGGGATCGGCTTGGACACGTCGACGCAACGCGTGGAGGCAATCTCGTCGACGACTCGATCGAGCCAACCGACGAGCTGCTCGGCGGTTGCTGCGGTGTCGGTCGGGACCACGGCCGCAAGCTCCCGGTGGAGCTGTGTCGGCCGCCAGGTCGACTGCTTCTCGCTCATTGCCGCGATGGTGCGCTCGATCATCAGATTGCGAGTGGCGGCGTCGATGCCACGACGCTCGCCGACGCGCTCGAGCGCGTCGGCGACCAACGCTGCGGGCTCATGGCCGAGTTGGCGGGCCTGCTCCGCCCAACCCGCATGGAGCGCCTGAGCGTCGACCGAGTGGACTTTGCTCGGCCGGCTGTCGATCACCGCCTCGCGTTCGAGCATCCACCGCTCGCGGGGCGTCGGCTCGCGGCTCATCGTCTCGACGAACCGGTCGAGCTTGTCCTCGGCTCGCCGGCGAACGTCAGCCGTGCGAGTAGAGAACTCGGCCGTGACATCACTCGGCACATCACGGATCTCGGCAATCCCGTGCTCGGGTAGTTCCCAGCGCACGCCGAGGCGGCGAGTGAGCTCGGTCCGCAGGCCGGCGTGGTAGATCGCCGAGAGCGATTGCTGATCGAGCTTGATCAGGCGGGCATCCAGCGCCAGCCAGCGGCCGTCGGGCGACATGACCCGGTTCGGGATCACGAGGTGAGTATGGAGCTGGGGATCGAGCGCTCGGCTCGTGTGCTGTCGGAACGCTGCGGCGACGATGCCGCGAGTATCGACGACAGCGACCTCGCCGCCGATGCGGTAGCGAGTGTGGGAATGGCGCTCGATCCATCCGGCGAGCGCAGTGACGGCGTCGTCGTGAGCGGCGAGAACTTCGCGTCGAACGCCGATGTCGCCGAGGGCGAACAGCACGGAGACGGACTTCGGCGCCGAGGCTGTGACGTCGAACCCGCGCACCGACTTCTCCGCGTACCGACCGCCGAGGTAGTGATCCGGGCGGTGCGGATCCACTCCGGCCATCAACGCGAGGAAGTGACCGTCCGCTACCTCACCCGACAACCCGAGCACCTTCGCTGCGTCACCGAGCCAGCGGCCACGTGGCTCACCCGGCTGCAGGTAGTAGTCGGCGGGCCCATCGACGTAGTACGCGCCGGCACCGCTGCCCTTCAGCGTCGTGACTCGAACCGTCACCGCACACCACCACTCACCGATGTGTCTGTGCACTCGTCTGTCTTGGGTGAGTTGTCGGTTCGGCAAGGGACGGGTGTGCTCATGCCGACTACGCCTGCAGGGAGAGTGACGTCTGCTCGAGCAGTGGCTGCTGAGCGCGACGTGACCGACGGGATGTCGTCGATGGACGTGCGGCAGGCGGTGCCGCTGACTCGACTGCGCGGGAGCGCGGTGTCGGTGGCCAGGTGATCGGTCCGCCGAGCATCTGCTCGAGCAACGGGCGTGGAACTCGGATGAGGGCGCCAAGCCGAATCGCCGGCAGCCCGCTCGCACCGTTCGTCGCGAGGTATTCGCGAACGAGCGAGTACGACGAGCTGCGCCCGATGTGCAAGACGGCGGCGGCTTGCTCGACGGTCAGCAGATCAGGCGGGCGCGTGTCATTGATTTCGAGATCGCGGGTTGCCCTCACACAAGTACATGCCTCTCAAAACGCGATTTCGTGACGCGCTCCGTCTGAGAACGGGGTCCGAGACAGCGAAATCGGGTAGCGAGCCCGCCGGCGGGGGGCAACCGATCAGCTGTCCGCCGCCGTCTGATGCGGTGTCAGACTGTGTCGACACCTGCCATCACCTGACAGAACGGGGGGACCGTGGCCGATGGGGCGCCGTCCGCGGACGCAAGTCAGACCGATGAAGCGCAGCCAAGTACAGCGGCTTCTCCGACGCGGCTCGATGCATCGTCGAACTTGCTCTGGCATGATCGGCCGCGATGCCGACTGTGCGGAGAGCCCATCGTGCTCGACGACCCCGACGACCTCATGTCGTGGATCCACGCCGAGGACGCGAACGATCAAGGCGATCACACCGCCGAGGAATGATTTCCCTTCGAGGTGCTACTGCTGCTTCAGCACAGCCTGGAGTCGCTCCGCCAGGCCTCGGCTCCGGCGAATCTCGGCAATCGATTCCATCTCGGTGTCCGTGAGATCGGCCGACCAGTACGGATCCTGGTCGCCGACATAGTCGCCCGGCAGGAACACGGCTCCGTTGTTCCTGGGGAGGTCCCGACCTAACTCCCAGTACTCGTAGCAATCGAGAGCGTCGATGAGCATCGCGATGTCATGGCCGCCAAGGCTGAGATTGATGTCCATTGAGGAAGCCTCTCGAGGACGTCGTCAGCTCGTCAACCGCTCGCGGCAGGCCTTATGCCACGGCCGCGGCGAATGCTTGGTAGAGGTCGCCGGACAACGGATGCTCGAGTTCCCATGTGATCGCCATCGGACGCTCGCCGACGTGGCTGCGGTAAGTGGCGGGTCCGAGGAACCAGAACGAGCGGTCGTCGGCGCGGAGCCGCGTGAACAGCTGAATGCTGCGGCCTTGGCTGTGGTGGTGCTGGTAGCGCTGGCCGGTCGCGCCGTCGGCGCGTGTCGTCGACTGGCTCTCCCAGTGGATGAGGTTCCGGCTGATCGCGTAGTCCCGGTAGCGGGTGGTCGGGGAGAAGCCGCCGCTGCTCTTGTCGAGGGTGAAAGAGAGCAGGTCGGCACCGGCATCTTTGGCGTCGTAGACGCCGCTCTGCCAGGCGGCGATCTTCGCCCCTGATCCGAGTCCGAAGGCGGCGAGGATCTCGATGCGGCTGTAGCGAGCGTGGATCTGCAGGGGGCAGTCCGGATGAGTGTCGAGCCGAGTGTGCACGTGATCGATGCGATGGTCGAGCAACTCGAACAGCTCGAGCAACTCGCTGCGAACCTGTGGATGGGCCCAGAGCAGATCGACAGCTTGTTGGAGTGTCGTGTCGGCCTTGATGACCCGATCAGTGACGGAAGCGACGACCATCTGGAGGAGGCGCCGCTCGCGTTCGGTCAACCCGGCGACGAGCGGAGCCAGTGGGGCTGCGAGATGATGCCGGTACGTGTTGATCCGTTCTTCGTCGTCCACGTGCAGCAGTCGCCCGATGGCCCGGCGCAGGACGCGCTCCTGGGGTCCGTAGTCGAGCACGCCGACGCCGGCGTCTTGTTTGAGGTCCGACCAGCTCTTGCTGCCTTGGTAGATGTCCTCGAGGTCGAGACCGGATTCGTGAAGGAAATCGGCGAGGCCGATTGCCGGCCGATCTCGTTCGAGTGAGCGAAGTTCGTCGACCTTGGCGGGCCACCGGGTCGGGATCGCGTCGCGCAGGCTGCGAAGCACGACCTCGGCTGCGAGCGGGTCGAGTTGCATGTTGCAGCCGGCGGGGAGGAAAGGAAACTGTTGCTGAACGGCGCGTTCGATGTCGCGTCGGGTTCCGCCGAGCAGCGCCCGGTAGCGACGGTCGAACCGAAACTCCTTGCGGTGCAGGCCGACGAAGTCGAGAACGGTGCACGACGTCTTGCCAGAGGCTTTGCGCAGCCCGCGGCCAAGCTGTTGGAGGAACAGCGTGGGGCTCTCGGTGGGGCGAAGCATGAGCACGGTGTCGACGGCTGGGATGTCGACGCCTTCGTTGAACAGGTCGACGGAGAACACGATCCGGACCCGGCCTTCGGCGAGATCGCGCAGGGCTCCTTCGCGTTCGGCGCGCGGTGTCTCGGCGGCGACGGCGACGGCGGCGATTCCGTGGCGGTTGAAGTGGTGCGCCATGAACTGCGCGTGCTGCACGCTGACGCAGAACCCAAGCGCACGAAGCGAGGACACCTCGCAGTGTCCGGCGAGTTGGCGGACAACCAGCCGAGCCCACGCGTCCGAACTTGTGTAGGCGTTGCTGAGCGCGTCGACGTCGTAGCCGCGTCCGCGCCGCCATGGGATCTGGCGGAGGTCGAGACCGTCGTGGATGCCGAAGTAGAGGAACGGGGTGAGGTGCTGTTGGTCGATTGCTTCCCAGAGTCGGAGTTCGGCGGCGATGCGGTCGTCGAACCAGTGCAGCACGGACATGCCGTCGCTCCGCTCTGGTGTCGCGGTGAGTCCGAGCAGCTCGAGGGGAGCGACGTGGTTGAGGACCCGTTCATACGAGGAGGCGGCGGCGTGATGGAACTCGTCGACGATGATGATGTCGAAGTGATCCGGCGGGAGCGCAGCGAGGTCGCTGGCGTGCAGGCTCTGGATCGACGCGAAAACGTGGTCGAAACGCGTTGGCCGTGAGCCGCCGACCCACTTCTCGCCGAACGATGCGTCGCGCAAGGCGTAGCGGAACGTGGCCAGGCTCTGGTCGAGGATCTCCTCGCGATGGGCGATGAACAGCAGACGCGCCCGTGGGAGCTGCGTTCGGAGTGCTGCGTAGTCGAGCGCCGCCATCACCGTCTTGCCTGTTCCGGTGGCGGCGACCAACAGATTGCGATGATGGCCGCGCTGCCGGGAGAGTTCGATCAGTTCAAGCAGTCGCTCCTGGAACGGATGTGGCCGCAGCTCGATCGGACTGAGGATCACGTGGGGTCCGCGATCCGCGCCGACCGCCCGCTCCCTCTCGTCCTCGAACTGCTCGGGATCGTACGGAACGAAGTCGCCGGCGGCCCAATAGCTCTCGAACACGGCACTGAACTTGTCGATCACGCCAGGGTTGCGGGCGGCTGAGGCACGCACGTTCCACTCGAGGCCGGTGACCTGCGCCGAGTGCGTGAGGTTCGACGACCCCACGTACGCCGTCGAGAACCCGGATCGCCGATGGAACACCCACGCCTTCGCATGGAGACGTGTCGTGCCGAGGTCGTACGAGATCCGAACGTCTGCGCCGAGATCGACGAGCTGATCGAGGGCGCGCCGCTCGGTCGAGTCCGTGTACGTCGTCGTCAGCACGCGCAGCAGACGACCGGCATCACAATGCCGGCGGAGCGCCTCGACCAAGGGCCCGATGCCACTCCGGCGGATGAACGCCATGACGACGTCGATCGCGTCGGCAGACTCGATCTCCGACTTGAGTTGGCTCCAGAGCGTGGGCTCGCCGGGAGCATTCGTCAGCAGCGTCGTGTCGAGGACCGGAACGATGGGCGAGGAGATCCGGGCCGTCGAGCCGTCCGGGTTTCGGGAGAGGATCGCATGCAGCACCGAGCCGGGCTCGTCGATCGTCAATCGCTCGTCAACCGCAGCCAGTTGGCCGAGACGATCAAGCAAGGACCCGGCGATCTTGATGCCCAGTCGAACTCGCTCGTCGTCGCTGACGTCAAGAAGTGCCTTTTCGATCGCCTGGCCAATGTGCCAGGCAATTCTGTCCGCAGCGTCCGCAGGATGAAGCGGGCGCTCGTCACCCGACATCCCTTTGGATAGTTCGGCCAACTGGCTCCTCAAGCCCTGCGTGATGAGGATCTCGTAAAGACCTGGCTGCAGCTCTGTCACGGCCTGACGTTACGTTGGCTGGCATCGCGATTCGTCCATGAAACCTTTGCGGCACTCCTCACACCTCGTCTGACACTCGCACCTGTGGAGCCTGAAGTCCGCGGCTGCCAGATGGCTACTCTTCGATCGACACGAACGGTTTGAGGTCATGGTCCACGAACTGATTCGGCGTCCATCCCTTCACCAGTCTGTCGACTACGAGGGAGTCGACGATGCTCAGAGTGGCGCCAGCGGCGAGGCCCGCGGCGACCCCTGGTGCAAGAAGGGGCGCCCCGACCGTAACGGCCAAGCGAAAGAGCTTCGCTGGCAGGGCTGAAGCCCACGTGCCGCCGGTCGCTTCGTCGATGTAGTCAGCAACGAGGTCTGACTCGATCGGCTTGTGATCGATCCATGCGCGGAACTTCCGAGATCGATCTAGCAAGACCATCAGCTCATCCAACGATCGACCGCCAGAGTTCATGGACGACCGCAGGTCGCGCCCGCGCAGGACATGCGATTGAAACTCGCTCACCGCACTTCTGTTCAACGTCGCTGCCAATTGCAACTCGCGACACTTCAACTGGAGGAGGTCTGCGCCCAGGTCGCTGGTCGAGATCTCGCCCTGTAGACGACTGGCGAGCTGCAAGTCGGTGAGGATGTCCGCCAGGTAGACGAGCAAGTGCGCTTGGCTAATCGTGTCCGTCCCATGAGACGCGGCGTATGCCGCCTGCAAGTCGGACCAGTTCTCGCTCAGGACGAGCCGGAAGGTTCCGTCGCCAAGGTCGGTCAGGTCTCTAACGGTTACCTCGCCGATGTCGGCGTGCGGAGCGGCGTGCCTAGCGGTGATGGCGACTGCCTTGGAGAGAAACGCTAGGTCCGAGAATGTGGCGATGACGCTGTCGCCCCAGTCCGAGTGGAGGTCGATGGGATGCACTGCATCCAGGAACGACATGGCCCTCTTGCGGCCGTACCCCGATCTGCCGGTAGCTTCCCGAAATTGCTTGATGACCTGACCCTCTATGGAGTCATGAATCTTGAAGGTGACTGGCCGATGCCGCTCGCTCGGCGTCCCGACCTCCTCGGTCGAGATGCCGACGTTGAGGTCGAGTAGATGTGCTCGAACGTATCCGTCAGACACGAATCGCACGACCGAATCGGCGCCGTACAGATCGAGCAGTTGTCGCAAGCTGCTCCTCGAAAGGACGAGTTCCGTTGTGCCGTAGAAGAGGCAGGCTTCGGCGAGGACGCCTACGTCCAGCGCATCCGCACCGAACGTTGAATGCGTTCTTACGAAAACCTTGTCCAGCACGAAGAGAGCATGCCATGACGCCTTAGCGGGTGGGCGTTACTCACGCCTCGAACAGACCGGCGATCTTGCTGGCGGCGTCGCGCTTCACGACTTGGGGGACGTGGGAGTAGATGTCGAGGGTGACGTTGATGGAGCTGTGACCGAGTTGCTCTTGAACGATCTTGGGGTGCACGCCAGCTTGCAGCGACAGCGTCGCCATCGTGTGGCGGAGATCGTGCAGCCGGATCGCCGGCACGTCGGCTCGCTTGCAGGCGCGGACGAACATCGCGTAGATGCTCTGCGGGTGGTACGGCTTGCCCATCTCGTCGACGAACACATAGCCGGTTTCGACCCGCGCCGGGCCGACGGCGACGCGCTCGAGGCGTTGGCGCTTGCGGTGCTCGGTCAGCACGGCCACGGTTGAGTCGGCGAGCTGCAGCTGCCGTTGGCTCTTGCCCTTCGGCTTGATAGCGACGACCTCGTAGCTGGCGGTTGTGCGTTGCTGCGCGACCGTGAGCGTGCCGCCGGCGAGGTCGATGTCCTTCCATCGCAGACCGGCAAGCTCACCGCGGCGCATGCCGGTGTGCATCGCCAACGTCCAGAGCGCGATGAGCCGCTCGTCGGCGACAGCCGTGAGGAATGCGACGGATTGCTCGGCGGTCCACGCAGTCATCTCTGCACAGTTCGCTCGGGGAGCGCGCACGCCGGTGAGCGGGTTGAACGAGATGAGGTTCCAGCGGACGGCGTCGGCCATCGCGCGGTGGAGGACCCGGTGGCAGAGCTGGACGGTGCGCGATGACAGCGGCCGACCGTTCTTGCCGCCGTGATCGAGCAGCGCGGCGTGCCACGGCTTGATGTGGATCGCGGCCAGCTCGACCAACCGCTTCGATCCGAGGTGCGGGACGATGTACTGCTCGACCGTCTGCTTGTAGCTGATCCATGCGGTGATCTGAACTTCGGTCTGCACGCCTTCGACCCACACCGTGAGGAACTCGGCGAGCGTCGTGCGCGACGGTGCGATGTACGTTCCGCGCTGCACGCCGGTGAGCGCTTCGTTCAACGCGGCTTGGGCTTCCTTCTTCGTGGCGAAGCCGGCGACCTGTTTCTGGGCGCGCTTGCCGGTGGAATCGAGACCGAGATCGAGCCGGTAGCTCCAGGTTCCTCCGGCTGTCCGGGGCTTCCGAACCGTGCCTTTCACTCCCGACAGAGTACATCGCCCCTGATGAATCCGTGGACACTTTGTGGACAAGGGGCCGTTTTGACGGTCTCAGCTACCGGTATCGTGAGACGTCCATAGCCTCTGAGCTGGGCAAACTCTGGAGCCGGGTGCGAGGATCGAACTCGCCACCTCATGATTACAAGGCATCGAAATGCCCTCCCACCGGGGGTTTCTCGGCTCACTGGAGGACTCTCGGCTCGCTCCGACAAGGCACGGAACTGACGACCGTCCCCAATCGTCCCCACTGTTCGAGCAGAGCCGGGAGCGTCGCCGAGGTTCACCGGCGCCTTGAATGGGCACATGAGACGCGCATGTCGAACACGAGGAGCAGATCATGGAGCCCGAGACCGCCGCCCCCACCAAACCGTCCCGCCAAGGATTTCTGTCCGAACTGCTCGAGGTGCTCGCCGGCCGCGGGTTCTTCCTCGTGCTCGGCGTTCTGCTGATCCCGCTTGGTTTCGTGCTGTCCTACGTCGGGGCGTTCCATCACCCGACGCCGCATCGCGTGCCGATCGTGGTCGTCGCGTCAGCGGAGATCACTCCGCAGCTTCTGGCAGGAATCAACTCGATCCCCGGCACGCCCCTCGCGGCGACCTCCGCGGACAGCGAGGCCACTGGGCGGCAGATGTTGCGGGAGGGGTCGACCAGCGGCGCCCTCGTGATAAACGTGGCCGGCACGAACGACATGCTCTATGTCGCTGGCGGTGGCGGTGCTGCAACCTCCGCCGCTGTGGAGACCGTGGTCGCGGGACTGGAAGCGGCCCAACAGCGCACGGTGACGGTTACCGACGACGTTCCGGCGCAGTCCGGTGACGCTCGTGGGCTGAGCGGTTTCTATGTCGTTGTCGGCCTGTTGATCGGCGGATACCTGGTCGCCTCGCTCCTCGGCGTGTCGATGGGCTCTCGACCGGTCACCACGCGTCGCGCCGTCATCCGGCTCATCGCCATGATGCCGTATGCCGTGGTTGCCGGTTTTGGCGCGGCGCTGATCGTTTCACCGTGGCTCGGAGCGCTGACCGGACACTTCGTTGCCATCTGGTGGCTTGGTGCACTCATCGTGTATTGCGCTGCCGCAGTCACGATGGCGTTCCAGGTGCTGTTCGGTGTGATCGGTATCGGCATCACGATCGTGTTGTTCGTCGTCCTCGGGAACCCCAGCGCCGGTGGGGTCAATCCAGCGCCGCTGCTGCCCTCCTTTTGGAGCGGCATCAGCGAAGCACTTCCCAACGGTGCTGGCGTACAGGCGCTCCGCAAGATTGTCTACTTCGACAGCCACGGCATCGGCAGGAACCTCGTCGTGCTCTTCCTGTACGCGACCGTCGGCGTAGCCGTTGCCATCGCAGGCACTGCGGTGCTGAATCGCCGGAACACTCCCGTCGACGAGCCGACGGCATTCGCGACCTGATCGACAAACCCGTGGGACCGCTCCGTCAACGCCGTCCTGTCACAACGGGGCAAGGCCTCGGCCACCAGGCTCCAAGACCTTCTTGGGAAGGTTCGCGTCGTACCCGGTCTTGTTGGAGGCGCGCGCTGATTACTGCCAAGAATGCGTCGACGGGTAGCGTGGCATCGGTCAAGGGGCAACTACTGGATCTCGTACACCCGCGACGGGTACGAGGGGGCAGCGCATGAGTCATATGTCAGCCAAATCGCTCGCTGCACTCATCAAAGACGCTGTGCAACGAGCCCAGATCGGCGGCGAATTGACCGTCGCAGAGGCCGTTGTCCTCGTGCCGGCTGCAGCGATCGGGATCTTCCTGCACGCCACGTTCACGGGCGACGGCGACGGGGCCGAGCGAGGTGTTCTGCTCACCACCGCCATCGGCGCTTCACCCGGGGCGGCAGTCGGTGAGCTCGTGTTCAGCGCCGAAGCAGCGCTCGAGGCCGCCGATGCCGGCAAGTCGGTGATTCTGGCGCGCACCGAGACCACACCGGACGACGTACTCGGCATGCAATCTTCTCGCGGCATCCTCACCAGCCGCGGCGGCATCACCAGCCACGCAGCAGTTGTCGCTCGCGGCTGGGGCATACCCGCCGTTGTCGGGGCCGGAGAGATCTCGATCGCCGAGGACCTCCTCTGCGTCGGCGAGCACGTGTTGGCTGCCGGTACCGAAATAGCGATCGACGGTCGCACCGGTGAGGTGTTCCTAGGGGGCGCCGCGATCTCGACCGCCGAGGCACCCGCCGAACTCGAGACGTTGCTCGAGTGGGCCGACCGCATTCGGGCCAGCGCCGACGTTCCCGTGACCGTTCGGGCCAACGCAGACAATTCGGCCGATGCGGCCCATGCCCGGCACCTCGGTGCGCAGGGGATTGGGCTGTGCCGTACCGAGCACATGTTTCTGGCGGAGGACCGCCTCCCACTCGTCCGCCGCTTGATCATGAGCGACGCGCCATACGAAGAGCGAGCCGCGGTCGCCGATCTCGAGTCCGCTCAGCAGGCTGACTTCGAAGGCATCCTCACCGCGATGGATGGGCTACCGATCACGGTCCGTCTGCTCGATCCGCCGCTGCACGAGTTCCTCCCGCAGCTGGAGCGTCTCGTCGTCGCCGAAGCACTGGGCCAGCTGGACGATGCCGGGCGGGCCGAGCTGGCCGCCGTCCGTCGGCTGCACGAGGTGAACCCGATGATCGGTACCCGGGGAGTCCGCCTCGGGGTCGTCAAACCGGGGCTCTATCAGATGCAGGTTCGAGCACTGCTGCGGGCCGTGGCCGTCGTGGTGGCCCAAGGCCGGAAACCTATGGTCGAGGTGATGATCCCGCTGGTGATCGACCCAGCGGAGATGCGCCTGGCACGCACATGGGTGGCAGAGGCCGTTGCGGCCGTGCACTTCGAGGACACGGTGGCCGTCGGCGCCATGCTCGAGACTCCGCGGGCAGCACTGGTGGCCGGTGACTTGGCGAAGGTGAGTGACTTCTTCTCCTTCGGCACCAACGACCTCACCCAACTGACCTTTGCCTTCAGCCGCGACGACGTCGGCAGCAAACTGATCCCCGAGTACCTGCGCGCCGGACTGCTGCAGCGCGACCCGTTCGACTCGCTGGACCAGATCGGCGTCGGCCGGCTGATCCGTGACGCCTGCACGGATGCCCGCGCGACGAACCCCACCATCAAGATCGGTGTCTGTGGGGAACAAGCCGGAGACCCGGAGTCGGCCAAGTTCCTCGTCGCGTGCGGCGTCGACTACATCAGTTGCTCGCCATACCGTGTTCCGATCGCAAGACTTGCCGTCGCACAGGCCCTGCTCGAGTTCGGTCGGGTGTCCGAAGATCGGCTGTCGGCCATCGGCGAGCAAGCCGTGTCCACCAAGGATGGCAAGCGCGAGTCGGGCGATGACGCCCTCGTAACCGGCGGCACTCAGCCTCACTACGCCGGAGCGAGCGACGATGAAGCGGAATTCCTGGTCCTCCACACATTGCGGATCAAGGGCTTCGCGACTGCCGACGTCCTCGCGGAGATCTCCGGGATGGATCTGTCGAGGATCCAGTCGATGCTGTCGGCGATGATCGAAACGGGATGGTGCCGGCACATCGCGGCTCGCGACCTGTGGCACCTCTTGCCGCCGGGGAAGGAGCACCACGGTGAGCGACTGCAAGGCATTGCCGGGATGGTAGCCGACGGACTTCGCGTGAGCTACCCACGTTTTCTCGATCTCAACGTGGAGTTCAAGGACCTCTGCAATCGCTGGCAGCTCCGCGACGGCGACACCAACGATCATTCTGATCCTGAGTACGACACGGCTCGGGTGGCCGAACTGCGAGCGCTGCACGATGCATCGCTGTCGCCGATCGGAGGTTTCGCCGAGACCGTTCCGCGATTCGAATCGTACGAGCGGCGGCTCGCGAGCTCCCTCACGCGACTCGAAGGTGGCGAGGCTCGCATGTTCACCGGCGTGATGTGCGGCAGCTATCACGATGTGTGGATGGAGCTGCACGAAGACCTCGTGCAGCTGCTCGGTGTCGACCGCCACGCCGAAGGCAGCTACTGAGGCGCTGCTTCGATCGGAGCTACAACCGTTTCGCGTACGCCGCCGGCGGACGTCCGAACTCGTCCACGAACCCGAACTCCTTGCCGAGGTCCTCGACCCACTGGATCGAGCCCGATCGCTGCATCAGATCCGATGCAGTGGCGAGCGCCGCGACGCTACGACCGACGACCAGAGGCGTCTGGGCGGTGACCATTGCCTCAGCGCTGGTTCCGCGCGCCTCGACGATGAACTCTGTCGACACGCTGCCCGGGTACAGAGTGACGCAAGCGATCCCCTTCGGCTCGAGTTCGAGGGCCATGTCCGCCCCGAGCCGATCGAGTCCGGCCTTACCGGCGCCGTACGACGAGCTGAAGTGGTAGCTCTGACCACCGGGCGACGACACGTTGCAGATGAAACCACCCGGACCGGCCGCAAACAGCAACGGTGCGGCGTACCACGTCGCGATGTAATGGGCGCGCAGGCCGATGCCGACCTGGTCGTCCCAGATCGAGACCGGATGATCCCAGAACCCTCCGCCCCAGGCGGGTGGATCGGGGATCTTGTACACGTTGTTGACCAGGATGTCGAGCTTGCCCTCGTCTGCGCCGACGCGTTCGAAGAGCGCCGCGATCTGGGCGTCGTCGCCGTGGTCGGTACGTACCGCGATACCGCGTCCGCCGGCTTCGTCGACCAGCTCCGCGGTGCGGTCGATGGTGAGTTCACCAGTGCCCGAATTGCGGCCGGTGACGTACACCGTCGCACCATTTTCGCCGAGCGCGATCGCGGTCCCGCGGCCGATACCTCGGCTCGATCCGGTGACGACTGCGATTTTCCCTGTGAGCGCCTTGCCGTCGGTCGATGTCGCGCTCATGATGCGCGCGTCGCCGGAACGATGTCGACGTCGAGATGGGTCAGGCCACGCAGCAAGAAGCTGGGGAAGTACTCGAAGTCGTTGCTCTCCGCGAGCGTGAAATGGTCCAGACGCCGGGCCAACTCCTCGAGCGCCACCCTGCCCTCCAGCCGCGACAGCGCCGCACCAAGACAGAAGTGGATGCCCTTACCGAATGCGAGGTGTTCGCGCAGGCCGTCACGGTCCGGATTGAACGCATCGGGGACGGCATAGATCGCGTCGTCACGGTTGGCGGACGCGAAGACGATCACGATCCGGGCGCCCGAAGGGATGTGCACACCGTCGAGATCGTGATCGCGGGTGGCGATCCGGAACATGCCCTGCGTGGGCGTCGACATCCGCAGCGCCTCTTCGATCACGTTCGCGGCACGACTCGGATCTTGCTGCAGGCGCCGCCACTCATCGGGATGGGTGGCAAGCAGTCGCATGGTCTCGGTGAGCAGCTTCGTGGTCGTCTCGTTCCCGGCGACGAGAAGTTGCTGGACGATGCTCAGCATCTCGGCCATGTCGAGGGGTCGCTTGTCGATCACCTCTGGGTCGTCGTCGTCGATGCGCGCCTGCAGCAGTGCGGTCAACAGGTCGCCCTGCGGCTCGATCTTGCGCTTCTCGAACTCGGCGGCGAAGTAGTGCTGGTACTCGTTGACTCCGCGCTCGGCCTCCAGACGCTTCTCGAGTGGGAGGTTGGTGCCGATGCCCGCGATGGAGTCGTCGGACCAACGCTTGAAGTCAGCCATGCGCGACTCGGGCACGTTGAGTGCGTGAGCGATGACCTCGACGGGCAGCGGCACGCCGAACTGTCGGACGAACTCGATCGAGCTGGAAGCGATCCAGGAGTCGATGAGTTTGGTCGCGATGCCGCGGATGACCGGCTCGAGCTCGGCGATCACCCTCGGCGTGAAGGCCTTCGAGACCAGTCGCCGGTAGCGGGTGTGGTCGGGCATGTCCGCAGTCAGCATCGTCGGTACGCGCGGGTAGCCATCAGCCATGACCTCGGCCATCTTCGCGCGCGCCTCAGCAGGCAACGGCATACTCGCGCCACCGAACATGGACGAGTACGTGTGCGGATCGCGCAGAATTCCGAGGATGAGATCGTGACGGGTCACCAGGTACATGCCCAGCGATTCGATCAACATGACCGGTTGCTCGTCTCGCATCTGTGCGTAGTGCGGGAAGGGGCACTGCAGCGTCTCCTGGTCGAACGGGTTGAAAGTAGACAGGTCGTTGCTCACAGGTCGGACAGCACATTCTTGAGAGTGGGAAGTTCCAGCGCCCGGGCCATGATCTCGTCCAGGCCCCCGACGATGCCGGTGGCGTTGGCCAGAACGACATGTTCGAGTCCGTTGCGGGCATAGCCCTCGAACTGCTGGCCGAGCTCTTCCGCGTTGCCAACGAACAACACCTCGGTGACCATCTCGAAGGGGATCGTCTTGGCCAGATCACGGAGGTCGTCGGGGTTCAGGTCGTGCATGATGACATCGACGAAGCCCTTCGAGTCGTTGCCGAGCGGATGTTGCAGCCCGTACTTCTCCCACACGCTGCCCATCGCGAACAGACCGAACAGCTTGCCGAGCGGTTCCTTGTCGAACATCTGGGCTGCCGCGTCCTGGCTCTCGGCGAACACGATGAACGGCAGCAGCGACGCTTCCGGGGTGGGACGCCCGCACGCGGCCGCGTGCTCGGCAATGACCCTGTACTTTTCGCCGTACTCCTCAGGGGTCATCCCCCAGGCAGGGATCCAGCCGTCGCCGTACTCGGCGGTCAGGCGCAGCATCCTGGGTCCGTGGCCGGCGACCCAGAGCGGCGGGCTGCCCCGGCCCTCGGCCTGCAACGGCAGACCCATTCGGCCGACCCCACCATCTGCCATCACGCCCCGGTCGAGCAGGGAGCGCAGATCGCGGAGGACCGCCTCGAGCACGGCCACCGGCTTGTCGAACGGGTAGCCGAACGGCAGCAGGCTTTCGGCCTCGCCCGAACCGATGCCGAGGATGAACCCACCGGGGTTCAGGTCGTTCAGTGTCAGCGCGGTTCGGGCCAGATCCGCCGCGCCACGACGGGTGGCGTCGGTGACCGAGATCCCATACGGCTTGTCGGTCATCGTGCCGACGACAGCCCCGTAACAGAACGGGTCGTAGAAGGCGTCCGGGTCAGCCGCGATCGTCGACAGCGGCACTTCGCTCCACAGGCCCGGGTGGAACACCCCGAGGAGATGATCCGGCGCCCAATACGAGTCGAATCCGACCTGCTCGTAGACCTCGAGCATCTGCTGGGTGCTCCCGAACGGGAACTGGGCGGGGAGTGACATGCCGACTTTCATGGTGATCCTGGCTTTCGTGTGGTCAAGATGTGATGGTCCGGAAACGGAGGGTCAGGTGCCCGCGAGGCGGGCCACGATGGGTTCGACGGCGTCGATGGCCGACGCGCCGAAGGTGATGTAGGAGATGCCGTACGTATCGCGGCGCTCGATCAACTGCTCACAGATCGAGTCGATGGAACCAATCAGTGTGTGCGGGTGTTTGGCGAGCTCGTCGGGAGTGAGCGCGAACCGCGAGGCCATCGCCTCGAGGGTTGCATCGCGCTGCTCGGTCACGACGGTGAAGTACGCCGCGATCTCGAGCTCGATCGCGTCGAACCGATCTCCTGCGCCGTCGCGAATCCATTCGATCTTCTGCGCGGTGAGCTCAGCCGTGCTGCTGCCAACGCCGGCCGCCCCGAGCTTGCCCGAGCTGTTGTTGAAGTTCAGGCTGACAATGTCCGCCTCGCGACCCGCGATGCCGAGCACACGCTTCGCGCCGCCACCGATCATTATCGGCGGCGCGCCGTTGGTCGGCTTCGGTACACCCTCGAAACCACTCGCGTTGACGTGTTGGCCATGGACATCGATCTGACCGTCTGCGAAGTGGGCGCGCAACAACCGGAGCGTTTCCTCCATGCGATCGAGGCGCCTGCCGGCCGAATCCCACGGAACGCCCATTGCTTCGTACTCGCCCCGCAACCAGCCCGCACCGATGCCGAGTTCCAGCCGGCCCTCCGAGAAGAAGTCGAGCGTCGCGACCTCCTTGGCAAAGACCACCGGCTGGCGATAGTCGACGCAGAACACACGCGACCCGATCCGGATCGTGCTGGTGGCCTCGATCGCCACGGCCATCGCCGGGATCGCGGCAAGGTTCTGGAGCGGGTGATTCGTCGCCGACAGGGCCGGTCCGGGTCCGATGACGTGGTCCGCGACACTGAACGTGCTGAATCCGGTGGACTCGGCACGACGAGCCAGATCACGCCACTGCTGGGGCGTGTCGGCGGCATAGCTCTGCAGCCCGAAGCGGAACGGCCGCATCATCGGCGCGCCCCCGGCGCCGCCATGGTGGAAGGATCGGAGGTCCGACAATTGTGCACGTTCGATTCCCCAGGGCCGGTCGCTGTGGACCACGGACGGCCCACTGATCTGCGAAACTAGTCGAACAGATAGTTTACGAACGTACGGAAACTCCCGGAGGCTGAAAATGCAGACCACGACGACGTTTTGCCGGGTGTGCCACGCGAGTTGTCCCATGGAGGTCGACGTGCAGGACAACCGCGTGCTCGCCGTGCGGGGAGTGATGGACGACCCGCTGTTCGAGGGTTACACGTGCATCAAGGGCCGCCAGCTCCCGGACCAGATGGCCGACCCGAATCGTCTCCGGACACCGCTGCGCCGTCGGCCCGACGGCAGCTTCGCGGAGGTGTCGAGCGCCGAGGCGCTCGACGAGATCGCCGTCGCTCTTCGCGGAATCATCGACAAGTACGGCCCGCGCGCCGTGGCCTCGTACACCGGCACCGGCGGATATCAGAACTCGGTGGCCGTGCCCGCCGCACGTGCGTTCCATCAGGGCCTCGGTTCGTCGTCGTTCTACACGTCGGTCACCATCGACCAACCGGCCAAAGGACTCGCCGCTCTCCGACTCGGGGGTTGGGAGGCCGGCTACAACGGCTTCACCGACGCCGATGTGCACATGGCGATCGGTTACAACTCGATGGTCTCGTCGTACGGGCCGGTCGGCGGCCTGCAAGGTACGAATCCGTTCGTCGTCATGCGTCGCCGCAAGGCCGAGGGGATGAAGTTGATCGTGATCGATCCTCGTCGTACCGAACTCGCAAGCTTTGCCGACATTCATCTGCAGATCCGGCCGGGCCAGGACGCGACGCTCATGGCGGGAATGATCAAGATCGTCCTCGACGAGGGCCTCCAGGACCATGAGTTCTGCGAGCGCTGGATGAGCCAGATGGCCGAGTTGCACTCGGCCGTGCAGGGGTTCACGCTCGATCTGGTCGCTGAGCGATGCGAGCTGCCCGCCGACGACATCGTCGCGGCCGCGCGGATGTTCGCGGCCGGCCCGCGCGGCACTGCAGGTACCGGTACCGGTCCGAACATGGCCGCCCATTCGAGCCTGACCGAACACCTCGTCGTCGTCCTCAACACCATCCTCGGCCGGGTCAACCGCGAAGGCGATCTGATGGAGAACGGTCTCCTGCTGTACCCGGAGGCCCCCCATCGTGCCCAGGTGACGCCACCCCGGGCGCCCGCCAACGGTCCGCACGCACGCATCCGCGGCCTTCGTGGGTACCGCGGCGAGATGCCGACCGCCACCCTCGCCGAGGAGATCCTGACGCCCGGCGAAGGCCGGATCAGGGCGCTCATCGTCAGCGGCGGCAACCCGGCGGTCGCGTTCCCCGATCACGAGTTGACGCTGCGCGCGCTCGACGATCTCGACCTGCTGGTCGTGATCGATCATCGGATGACCCCGACCGCGGAGTTCGCCGACTACGTGATCACGCCCACCCTGTCGCTGGAGCGCGCCGATGTGCCGCACCTGATGGACCGCTGGTTCCGCGCGCCATACACCAACTACACCGACGCCGTCGTCGAACGCGACGGCGACGTGCTCAACGAGTGGGAGGTGTTCTGGGAGCTGGCCTCGCGGCTCGGTAGCGATCTGCCGTTCCCAGGTGGCTCACCCGACATGACGGTGCGTCCGAGCACCGACGAGATCATCGATCGCAGTTACGCCGGATCGCGCATGCCGCTCGACGAAGTGCGCGCCAACCGCCGCCAGGTGCACATGGACATGCGGTTGGAGGTGCAGCCCGCCGAGGACGGCGCGACAGCGCGCTTCACGCCGGCACCGGACGATCTCATGGCCGAGTTGGCCGAGGTGCTGGCCGAGTCGCCATCGAGCTTTGCCGGCACTGATGTGTCGGCGTATCCGTTCCGTCTCGTGAGTCGACGACTCAAGCACGTCCTCAACTCCACGGGCACGGAGTTGCCCGGTCTGGCCCGCAAGGGCACCACCAATCCGGCGTACATGAATCCGGCCGACGTCACCGAGCTCGGTCTCACGAACGGCGATGTCCTCGAGATCTCGTCGCCACGCGCCGTGCTGCACGGCGTGGTCGAAAGCGCCGACGACGTGAAGCGGGGGGTCATCTCGATGGCCCACTCGTGGGGCGGTCGTTCACTCACCGACGAGAAGGTGCGCGACATCGGTGCACCCACGAGTCGCGTCGTCTCCGTGGACGTCGGCCACGATCCCGTCACCGGCATGGTTGTTTCGAGCGCGATTCCCGTTGCCGTCAAGAAAGCTGAGGCAGTGTCATGACCACCACCGATTCGGCGGCCCCCGCCGTCCCCTCGTACGGTCGGTTCGAGCAGCCGACCGAGCACGACCACCGTGGCACCAGGTGGGAGAACGACTGGCATCAGGTCGCCGGCCGCTTGCTGACCCATCTCGACGAGGGCACCACCGATTCGCTGCCGGGCACTCACACCGTCTCGGTGACCGACTACCTCGACCCCTCGCGATGGGATCGCGAGGTGAGCTCGTTGTTCCGCAAGCGGCCCATCGTCGCCGCGTTGAGCGCCCATCTCCCCGAGGCCGGCTCGTACCGAGCGATCGAGATCGCCGGCGTGCCGGTGCTCACGGTTCGTCAGCCCGACGGTGGTGTTAACGGCTTCATCAACGCGTGTCGCCATCGCGGCGCACAGGTGGTGCCGCCCGGCGTCGGTCATGGCAGACGGTTCACGTGTCCGTACCACGCCTGGAGCTACGACACACGGGGCGCACTGGTGGGCATCTCCGGCCGGACCAAGTTTGGCGACGTCGACACCGACACTCATGGGCTCACCGAACTGCCGTGCGAGGAACGCGGCGGCATGGTGTTCGCCATCCTCGACCCTGCTGCCGAGCTCGATCTCGATTCGTGGTTGGGCGGATACGACCGAGTACTCGATGTGCTGGGCCTGGCCAACATGGAGCTGCTCGACGAGCGAGTGCTGATCGGGCCGAACTGGAAGATCGCCTACGACGGCTACGTCGACGGCTATCACCTCGACATCTTGCACAAGGACACGCTCGGTCTCGACACGATGGGCAACGTGATGACCTGGGACGCATGGGGACCGCATCAGCGTGTGGCGTTCGCCCGCCGGATCACCCACGAGTTGCGCGAGATCCCACCTGCCGAATGGAAGCCGGCCAAGCACGTCGGCTTCGTCCACACGGTGTTCCCTCACGTCTCAGTGGCCGGCAACGGCGGACGCGGCGCAATGGTGAGCCAGCTGATGCCCGGCCCGACGTCGGATCGTTCGACGACGGTGCAGACCCATCTCATCGCCAAGAACGCCACCGATGAAGAACGCGCCGAAACCATCAAGCGAGCCGACTTCCTGGAATGGGTGGTGAACGAGGAGGACTACAAGACCGGCCTCGGCATCCAGTCGGGATTGGCCTCGGGAGCGAACACCGAGTTCACGTTCGGCCGCAACGAGCCGGGCAACCAGATGTTCCATCGCTGGGTCGACGAGTTGCTCGACAGCACCCCCGTTGGCCGGCCGCGGCGGAGCGACTCGAGCTTGCCGACGATCGGCGGTGTCTGATGGCCCGCGTCGACGTGCCGGACGGAGACGGGCTCGAGGCGTCGAGGATCTGGAAGCTGGCCCCGCATCTCCGTGCCGGGTTGAACGCGATGAGCGAGGCGGTGTACGAGCAATCGAGCCTGTCGATTCGCGAGCGTGAGGTGGCCCGGATGCGGATCGCGCAACTCAACGAGTGCCACGTTTGACTGAACACTCGCGCTGCATCGGCGATGCAGCAGGGAATGACCGACGAGCTGTATCAGCACGTCCACCAGTACCACGATCATCCCGACTTCACCCAGCGCGAGCGAATGGCCGCGGAGTTCGCCGAACAGTTCGCGATCGACCATCGTGGCGTCAGCGACGAGATGTGGCAGCGAATGAGCGATCTGTTCACCGACCCGGAGTTGCTCGAGCTCACCGTCACCTGCGGTTATTGCCTCGGCATGGGCCGCGCGTTCCAGGTGCTGCAGATCGCGCGTGACTTCGACGTGCTGTGGAGCCGCGAACCGAAGGCGGAGTGACCCGCCCGACAGCTGCTCAGGATGGCATCGTGAAGCCGTCGACGATCACCGCGCGACCGTTCTCGACGGCCGAGAGCCGGATCCCGACGACCGCCTGGTACCCCTCGGACTCGTAGGCCGCGAGCGCCGCTTCCTTGGTCGGATACTCGATCACGACAGTCTGCGCGCCGGGCGTGCCTTCTTTACCCACCGAAGCAGTATCGAGCACCAGCAGCTTGCCTCCACCGCCCATGATGGGCATCGACTGCTTCTGATAGGTGCGGTACGCGTCGGCATCGACGATGTCGTAGTTGACGATCAGGTAAGCACTCATGTGGTCCGTCCTTCGGGTGGGGTTGTCGATGAATTGGTTCCGCGTTCCGGGTAGCCGTCGGCGGGCAGTGCGCTGATCGGGCCGTGCAGCGCATGGCCACCATCGACGAACAGGCACTCGCCGGTGATGTACGACGCGGCCGGCGAGGCAAGGAATACCACGGCGTTGGCAATGTCGACCGGCCGCCCTGGGTACGGTAAGGGCACCCCCGACATGTCGCTGCCGACCTCCGAGTCGTACGTGGCCTCCCAGCCATCTGTCCGGAAGGCGCCAGGTGCCACGCAGTTCACCCGGACGTTTGGTCCCCATTCGAACGCCAGGGTCTTGGTCAGTTCGACCACCGCTGCCCGTGCCGCAGCGCTGTGGGCGATTCCCGGCATGCCGCGGCCGACGATCGCAACGATCTGGACGATGTTGCCGCCGCGACCATCGAGCATCTGATTGCCGAACACCTGCGTCATCGACCACGTGCCGTTCAGGTTGAGATCGATCACGCTGCCCCAGCCGCGCACGCTGAAGTCGCGAGCCTTTTGAGGGAACTGCCCGCCGGCATTGTTGACGAGGATGTCGATCTGATGGCGTTGACTCAATTTCTCGACGCTCGCCCGGTCGCGAATGTCGACGAGATCGCAGTCCACCGGGTTGCCGGTGACAGCGGTGATCTCCGCGGCCGTGGTGTGCAGCACGTCCTCGCGGCGCGCGGCGATCACGACGTTGGCGCCCGCAGCTGACAACCCCAGCGCGATCGCACGGCCCAGGCCGGTTCCGCCGCCGGTGACCAACGCCGTGCGGCCGGTCAGCAGATCTGCCACGAAGGCACTGCCGATTGCTGTTCCCGTCATCAGTGTTCGATTCCCTTTCCGAGGTAGCTCGCCTCGAGCAAGGTCTGATTCGATGCCAGCTCGGCTGCCGTGCCCTCCAACTTCAACTCGCCGTGGCTGAGGACGTAGCCGCGATCTGCCACCTGCAGCGCCATGTGGACATGTTGTTCGACGACCAGGACCCCGCAGCCCGTCTGGTCGGCGATGTCACGGACCACGGGCAGCAGTCGCTCGACGATGATCGGCGCGAGCCCCAGGCTCATCTCGTCGACCAGCAGGCATTTCGGCTCGGAGACGAGTGCGCGCGCAACGGCGAGCATCTGCTGCTCGCCGCCCGACAGCAGTCCCGCGAGGCGGCCGCCAAGCGGCTTGAGTGCCGGTAAGAGCTCCATCGCCCGATCGTGGGCCGCCCGGCGCGATGATCGGCTGCCCGTCAGTCCGAGACGAATGTTCTCGTCGACGGTGAGGTCGAAGAACAACGACCGGTCCTCGGGCACGTGTGCCAGTCCCCGGCGTGGCACCCGGTGGGGTCGAGTGCCGTCGACCCGCTCGCCGAGTACCTCCACACTGCCTGCCAACGGCGCCAGCAACCCCGACAGGGTGAGCAGGGTCGTGGTCTTGCCGGCACCGTTGGGTCCGAGCAGAGCGACCACTTCGCCCGGTCCGACCGTGAGGTTCAGATCGCGCACGACCGGCACACCGCCGTAGCCGGCGTGCAGGCCCTCGACCTTGATCAGCCAGCCGGTCATCGGATCGGCTCTGCCTCTGTCGTGCTCGATCCCGGGCCTGATCCTGTGCCTGATCCGGCGCCGGCCGACTCACCGAGATATGCGGCAATCACGAGGGGATCGGCGCGTACTTCCGAGGGAGTGCCCTGGGCGATGATCCGCCCGAAGTCGAGGACGTAGATGTAGTCGCAGATGTTCAGCACGAGGCCCATATCATGGTCGATGAGGAAGAGTCCCATGTCCGTGGCGAGACACTCGCGAAGGTGTTTGCCGAGCAGCAGGCTCTCGCCGGTGTCGAGACCCGCTGCCGGCTCGTCGAGCAGCACGAGCTTGGGGCGAGCCGCCAACGCACGGGCCACGCTGACCAGCTTGCGCTGCCCATGGCTGAGATCGCTGGGCATCGCGTCGGCGAATGCGGTGAGATCCAAGATGTCGAGTGCCCAATCGACGTGCTCTTGGTGGTGCCCTTCGTTGCGACGCGGCCTCACGATGTCGGCCAGCAGCGCATACCACTTCGGCCGCTCGGCAGCGGCGAGCAGGTTGTCGCGGACGCTGAGGTCCTCGAAGAGCTCCAGCGACTGGAACGTGCGCGTCAGCCCCAACAGTGCTCGCTGCTCTGGTGGCTTGCCGGCAAGATCGTGACCGTCGAAGGTCACGCTGCCGTGGGTGATCGAGGTGAAGCCGGTGATCGCGTCGATGAATGTGGTCTTGCCGGCCCCGTTCGGACCGATCAACCCGACGAGCATGCCCTCGTGACAGTCGAGATCGATCGAGTCATTGGCATACAGGCCTCCGTAGTTGACGGTCAAACCACGTGATTCCAGCAATGCCATGTGATCCTCCCCCAGTGATTTCCAATGACGTCATCGCTCGAGCCGGCGCGCCCCGTGCGACGACAAGAACTAATCAGCTGGTTGTTTATCAGATCGGGAGAGCGCCTGCCGCCTTCAGTCAGCGGCCGCCCGCGACAGCAAGCGTCTGGCCGGTGATCCAGGCCGACGCGTCGGACGCGAGGAAGAGCGCTACAGCCCCGAGATCGGTCGGGGTGCCGAGCCGACCGAGCGGGATCTTGTTCGCGTAGTTCTGCACGGTGTGCTCGTCGACGCCGAGTGCCTTCATCATGATCTCGGTCGGTACTGCGCCAGGTGCAATGCCGTTGACACGAATGAGCGGCGCGAGCTCGAGCGCAAAGGTTTCCGTGAGTGAGTTCACCGCTCGTTTGGCCGCCGCGTAGTGACCGCTTCCCGGCGTGCCGACGAATGATGCCATCGAGGTGATGTTGATAACCGAGCCTCCTCGACCATCGGCCAGCATGTGCGGGACGGCGGCGAGCGTGCATCGATACACCGCCGTCAGGTTGAGATCCATCGTGTTCTTCCACTCCTCCGGATCGAGTTCGGTCAGCGGAGTGCGAATGGGCGATCCGCCGGCGTTGTTGACCCACGTGTCGAGCGAACCGAACTCGTCGATCGCCGCCTGAGCAAGAGCATCGATGGTCTGCTGGTCGGTGACATCAGTGGTGACGGCCAACGCCCGGCCGCCGGCCGCACGAATGTCGGCAGCGACGCGTTCGACCTCGTCGGTCCGCCGCGCTGCGCAGACCACCGCCGCGCCAGCGTCGGCGAGCACCGTGGCGATGCCCTCACCGATGCCTCGCCCCGCGCCGGTGATCACGGCCGTCTTGCCGGTCATATTGTACAAGTCGTGGGCAATGCCCATTGGTCATCATCTCCCTGTGTCGTCCGAGGCTGCCCTCGTTGATGGTTGTTCCGATGCGTCGCCGCCGCGGTTGCTCACCAGTTCGGATTGACCAGCACCTTGGTCTGGTCGCTGGTGCCGCTGGCGAGGTCGGCCAGTGCGGCGGCAAAGCCTTCGAGGCTGGCGGTGGACGTGTGCAGCGGCTCGACCTGCACCCGACCATCGGCGATCATCCCCATCGCCATCTCGAACTCTTCGTGGAAGTAGGCGAGCGACGACGTCACCGCGATCTCCTTGACAAGCCACGCGCTCGGCGAGATCGGTGCGTCCCCCTCGGCGAGCCCGATCAGGCACATCGCGCCGCCGCGCCGCGCCAGGTCGACGGCAGTCTGCACTGCGAACGGCCGACCAACGCATTCATACACGATGTCAGCCCCGAGACCGTGGGTGAGCTCCTTGATCAAGTGGTTCGTACCAGCACCCGGTTCGACCGCATGGTGCGCGCCGAGCGCGAGAGCGAGGTCTCTCCGCTGCGAGTTGGGTTCGACGACGATGACGACACCGGCCCCTGCGGCGCGAACCCATTGCATCGTGCCGAGGCCGATTGGTCCACCGCCTTGGATCACAGCCACATCGCCGAGACGAAGCGCGCTGGAGCGCACCGCATGGAACGCCACAGTGGCTGGCTCGACCTGCGCCGCGACTTCGTCGCTGAGCGCTGGGTTCGTGCGAACAACCCGGTTCGCAGCCACTGCGATCCGAGGTGCGAATCCACCGTGCGGTGGCGCCATCGCGTCACGACCGAGTGCGGACAGGAATGCAACCTCACAGCGATCCGCCTGACCCCGGTGACATGCCGTGCACTGACCACAGGCGGGCGCCGCGGCCACCACCACTCGATCACCGTCCGAGATCGAACGCACCTCGGCGCCGGCCGCTGACACGACGCCCGACCACTCGTGTCCGCAGATCGCCGGGTTGTACGGCCGCCCGGACTGGAAGGCATGGATGTCGGTTCCGCAGATCCCGCAGAACGAGATGTCGACGACGACCCCGTGGGGCGCAGGCGTCGGATCCGGGAACTCCTTGAGCTCTACCGTTTCCTTGCCGGTGATCAACGCTGCGTGCATGGCCCCACTCTCCCCGACTCAGATTTCCGAATCGGCACCTTGCCATACTTGTCAACGCCGAGCCACCCTGGACGGCGTACTGGAGTTCTGATGAGCCTGATTGCCGTCGAAGCCAAGATCACGTTGAACGATCCCTCCGCCAGAGACGCCCTCGTCGCACGATGCACGCCGAACCAGAGGGCAACTCGCGACGAAGAACCGGGGTGCTTGGTGTACTGCTTCGCCGCCGACCCATGTGACAACGGAGTCATCCAGGTGTACGAACTGTGGGAGTCGGAGGCAGCGCTCGCTGCACACTTCCTCCACCCCAACTATCACGAGAACCGGGCCATGCTCATCAACGGCGGTCTCGCCAGTGTGGTGAGCCGCAAGCATCGCATCGATGCGTCCGCGCCGGTTTACGATGCCGATCACCGACCGACGGCGACGTTCGACTGATACATACGGCTGGCGGAAAGTCACCGCGTGATCAATAATGGGGCAATGACTGCAACCGATCAGCCAACCGCCGGATCAGGCGCACGCTCACCCGGGCTCACCTACCAGGACTTGCTCGACGCCGACACGCACCCGGTTCCCGACGTGTTGCGGCTCCAGTCGCCCCGCTATCTGGGCAGTGCCGACGTTCCCATCGAGCGCTACACCTCGCGCATGTGGCATCGTCGCGAAGTCGACCAGCTGTGGTCACGGGTCTGGCAGTTCGCCTGCCGCGAGGAGCACATCCCCGAGCCCGGGGACTACATCGTCTACGACATCGCCGAGCTCTCGTTCCTGGTCGTGCGGCAGCCGGACGGCTCGATCAAGTCATACCCGAACGCCTGCCTGCACCGCGGTCGCCAGCTCAAGGAGTACGACGGCCACTGCTCGGAGTTGCGGTGTCCGTTCCACGGCTTCGCATGGAAGCTCGACGGCAGGTTGGCCGATGTGCCGGCCGCGTGGGACTTCCCGCATGTCGATCAGAGACCCGAGGACTTCACCCTGCCCGAGTGCAGTGTCGGCACGTGGGCCGGGTTCGTGTTCATCAACCCGGACCCGAATGCGGCCCCGTTGGAGGACCATCTTGGTGAGATCGTCGAACAGTTCGAGGTGTGGGATCTCGAGAACCGGTACGTCGAAGCCCACGTCTCACGCATCATCAACGCCAACTGGAAGGTCGCCCAGGAAGCGTTCTGCGAGGCATATCACGTCAACGCCACGCACCCGCAGATCCTCACCTATCTCGGTGACGTCAACAGTCAGGTCGACGTCTGGGACCACTGCTCGCGAGTGATCACCGCAGGCGGCACGCCGAGCCCACTGCTCGGAGACTCGGTCTCCGAGCACGACATGCTGCGGAGCATGCTCGACGTCCGCGTCGACCAGGAGGCGCCGGTGACGCTCGAAGAGGGGCAGTCGGCACGAGCCGTCCTGGCGGACATGTCGCGCGTGCGTTGGCGGGCAATTGCCGGAGACCGAGTCGATCAGATGAGCGACTCGGAGATGATGGACTCGCTCGACTACACGGTGTTCCCCAACTTCCATCCGTGGGGTGCGTTCAATCGGATCACCTATCGATTCCGCCCGAACGGTGACGATCATCGCTCGGCGATCATGGAGTGCTTCTTCCTCTCGCCGTTCGCCGGCGAGCGGCCACCGCCGGCCAAGGAACACAAGCTCGGTGTCGACGACGCGTGGTCGACAGCGCCCGAGTTGGGCATGTTGGCAAAGGTGTTCGAGCAGGACGTGTTCAACATGGCCAAGGTGCAGAAGGGCCTCGAAACGACGCGTAAGCCCGGGGCGACGTTCTCCAACTATCAGGAGTCGAAGATCCGCTGGATCCACGATCTGCTCGGCAAGTGGGTCGGCGACACCTCCGACGACGTACCGGTTAGCATCGGTACTCGCTCGTGAACGGGATCGTTCATCCCTTCACCGGCGCGCTGCACGAACAGGACGGCACCGGCAACATCCGCGTGACACTCGGTGACCGAACGGGCATCTTCGGCATCGATGGCCACTGGATCTCCGGCGCGCTCCGCGAGTGCGACCCGCAGTTGTGCGGATGGGTCGGCGGCCCGATCATCGCCAACCATCGAGTGACCGCGCAGACCACGAACGGTTGACCTCAGGACCATTCGTTCCAGCGGATGAACTCCTCTGCCGGCGGTCGTTTGGCGGGCTTGAAGTCGGTGCCGATGGTGTACGCCACGGGGAACAATCCGGCCTGGCTGTACTTGTCGTAGGGGATGCAGAGCAACTCTGCAACGTCGCGCTCGTTCTGCAGGTGCAGCGAGGTCCACGCCGACCCGAGGCCACGCTCACGCAACGCGAGCATAAAGCTCCACACCGCCGGCAGGATCCCACCCCACCTCGATGCCTGGCGCGCTGAGGGCGTGCCCTCGTCCATTCGGTCGGCGAGCAGCGGGATGACGTGTATGGGTACCTGGTGCAGGTGCTCGGCCAGGTGTCGTGCCGACTGGTTGACCCGGTCGGCCTGTGAGCCCGGCTTCGGTAGCGGTGCGCCGGCATATGCGGCCTCGAAGTTGGTGCGATAGATGTCGGCGATGGCCCGTCGCTTGTCGGCATCTTCGACGATCACCCATCGCCAGCGCTGCGAGTTGGAACCGGTGGGAGACTGATGCGCGATCTCGATGCACTCGATCAGGACGTCTCGAGGCACGGGGCGGGTGAGATCGAGCCGCTTGCGGACGCTGCGCGTGGTCGTCAGCACCTCGTCGGCGGTGAGACCCAGGCGGTCGCTCATGGCGCGCCCAATGCCTGTTGGGCCATCCACTCAGACGTGGCCTGGCCCATCTTCACGCCGTCGTAGCCGATGCGTTGCGTGGGCTCGACTTCGAGAATGACCCGTCGTGGCGAATCGAGGAACTGTGCGAACACCTGCTGACGCTCCGGCCGGCCCGGTTGGACCACCGCAGCCAGTGCCGGGTAGAACCAGTCCTTGGTCGCCTGATCGTCGCGGACGGTGCAGGTGCCCTTGTAGGTGACCGTCTTGTTCCGCGCCATCGACGATCCGGTCGAGGTGACGACGACACAGACCCTGGGATCTCGACGTACGGCGCTGATGCGAGCCCGTTGGCTCGTGGCGGTGAGCCAGAACCGACCGTCGAGGAAGACGTAGGACATGATCACGCCCACCGGCCACCCTTCCTTGTTCGACCAGATGAACGTGCACTCGTTCTGCACGCGAAGCATCTCCTGCTCCTCGTCGTCGTCGAGTCCGTACACGGTCACGTCTTCGTAGTTCTCGAGCTGTTCAGCCATCGTTCGCTCCTTCGTCTCGGGGCACGGTAGGAGGTGAGCGACCCGATGGTCGACACGGAACCAATCGTGCGATCAATTATCGACGCACCGTCCAGCTGATCGGCAGCGAGGTCAGCCCGCGCAAGATGAACGGTTCGTTCACGGTCACGTCACCGACGCGTTCGACGGTCTCGAAACGTTCGAGCATCCACTGCAGCGCCAGCCGTCCTTCGCGGCGCGCGAGAGACGCGCCGATGCAGTGGTGCACGCCCCATCCGAAGGCGAGGTGCGTCTTGGCGCCTTGACGGAACCGGTCGAGGCGTAACTCGTCGGGGTCCTCCCATGCCTGCGCATCGCGGTTGGCCGAAGCGAACAACGCCATCACTCTCGAGTCGGCCGGAAGCTGCTGGCCGCACACCACACTCGGTTCTGGGTTGACGCGGAACAGGCCCTGAACCGGGGAATCGAAGCGGAGGAACTCTTCGACAGCGGAAGGAATCAACTCCGGCGACCGTCGCAGTTGTTGCACCAGATCGGGTTGTTCGATCAGCCGGTACAGCATCAGCGAGATCAGGCTGGCGGTGGTCTCGTGCCCGGCGACCAACAGCTGTTGGCTCAGCTTGCGGACCTCGCGATGGGTGAGCGAACCGTCGAGTTCGGCGAGCGTCATCACCGAGAGCAGGTCGGCGGGGAGCTCCTGGCCGCGTTCGTCGAGGTCGGTGCGGACCGCGACAAGCTCGTCTACCAAGCGAAAGATCTGCTCGTTCGCCGCCTCGGCCAGCGAAGGGTCTGCGCCGGCGAGCGAATTGACGATGGCATCGGACCAGCGGCCGAAGTCGTCGCGTCGGTCGCGAGGCACGCCCAGCAACACAGCGATGGCAACAGCTGGGAACGGAAACGCGAACAGTTCCACGAAGTCGCCTTGGCCGTCTTCGCCGAAGGCAACGTTCCACAGATCGTCGCCCACGCTCCGGATCTCTTCTTCGAGGCGGCCGATCGACACCGGACGGAACGCGTCCTGCAGCACCCGTCGCTGACGTCGGTGATCGGGGTCGTCGGTGGTGCCGAGCACCCCTGCCGGCAGTGGATTGACGCCGACGCCGAACCCGTTGCGCCATTCCCTGGGGCGGGTCAGGAGCTCGAGCACGTCGGCGTGCCGACTGACGACGAAGAAGGGCGGCTCGTGGCTGACTTCGGTGTGCAATGGACACGCGCCGCGCAGCATGCGATGGCCCTCGGACGGCTCCAGATCGTTGGCGCGCGCGAGGTGTGAAAGCGCCTGGCTCGAGCCGTTCACGTCAACTTCCGTCACTGCCGGCCTCCGTCAGTAGGGCATGGTCCCGCCGTCGACCGGGAACATGCAGCCCGTCATGTTGCGCGCCGCGTCGGACGCCATCAGCACTGCAACCGCCGCGACCTCTTCGACCCTGTTGGGCCGCTTGATCGCCGACTCAGAGCTGAATGCCGCGATCAGCGCGTCGTAACCGTCGAACCCCATGGCGATGGCAGAGTCCGGGCCCGTTGCGCGCACGATGTCAGTCTCGATGATGCCGGGCAGGATCGCGTTGACCGTGATGCCGAGCGTGCCGACCTCGTGCGCAGCGGCCTTGACGAGACCGTTCACCGCGTGCTTCGTCGCTGCGTATCCGGGAATGCCCGGCTTGCCCAGCTTGCCCTCGACGGAGGAGGTGACGATGATCCGACCGGACTGACGCGGGATCATGTGCTGCAGGGCGCGCCGCATGCCCCAGAAGACGTGATTGAGGTTCCAGTTGACTTCGAGTTCCCATTCTTCATCGGTCATCTGGAACACGGGAGCGGTGTTGAGCACGCCGCCGGAGTTCAAACAGCAGATGTCGAGCTTGCCGAACTTCTCGATCGTGAAATCGACAAGGCCTTCCACCGCACCCTGCTTCGAGGCGTCGCCGCTGAAGAACGCGGCGTTGCCGCCTGCATTCATCTCTTCAAGACAGTGCTGACCCTTGGCTTTGTCGCGGCCGTTGACGACGACCTGCGCGCCTTCTGCCAGAAAGGCATCGGCGATTGCGCGACCGATGCTTCGTGTGCCACCTGTGATGCAGGCGACCTTGCCGTCGAGCTTTCCCATGGGAATGTCCTTTCGTGTCACCGGCTCAGTAAGGAGCCGTGCCGCCGTCGATGGAGATGAGCGATCCGGTGATGCCTGCACCCGCATCGGAGGCCAGCAGCACAGCTACTGCAGCGACGTCGTCGACCTCGATGAGCCGCTTGATCGCCGATTCTTGGGCGAACATGTCGAGCAGCCCTGCGTAGTCGATGCCCATCGATGCAGCAGCAGGGGGTCCCTCCTGGAGCATCGTGTCGGTCTCGATGGCGCCGGGGCACAGCGCGTTGACGGTGATGCCCAACGTGCCGACTTCGTGTGCGGCTGATTTGGTGAGTCCATTGATGGCGTGCTTCGCGGCGACATAGATCGAAATGCCCGGCTTGCCGACCTTGCCCTCGAGCGAACTGACCGACATCACCCGCCCGAACTGCTGCGGGATCATGTAGTGGAAGGCACGCCGCATCGTCCAGAACGTGTGCCAGAAGTTCCACACCAGTGAGTCCTGCATCGCCTCGTCGGTGAGGTCGACGATTGGGGCATGGCCCGACGCACCTCCCGCGTTGGCGACGAGGATGTCGATCCGGCCGAACTTCTCCACTGTCCCATCGATGATGGCCTCGCACGCCTCGCGTTTCTTGACATCGCCGGCGATGTAGTGCACACGATCGCCGGCGTCGAGTGCGGCCAGCGTGCGCTCAGCCTTGTCCGGGTCGCGCCCATTGATGACGACGCGGGCACCTTCGGCCAGGAACGCCTGGGCGACGCCCAAGCCGATGCCACGCGTGCCGCCGGTGACGCACGCGACGCGTCCATCGAGTACTCCCATGAGAAACCCCTTCTCCATGCTCGTGGCCGACGCCGCAGCGTCGCATCCCCCTCAATCAAGTGGGAAACATATCAGACGTTCAATTATGGGGTTGACTCCGGCCGAGAGATCACTTCGTCGGCAATGCAGTCAACTCGCCACGCAGGGCCATCTTGATCGATTTGACCGCACGCTCGTGACGCTTCGGGTCGTCGGAGACACCATCCGTCAACCCGATGAGGATCATCCGGACGAACTCGATCACGAACGGCCGAGTCTTCTTGGAGATCTCGCCGCCGGCGACTCCGGCATCGACGAGCCGCACGAAGAAGTCGTCGCGGCGGTCGGAGTGCTCGCCGAGCATCTCCAGGATCTCCGGATGACGGCGCATGTCGGTACGGACCGCTCCCAGGAAGGCGGCGAGCGAGGGATCTTCCTTGTTCAGCTGGTGCGCGGTGTCGAGCACCGCCTCGAACTTGCCGATGAACCCGTTGGTGCGGTCGGTGGCGTGGTTGAACCGGCCGTAGATCCGCTGTTGTACGTCGTCGTGAACGGCGATGTACAGGTCCAGTTTCGAGCCGAAGTGGTGATACAGCGCACCGGCCGTGAGCCCGATCTCGGCGGCGAGACCGCGATTCGTCGAGGCGTCGTAACCGCCCGCGGCAAATGAGGTTCGGGCGATGTCCAGGATGCGTCGGCGAGTGTCCGCTGAATCCGTTGCAGGCGGTCGGCCGAGTCGCTTCGGGGGGCGTGTCTTGTGTTGAGCCATCTGCAGCAGTATGCGTCACCAGCGAGCAGTCGCGGACCATTTACCGCAGTGGCCCGATTCCGCGGGCCACAAACGAGTTGTGTTCAGCCCGTGCGAGGCTTGTAGGTGTGCGTGCGTTGAGTGCGGCCGCCAGCGACCAAGATGAGTTGTCCGGTGACCCACGATGCGGCGTCGGACGCCAGGTAGAGAACGGCGCCAGCGATGTCATCCGGCGTGCCGATCCGGCCGAGGGGGATGGTGGAAGCGATCGCATCCAGTTGCCCCGCAGTGTTGAGCACCTGATCGAACGCCTCGGTGGCGACGGGACCCGGAGCGACCGTGTTGACGCGGATGTTCGGCGCCAACTCCAGCGCGAGTGTCTCGCTGAGATTGTTCATGCCCGCCTTGGCCGCGGCATACGGACCGGTGAACGGTGAGCCGCGCATGCCGGCGCCGGAGCTGATGTTGATGATCGAGCTGCCCGGCTTCATCCGCGTTGCCGCTGCCTTGCAGCCCTGGAACGCGGACGTCAGGTTCAGCTCGAGCTGGGCACGAAAAATCTCGTCGGGAGTGTCGACGAGGGCGCGGGTCGTCTTCTCGTCCGAACCGCCGACGTTGTTGACCCACACATCGATTCGACCGAATCGAGTCATTGCCTGATCGGCGAGGCTCTCCGACAGATCACGGATGTCGCCGGCAACGATCAGCGCTTGGCGACCTCGCTCCTCGATTCCGGCGGCTGTGGCTTCCAGATCGGTGATCCGGCGGGCGTTGATCACGACGTCACACCCGGCGTCGGCCAGGCCCCACGCAATGGCACGTCCGATGCCCTGCCCGGAGCCCGTGACCACGGCGACGCGTCCAGAGAGATCGAACAGGTCGAGCAGGCTCGCGGTCATGGCCGTCACATTGACAAACTGAACGCGGTTGAGCCAAGTCCAGTTGCATCAATCCCGGTTCGCGCTAGCGGCCGATCGGGCGAGGTGGGAACTGGCCGGTGCTCGCGGTGATGCCACCGTCGACCGGAACGACGGCCCCGTTCACGAACGAGGCCTCAGGGGAGGTGAGGAACGCGATCACGGCTGCGACTTCGACGGCCCGACCCCAACGTTGGAGGGGGATCGTGCGACGAAGCTGTTCGTGCATGGCCTGCAACCGCGCGGTCATCTCCGTCTCGGTGGGTCCGGGACACACAGCGTTGACCGTGATGCCGTCGGGGCCGAGATCAACGGCTGCCGCGCGCACGAGGTTGATGACGGCGCCCTTGGACGTGTTGTACGCCCACATGTTCGGATCGCCGCCGATGCCCGATGTCGAGGCGGTCACCACGATCCGGCCACCGCGACCCGCCGAACGTAACGACGGCACGACCGCCCGAATGCCGAGCGCGACCGCACGCACGTTGACTGCGATGGCGCGATCGAACTCCTCCATCGGAAGTTCGAGCAGATCGCCGCTCATCGGCACCCCCGCGTTCAACACCGCTGCGTCCAGTCGTCCGAATCGATCGAGTGCGGCGCTCACCGCTCGGGTGTTGGTCCCATCACTCGTGACGTCGCCCGCCACGATCTCCACTGACTCATCGAGTCCGCGAGCCGAGACCCAGTCGAACCGACTCACCTCGAGATCCACCGCAACCACCGAGTTGCCCAGCTCGACGAGCCGCTCGACGGTCGCCCGACCGATGCCTGATGCCGCGCCGGTGACAATTGCGACCCGTCCGGTTCGTGCCAGGTTCGTCATCGGCGCACGGCGCGTTGGTTGTACCGGGAATCGATCATGCCAAACCGTAGCTGGGGCCTCTGCCAAGAGTGCTGAACGGTCCGCTTGCACATAGTGAATGCTCGTTCGGTTATCTTTCGAGATATTCGCAACTGCGCTCACCGCGCGACACGCACAGGAGATGACCATGGATCTCGGACTCGCCGGCAAGAAGGCCCTCATCTCGGGTGCCACCAAGGGCATCGGGCGGGCAATCGCCGAAACCCTGCTCGCTGAAGGCGCCTCGGTGGCGATCTGCGCGCGCAGCGCCGACGGTCTGCAGCAGGCGATCGACGAGATGTCGTCGCTCGGCACCGTCGTCGGTCAGGTGGTCGACGCGGCCGATGGCGATGCGGTGACGGCCTGGGTCGCGGCATCGGCCGAACAGCTCGGCGGCATCGACATCTACGTCCACAACACTTCGGGCAAGCCCGCCAAGACCACCGAAGGTTGGTTGAACAACTTCAACATCGATCTCATGGCCCTCGTCCTCGGTGTCGGCGCGGCGACCGACGCGCTCGCCGATGGCGGCGGTTCCGTCGTCAGCATCGGAACGACAGCGACCGCCGAGCACTTTGCATCGGGCTCCAACAGCTACAGCGCCTTCAAGTCCGCTGTCACGAACTGGACGCTCGGTCAGGCCCAGGTGCTCGGAGCGAAGGGCATCCGATGCAATGTCGTGTCGCCCGGTCCGATCTTCGTCGAAGGTGGCGACTGGAATAGGATCAAGGACCACATGGCCGGGTTCTACGAAGCCACCGAGAAGCTGCACCCGCAGGGCGCGCTGGGCACGGTGACCGACGTCGCCAACGTCGTGGCCTTTCTGGCCAGCGACGCGGCGCGACATGTGAATGGCGCCAACGTCACCGTCGACGGTGGCTTCCTCAAGCGCGTCGACTTCTGACCGCAGTGTCGATCGAGGGATCGCAGAGATGAGCGCCTCGCCGACCGGCAGCCGGATCGACGTCACGTTGGTCGCCGGTGGGATGTACCACGACATCGACTATGCGCGGCTCGAGCTGCTGGCGCTGCTCGGTGAGCATGAGGAGTTCCGCGTTCGGGTTCAGCCCGACTACGAAGACGCCGACGCGATCGCAGCCGGGTCGATCCTCGTCAGCTACACGTGCAACGTGCGCCCGTCCGACGGCGCTCAGGCGACGATCCGCTCGTGGGTCGAAGGGGGTGGGCGATGGGTGGCATTGCACGGCACGAACGCCGCGCTCGATGTGGGAACACCCAACGGCGTCGACTCGCCTCGGGTGTTTCCACTCTGGGCCGACATGCTCGGCTCGCAGTTCATCGCCCATCCACCCATCGCTCCGTATCTCGTCGAGGTGTCATCGGCAGAGCAATGGCTCGTGGCCGGCATCGAGCCGTTCGAGACCGACGACGAGCTCTACCTATCCGAATACGCCGACCGCGACGCTCTTGTTCCGCTCCTGCACACGACATGGTCGGGTACCGCACGCGGATTCGTCGAGAGCGACTGGACCAGTGGGCCGGATCGCCACCTCGTGATGTACCTGCGCGAGTTGGGCCATGGCGCAGTGCTCTACAACACGCTCGGGCACTGCCGGGGCCATTACGACATGGCCCCGATGGTGCCCTACTACCCGAAGATCGAGCGCGGCTCGTGGCAACAACCCGCCTATCGCGAATTGCTGCGTCGCTCGCTGCGTTGGGCCCGCTGGGAGAACGAGTAGAAGCTCGGCCGTCCGGGGTAGTTTCTCTGTCATCATGGCTGCGATCGACCCGACCTCGAATGGCGCGGGCCCGAAGTCCCGAATCGGGCGCCCGCCGAAGGTCGACGACCAAGGCACCCCCACCCGCGAGCGACTCCTCCGCGCCGCTGTCGACGCGTGTGTCGAGTTCGGATACGAGGGGGTCACGCTCTCTGACATCGCTCGTCGGGCGAGTGTCTCCACCCCGGCCGTCTACAGCCACTTCCGCGGGAAGGCGGCTCTGATGGTCGAGGCGATCAAGCACGAGCTGCACGCCATCTCGCGTACCCGACTGCCGGGTGAGGCAAGCATCCGAGAGGTGGCCAGACTCTGGCTGCAGCCGTCGTTCGCTCCGACAAGGGTTCTGGTCGCCGAGCTTCACTGTGCGGCGATCCGCCAGCCAGATGTCGCCGAGCTGCTTGCCGACTGGCAGCGCGAGAACGCGGTTCGGCTTCAGCGCGCGGGCCTCTCACTGAGCCAGGCGCGGATGTACTACATGCTGCTGCTCGGGCTCTCGCACGCTGACGAAGTCAGCAGCCTGGCAGTCAGCCAAGCGGAGACCGAGGCGGTTCTGAATCAGCTGATCGACGGATGGTTCGCCCACCACGATCGTTAGCTCGTGCGGGTCACCTTCGCTGAGACCGACCGTTCGGGCGACTGCTAGTCTTCCTTCCCGAATGGTTATTTAATAAGTCGTCGACGACCGGAATCCGACGTCGCCTCGCATCCCAGGGAGCCACATGAGCACCATCACCAACGTCGCTGTCGCAGATGGCATCTTCTCCGTCGTCGACGGTCAGCCGCGGCTGCTCGGCAGTCGATGCACTGGCTGCGGCAACCACATGTTCCCTCGCCAGAGCGGCTGCCCGAAGTGCATGGGCAACGAACAAGAAGACGTCAAGCTGGCCACCACGGGAACGCTCTGGACGTGGACGGTCCAGGCCTTTCCACCCAAGTCACCGCCGTACCTCGGGCCGGTGGGCGATGCGTTCGTCCCCTACGGCGTCGGCTACATCGAACTCGCCGGCCAAGTACGCGTCGAGGCACGCCTCACCGAGTCGGATCCCACCAAGTTGGTCATCGGTATGCCGATGCAGATCGTGCTCGAACCGTTGTGCATCGACGAGGAAGGCAATCAGGTGGTCACCTACGCATTCGCACCCGCTGCGACCACGAGTACGGCAACCAACGAGGGAGGCCAATCATGAGCAATGTTGCGATCGTCGGAATCGGCATGCACGAGTTCGGCCGCAATGACGGCGTCTCCGGCATGGACCAGGGAGTCGTTGCCGTGCGTCGCGCGCTCGCCGACTGCGGCATGCAGTGGTCCGACATGCAGTTCGCCGTGGGCGGATCGATGGACGGCGGTGCTGCTGACACGATGGTCAGTCGCGTCGGTCTTACCGGCCTCCCGTTCACCAACGTCGTCAACGGCTGCGCGACCGGCGGTACGGCACTCGCCCAGGCAGTGAACACAATCGAGTCCGGGGCGTGCGATCTCGGGATTGCGATCGGCTTCGACAAGCACGAGCCCGGAGCGTTCCGCATCAAGGGTCCGCGCGGCAAGGACTGGTACGGCGGGTCTGGACTCGCTCTCACCACACAGTTCTTCGGGATGAAGATCACCCGCTACATGCACGAGCATGGCATCAGCCAGTCGACCCTCGCCAAGGTCTCGGCGAAGGCATTCCGCAACGGATCGCTGAACCCGATGGCATGGCGTCGCAAGCCACTCAGCGAGCAGGAAGTGCTCGATTCGCTGATGCTCTCATATCCGCTGACGCAGTACATGTTCTGCTCCCCCGGCGAGGGTGGCGTGGCGATGATCCTGTGTCGCGCCGACAAGGCCAAGCAGTACACCGATCGGCCGATCTATCTGCAGGCGGCCGCGGTGCGGACCCGCAAGTTCGGATCGTTCGAGGTTCTCGCGCCATCGATCGCGATCGAGCACGATCCGGGCCCGACGACGGCCGCGTCCAAGGCAGCCTTCGAGATGGCCGGCATCGGCCCGAATGACATCGACGTCGCACAGTTGCAGGACACCGAAGCCGGTGCCGAGATCATGCACATGGCCGAGAACGGTTTCTGCGAGCACGGCGAACAGGAGCAGATGCTCGCCAACGGAGACACCGAGATCGGTGGGCGACTGCCGGTCAACACCGACGGTGGCTGCTTGGCCAACGGCGAGCCGATCGGTGCCTCGGGGCTTCGGCAGGTGTACGAGAACGTGCTGCAGCTGCGCGGCGACGCCGGTGAAAGACAGGTACCCAACAATCCAAAGGTCGCCTATACCCACGTGTACGGTGCGCCCGGCATCAGCGGCGTCACGATCCTCAGCCGCTGACACGGATTCAATCCGGCCAACTCGTTCTCTCACGACAGGATCAACATGGAACTCTCGACCGAGGTGCTGATGGACATGCACCGCCGGATGGTGCGCATCCGCCTCTTCGAAGAAGCCGCCGGCAAGCTCGCCGAGGCGGCGAGGCTGCCGGGTTTCCTCCACCTCTACGTCGGTCAGGAGGCCGTCGCTGCCGGTGTGTGCGCGACCCTCTCAGACGACGACCAGATCACCTCGACGCATCGCGGCCACGGCCATCTCGTCGCCAAGGGTGGGCAGTTCAACGAGATGATGGCGGAGCTGATGGGCAAGGCCACCGGTTACTGCAAGGGCAAGGGAGGTTCGATGCACATCTCGAACCTCGACGTGGGCATGCTCGGCGCGAACGGGATCGTCGGGGCCGGCGCCCCGATTGCCGTCGGCGCAGGCTTTGCCAACAAGTACAAGGGCAACGGCAACGTCGCGGCGGCGTTCTTCGGCGACGGTTCGACGAACATCGGTGCTTTCCACGAGGCCGCGAACATGGCGTGCGCGCTCCGGTTGCCCGTGCTGTTCATCTGCGAGAACAACGAGTACGGCGAGTTCACCGCTCGTGAGAAGACGATGGCGATCACCGACATCGTCGACCGCGCGGCCGGCTACGGCATGCCGGGCGTGATCGTCGACGGGATGGACGTCGTTGCTGTGCACGAAGCCGCTGTCGAGGCTGCTGCCCGGGCCCGCCGCGGCGAGGGCCCGTCGCTCATCGAGGCAAAGACGTACCGATTCTACAACCATCACGGGATTCAGAACCTTGGCCTCAAGTACCGCAGCGACGACGAGGTCGCGACCTGGCGTGAACGAGACCCGATTTTCACCTTCGAGGCTCGACTGGTGGCCGCCGGGACCACACAGCAGTCCGAGTTCGACGACATCTGGGCAGAACTGAGGGCCGACATCGCCGCCTCCATCGAGTTCGCCGAGTCCAGCCCCTTCCCGACCCCGGATCGACTGCTGGCCGACGTCTACACCGTGATGGCCGGCGCGTCATGAGTCGCAAACTGAGCTACGCCCAAGCCTTCAACGAGGCCGTGCGCCAGGAGATGGCCGCCGACGACAACGTGTTCTGTGCCGGCGAGGACATCGGCGCCTTCGGCGGTGTGTTCCACACCTACGCCGGTCTGCAGAAGGAATTCGGCGAACGGCGCGTGGTGGACACACCGATCTCCGAGCAGGCGATCATCGGCCTCGGTGTCGGTGCGGCCGTCACGGGTCTGCGTCCGATCGTCGACATCATGTTCATGGACTTCATCTGCGTGGCGTTCGATCAGATCGTCAACCAGGCGGCCAAGCTCAAGTACATGTTCGGCGGTTCAGCGACGATCCCACTGACGATCACCACGGGCGGCGGCGCCGGGCTGTCGGCCGCAGCGCAACACAGCCAGTCGCTCGAGGCCCTCCTGTGCCACATCCCGGGCCTCAAGGTCGTTCAGCCCTCGAACCCGTACGATATGAAGGGGTTGATGACCGCCTGCATCCGCGAGGACAACCCCACGATCATGATCAAGCACAAGCGGTTGCTCGGCATGCAAGGCGAAGTTCCGGAAGAGGCGTACGCGGTTCCGCTTGGCGTGGCCAACGTGTTGCGCGAGGGCGCCGACGTGACCGTGGTCAGCTGGGGCCGGATGGCGAACGAGGCACTGTCGGTTGCCAACAAGCTGGCCGCCGACGGCATCGATGTGGAAGTCATCGACCCGCGCACGCTGCAACCACTCGACACGGCAACCATCGTCGAGTCCGTGCGCAAGACCAATCGGGTCATCGTCGTCCACGAAGCCGTGCGCTTCGGTGGTCTCGGCGCTGAGATCGCAGCGCAGATCCAAGAGGAAGCATTCGACTACCTCGATGCTCCTGTCGGACGCATCGCTGCGCCCTTCTCGCCGGTTCCGTTCTCGCCGGTGCTCGAGCAGTCCTACCTCCCCTCCGCAGACGACATCGAAGCCAAGATCCGCGCGATCGTCGCTCGCCCCGGGCGCTGACCCGAGTGTCCACGGTTGGCATCATCGTCAACCCGCATGCGGGCAAGGACATCCGCCGATTGATCTCGGCGGCCGGTCAGACATCGGACGCGGCCAAGGTCAGCATCCTGAGGCGGGTCGCCGCCGGCGCACTCGAGCAAGGGGCCGCGCGCCTGTTGATGAGCACCGACACGCACCATCTCGCTGAGCGCGCTGTCGAGGGCCTGGACGGGTCGATCGAGTTCGTCGAGAGCCCATTGACCAGCTCGCATCTCGACACGATCGCGAGCGCAACGGCGATGTGGAAGCAGGGTGCCGACGCTGTGGTCGTGCTTGGTGGCGACGGTACTTGTCGCGACGTGGCCACGGCCTGGCCGCAGGTACCGCTGATCGCGATCTCCACCGGCACCAACAACGTCTTCCCGTCGCACGTCGACGGAACCTCCGCCGGCGTCGCCGCCGCCCTCGTCGCCTGCGGATCCGTGCAACTCGGCGAGGTGAGCCGGGTGGCCAAGCGCATCTCGCTGGACATCGATGACCCGGGCATGACCTCGACGGTGCACGAAACCGCGTTGGTGGAAGCGGCGTTGATCGATGCCACGTTCGTCGGCGCCCGAGCCGTGAGCGATCCAGATTCCATCCGCTGGGTGGTCGCCTGCATCGCCAACCCCGCAAGCACCGGATTGGCCAGTATCGCCGGACGCGTGCATCCCGTCGGCCCCGACGAGTCGAATGGTGTCGTGATCCGCTTGGGCACGGGCGGGAGGCGAGTGCGGGTTCCGCTTGCTCCCGGCGCCTTCACCACCCTCGCGATCGAGTCTGTCGACGCGCTCGCCCTGTCGACAGTGATCGAGCTACCGGGTGGCGGCGTACTTGCCTTTGACGGCGAGCGGACGTTGCCCGTTTCCAAGACGACGCGGATCGCGGTCTCGATCACACAGTCCGGACCGCGCATGATCGACGTCGACCGCACACTGGAGATCGCCGCTCGCGATCACCGTTTCGATCTCGACCTTGCCAGGGCGCACGACGACAGCGCTGCTCCACGAAAGGACCCCCATGGCCATTGAGTTCATCATGCCGAAGCTCGGACTGACGATGGAAGAGGGCACGATCATCGAGTGGCTCATCGCCGACGGTGCACCGGTGGAGGCCGGTGCCGCCGTTCTGCGGATCGAGACCGACAAGACCGAGACCGACGTGGAAGCGACGTCGTCGGGGCGCTTGCACGCCGTCGGCCAGCCCGGAGACACCTTTGCCTGCGGCGACCGGATCGGATGGTTGCTCGCCCCCGGTGAGGAATCGCCGGCAGCCGCGACACCAAACCTTGCCACCGCACCCGTTGCTGCAAGCACGGTCGCAGCCGATCCATTGCAGGCGGCGAGCGAACCTGTCGTCGCCCACGTCGATGGTCGGGTCAAGGCTTCACCGCTCGCCAAGCGATTGGCGGCCGAGCGCGGCCTCGATCTCCGAATGCTGCGCGGCACCGGCCCGGGCGGCCGGATCGTGGCCGCTGATCTCGACGGCGCAGTCGCGCCGGTCACGCCCGCAGCAGTGGAACAGCAAGCACCCTCAACGGAACGGTCGAGCGCCAGTGTGTGGCCGGCCAGCACGGCGGCACGAGACCTGGCAGATCTGTTGGGCATCGAGATCTCGCGCGTTCCGCTCGACCCCGTGGACGGCTACGTCACGCACGAATCCGTGGCCCGGCACGTGCGCGGGCTGCTCGCTGCCGCTGCCGCTGTGGGTCCGGTCGCCGAGCCCGCGCTTGCCGCGAGAACGACCCTGCCGCCCGCCACGCAATCACCGTCGTCGACAATCCGACTCACGAAGATGCGCGGCACGATCGCGAAACGAATGCGAGACTCGCTGACGCAGATGGCGCAGCTGACGCTGTTCATGGATGCCGATTTCGATGCCGTGGCGGCTGATCGCACCCGCCGCTTGGCCGCAGGGAAGCCGCCGAGCTACACCGACTACGTCATAGCCGCAACGGCTCGGGCACTGCGTCGGCATCCGATTGCGAACTCCCAGATCACCGACGACGGCGTCGCCCTGCTGCCGGTGGTGCACGTCGGCATGGCCGTGGCACTCGACGGCGGTCTGATCGTTCCCGTGATCAGCAACACCGCGGCGCGCGATCTGGCCTCGCTCTCTGCGGAATCGAGCAGACTCGCCGAGGCCGCGCGTACGGGCTCTCTGAGGCCGGCCGACCTCGAGGGCGGTACGTTCTCGGTCAGCGCCCTCGGCATGTTCGGCGTCGATGGCTTCACCCCCGTGATCAACCCACCGAACACCTGCATCCTCGGCGTCGGCAGACTGCGCGATGATCTCGTGCTCGCCGACGACGGTGTGGTCGCCAGCAAGCGCAAGCTTACACTGAGCCTCACGTGGGACCATCGTGCCTTCGACGGCGCACCTGCGGCCGCATTCTGCAAGACGATCGTTGATTTCCTCAACGACCCTGTAACGCTCGACACCCCCGTGAACTGAGGCAACGACGATGATCGATTACCAGGACGTCTTTCACGTCGGGGTCCGCGTGCCTGACTTGGACGCAGCGATGGCGGAGTTCACCCAGCGGATGGGGGTGATCTGGGCCGAGCAACGCGACATCCCTGTCCAAACTCTGTGGACACCGGAGGATGGGCTGCAACAGGTCCATCTCCGCTTCACGTACTCTGCGCAGGGTCCGCAACACATCGAGCTGCTCGAGGGGCCGCCCGGCAGCTTCTGGGACGGGCGAGAAGACTCGGGCGCGCATCACATGGGCATCTGGGTCGATTCCGTCACCGACGAGACCGAGGCTCTGATTGCGGAGGGCTGGACCATCGTCGGCGCCCAGCGTGACCCGAACGACGGTGGTGGTTACGGCAAGTTCAGCTACGTCCAGCCACTGAGCGGACTGATCGTCGAACTGGTCGATCGGGCCATCCAGCCGCATTTCGAACAGTGGTGGGCTGCCGGCCTCTCGTGAGGATGCGGGTCAGTCGGCCGCCGCCACTGCGGCCGCAGCAATGTTGCGGGCCCACCGATAATCCGCCTTTCCGTTCGGTGCGCGATACACCTCGTCGACGAACACGATTCGCCGTGGGACCTTGAAGTCGGCGATGGTCGCCTTGATGGTGGCGATGATCTCGTCGGCGGAAGTGGGTGACGACACCGAACAGACCAGCACCACCGCCTCTCCGAAACGGGCGTCAGGAACCCCGACGGCATTGGCATCGATCACTGTCGGAAGCTTGCGCGCTGCCACCTCGACCTCTTCCGGATAGACCTTCTCCCCGCCCGAGTTGATGCACATCGAACCCCGACCGAGCAGGGTCACCGTGCCGTCCACGGCGATCAAGGCGAAATCCCCCGGCACCGTGTATCGGACACCGTCGACTGTCGGGAACGTCTCTGTGGTCTTGCGCTCGTCATTCCAGTAACCACGTGGCATCGCTCCGGTGGCGGCCAACATGCCCGGGCTCGAACTGCCTCGCGGCTGGACCTCGCCCGTTTCCGGGTCGAGCGTGACCACGTTCGGGGGTGCCGTGAAGACCGCCGTCTCCGGTGGGTCTTGACCCGGCATCGTCATCGACACCGCAAAGGGTCCTCCCTCGGAGGCGCCGACCATGTCGAAGATGATCGCGTTCGGCAGATGCCGCTGGAACGCTCGCTTCTGCTCGACCGACAGCGTCGCTCCGGTCGACACGATGCGGGTGACCGAGGTCAGGTCGAGAGCGTAGCCACGGTGGGTGGCGGCGATGAGCGCTTCGTTCAGCGGCCGAGCAAAGGCGTCGCCGACGAGGGAGATCTGGGTCACCCGATGCTCGTCGACCAGACGCCACAGTTCGTCGGCATCGAAACTGCGACCTCCGAGCAGCACCACGGAACCGCCCATCACGAATGCGCCGATGGCGAGGAAGAGCGCCGTGCCGTGCATCAATGGCGGTGCGCACAACATCACTGGGCTCTTGCCCTCAGCCTGTAACCCGGCGGCGACCCTGCCCACATCGGCGACGTTGGTCGGCACGTCGATGCCCGCCGAGGCATAGGCCGTGAACGCCAAGGCCCCGAACAAGTCGACGTGACGCCAGACGACCCCTTTGGGATTGCCGGTGGTTCCACCCGTGTAGAGCATCAAGGTGTCCTCACCAGAGCGCACGATGCGCGCCGCCTGAGCTGCGCCGTTGACGGCCTCGTGATACCACTCGGCGCCCTGCATGAGTGGCGAGCCGTCGTCCACCTGCAGCAGCGTGCGTACGGACGGCATCGTCGCAACGGCCTCAGCGACTCGGTCGGCGAGCGACCCGTGGAAGATCAACACCGTCGCGGCTGCGTTCTCGCAGATGTACGCGATCTCGGTGGCCTTGTACCGGTAGTTGACGTTCACCGGAGTTGCCCGCGACTTGAACGCCGCGTACGACGAGGCGAGGTACTCCGGACAGTTGAACATCAGCTGCGCGATCCGCGTACCCGGTGCGACCCCGCGTTCCGCGAGCACGGTCACCAGCCGAGCGGCATGGTCGTCGAGCTCTCGCCAAGTGAGCGTCGTCTCCCCGACCACGAGTGCAGTGTGGTCGGGCTGGGCGTCGGCAAAGGCTTCCCACAACGTCGCCCAGTTCTCGCTGACACCCTCGACACTCGCGTCGGCAGGCATCACCGATTGCCTCCATTGACCAGCAGCGTCTGCCCCGTGATCCACGACGCAGCGGGCGAGGCGAGGAAGACGACCGCATTCGCGACGTCCTCGGGGGTGCCGAGGCGACCGAGCGGCACGCCCCACTCGGCGGCGAGACGAGGAAGGTCCTCCTCGGTGGCCTTGAAGAACTCCATGAAAACCTCGGTGGGCACCGGCCCGGGGGCGACTCCGTTGACCCGGATCCGGCGGGGTGCCAGTTCGAGCGACAGCGTGCGGGTGAGGCTGTCCACGCCGGCCTTGGCCGCTGCGTATGGGCCGTTGTAGGGCGAGCCCTTCAGTGCCGCTCCCGAGGAGATGTTGATGATCGACCCGCCATCGTCCACGACGCGCACCGCTGCGCGCGCACACGTGAACACGGCACGCAGGTTGACGTCGAGCTGGTAGTCCCACTGCGCGTCGGGCATGTTCGCCAAGTGGCGCGGCGTGCGATCGTCGGCCCCGCCGGCGTTGCTGACCCACAGCGTGACGCGCCCCATTACTGCCTTGGCCCGGTCGGCGAGCGACTGCACGAATGCCCCGTCGGTGATGTCTCCCGGCAGGGTGAATGCCCGTCTGCCGAGTTGACGCACGGCCTCGGCAACCGCGTTGATCTCGTTCTCACGACGCGCGGTGAGCACGACATCGCATCCGGCCTGTGCCAGGCCGATGGCGATGCCTTCGCCGATGCCGCGTCCCGCGCCGGTCACCACGGCGACGCCGCCGGAAAGGGCGAATCGGTCGAGCACTGTGTCGGTCATGTCAGGTCCTCCGGGGCAGTCGTGTGCGTTGCAGATGGCCGGTCACTGATGCGTGTCTCGATGAGGCCCGCAGGCGGTTGCGTGTGATCGGATGTGGCATGAAGTTCGGGCTCGCCTTTGCCAGCAGTATCGGAACCGGTTCCGCATCCGCGCTGGAGATCGCCAAGGTCGCGGAAGAAGTGGGATTCGAATCGGTGTGGGGTGGTGAACACGTCGTGATGCCCTCGACGATCACGTCTCCGTATCCCTACACGTCGGATGGCTCGGTGCCCGCCACACCGGAAACCTCGATCCCCGACCCGTTGATCTGGCTCGCATACGTCGCGGCCGCGGCGCCCAACCTGCGTCTCGGCACCTGCATCTTGATCCTCCCGCAACGCAATCCGCTGGTACTCGCCAAGGAACTCGCAACCCTCGATCATCTCTCGGGCGGACGGGTCGAGCTGGGGATCGGGATCGGCTGGATGAAGGAGGAGTTCGAAGCGCTCGACGTGCCGTGGGAGCACCGCGGTCGACGCAACGACGAATACGTGGCCGCGTTGCGCACGATCTGGTCGGGCAGCCACGTCGAGTTCCACGGCGAGTTCGTGGACTTCGAACCGCTCACGTCCACCCCGCAACCGACACAGGGCGCCAACATTCCGATCCTGGTCGGCGGCGACACCCCATTGGCCATCCGGCGCGCGGCTCGACTCGCCGACGGCTACTTCCCGGGCGAGTCGTCTCCGGAACGCCTGGCCGAACTGATCGCATCGCTGCGCCAGGCGTGCACCGAACTCGACCGCGATCCCGACTCGGTCGAGATCAACGCCATGTTCGGTGCGCACATGACCGATCCGGCTGCCGGGATCGAGACGATGCACGAGCTCGGTGTCGGCCGGATCATGGTGCCTGCCTTCGCCTTCGCCGGTCGTCGCGGCCTCGACCGACTCCGTCAGTTCGGTGAGACCCACATCCTGCCGCGCACTCGATAGACGCGCGCTTGGCGCGTTCGCGCTCACGGGACCGAGAGGATCGTGACCGCTCCCGTCGAGCCGTCCACCTCGATCGTGGCGCCGTCGGGAATCCGCTCGGTGGCGTCGATCACCGACACTGCGCACGGCAGGCCGAGCTCACGACACATGATCGCCGCATGGCTGCCGACGGCGCCGACGTTCACGACGACGCCCTCCGCAGCCAGGAACAACGGCACCCACGACGGGTCGGTGGTGGGCGCGATCATGATGTCGCCCGGCCCGATGACACCCGGATCGGATGGATCCAGCACCACTCGAGCCGTACCGGTGACAATGCCCGGTGAACCCATGGCGCCGCGCAAGACGTCGCCGACACCAGCCAGCGACCCCCCGCCTCCGAAACGCGTGGGCCAGCTCGAGATCGGCGGCACGCCATCCTCCAACTTGACGATGTATGGCGGCACCAGCGTCTGCAACACGTGGAAGTCAGCGTCGCGTGCGCGAAGCGTGTCGCTCATCGCCGAAGGGTTGTCGAGGAAGCCGTCGAGCTCGTCGTCGAGCAACATGAACACCTGCTGCTCGTCGCCGATCACACCGTCGGCGACCATTCGGCGGCCGAGCTCCATGATCGCCAACTTGGCTTCGTGGATGAGACGGATGCATGCGTTCTTGCCCATCTCGCGCATGCCGTAGAAGAGCGCCGCCGATGTGATGCCCGCCTGAAGCGTGCCATGGGAATCGGCGTCACCCTCGACGAGCGCAAGCAGTTCCACCGTCAGCGATTGTCGCTCGGTCGCTCCGCGGCGCTGCGCGTCGGCAGGCGACTTGCCGTCGTCCTGGAAGCGCATGCGCTCGAGCATCCCCAACGGCATTGACGGCCGGGTCGTCCACGAGTGCGCACGCAGGTCCCACTCGTTGGGTCCACGGTGTCCGTGCTCGGCCATCAATTCCGCCCAGAGTGTCAGGAACTCGGCCACCTCTGCGTCGCCCGAGCCCGTCAGTCGGTCGAGCACACCGTCGACGCCCGCATCGAACTCCCGGGTCAACAGCGCCGACTGTTTGATCAGCCGCGAGAGCTGCCACATCACCAGTGGAGCCTCGGCGGACTCGATGCCCCCGACAGCGGTCAGCAGCTTGATCGCGTCGGGGCCACGACCGATCGCCGCGCAGATCGCCTGCACGGCACCCGGCCCGAGCGACGCCGCCAAGCACGATCGGCAGTACGCGGTCCACGCATCGTCGAGGTCCGGCCCCGCGAGCGCCCGCGCTCGGGCGACCAGTTGCGCGTTCGTCAGCGCGGACAGATCGGGCCGCTCAGCGACTGCTCGTCTCGAGCGTTGCGCGGACTGCTCCTGCTCCGGATAGGTCGGCGTACTCATCGCCCAGCCCATCGTCTCGGCGAGCTTGGCGCTCTGCGCTTCGTTCTCGTCGTCAGGGTGCGGCGTGTAGGTCGGTACGCCGGGATGGTCACCGAAGTAGGCCAGGTCGATCGCCTCAGGTGTCGCTCCTGGCATGCGGACGCCCATGACCCGGGGGAGCGAGAGCTGGTTGTAGAAGTAGCCGCCCCAGTTGCCGAACACTTCTGGCGGATCGACGGCGAACTCGCTGGGTTCCAACACACCGAAGTTGACGTAGCCGTTCGCCACGCCGGGCACACAGCCCTTCATCCAACCCAGGCTCCAACCGAGCGGGCTGAACGGCTCGGGTCCGACCTCGTCGGCGTTGGCGCGCGTGTAGCACGGGAACCGCGGACTGATCTCGGTGTCGGTGAGCCAGGTGGTCAGTGTCGCCCTGCTGTCGGTCATCGTCGTTCCCCTTCGTCAGACGGATGGTGCAGCAGCGAAACTTAACCGACCTTCAGTATCTCCGGTGGTACCGAACGCACCTGACGAGGAGCACCCAATGGATCCACGCCTGATCGAGCGCATCAGAGCAGACATGACCGCTGAGTTCGAGCGAGTCGCCCCACCGGCTGGATTCCCGGCCTTTCACGACATCCCGACCGGCCGTCACACGACGCGGGCCTTCCATGACTTGGAACAACAGCGGCTGTGGCCGGCCACGTGGGTGATCGCTGGACGAGCCAGTGATGCGCCGAACCCCGGGGACTACTTCACCTTCGATGACCTCGGCGTGCCGCTGGTCGTCGTGCGTGGCACAGACGGCACGCTCCGGTGCTTCTACAACACGTGCCAGCATCGGGGCGCGCCGGTCGTGCGCGATGCGTGCGGCACGGCTCGACGACTGAGGTGCCAGTACCACTCGTGGACCTACGAGATCGACAGTGGCGCACTGGTGTCGGTGCCGGACGAACGCGACTTCGTTGGCCTCGATCGAGACCAACGCGGCCTGCCCCAAGCCCGCTGTGATACCTACGCCGGGTTCGTCTTCGTCAACCGCGACCTCGAGGCCCAACCTCTCGCGTCGTGGATCGGTCCACTCGCGGAGATCCTCGATCCGTTCCACGGCGACACCCTTCGCGAGGTGTACCGCGAGTCGCGCATCGTGCCGTGCAACTGGAAGGTCACCGCCGAAGCATTTCTCGAGGTCTACCACTTCCGCCACATCCACAGTCACGACGGGGTCAGCCTCCTCGACAATCGCGGCGCAGCGATGGGCTTGTACCCCGGCGGACACAGCCGGATGATCACGCCGCTCTCTGTTCAGCACGCGACGCGACTCGGGCTGCACGGATGGGACGACTGGCAGCTCCGTGATCAGGGACCGTTTGCCGTGATCGACGACGTGCCCGCCATGGTCGACTGCACGAGCACCGCGGTGAGCATCTTCCCGAACGTCATCATCCCCCTCGGAAGAATCGGGTTCCCGATCAACGTCTTCTGGCCGATCGACGAACACACGACGCGGCTCGACTGGATCTACTACGCACCGACGCCGAACGGCGCAAATCGTTTCGAGCCCGGACAGCTCCCCGCGCACTGGATCGAGCGTCGACGGCAGTACAACACGATCATGGCCGAGGACGAGCGCAACATGGCTCCGATTCAGCGGTCGATGGAATCGCCGGCGCTGCGGGGTATCCCGTTGAACTATCAGGAGCGACGGATCTGGCATCTCCACGAGGAGATCGACCGGGTCATCGGCGCCCAGTACATTCCGGATGAACTTCGGATCGAGAGCGTCCTGGCCCCCTACGTCGAGTGCGGACCAAACGGCGAACCATCGAGTCGATCACATGTCCAACGGCATGCGAATCTTGACGCATGACCGAGACGACCAATCGCACCGGGCGCTCCTCCGGCGTCAGCTTCACCGAGCTGCTCGCCGCTGACTCTCACCCGGTCGACGACCTGCTGCGCGACGAGTCGCGGGCGGGACTCACCGACGGCAACACCCGCGTCCCTGCGTCGTTCTACACCTCGCAGGAATTTCATGCGCTCGAGGTCGAGAAGCTCTGGAGCAAGGTGTGGCAGCTCGCCTGCCTCGAGGAAGAGATTCCTGACGTCGGCGACTACCACGTCTACGAGATCGCCGAGTTGTCGTTCCTCATCGTGCGCACCGCTGACGGCATCAAGGCATACCGCAATGCCTGTCTGCACCGGGGCCGACTGTTGCGTGAGCGACACGGTTCGGGCGCCAAGAACCTGCGCTGCGCATTCCACGGCTGGGCGTGGAACCTCGACGGTTCGTTGAAGGAGATTCCGTGCCAGTGGGATTTCCCGAGCATCGACGAAGCAGACATGGCACTGCCCGAGGCCCTGGTCGACACGTGGCACGGGTTCGTGTTCGTCAACCCGGATCGCGGCGCCGGCCCGTTGCACGATCACCTCGCCGGATTGGACGAGCACTTTGCGAAGTATCCGTTCGAGCGGCGGGTGAAGGTTGCCCATGTCGAGAAGATCATGCGCGTCAACTGGAAGGCGTGTCAGGAAGCCTTCATGGAGTCGTACCACGTTGTGGCCACCCATCCGACGTTGATGGAAACGCTGGGCGATGCGAACACCCGGTACGACACCTACGGCAACTTCTCGCGTGCGATCTCCCCCCAGGGCCTGGAGAGTCCGCATCTCGCCGGCATGCAGCACTACGAACGGATGGACGACGGCAGGCAGTTCGCTCGTTACCGCCATCCGATGAACGGGCACATCTACGAACGCATCGAACTGGATCGGGTGCGAGTGATCGACCTCGACGGCAACGAAGGCATCTTCGACGACGATGGAACGTGGCTCAGCGGTCACATCACCCAGGCCGATCCACACCTGTGCAAGTGGATCGGAGGTCCCACGGCTGCATCGCTGCTCGACCTCCCGCTCACCGCCCCTGACCCGCCAGAGAGCGTCGAGACCGAGAGCGAGGTCCGTGCCTGGATAGCGGCGCGACTTCGCGCAACTGCTGTCCAGCAGTACGGCGACGAGCTCGACCCCGAACAGTTCAGCGATGCCGAGCTCGTCGATTCGATCTACTACTCGGTCTTCCCGAATTGGGCACCGTGGGGCGTGTTCAACGCCCTGTTCTATCGGTTCAGGCCGCACGGCAACCGCCCGGACGAGTGCATCTTCGAGGTGATGATGTTTGTGCCGTGGCGCGACCAAGCGAACCGCCCGCGCCCCGCTCAGGTCACCAAGCTCGGACCCGACGACGACTGGACCCTGGCCCCCGAACTCGGGATGACCGCCAAGATCTTTCAGCAGGATTCGCTGAACCTGCCGCTCGTCCAGCGTGGCCTCGCCGCGCAAGAGCAGCAAGAGGTCGTGTTCGGCAACTATGGCGAATCGAAGATCCGCCACTTCTGGGAGCATCTGTATCGCTGGCTCGAGATCGGTGAGACGAAGGTTTCGGTTGCTCGGCACACGCCGACCGGCGGCGCCTGACCGGTCGCTACGCGGGAACTCGAGCCGGCGTGTTCCCGCGGGGTCGAGCGGCGAGCCGCGCCGCCTGCGCCTTCGCTCGGATTCCCCCTGCGATGCCCTCCGGATTGAGCACAGCCGTGACGATCAAGAGCACCCCGCCGATCAGCGCCTCCCACTGCCCGAGGCTGCCGGTGATCTGCGCCATCGCGTAGAACGCAACACCCGATGCAGCGGTGATACCCGATGCGACCGCACCGCTCACGCAGGTGATCCCGCCCAGATAGGCGATCGCCAGCGCGGTCAGCGACGCGATCGTGCCGAACGATGCGTCGGACACGCTGCCGAACCGATAGGCGATGAGGCAACCGCCGATACCTGCGACGAATGATGATGTCGCGAAGACCTGAAGCTTGACCCGCGACACGCTGATCCCGACTGCACTCGCCGCTCGTTCGTTCGACCGAGTGGCGAGCATCCGACGACCGGACGCACTGCGCCGTATGTTGGCCACGCCGAGCGCAAGGAGCACCGCGACCGCGACGAGGAACACGCCGAAGATCGGGCGTGACGCGTTGCTGCCGAGGATCAGGCCGAGATCCCAACTGCCCAGCTTCGGGTTGGGGACCTTGGCGCCGCCGGTGGAAGCGTCGCCGACGTAGGCCGGGTTCTTAAACACGAACTCGGAGATCGCAACTCCACCCGCGAGTGTGATGATGGCAAGGTTCGTGCCGCGCACGCGCAGCGCCGGAAATCCGATCAGTACGCCGAAAACGGTAGCGACCAGAGCAGCGATAATCGGCGCGATCGGAAAGGGAATGTCCCACCGGATTGCCAGCTTCGACAGCGCGAAGCCCGCGACACCAGCGAATGCCATCTGGGCCAGCGATGTCTGCCCGCCGAATCCGGTCAGCACCACCAGTGAGAGGGCCAGCACGACCGCAATCGTCGACGTCATGATCGCGCCGCGCCACAGCGGACCGAGGGCGAACAGACCGACCACGGCGAGCACGACCGGGACGGCGACGTTGACGATGCTCACCCTCGCGGATGGCACCGCAGGGAGCTTCCACGTGTCGACCGAACCGCGCTCTGGCAGCCGCTCGCCGAGCACCACCATGGCGATGATGATCACGACAAAGGGCAAGCCCTGGCGAGCGCCGTATTGGGGAAACCAGCTGATGTCGCCCTGCATCTTGGTGAACGTGGATTGCACCATACCGATGGCCATGCCGGTGATGACCGTCGGCCAGACGCGACGGAACCGTCCGATCAGCGCCGCGCCGAGCGCGGGAATGAGATACAGGAACGTGAAGATGCCCGACGAGAGCTGGATCATCGGCGACGCGAGGATGGCGACGAACGCTCCGAGCAGCGAGGACAACACGAAGCTGGCACCGGCGAGGAACGTCGGGGAGTAGCCGAGCAGTACCGCACCCTTTTCATTCTCGGCAGCGGCCCTTGTCACGAGTCCGATGCGGGTGTAGCGCGAGGCACCCCACAACGCGGCCGCGATCACGAGCACCACCGCCGTCAGCCACAACCCGTTACGCGGCAACGTGATGCCCTTGGCGAAGGTCACCGGCTCGTCAGGCAGGATCGCCTTCACGCGCAAACCCTTGGAGTCGGAGAAGCGGCGCTCGATGAGTGAGATGAACACGATCACCAGGCCGATGCTGGCGACGACCTTGGCGAGCGCCGGAGCACGGAACAGCGGTCTGAAGACCAGGAGGTACACCGCCGCGCCCAGCACCAGCGACGTCAACAGTGCGAGCAACAGCGCCCATCGAAATCCGACGTCGCCGCCGGCAAAGTGGTACCGATCCGGAAGTCCGGGTACGGGAAACGGATAGGCGCCGCGACGGAGGTCTGCATACACGTACGCGGCCCAGGCCGACGTCGCCCCGAAGCTGAAGTTGACGACCCCGGACCCCTGATGGGTGATCAACAGTCCGAGACCGAAAGCGGCGATGATCGCGCCCGCGCCGGTTCCGGCGAGCAGGTAGTAGATGTAGTCGGTCATCTCATGGCCCACCCGGTGTCCAACCCGACGACCTGACACGCTCTCATCGCGGGATGCTCGACCAGGGGCCGGTATCGGCCCGCGGCTCGCGAGGAAGACCGAGCACTCGCTCGCCGATGATGTTGCGCTGCACTTCGTCGGAGCCGCCTGCGATACGATATCCGGGCGCACCGAGCAGGTGATCGTTCCACTCGTACGTGCCCCACTGGCCGGTGTCGGCGAGCAGCCGGGCACCGAGGATGTCACCGATGATCTCGCTCACTTCGTTCATGCCCTCGGTCCACAGCAACTTGCCGAGCGATCCCTCCGGCCCGGGCATCCCCGAACGGGCAAGATCCGCAGCCCGGCGATTGGTGAACGACTCGACACGGCTGTGGACGTAGATCTTCATCAGCTTGTCGCGCATCACAGGATCGTCGGTCACCCCCATCCGTCTCGCCGTGCTGAGGACCTGCTTCCACGATCCTCCAGACGCCGAGCCCTCGGCGCCCGACTCGGAGTGATCGCGCTCGAAACTGAGCGTTGTGGTCGCCACGTTCCAGCCGTCGCCCACGTCACCGAGGCGAAGATCGTCCGAGATCCGCACGTCGGTGAAGAACACCTCACAGAACGACGAGCCCCCACTCATCTGCTTGATCGGTCGTACGTCGACGCCCGGGGCATCGAGCGGGAGCATGAAGGCTGTCAATCCCTTGTGCTTCAAGACATCGGGATCGGTACGTGCGATCAGTTCTCCCCACTGGCTGAACTGGGCTCCCGAGCTCCACACTTTCTGGCCGTTGATCACCCATTCGTCACCGTCACGCTCGGCACGACACGAGAGACCGGCAAGATCCGAACCCGCGCCCGGCTCGCTGAACAGCTGGCAGCACAAGATCTCGGCACTGCGAAGGCGGCCGATGAACTGCTCCTTCAACGCCGGTGTCCCGAACGACTGGATCGTGGGTGCGATCAGACCAACGGTGACGCTGATCAATTCGTGGCGTCCGGGCGATCCAAACTCGCGCTCGACGCGACCGAGCGCGCGGGCGTGGACGCGGCTGAGTCCGAGACCGCCGTACTCAGGCAGCCAGTCGACGGCGTGGTAGCCGACCGTCGCCTTGCGCTGGATCCATTCTGCGATCCTCAGGATGTGCGCTCGCTCCTCCTCGAACGACATGTTCGCAAAGACCGAGACATCGAACTCGCCCTCACCATCGGCAACCGACGCGATGTCGACCCGTGGCGCTGCATTGGCCGCGAACCAGGATCGCGCCGCGACGGCAAACTCCTCGACCGAGACATCCGGATCGACGAGGGTGGAGCGTTCAACCGTGGAGGACATGTCAGGCCTTTCGTTGGGTCGCGTCAGAGGGCGGGTCGACACGCAGCGGCGTGACATCTCCCGTCAGCCACGCGTCTCGAAGTGAACGTTTGTTGATCTTTCCCATGGTGCTGCGCCTCAGATCGCTGACGACGTGGTACTCGCGCGGGCACTTGTACGGGCTGAGGCGCTCGCGGAGCCATGCTGCCAGCACATCGGCCTGCGGCGGATCGGTGTCGGCGCGAGGGATCAGCAGAGCGATGAGCGTCTCACCCATGTCGGGGTGCGGGACGCCGATGCAGGCGACGTCGGCGATCTGAGGATGATCGATCAGCAGCTGCTCGGCTTCAGCGGGATAGATGTTCACCCCGCCCGACACGACCATGTCGCTGAACCGGTCGGTGATGAACACATAGCCGTCGCGGTCGAGGTAGCCGATCTCGCCGAGCGTGAACAGACCCGGCTCGGGATTGGATGCTGCCGTCTTCTCTGCATCGTGTGGATAGACGATCCCGCGGCCCGTCGCGTCGCGGAAGAACAGCCGACCCTCGGTATCGGAGGGCAGCTCGTTCATGTCATCGTCGAGGATCAACGCCGTGAACTGACCGATCGACCGGCCGACCGAACCCTTGTGCTCCAGCCATTCCTGGCTGGTGATCGAACACACGGTGCCGACCTCGGTTGCTCCGTAGGCGTCGTTGAACACGGGGCCGAACCATTCGATCATCGCAGTCTTGACATCGACGGGACACTTGGCGCCCGTGTGGGCGATGAGCCGCATCGAGCTCACGTCGTATTTGGCCTTCACCTCGGGAGGGAGCGCGAGCATCCGCACGAAGTGGGTCGGCACCATCACCGAAGTCTCGGTCTCGTACTCGTCGATGGCGCACAGGACCGACTCCGCGTCGAACTTGCGCAGGATCACCGAGGGTACGCCGGCGCACAACAGACGCATGCCTGACAACGGGCCGGTGTGGTACATCGGTCCGACCACAAGGTGGGTCCCGAATCCTGAAAAGGTTCCCCGCGCGAGCAGCTCGAGGTGCTCGTCCATGTTGACGCCGCCGGCGAACATCGTCGGTGGCAGTTCGGTGCCCTTCGGTCGACCGGTCGTTCCGGACGTGTACAGCAGGTTCGGCCGAGGCACCACGTCGCCCGGTGGATCCGTCGTTGCTCCCGCGGCAAGCCACTGCGTCCAGTCGATGACTCCCTCGATGCCGTCGCAATCCCAACCGATCACTGTGGCGATGCCAGCTTCGCGCGCGGCCTTGAGGCCGCGCTCGGCCGTTTCCGGGCCGATGAAGAGGATCCGGCTGGCAGAGTCCTCGAGGACGTACGCGGCCTCGGAGGCGTTGAGATGGAAGTTCACCGGCACCGTGGACGCGCCGGCGAGCAGGCCACCGAGATGTGCCAGCGCCGTTTCCGCTGCGTTCTCGGCGAAGACGGCGATGCGCTGCGCCTCGCCGAGATCGCCATCGGCGACCGCAGCCAGGAGCCGGTTCGCGCAGCGGTTCAGCGCCTCGCCGACCTGCGCCCAGGTGAGAACGCGACCGGCGTCGACGAGCGCGAAGCCCGCGGGATCACGGTGCGCGCATTCAGTTGCGAAGCGCGGCATCAGGGCCCGATCCTTCGTTGGTTGGCGGGGCGATCGAACGATGCCTGGCGGAACGCGTTGGCATCGATGGCCATCGACTGGGGCACCTGTTCGACGGTGTCACTGTGATGGACGCAGACGCGATGCTGGATCCGCCACTCACCGTCGCGTCGCTCGTAGGCGTCGAGATAGCGGCCGTACCACGTGGACAGCCGACGTTCCGCTTTCGCTTCACGTTCCTCGAAGAGGTAGCTGATGTTGTAGGCCTCGCCGCGAGCGTGGGCGCTGCCGGGGCCGATGTCGACGCGGTGGTTGTAGATGGTGTGCATTGTCCAGCTCCAGCGACCGTGTGTTGCCACGACCCGATCACAGAACTCCCAGGCGTTCCCGACGAAGGTGCCGTGGTCGTCGATGGCATCGGGCCAATACGCAGATTTCATCACGACGGCGTCGAGGCGATCGACGCCGTACGAATATCGCCGCGCAGCCTCCCGACAGGCCTCGATCGCGAGCAACTGCTTGATGGAGGGTGTGGGATTGGAGAGCTCGATGGGCTCAGGCATGTGCACCTCCGTCGACGACCACGGTGTGTCCGGTGATGAACGCAGCCAGATCCGACACGAGGAACAGCGCGACGCGCGCGACATGATCGGCGAGACCGGCGAATCCCAGAGGGTTCGCCACGATGCGCTGCTCGACGTTGACGCCACTGGCTGCGAGGGGCGCCAATTGTGCCTGTACTCCGGGAGTGTCGATGATGCCGGGCGCAATGGCATTGACACGGATGCCGGTCGGACCGAGTTCGCGTGCGAACGAGCGGGTCAGTGAGATCACGGCCGCCTTCGACGCCGCGTAGGCGGAGATGTTCGCACCGCCACCGAGCCCCGCAATCGAGGCCATGTTGACGATGGCCCCGCCACTGGTCATCCGGCTGGCTGCCGTTCGAGCCGCGCTGTAGTGCGCCCGCACGTTGACGTCGAGCATGTGGTGCACGAACTCGTCGGTGGCGTGCAGCATCGGACCGGTCGTCGGGAAGATGCCTGCGTTGTTGACGAGGATCTGCAGCGACCCCGACAGTCCACAGGCGTGTGCTATGGCCGACGTCAACGATGTGCTGTCGGTGATGTCGCAGCGCTGGAATCGCGCTCCGAGGTGATCGGCTGCAGCTTCTGCGGCCGGATCGACGTCGCCGATCGTGACGTCGGCGCCGGCCTCCATCAGCCGTGCGGCGACTGCGGCCCCGATGCCCCGGCCGCCTCCGGTGACGAACGCGCGGCGACCATCGAGGTCGATCATCTCGCCGATGGAGGTGTGCACGTCGGTCACCTCGGCGACATTACCGAACAACCGTTCAGATTCTGTCACCGTTCGGCGTGGGCAACCGCGACATTGCCGTCGGTCCACATCACGACGAGGACGCGGTGCACGATCCGCCAGCCATCCGCAGTGCACGCGAGCCGATCCTCGTAGCGCCCGCCGACGAGATAGTTTGGGCCTCCGACCGCGGCGCGTCTGACGTGCTGGGCCTGAAGATAGCAGCGATGCGTGGCCGTGTCTCCGTCGATCGCGACCTCGTGGTTGCCGACGAGATGCTGACTGTCGTCGAGGTGCTCCAGCGCCCTGCGGACCCGGCGCACGATCGCGTCACGGCCGACGAGCTGCGACGTGCTCGCCAGGTCAGCGGTGGCATCGGGAACGAAGACCGTGTCGAGTCCCGACCAGTCCTTCGTGTCCAACGCCCGGCAATAGCGCAGAGCCACCGCCACGATGGCCCGCTCGTCGAGCAGAGTCGACAGGGTCGGGTCGATTGCCGACGAACCGGTTTCGTTCATGCCAGTGTCGTTCATGCCAGCGTCCAGCCTCCATCGACGAAAATGTTCTGCCCGGTGATGTAGCTCGACGCGTCGCTCACCAGGAAATGTACGGCATGTGCGATGTCCGTCGGCGTTCCCTTTCGGCCGAGCGGGACGTTCGACGAACGTTGACGCATGAGCGGGCCCATCAGACCACTCGTCGTCGTTGTCTTCGGCCAGAAGTGCTCGATCTCGCCAGCGTGCATCTTGTCGAGCGTCGGCACCGACACCACCCCAGGGCTGATCGCGTTGACACGAATCCCGTGTGGCGCCAGGTCAACGGCCAGACTGCGCGAGAACTGGATCACGCCGGCCTTGGCCGAGTCGTAGCCGGTGCCGAGGCAGGGAAGCACGCCATCGACCGAGGCGATGTTCACGATCGCACCGCCACTGCCCTGTGCGACCATCCGCTCGGCCACCGGCTTGGAGCAGTGGAACATGCTCGCCAGATTGACATCGATCGCGCGATGCCACGACTCGACGCTCTGATCGAGGATGCTGCCGGCATCGTGGTACGAACCCGCGTTGTTCACGAGGATGTCCAACCGTGCGCCGGCCGAGTGGAGCGCCGTCGCGCAGGCAGTGGGCTCGGTGACGTCGAGCGCGAGGTGCGATCCACCGATCTCATCCGCAACACGGTGTGCACCCTCGACGTCGATGTCGGCGACGATCACCGTGGCACCGGCGCGGGCCAACACTCGCGCGATTCCTTCGCCGATCCCCGTTGCGCCGCCCGTCACGACCGCAACCCTCCCGGCCAGATCGAACAATGCGACGAGATCAGGATCCACGGCGCAGCCCGACCCTCGACGAAACTCTGCACACAGGTGGGCAGTCGCACCTGGCGCTGCGGTTACTGTCGGTCAGATGCTCGGCGCACCGGTTCAGATGGCGTTTGCGGTCGACGACGTGATGGCGGCCGCGCAGCGCTGGGTCGCTGCCGGTGTGGGACCTTTTTTCGTCGCCGAGCACATCACGGTGCGCTCGGCGAGGGTGCGCGGCGAGCCCGGAGACTTCGATCACTCGTCGGCCTTCGCGCATTGGGGCCTGCTGATGGTGGAGCTGATCTGTCAGCACGATGGCGGACCCGACCCTGTGATCGGTGACAGCGGACTGCATCACGTCGCGCATTTCGTGGACGACATCGGTGTCGCCGCTGAATGGCTGGCGGCGAACGGCGCTCTGGAAACGCTGTACGCGGAAACGACTACCGGCACTCCCTTTGCGTTCCACGATGCTCGAGCGGAGCGTGGACACTTCATCGAGATCTATGAACCCACCCAACGCTTGGTCGCCTTCTACGAACTCGTGCGGGAAGAATCGATGGGGTGGACAGGGTCAGACCCGATCAGGCGCATCTGAGGTGCGACGATCACGTAGTTCTCCCCGCCTCATGGATCTGCCGACTCGTGCCGAGATGGATCCTGTTCGGTGTCATCCCCGCCGTGGTCTGGCCGGAGTCGACGACGAGGGTGTGGCCCGACACACAGCGACTGTCGTCGCTTGCGAGGTAGAGCGCAGCGGCGGCAATGTCCTCCGGGAGTCCGGCATAACCGAGCGGTGATCCGGAGGCGATCCGTTCGGTTGTCGCGGTGAGGTCGTCAGGGCTGTCGCCGCGGATCGATGCGGTCATCGCCGAGACGGTGTTCCCCGGGGCGATGGCATTCACGCGGATGCCGAAGGCGGCCAACTCGTTGGCGACCGACTTCGTCAACCCGATCACGCCGTGCTTGGCCGCGGTGTACGCGTGGGGGCCGAGGCCACCGAGGACCCCGGCCGTGCTGGAGGTGTTGATGATGACGCCGGAGTGCTGGGGCATCATCACCCGCGCCGCATGCTTGACACCGAGGAACACTCCCCGGAGCAGGATGTTGATCGTGTTGTCCCACGAATCTGTCGACATCTCCGAGATCCGGCCGACGGCGCCGATGATGCCGGCGTTGTTGAACATCACATCGAGCTGCCCGAACTCGGACACCGCCAGATCGACTGCGGCCGCGACCTCGCTCTCGTTCGTGACGTTGCATGACGCAAAGCGCGTGTTGTCGCCGAGCTCCGCGACGAGCGCTCGTCCTGCGGCTTCCTGCATGTCGGCAACGATCACCTTGGCTCCGTGGTCAACGAACATGCGCGCTGTTCCGGCACCGATGCCGCTCGCCGCGCCGGTGATCACCGCGACCTTGCCCTCGAGTCGTCTCGACACCGGAACACCCCCCAGCGCTGTCACGTGCCGAAACCGTGATCGATCAGCGCGTTCTGGGTGCGCTCGATGACCGCAGTCCACAATGCAATGGCACGCTCACTCGTGAAATCCAGACTGCCGACCGCGAGCACGGGGATCATCCAGCCGCAGTTGATGCCGACTCGATAGTCCTGCAGCAGCGTCTCGTACGCGTAGTCGCTGACGCCGTTCGCCACCAGGGTGTCGTGGTAGGCCCGCAACAGGTCCGCCTCGTTCGCGCGTCGGTCAGCCGTGGTCATGTTCTGCGAGATGAAGTAGCCGACATCGGCCGCCCCGCCGCCCTGGCTGATCGCCTGCCAGTCGATGACGACCACGTTGTCATCGGTGTCGAAGAAGAGGTTGTCGGCCCGGAAGTCGAAGTGCACGAGAGTGTGTGGCATCGCAGCCAGTTCATCCAGGATCGCCGGTCGAGCCTCGGCGTAGTCGGCGACGTACCCGGCCAACTCCGGCATGATGCTGTCGGCGAAGGCCGCCATGAAACCCGGGAGCGAGGCGGTGTAGATCGCCGAGCCTGCCTGGTTGAGGGGACCGTTGATCACCGGGATGAAGTCGGCAGATTCGAGACCGGCCCCGTTCCAGAAGCGGGCGTGGTGGGCTGCGAGTGCGACCAGCGTGGCGCGAGCCTCATCGGGCGCAACGCCGGCGACCTGATCGCCGATCGTGAGATCGGAAAGGTCCTCCATCAGCAACATGTAGCGCTCGTCGGCCGGCACGTCGGCCGGCTCGCAGGTGACGTGATAGATCGCCGGAGTGCGCACCGGCGATTGGGCCGCCAACTCTTCGTAGAACCGGTGCTCGCGTTCGTAGATCCGCGTGGGGTGCATCATCGCCCGGATGTCGGGAGACTGGGCGGGGAACTTGGCGACGACAGTGGTCGGGGCACCTGCGGCGGCACCGCTGCACACGAGTCCCACTTTGGCGACCTCACCCATGAACCCGACGCCTGCCGATGCGGGGTCGAGCAGGACAGATTCCACGGTGACGTCGTTGCCGAACGTCGGCGAGCCGCGCAGCGCGGCGGTCATCCATTCGGCGGTGATCTCACTGGTTGTGGTCGGCAGCACGGTCATCGGGTGCGGAATCTTTCTGTGTCGGGAACAAGGCTGGTGTCGTCGGTTTCGGGTTCTTGTCGTATCGCGACGGCGACGCCGTCGACCTCGCGCACGGCGTAACAGGCAACGCTCTCCCATGCGGGTGGGCCGGAGTGGCTGCCGTCTCTCACGTCGAACGATGCACCGTGCAGCGGGCACGTGATGCCGTAGCCACGGAGCCGCCCTTCGCTCAGCGGCGTGTCCGCGTGCGAGCAGTTGTCGGCCAGGGCATACAACACGCCGCCCACACGACACACCACGATGCCATCCTCGCCGCCGGCTTCGACGCACTGCATCGATCCGTCGGTGAGTCCGCTGAGATCACCGAGTACGACTTCGTCACTCATCTTGCTCTTCAGTCATCCGGTCGCTCGTCGCTCGTTCGAGTCGGTCACGGCAGCAGGGCGCCGAGCGCCAAGTACTTGTCGAGGTTGTCGTGGAAGAACCGGATCCGGCGCTCCTGCCACGGCATGCACTCGCCGCGGAATCCGCGCGAACGCAAACCCTGTTGCTGGGTGCTCCAGATCGCGACGTCCTGGTCGATGCCCGGCCCACAGGACACCTCGTTGGCGAGGCCGGTGCGGTGCTCGACCTGATGATCGACCGACACCCAGTCGCGCATCGAGTTCGACCAGTACTCACTGACTCCCTCAGGGAACAGGGTGAGGTACCACATGTCGAAGTAGCACTTCTGTGGATCGCTCGGATGGGGCGTCGAGCGCAGCCAAATGCAGCCGTCGGGCTTCATGCTGAACGAGATGTTGGGGAACACCGTGTAGTGGTAGTTGTCCGTCAACTGTTCGTCGGAGTAGCCGGAGAAGTCATAGCCCTTCGATGCGCCGAGGGCGCGCTTATTCTGCTGCAACGCCACGCGCAATCCGGAGAGGTTGCTGAGATGCGGCGTGGGGTCGACCTCCCAGAACTCGAGATCAGGACCGAGGCTCTTCAGTGTGCGATCCGGCTTGCCGCGGAAATGCGGGCCGGGTCCACCACCGGGCATCAGCATCCGGGCATGGCCCGACTCGTAGAGGTCGAACTGACATCCGCTGTGGTGTTCGTTCAGCGTCGCCAACGTCTGCGGATGCACGTACGGCAGGTGATAGCTCTCGTTGAAGTTGTCCTGGACGCACTTCCAGTTGAACTCACCCTCGACCGTGACCCAGTGGGTGCGCTTCATGTTCTCCATGCGATAGGCATCGAGATGATCCGCGACCGGGTCGAGCCATTCGCGCAGCGGCTTGGCGTGCTCGTCCATGTTGAACCAGATGAATCCTCCCCAGGTGTCCGAGGGCATCTCGATGAGGTTGCGCACGCCGCACGGACTTCCCTGGACGAAGTCGTCTTCGTCGGGAACCCAGTTGAGCCGACCGTCGGACCCGAAGCGCCAGCCGTGGTAGGCGCATTGGAACTCACCGGTGAGCAGCGACCCCACCTCGGCGGTCACCAACCGATTGCCACGGTGCTGACACGCGTTGAAGAACACTCTGACCTGTTCGTCCACCCCGCGCACCGCGATCACCGAGTCGCGTCCGACCTCATAGGTGATGTAGTCGCCAGCGGTGGGAGTCTGCTCCACACGTCCGGCCACCTGCCATACCCGCGGCCACAGCGCGTCATGCTCCTGTCGCAGGAAATCGGGCGACCAATAGCGGTCGCCGTGGATCGGCGTCGTACTCAGTGCCGGCTCCGGCGCCTTGGCCCGTGTGATGCCGCGCACCTCGACACGTTGTTCGGCAATGTCGGTCATGGCCCCTCCTCGACCTTTCTGATTCTGCTGTCGATCTCGCGATCGGACGGTCGCTCCACCTTCCGGCAAACTGACGACCGCGACTAACCTAATCCACATTCAGCAAGTCCGACGGCTCGAAGCCTCGGTCGGGGGAGCATGGCAGTGAAAGAGAGCCCAGCGCCATGATTCGAGGCATCCACCACGTGGCGATGTCCACACCGGACCTCGACCGACTCGCGGCCTTTTACATCGACGTGGTCGGATTCGAGCAGGTCATGTCCACCGCATGGAGCGACCGTCCGATCCTCGACAGGATCATCGGCCTCTCCGGTTCGGCGGCGCGGCAAGTCATGTTGCGTGCAGGGAACGCATACCTCGAATTGTTCGAGTACTCGTCGCCGGTTCCGCGCTCCGCCGATCCTGAGCGTCCGCCGAGCGATCACGGCTACACCCACTTCTGTCTCGATGTCACCGACATCGACGCGGAGTACGACCGACTCGCCGCCGGGGGCATGCAGTTCCACAGCACGCCCCCCACGACCGCGGAACTCGGCAGCGGTCGGCTCCGCTCGATCTACGGCCGCGATCCCGACGGCAACGTCGTCGAGTTGCAGGAGGTCCTGGATGACGCCGTGCCGTTCACGCTCGAGCGCACGGCCATGATCGGAGGTCGCGAGTGACGATCCACACCACGCCGGGCAGCGTCCAGCCGGGCGCGGCGCGATGCCCGGGTCCCAGCACGCGCGACATCATCCTCGGTGACTCGACCCCAACGCCGGCGCCCCTGCTGGAGGGCGCTTACCGGTTCGAAGGTGACGCCGACGTACCGTTCGCGGAGTTCACGTCGGCCAGTTACGCGTCCGAGGAACAACAGCACATGTGGTCGCGCACATGGCAGTGGGCGTGCCGCGACGAGCACATCCCTGAACCGGGCGACTACTACGTCTACGACATCGGCGATCGCTCCGCGCTGATCGTGCGTGGCCCCGATGGAATCGTCCGCGCGTTCTACAACTCGTGCCTGCACCGCGGCACGCAACTCAAGCCGCCGGCCTCCGTGGGATACAGCCCCAAGCTGCGGTGCCCGTTCCACGGCTGGACCTGGTCGATCGAGGGCGAGTTGCTCGACCTCCCGTGCGAATGGGACTTTCCCCATGTCGATGCCGAGCAGTACCAATTGCCGCAGATCCGAACCGGCCAATGGGGTGGTTTCATCTTCGTCAACTTCGACGCCGACGCGCCGCCGCTAGAAGAACACCTCGGCGTACTTCCTCAGCATTTCGCCGAGTGGGACCTCGCCGATCGTTACGTCGAGGTCCACATCCGCAAACGCTTGCCGGCCAACTGGAAGGCGTCTGCCGAGGCGTTCATGGAGGCGTATCACATCCTCGAAACCCACTCGCAGTCGATCTACACCGCGGGCGACGCCAACGCCCAGTACGACGTGTTCGGTGACAACGTCAGCCGTTTCATCCACACCATCGGCACGACGAGCCCGCACGTTCCCGAGGCGAAACGACCCGACGAGCAGGGTTTGTTGAACATCCTGATGACACGCAAGAACCCCGGCGAAGAGGTGCCCCCGATCCCCGAGGGCGAGCGGGCACGCGACGTCTACGCCCGGTACATGCAGCGCGTCCTCGGCGAGCAGTACGACAACGACTTCTCGCACTTGTCGGTGAGCGAGACGATCGACTCCATCGAGTACTTCCTGTTCCCGAACGCGTTCTTCTTTCCCGGACTCCAGATTCCGTTGTGCTACCGCTTCCGGCCTGACGGCCCGGATCCGGACCGTTGCATCTACGAGGTGCTCTATCTCCGTCCCAAGCCGCAGCACGGCCCTGTGCCGGCACCGGCCGAGCCCGTGGACCTCGACGTGAACGACAGTTACACCACGGTTCCCGGGCTCCCCAACTCGCTCGGCGCAGTCCTCGACCAGGACACGGTGAACCTCGCCGCGCAGACCCGCGGCTTCAAGGCCACCAAGAAGCACGGGCAGACACTGGGCAACTATCAAGAGATACGGCTGCGGCACTTCCAAGCCACAGTGCGCCGGTACGTCGACGACGGCAGGGCCCGCATCGCCGAACAACACGATCACTCCGCAGCATCAGGTGCAGAAAGGCCATCCACATGAGCACCGACACGATCGAGGAACTGGTGCATCTCTATTCCGATGCGGTGGTCCGGCGCGATCCCGCACAGTGGGCGGCCACGTGGGCACCCGACGCCGTCTGGGAGATCGGCAAGAACCGCCGTGTCGAGGGGCGCGACAACATCGTCGAATTGTGGACATCGGCCATGGATCGCTTTGCAGCGGTCGTGCAGAATGTCGTCAACGGCATGGCCACCCTCGATCTCAAGGCCGGGACCGGTACCGGCCGTTGGTACATCATCGAGCACTGGCAGCGCGCTGATGATTCACGCGGCATCCTGCTCGCGTACTACGACGATCTCTATGTCCGGCTCGAGGGCAAGTGGTCGTTCGCGAGCCGAGAGTTGACGCAGCAGTACAGCGGGCCCGCGGATCTGTCCGGCGTCTTCCAGAATGCGAAGGCCTGACGCCAGATGTCCGTGCTCACGAAGTCGTTTGCCGCAAGTCGCGGTGATGATCTCGCGCTCGCCGATGACATCGGCACCCTCACGTGGGCCGAGCTCGACGAACGCGTCAACCGACTGATCCACAGCTTCCGCGCCGCCGGTGTCGGGCCTGGCGACACCATCTCGATCATGTCCGGCAACTGCAACGAGTGGTTCGAGGTCGCCTTCGCCTGCGCGAACGCCGGCATCACCTACGTTCCCGTCAACTGGCACCTGGTCGCGGCCGAGATCGCCTACACACTCGTCGATTCCGGGTCGAAGGCGTTCATCTGTGGTCATCACTTCTTGTCGGAAGCGACCAAGGCACTGGCTGAGACTCGCGTTCGTGACGTCGAGCTCGCGCTGGTGATCGGCGGCGAGCCGAGCGATCGCTTCCAGAGTTACGAGCGGTTCCTCAGCGCTGGCTCACCCGACGAACCGAACGACCAGTCGTTCGGCGGGCCGATGTTCTACACGAGTGGTACGACGGGCAATCCCAAGGGGGTGCGCGGCACGCTCGCGGCGATGCCGGCCGGGTCCGATCCGGCGATCTGGCAGCTCATCGGTGCAGGGTTCGCCAACCAGGTGGAAGGCGACGGACGCACGGTGCTCTGCGGCCCGGCGTATCACTCGGCCCAGTGGGCGTTCTCGTTCCTCCCGATGATCGTCGGGTCGGCAACGATCATGCAGCACAAGTACGACAGCGCCGAGGTGCTGCGCCTGATCGACGAGTTCGCAGCCACCAACGTGCACCTTGTGCCCACTCAGATGAAGCGGTTGATCGATCTGCCCGATGACGTGAAGGGTCGCTTCGACGGCTCGTCGCTGCAACTCGTGATGCACGGCGCAGCGCCGTGCCCACCGCGCATCAAGCAGGCGATGATCGACTGGTGGGGTCCGAAGATCACCGAGTACTACGGGTCGACGGAGGGTTCGGTGATCACGATGATCGACTCGACGGAGTGGATGGCCAAAGGCGGAAGCGTCGGTCGACCCCTGCCGACCATGGAGATCATCGTGGTGCGCGACGACGGGTCTCGTTGCAGAACAAACGAGTCGGGCACGTTGTACTTCCGCAACGCGATGGGCACCGATTTCGAATATCACAACGCCCCGGAGAAGACCGCCGATTCGCATCTCGAGCCTGGCGTGTTCACCACGGGCGACGTCGGGTACGTCGATGACGACGGATTCCTCTGGCTCAGCGATCGCAAGATCGACATGATCATCTCCGGCGGCGTCAACATCTATCCGGCAGAGATCGAAGGAGTGCTCGGTGGTCACCCACTGGTTGCTGATGTCGCGGTGATCGGTGTGCCGAACGAAGATTTCGGCGAAGAGGTCAAGGCCATCGTGGTCGCTGCCGAGGGCGTGGCCGCCGACGACGAGCTGCGTACCACCCTCGCCGCACACTGTCGCGAACTGTTGGCCGGCTTCAAGGTCCCACGGTCATACGACTTCGTCGCTGAGCTCCCGCGCACGGGTACCGGCAAGATCCAGAAGGCGAAACTGCGCACGCCGTTCTGGGCAGGTCACGAGCGAGCGATCTGATCCCGCCCGCTCACACCGGGTCGGCCGCCCAGCCGATGGCATTGGCCACGATGCGACGGAAGTTCGGATCTTCGTACGTCGTCCGCCCATCACCGAACTGCACGTATGCGATCGGCGATGTCCCGACCGTCTTCGTCCACGCCACGAGATTGCTGCCGGCCGGATGGTGCCAGCCGGTGGCGTCGTTGCGGCTGCCGCGGATGGCGCGGTCGGCCGAGTAGAAGTTGCCGTCGACGAACTCGTACGAGCTCCGCATCAGCGGCTGCACGTCCGCCTCCAGCACCGGGTACAGATACACCTCGTCGGTGATCGTGAACGTCTGCGGGATGCCGGCGCAGATCGGATGGTCCGGCTCCAGCACCTCGATCGTGTGGGCGACGTCGTGTCGGTAGCCCGAGTCCGGATACTCGATCCCGGCAAGGACCGCCGGCTGGTAGTGGAAGCGTCCGCCGAGGATGCGTGCGTAGTCCTCCCACGCCGGCCAACCCGCGATGGCATGATGAAGGAACACCATTCCCTTGCCAGCTTGGAGCAGCTCATGGAATGCATCGATGTACTCGCCTGGTGGCGTCCGGAACGAGGCCGGTGGATCGGCTTTGGTGAAGTCGATGCCTGGCATGTCGTACATCACGAACACGTCGAACTCAGCAGCTCGATCTGGCTCGACGAGATCCATCGCCTCGGGATGTTCGACGTGTGTCCACTCGATGTCGGCGTTGGAGTCGAAGACGTCGAAGAAGGCCGGCGCATCGAACGGATGACCCTTGGTGACGACGGCGACGCGACACGCTGGTGTGGCCGGCGACGCGTTCGTCTCAGATTGCTCGAGAGGCATGGGCTCACCGTCTTTCCGGTCGACATGTTACTGAACGGTGCATAAGGAACTCTGCGCTCGAGCTGATTAGTGTGATCACCGTCACATAGACCGTTGAAGGGGATGCACGTCGGCCATGGGGAACACGAGTAGCAACAGGACCTGGATGGGCGATTCGGCGCTCGGTGAGCGCTTCCCCGCATGGACGCGCGGGAACGCGGCAGATGTCTTTCCGGCTCCGTTCAGCCCGCTCGGCAAGGATCTGGTCCTCCGGCAGGGCATGTCGAAGGGTTTGCGCGACGCGTACATCTCACTGGGTGCGCTCAGATACGACGAGTTCGAGGATCCGGACTCGCCCGATCTGTTCAAGATGTTCGGCGGTTACGTCTACAACCCCCTGACGCTCACCCGCGTGCTCGGTGCGCGCATGCCGGGAGCATCGCCGGAGATGATCGACAAAGCATTCTTCGACGATCGCGACGACGTACCGCCGTACGAGGAGCAGCCATGGCACGAGTCAGCGGTGCACGAGGCTCGCCTCGGCGAGTCGATGGGCTGGGCGATGTCAGCGACGTCGCTGCCCGATCTCGACGCCGATCGTGCACTCGCCCGTGCGCAACGCGAGCAGCGGCCCGATCTGGCCTCTGTGACCGACTCAGCACTGCTCGCACGAGCACGCTCGATGGTGCCTCTCGTGCAGCAGACCTTCGAGAATGCGATGCGGGTCTCGTCACTGGCATCGCTTGGGCCGGGCGCTCTCGACGCGATCTGTGAAGGCCTCGGCGACAAGAGCCTGTCGATCCGGCTGCTCGCCGGCGTCGAGGTCGACTCCGCCGCGCCATCGCACGCGATGTGGGCGTTGGGTCGGCTGGCAGCGGCGTCTCCCGTGGTGACGGCGGCCTTCGAAGCCGGCCCGGATGAGGTGCTCGACGTCCTCCGACCTTCCAACGCCCCGGAGGCACGCGATTTCCTGGAGCGGTTCGACACGTTCCTGTTCGAATTCGGGGCTCGTGCCCAGAACGAATACGACGTGATCTCCCTGTCGTGGGAGGTACGGCCACGCATCGCACTCGCCGCGATCGATCTGATGCGACGCTCCGACGAGTCGTCGGCGCCCGTTTATCGCCATGACGTGTCCGTGGCCGAACGCGACCGGATCGCTGTCGACGTCCGGCAGAAGGTCGCTGGCGATCCCGAGACGGCCGGCCTCTTCGAAGCCGCACTGGGTTCCGCGCAACTGTTCTTGAGCGGACGCGAGCGCGCCAAGACCAACGTCGTGATGGTCATCAACGAGATTCGTGTTGCGCTCCGCGAGTTCGGCCGACGGCTCGTCGAGCGTGGTGTGCTCGCCGAGATCGATCAGGTCTTCATGGTCAGCGATGCCGAACTCGACCGGCTCCGACTCCATCCGGAGACGATGACAGCGGTCATCGACGAGCGCTGGCAACAGTTCCGGTCATTGTTCGAGTTCGAGCCGGTATTCATCGTCAATGGTGCCGTGCCGGCGTTGTCGGACATGACCCAACGCGGCGGTGGCAGCGCGCCGACAGCCGCCGTTGGCGACGTGCTCATTGGTGCTGCGGGCTCGGGCGGTACTGCCACAGGCCGGGCAAGGGTGATCCTCGATGCCGCCGATCCGGGTGGACTCGAGCCCGGCGACATCCTCGTTGCCCCCCAGACCGATCCGTCGTGGGTGCCGTTGTTCGTGCCCGCCGCAGGGGTCGTCGTCAACGTCGGTGCGATGGGTAGCCACGCGATGATCGTTTCGCGCGAACTTGGCGTGCCGTGTGTCGCGTCGGTCGCTGGTGCCACGGAGCTGATCGTCGACGGCTCGATCATCACCGTCGACGGCAACGCCGGCACGGTGACCATCGTCGCCCTTCCGGACTGACCCAGAGTTCAGCCGTTGAGGGCTCGATCGAGGGCGTTCATCTCGTCGCGCTTCCAACGCCGCGATGCCTCGGCGTGGGGGACCAATGCGCCCGAGCCATGGATGCACTTGCCGTAGACATGCAACTCGGTGGAGACACCCGATGCGAGCAGTCGCTGGGCGTAGTCGATGTCTTCGTCGAGGAACATGTCGAGTTCGCCGACCGTGATGAGGGCTGGCGGGAGGCCGGTGAGATCGCTGGCGCGTGCTGCCGCGGCGTACATCGAAACATCCGCTCCGCCCGCGTCCGAGCCGAGGTAGGCGCTCCATGCGGCGATGTTCGCCGAACGGTTCCACACTCGCAGGTCGGTGACCTCGCGGCTCGAGCTCGTGATGTTGCGATCGTCGAGCATTGGATACCGCAGCATCTGGAAACACGGACGGGCTGCGCTGCGGTCACGCACCATGAGGGTCAGCGAAGCCGCGAGCCCTGCGCCGGCGCTATCGCCACCGATGGCGATCCGGTCGGGGTCCAGGCCCAATGAGGCGGCCGCACCGGCGAGCCATTCGAGGCCGGCAGAGCAATCGTCCACCGGCACCGGATAGGGAAATGCCGGAGCCAGGCGATACTCGACTGAAGCGACGACGATGTCGAGCTCGACGACGATCTCCGCGCACCGGGCATCGTCCATCGTGACATTGCCCATCACCAATCCACCGCCGTGCATCCAGTAGAGGCAGGGGCTCGCCGCTCGGGCGGTGCGCGGCCGATAGAGCCGCACCAGGAGTTGATGACCATCAGCGGCCTCGACGTAATGATCCTCGACCAGCACCGAATCGGGCAACGCCGGCGGCTCGCCGGCGAGCAGACTCATCACTCGTGCAGCGCCGCTCTCGACGTCGGTCAGATCGAACAGGTCGTTCGGGAGAAAGCCCAGGATCTGGCGGTGGGCCTCGTCAGTGCGTGCCTCGATGTCCATGGCGTCACTGACTGCGTGACTCGAGGGTTTCGGCGATGGGGTCGACGATGTCCGCAGGAATCGGATGCGATGGTTCCGGCGTTGGTTCGTTGCGTACGTCAGACCTACGGCGAGCCACCTTGACGATGCCTAGGCGGCTGGCCAGAGCGACAGCCAGGATCAAGGTCAAACCTTCGAACATCGGCTGCATCCAGTCGACCTGTCGGGGATAGCGCAGGCCGATCCCCTTGATACCGAATGCAAGCGTGTACACCGCGATCAGGGTGCCCCAGACGTTCGGCCGGCCTTTGAGCTGGCTGGCGCCGAAAAAGGCGGCGCCGACGGCGGTGAACAACAGCGGCGGGCCGACCGAGTTGCTGTACGTACCGAACTTCCACGAGTAGATCAGCCCTGCAAAGCCAGCGATGGCCGCCGACGCGATGAGCGAACCCCAGGCGATGCGGTCGATCTTAACACCAGACAGGCGCGCCGCCTCCGGGTTACCACCGGTCGCGAACATGTGTCGGCCGACCGGCGTGTGCTCGAGCACGTACCAGACCGCGAACGCCACGATGAGGCCATAGAGGAAATAGTACGGCAACGAGATTTCACTATGAGTGCCTGGCCAATGGAAGGTGAAGATCGCCTTCTTGCCGAAGTTGATGTACTCGGTCCCGAAGGCCTTCGTGATCTGCCCGCCGTCATGGATCTTGTGAATCAGCGCCGCGATCACCTGGCTCATTCCCAGCGTGGCGATAAAGCTGTTGACTCGGAGCTTGACGACGATCAGTCCATTGATGACGCCGATGACGAGGCACGCCGCCATCCCGACGGCGGCTCCCACGCCGTCGGGTAGGTTGGTCTCGAGCGCCATCTTGTTGACGATCACGAGGCACAGTGCCATGTTGGCGCCGATCGAGAGGTCGAAGGTTCCGGTGATGAGCGGCACAAGGAATGCGAGCGCAAGCATCGAGACGATCACCTTCTCGGTGAGAACGAACTCGATGCTCCCGTTCCACGTCAGGTAGTTGTTCTCTGTCAGCCCGAAGAAGACGAAGAACGCGGCGATGAGATACAACCCGCTGAACCTGTCGAAGCCGAACTTGCTGGCCCACGACATTTTCGGAGCCTTGTCGTTCGATGCGACGTCGGCGACCACCGCGGCTGATGTCATTGGTCTCCTTCTTTCGTTGAGCGGAGTTGTGCTTTTTCTACATTTTCCGACGTCATGTCGACCCCGGTGAATTCCTCGACGATCGCGCCGCCGGACAGGATGATGATTCGATGTGCGACTCTGACCAACTCGTCGGTGTCGGTTGAGACGACCAACACCGCTGCGCCCTCTTGGGCTGCCTGATCGATCAGTAAGAGGATCTGCTCTTTGGCGGCGACGTCGATCCCGCTCGTCGGTTCGTCGAGCACGAGCACGGTCGGCTGGAGGCGCAGACTGCGGCCGAAGAGGACCTTCTGCTGGTTGCCGCCACTCAGTGCTGTGATGGGAGTCGCCGGACTCGACGTTTTCACCGACAGCCGTTCGATCAACTCCACACACTCCACGGTCTCCTCTTTGTGCCGGAGTAGGCCACGCCGCCAGTTGCGCCGGACGTCGGCAAGCGTCATGTTGTGGGTCACCGAGGCCAATGGGATGATCCCTTGCGTTGCACGGTCTGCCGGGACGAAAGCCATGCCCGCTCGGATCGAGTCGTCCGGGGAGTAGTTCTTGACGGCTCGACCTGCCACCTCGACCCGGCCTGCGTCGCTGGGTGTTTGTCCGGTGATGAGCGGAGCGAGCATCTCTCGGCCTGAGCCGGTGATGCCCGTCACCCCGACGATCTCACCGGGCTGGACCACGAGGTCGAGATTGTTGATCGCTCCCCCCGACAGTCCGTTGACACGGAGACCTCCGATTGCGCCCACGAGTGCCCGCGACTTGTGCTGTGTCCTTTCGAGCCGATGGCCGATCATCAACTCGATCACGCCCTCGTGATCGAGTTCTGACGTGGAGTGGGTCGCCACTCGCTGTCCATCGCGAAGAACCGTGACGTCGTCAGCGATAGCGAACACCTCGTCGATGTGATGTGACACATACAGGATCGCGACTCCGCGCTCTTTCATGATCCGGATGGCGTTGAAGAGTCGTTCGACATCGTCGCCGGGAAGCGAGGCGGTCGGTTCGTCGAGCACCAACAGATGCGCGTGGTCCTCCCAGCCGCGCATCGAGCGAGCAAGTGCGACCGCCGTTCTCTCTGACGGCGCCAGAGATCCGACCGGGCGGCTGACGTTGATGTTCCCGAAGCCGAGCGATTCCAATCCGTCACGTGCCTGTGCCGTGTTCGCCTTCCAGTTGATGCGGCCCCCACGGTGGGTCACATATCCGACCCCCATCGCGATGTTGTCCACGGTGTCAAGCCCGTCGACCAGACCGAGGTCTTGATGGACGAAGCGGATACCGGCCCTGTAAGCGGCCTTGCCGTCGCCGAGGTACAGCGGATGGCCGGCGAGTTCGGCAGACGAGCCGGGATCGGGCTGGTGATAGCCGGCCAAGATCTTGATGAACGTCGATTTCCCCGATCCATTCTGTCCCACGAGGGCGTGCGTACGGCCCGCCGCCAAGACCACATCGAACGACTTCAGCGCGACCTGTCCAGGAAAGGTCTTGGTGAGATCGCGGACCTCCAACAACTTCGACAACTCGACGCCCCCAATGCGCTACTGTTTCCCCCAGTAAAAAATACTAGTCGGCCAATTACTTGCAGACTACGGTCCAGCGATGTTGACCGCATAACCGAATCCTGAGGGGGAACACGATGAGAAGAACACACCGACTGTTGGCGCTGCCTGCGGCGTTGGCCATGATGCTCGGGGCCTGTAGCAGCGACAAGGCCGCCACGACCACGACTGCGTCGGCAAGTCCGACAACTGCGTCGGCGAGTCCGACAACTGCGTCGGCAAGCCCGACGACTGCAGCCGGCTCGACCGAGACCACCGCAGCAGCCGCCGAGACAACTGCTGCGGCGACGGAGACATCTGCCGGGGCGACGAGCACCACCGCCGGTGGTGGTTCATCTGCCGCAGACGGCCTTGCCCGCGCACAGGCCGTGGTCGACGCGAACAAGACCGCCCCGGAGAAGATCGGCCCGACCATCCCGCTCACCAAGGTTCCTCCGAAGAAGACCGTTGCGTGGCTGCAATGCTCGCTGCCGTCGTGTGCCGCGATCGGTGTGGGCTTCAAGAACGCTACCGACGCGCTCGGTTGGAAGCTCGAAGTGATCTCGTACGAGACCGATGCTGCGCCCGCCTTCCAGCAGGCAATCGACCTCGGCGTCGACTACGTCGCGTCGAGCGGCACTTCACAGTCGGTCATTCAAGACCAGATCGACGCTGCAGCGAAGAAGGGCATCGCCTACTTCAGTTGCTACGACACGTCGGAGCCCAAGCAGGCGGTGAACAACATCTGGACCCAGTGCGGCGACGCCACGTCCGTTACCGCGTCGGGCGATCGCATCGCCAACCAGATCATCGTCGACTCGAAGGGCAAGGCCAACGTGTTGATGGTCAACATCCCCGACTTCGCCGTTCTTGTCAGCGAGCGTGAGGGCTCCAAGGCGGCGTACGCCAAAAACTGCCCAGGGTGCAAGTTCACCGAGTTGCCCCTGACCCTGAACCAGCTGCTCGCCGGCGAAGTGCCCGGTGCCATCGTTGCGGCGTTGCAGGCAGACCCGACCATCGACTATGTCCACTTCGCCTTCGACGGTCTCACTACCGGCGTCTCGTCGGTGCTGAAGGACGCTGGACTGCTCAAAGGCCGCAACCTGGTCGGCGTGGACTTCAGTGGCGCCGTGCTGCAGGAGATCGTCGACGGAACGATGAAGTTCTGGTCGGCCAACCCGAAGCAGTACTCGGCGTGGGTGATCGTCGATGCCATGGCACGCAATGCGATCGGCCAGGACAACACCGAAGAACGCGCCAACGCCAACCTTCCATCGTTCATCGTGTCGTCGCCCGGACAGGCCCAGCCCCTGGTGGCAGGAGACGGCTGGCCGGGACCGGACACGATGGCCGATCAGTTCAAGAAGCTGTGGGGCGTCTGAACACCCCAGCGTGAGCAACAACTACTGAACACCTGCAGCGGCCCCGGGTCCTCGACCCGGGGCCGCTCCGCGTCGTCGCACACATTGTGTCGCCGTCATCCCCGCCGACCGGGCACACTGGCGCGATGACCATTCGCGTAGGCCGTCGCCCCGGCCGTCCCGTCGGCGGTCGCCACGTCGTCGATCGAGAGGTCGTCCTCGACGCCGCGGAGCGGGCGATTCGCCGTGAAGGTGCCGGCGTCTCGTTGGAGGCCATCGCTGTCGAAGCCGGGGTGACCAAACCCATCGTTTATGCGCGGGTCGGGGGTCGGACCGACGTCTCGAATGCTCTCGCCGAGCGACTCGCCGATCGCATGATCGCCGCGGCGGGTGACGCCGTCGGCGGACGGCCGTTCGGTCGCGAGATGTTGGCCTCGCTCGTCCAGTCGAATCTGGCGACGGTCGCCGCACATCGCGAGTTGTTTCTCTACGTGACGGGTGGGACCTCTGACGAGTCGCCGATGCGCACTTTGTACCTCGCGGAGCGATCCACAACTCAGATGGCCAAGCAGCTGGCCCACTGGCGCGCCCGGCAGGGACTCGATCCATCGGTTGCACTCCCCTGGGCTTACGCGATCGTTGGCATGCTGCAACTGGTCTCGCTGTGGTGGCTCAACGAGGCGGGTCTCCCCGCAGAGCAGGTCGCTGACCACCTCGCCGAGCTGCTCTGGTCCGGCTTCGCCGCTACGGAGATCCCGCGCGCTCCGGTCGCCAAACTGCCCTGACCCAGCGCTCGTTCGAGATGCTAACTTACCGGCAGTAGCTTTTCTTCAGCAATCATGCTACCTTCCAGAAATGGCTGATGACTACGAAGACCTGACCGAGTGTGCGCTGTCCAAGGATCTCGAGCAGAAGCTGATCAGCGTGCAACGCGAGTGCGTCTTCATGTGGACGAACAACGCTGGCGAGGCCTTTGGTGTCGTCATGTCGTTTCTGCCCAAGGACGGAAAGTTCTGGCTGACCGCCGCCGAGCGTCGGGCGCGGATCTCAGCGATCCGCCGTTTCCCGCGCGCGTCGATTTGCGTCAACAGCACGGGTACGTCGATGGGTGGCGGCAAGACGGTGACGTACAAAGGCTCCTGCATCGTCCACGACGACCGCGAGACCAAGGACTGGTTCTATCCCGAGTTCGCGACAGCGCTGCGCCCCGACAACCCAACAGCCGCCAGCGCGTTCCAGGCGTTCCTCGACTCGCCGCACCGTGTCGTCATCGAGTTCACCCCCCACTACACACTGAGCTTCGACGCGAACCTGATGTGGGCGCGCTCACCAGAAGCCGTCAAGTAGCCAATCCGACACTTTCCGTTCAGAGATCCCGTCCAATCCAGGCATCGCATCACACCTCAGGAGTCGTCATGACAACAACCGAGAATCCGACCAAGTGGCACCTCCGGGACAATTGGGCCCCCGTGCTCGACGAGATCACCGCGACTGACCTACGCGTCGAGGGTGCCATCCCCATGGCGCTGCAGGGCACGTACGTGCGCACCGGGCCAAACCCGGCATCGGGCCGGTCCGATCACTGGTTCTTCGGCGACGGCATGGTCCACGGGATTCGCCTCGCCGACGGAAAGGCCGAGTGGTATCGCAATCGCTTCGTGCAGACGCCGAACATCTCTAATCCGCTGCCGGATCCGATGGCCGGCATGGGTGACCTCGCACGCGGCACCGGCAACACCCACGTGATGCCGCACAACGGACAGCTCCTCTGCCTCGAAGAGGGCCACTGGCCCTGGCGCATCGACAACGAACTGAACACTCTCGGGGTGGAAAACTACGGCGGAGCACTTACGTGCTCGATGACCGCGCATCCGAAGGTCTGCCCCATCACCGGCGAGCTCCTTGCGTTCAGCTATTTAAGCGCACAGCAGCCCTACCTGCACTACATCCGGGTCGGCGCCGACGGTGAGCTGAAGCAACTCGAGGGCATCGAGATCCCGAACATGGTGATGATGCACGACTTCCAAGTCACGCAGAACTACGTCATCTTCATGGACCTGCCGGTCTGCTTCGATCTCGGCGCGTTGGCCACCGGCTTCCCGTTCATGTTCAATCGCGACGCGGGCGCCCGCCTCGGCGTGATGCCCCGCACCGGCACTGGCGCCGATGTGCGTTGGTTCGAGATTGAACCCTGTTACGTGTTCCACGGAGTCAACTCCCACGAAGAGGGCAACACGATCGTTATGCACGTGTCGCGTCAGCCGGAGGCATTCGGCACCAGCAACGACGACTATGCCGAAGTCGGCAGGTTGTGGAGCTGGACCATCGACCTGACCAATGGCAGGGTGACCGAGCAGCAGCTCGATGATCGGCCCGGCGACTTCGGTCGCGTCGACGATCGGATGATCGGTCTCGATGCTCGGTACGGCTACGTGATGGCCATGGGCGGCGAAGGCATCAGCGAGGAACCAGTGTACGGTTCGGCGTTCTGGAAGTACGACCTGCGCGACGGCACCTGCAAGGAGCACCAGCTCGGCGAGGGCGTGCGTGGCGCAGAGCCGGTGTTCGCACCCGCCTCGCCCGATTCGGGCGAGGACGAGGGCTGGGTCATCAGCCTGGCACATGACACCAACTCGGGGGAATCGAAGTTGCTCATCATCGACGCTCAGGACTTCTCTGCCAAGCCGGTGGCGACAGTTCATCTCCCGCGCCGGGTTCCGTACGGAGCGCATGGCAGCTGGGTGCCCGACAACATTCTCACCTGAAGAACCAGACCGACCGAAGGGAAACGATCATGTCGATAACTGACGACCTTCCTCTGTTCCTCAGGGGAAACTTCTCACCGCTCACCGAGGAACGAACGCTCACCGATCTGCGTGTGACCGGCTCGATCCCGCCCGAGCTCGACGGGCGATACGTTCGCAATGGGGCGAACCCGTTCACCGGGTATGCCGACCATCCGTTCCTCGGCGACGGGATGATCCATGGCATTCGCCTCCGCGAGGGCAAGGCCGAGTGGTACCGCAACCGCTATGTCAAGACGCCCTTCATCTCCCACCCGGACCAGGCCGCGATAGACATCGACGCCAGTCTCACGGACATGGCCGCCTCCAAGGCGAACACGAACATCATCGGCCACGCCGGTCGCCTGCTCGCGCTCGAAGAAGGGCACTTTCCCTATCTGCTCGACGGCGGATTGGAGACTGTCGGTCCCATCGACTTCGACGGCGCGTTGCAGGGTTCGTTCACCGCTCATCCGAAGATCTGTCCGATGACCGGCGAGCTGCTCGCGTTCGGTTACTCGCTGTTCCCGCCGTACCTCACCTATCTGCGCGTCGATGCGGCGGGTCAGGTCGCGCAGGTCGAGAACATCACCGTCGGTGGGCCGACGATGATGCACGACTTCAACATCACGAGGAACCACATCATCTTCATGGACCTGCCAGCCGTGTTCGATCTCGAGATGGCAATGCGGGGCGAGATGCCGATTCATTGGAGCGATGCGTATCCGGCCCGACTGGGCGTGATGGCCCGCAACGGCAACGACTCCCAAGTGCGTTGGTTCGACATCGACCCGTGCTACGTCTTCCATCCGATGAACGCATATGAGCGGGGCGAAACGATCGTCATCGACGTGGCCCGTCTCGACCACATCTGGCGTGATGGTCCCATCGACTTTCCTGCGCCGGCGTTGTACCGCTGGACCATCGACACCGTTGCTGGCACCGTACGCGAGGAGCAGGTCGACGATCTGCCAGCGGAGTTCCCGAGGGTCGCCGACTCTGTCGTCGGGCTCGAGCACCGCTATGGGTACATGATGGCCAATGCGACCGAGGCCGCGTACGAGAACCCGATGTCGGCGTCCGGTGCGCTGCTCAAGTACGACCTAGCCAGTGGAACGCGGACCCAGATCGACGTGGGGCGGGGCCGGTTACCTGGGGAAGCCGTGTTCGTGCCCTCCGCCGATTCTGCCGCCGAGGACGACGGCTATCTGATGACCTACGTGTACGACGGCGCCAGCGACGAGAGCGAGTTCGTCATCTTCGACGCATGCTCGATGAGTGCCGAGCCGGTGGCGACGGTCCATCTGCCGCGCGTCCCGTTTGGCTTCCACGGCAACTGGGTCGATGCTTCAGTGCGCGACTGAGTAAGCCGCGCAACGGCGGAAACTTACCAAGAGTAGATTCCGGTTCGGTGCCGTGCTACGGTGCCCATCGGCGCACCGCTTGGGGAAGCAATCTGCCGACCGATCTGCAAGACACAGCGGACCTCGGGTCGTTCCGGGTCCTGGAAAATGGGGGAAACATGAACGAGTCAGGAATCTGTTCGTCGCGCCATCGGCACTCAGCGCGCTGGTTGGGCGCGGGGCTGGTGTCGATGTCGCTCCTCGCTGCAGCCTGCAGTAGTGACAAGGCGAGCCCGGCTTCGACAGCGCCTCGCAGTGAAACATCCTTGGCTACCCCGCCATCGCAGACGCCGGCAACCTCATCACCGGAGACCTCTCCGGCCGAAACATCTCTGCCCACGGACGCGTCATCGCCGACGTCCGAGACCGACACAAGCACACCCGACACGTCTGCAACCGAGGCATCACCGTCTGCAATCTTCCCGAACCTCGCCCCGCCAACCGGCAAGGAGATGGTCGTCGGCTTCGTCAACAGCGAGGGAACGCCCGGACTCGACTTTCCCGAGATGCGCGTCGATGCCCAGGCTGCCGTCGACTATCTGAACCATCACGGCGGCATGGGCGGCCGGCCGATCAAGCTCGAGACCTGTGCAACGAAGGGTTCGCCCGAGACGTCGCAGGCATGTGCACAGGAATTGGCCGGAAAGCACGTCGAACTCGTCCTGATCGGTCTTGATCTGTTCCCCGACTATCCGACCTATACCGCTTCAAACATCCCGGTCATCGGTGTCCTGCCAATCCTGCCGGGCGACTACACCGCCAAAGCACTCTTCCTCACAGGCGGCAACGCCACAACGACAGGGGCCATGGCTGCCGTGGCCAAGGACCACTTCCACGCCAAGACCGTCGCAATCGTCAGCGCCGACAACCCTGGCGCCAACGGAACGGAGGCCTCGCTCACGGCAGCGCTTGACCTCGCCGGGATCTCACACGTCACAGTCAAGGGTGGAGACAACGAGACAGATGCTGGATACCAGGGATTGATGCGCGAGGCTGCCAAGGACAACCCCGATCTCCTGGTCTCGCTGTACTCAGATGACGGTTGTATCGGAACGATGCGCGGTCGGGCGGCACTTGGCATCACCATCCCGGCGATCACCACGGCAATCTGTTCCGGCCGCACGGTGCTCGACGCGGTCGGCGACGATGCCATCGGCTGGTCGTTCGTCGGCGTCCAGACCCAGAAGGACACACCCGAGCTGGCGATTCTGCAGAACATTCTTTCCCCTGCGCTTGGTGTGCCGCCCGAGAAGGTCGACTCGACCGCCCTGGGGCTCGGTGCCCTGAGCCTGATCGAGACCATGTCACTCGCGATGTATGCCAACGCGATCCAGGCGAATGGTGATGAAGTCACTGGAGCGTCGCTCTATTCCTACCTCGGCAAGACGCCGGGTCTGGAGCAGTGGCCGAGCGGGACTCCCGTCGATTGCGGCTTGGCCGTTAAGTATCCGGCAATCTGCTCGTTCACCTTCCCGGTGTCCCAGTACGTCGCCGGCGGCAAGGTGACGACCATCCCTGGCCTCGAAGCGGTGTCCGCCAAGGACTATCTCCCTTGAGGGCCGGATCTCGCCGAGGTCGACGTTCGTACAAAAGGGTTCAAGTCCAGCGAACACTGTGTCTGTGAAGATCACCTGCTCATGAGTCGGCCGATGAGCTGGCACCGTTTCTCAGCCGTCGAACGCTCGACCTGCATTGTTCGCGTCGGCCGCGACAGTGAAAGCGATCTCGGCTGAGCGTACGGGGCCAGCGTCGTCTCACTCGAGACGTGGCGGCCGAGAACCGGGATCGAGACTCATCACGCCGAGCGAATTAGTTAGGGCCATTCCCAGATCGAGCGTGGTGTACCGGTATGGAGATGATCTCGATGCGCTCCGACGTGATCGCCCACGCCCTACCGGATCAGACGTTGCGCCGGTAGCGGCCTCCGACCTCAAAAAGGGTGTCGGTGATGTCGCCGAGCGAGCACGAGCGGACGACGTCCATCAGCACTGCGAAGATGTTCTCGCCGGCGAGTGCCGCGGCGCGGAGCCGTTCGAGAGCGGCCGGGCGGTCGGCAGCCGTGCGAAGGTGAAACGCCGCGAGCCGATCGATCTGGTCGCGTTTCTCGTCGTCGTTCGAGCGTGCGAGCTCGATCGTGTCCGGTGTCTCGTCGCCGTGCGGGTTCCGGAACGAGTTGACGCCGATGATCGGCAACGAGCCGTCGTGCTTGCGGTGCTCGTACAGCATCGACTCGTCTTGGATCCGGCCCCGTTGGTAGCCGGTCTCCATCGCGCCGAGCACGCCACCGCGCTCGGAGATCCGACCGAGCTCGGCGAGCACGGCGGCCTCGACCAGATCGGTGAGTTCCTCGACGACGAAGCTGCCCTGCAACGGGTTCTCGTTCATCGCGAGGCCCCATTCGCGGTTGATGATCATCTGGATCGCCAGGGCCCGGCGAACGGACTCGGACGTCGGTGTGGTCACGGCTTCGTCGTACGCGTTGGTGTGGAGGCTGTTCGCGTTGTCGTAGACCGCACACAGCGCCTGCAGGGTGGTGCGGATGTCGTTGAACGCCATCTCCTGCGCGTGCAGTGATCGGCCGCTCGTCTGCACGTGGTACTTCAGCTTCTGCGAGCGTTCGTTGGCGCCGTAGCGGTCGCGCATCGCGATCGCCCAGATCCGGCGCGCCACCCGCCCGAGCACGGTGTATTCAGGGTCCATGCCGTTGGAGAAGAAGAAGCTGAGGTTCGGCGCGAAATCGTCGACGGACAGGCCGCGCGCAAGGTAGGCCTCGACGTACGTGAAACCGTTGGACAGCGTGAACGCGAGTTGCGAGATCGGGTTCGCGCCGGCTTCAGCGATGTGATAGCCGGAGATCGACACCGAGTAGAAGTTGCGGACGTCGTTGTCGACGAACCACGACGCGATGTCGCCCATCACGTCCAGCGAGAACTCGGTCGAGAAGATGCACGTGTTCTGGCCTTGATCCTCCTTGAGGATGTCGGCCTGCACTGTGCCGCGCACCGTCCGCAGCGTTTGCTGCCGAACCTCGTCGCGCTCGTCGTCGGTCGGTGCGCGCTCGTGCTCGGCCTCGAACCGTTCGAGCTGCTGATCGATTGCGGTGTTGAGGAACATCGCCAGGATCGTCGGCGCTGGGCCGTTGATGGTCATCGAGACCGACGTCGCAGGGTCGCACAGATCGAACCCGCCGTACAGCAGCTTCATGTCGTCGAGCGTCGCGATCGACACCCCAGATGTGCCGATCTTGCCGTAGATGTCCGGCCGCTCGGCGGGATCGAACCCGTACAGCGTCACCGAGTCGAACGCGGTCGACAGGCGGGTGGCGGGCTGGCCTTCGGCGAGCATCTTGAAGCGAGCGTTGGTGCGGGCCGGGCCACCCTCGCCAGCGAACATGCGCGCCGGATCCTCACCCTCGCGCTTGAGTGGAAAGACGCCAGCGGCGAACGGGAAGTGGCCGGGCAGGTTCTCCGACCGCAGCCAGCGAACGAGCTCACCGTGATCTTCGAATCTCGGCAGCGACAGCTTGGGCACGTCGATGCCCGACAGGCTCGTGCGCACGGGCCGGTCCGGACCGCTCAATGCGGCCCGCCGCGCCGGCCACTCGGCGATCAACGATCGCACGGTCGGGTCGATCGCCGCCGACGCTGCCTTGGCAAGCGCTCTCACCTCGCCCGCTGCGGTGCTGCCGGACTCGAGCATCTCGGCGACCGACTGGAGCTGCTGCACGCGTCGGGCGATCGCACTCTGCTGATCGGTGACGAGGTGATAGCGGCGGATCGACTCGGCTATCTCGGCGAGGTAGCGCTGACGTGGCGGCGGCACGATCACGCCGATGTGGGTCGACGCCTTGACCTCGACCGAGCGCAACGAACCCTGCTGCAGATCGAGGCCGAGGCCGGCGAGCTTCGTCGCGAGGTACTGGTAGACGGCGGTCACCCCGTCGTCGTTGAAACGTGCTGCGACGGTGCCGAACACCGGCAACGTCTCCGGCTCGACGCCGAACAGCTCGCGGTTGCGGGTGTACTGGCGGCGGACATCACGCAGGGCGTCTTCTGCGCCGCGTCGCTCGAACTTGTTGATCACGATGACCTCGGCGAAGTCGAGCATGTCGATCTTCTCGAGCTGTGACGACGCGCCGAACTCCGGGGTCATCACGTACATCGGCACGTCGACATGGGGCACGATGGCCGCATCGCCCTGACCGATCCCCGGAGTCTCGACGACGACGAGGTCGGCGCCCCACGCCTTGCACGCATCGATGATCGTGTCGAGCGCGGCCGGCACCTCGCTGCCACCGTCGCGGGTTGCCAGCGAACGGAAGAAGATCTGACCGCTGTCGATCGCGTTCATCCGGATTCGGTCGCCCAGCAAGGCACCACCACCGCGGCGTCGCGTCGGATCGATCGCGATCACGGCGATCTTGACCTTGTCGGATTGATCGAGCCGGAACCGGCGCAGCAGTTCGTCGGTGAGCGACGACTTGCCCGAACCACCGGTGCCGGTGATGCCGACCACCGGCACGCGACGTCGTTGCGCGATCGCGCCGAGCTCGTCGACGACGCCCGACTCGACCACCCCGCCCTCGATCGCCGAGATCAGTCGGGCCAGCGCGCGTTCGCTGCCGCCAAGGACGTCGTCGAGTTGCACCGATCCGTCGCCGAAAGGCGGCACGTCACACTCGCGGATCATCGAGTTGATCATCTCGGCCAGGCCCATCCGCTGCCCGTCCTGGGGCGAAAAGATGTGTGCGACCCCGTACGCGTGCAGGGCTTCGATCTCGCGAGGGATGATCACACCGCCGCCACCGCCATAGACGCGGATGTCTCCCCGGCCTGATCCGCGAAGCCGATCGAGGAGGTACGTGAAGTACTCCATGTGCCCACCCTGATACGAGCTGACGGCCACGCCCTGCACGTCTTCCTGCACTGCGGCCCGCGCAATCTCGTCGACCGAGCGGTTGTGCCCGAGGTGGACCACTTCCGCCCCCTGCGACTGGAGGATCCGGCGCATGATGTTGATCGACGCGTCGTGCCCGTCGAACAGGCTTGCGGCGGTGATGAACCGAACCGGGTTGACCGGCCGGACGATCTCGTTGTCGGAACCGGTCATCGCAACTGCTCCCTCTCGTGTTGGTGGCGTGCTTCGTAAGCTGCAGACGTGCCCAAACGCGCCCCACTGTCATTCGATCCAGTCGTCGAGGCCCACCGGAACTGGTCGGAGGCCGGTTGGACGGCCGCCGCCGACGGCATGGCGCTCGTGACCTCGGTGATGCGCGTGCAGCAACTGCTGATCAGCCGGGTCGATGCGGCGCTCAAGCCGCACGGCGTCACGTTCGCCCGGTTCGAGGTGCTGATGTTGCTCTCGTTCTCGCGAGCCGGCCGCCTACCGCTGAGCAAGATCGGCCAACGGCTGCAGGTGCACCCGGCGAGCGTCACCAACGCGATCGACCGGCTGGAGGCCGACGGAATGGTGCGCCGTGTCGAGCATCCGTCCGACAAGCGAACGACGCTCGCGGCGATGACGCCTGCTGGGCGTCGAGTGGCCGCTCGTGCGGCGGCATCGTTGAACACCCAGGTCTTTGAACAGGTGGGCATCGACGGCGCACCATTGGCCGCCATCACGTCGGGGCTCACGGCCCTGCGCCGGGGTGCCGGTGACTTCGAGTAGCGATGTCCTACGACCATCATCACGACAAAATCATAGTTGGACGTCAAACTAATTGAAAGGTCGACTCTCGCCCCGGCGAGGAGGACAGCGTCGCAAGCGGCGACCGCGACGGGAACCGGCAACCATCGTTGAGGCTCTCGCCGCGGCTGTGACGAGCACGGACGAGTTCGTTGGCTCCGGTCGGCTCGTTGCAGTCACCGACGAACCACTATCGACTCGGATGTTCGACGAGGCCGGCGCGGGCTGGGCGGCAGTAACCGAAGTCGTCCCCGAACCCGGTCGTGACGCGGTCACGGACCGCTCGGAAACTGTCTCGCTGCTCGATTGCCCACGCGAGGTCTACGCGATGGCTACCGGGATGAACATCGCCAACGCGGCGAAGAGGCCGGCCACCTGGCGTGGCGTGCGCGGGGCGGACCCCATGGACACTGAAGTGCACGACCAAGAGAAGGTCTGCAACTCAGATCGGGCTGCAACGACCATGAGTCGATGCCAACGACGATCCCCTGTCGCGAGTACTGATTCAAAGCGCCTGCCAAACGGCGCTAGGCAAACGGCCAAGCCCGACCCCCATCGCGCCACCCGCCGATCGTTCTCCAATGCAATACGCAACTGTCTGGACATCTGCACCAATGGTGCTCGTACCCGTCACGAAATCATGTTCTCGCAGGCATGTGTTGGTGATGATGTCATTGTGGAAGCTGCGGGTCGGGGCTGAGGCCTACTACCTCGCCCAGGTCGCCTCGGGACTGGACGAGTATTACACCGGGACCCATGAGCCGGCTGGCGAATGGGCCGGCAGCGCCGCGCCGCTACTCGGGTTGTGCGGCTCAGTCGACGGCGCCGATTTGCGCGCCGTGTTGGCTGGACTCGCGCCTGACACGGGGTTCAACATGAATGGGACACGTTTGCGGGGCCACCCGCGTCGGGTGCCCGGGTTCGATCTCACCTTCGCTGTCCCGAAGTCGGTGTCCGTTGTCTACGCGCTCGGGGATCCGCTCGTCCAAGCCGCCATCGTCGAAGCATGCGAGACCGCCGTACGGGGGGCGTTGGGGTGGTTGGAGCGTGAGGCGTGTTTCGTACGCAGGGGCACGAACAACCGGCGGATGATCGATGATCCGGCCGGGTTCGGGACGCGACGGATGATCGCTGACGGGTTCACTGCGGCCCAGTTTGCGCATCGGACATCGCGGGCGGGTGACCCGCATCTGCATTGGCATGTGCTGGTCGCGAACACGGCCCGAGGTACCGACGGCCGGTGGAGCGCGATTGCGTCCCGTGGCGTGGTGGGAATCAGCGGTGTGATTCCTGGTGGCGTCAGGTGATGGCGAGGATGCCGTCGTCTGCCGCGGTGTCAGTATCGCGCGGCTTGTAGAGCTTGGCCATCGAGTGCTCTGAGAGGTA
>JBBRPP010000011.1:0-126007 GCA_038227995.1 Acidimicrobiales bacterium
CCACCGGTCGCGGACGGCAACGATGGGCCGTGCGTTGGAAGCCAGCACTCAACGCCTTCGCCCTCATGTTCGAAGGCCGAATCTTCCCCAACAACAAATGACCGATCCAGACCCGGTTACACCGAAATTCCGACAGTCCCGACATGGAATCCACGAGACGGCCGGTCACACCGCATGTTGGAAAACTACGAAAATTGGTCGGGGTATCGGAGACCAAGCGAGTGGCGAGGCTTGTTCGCTATCGGAGCCTTCTGCACTGTGGCTCTCCTTTACTGCATCATCGCCGACCTCAAGGTATTGGCGGCGATTCTCGCAAGTTCGCTCTTCATTCTGGGCTTCGTATCCGGCTATTTCTTTCGAGCGCGGTTCCAAGCGCAGGGTCGAGGTGCCCGTCTTGAAATGTTGAGGATTGCGGGAGATCCTGAGGCGAGGACACCTACAGCGGATGGAAGCTAGGCCGAGTGATGATCGGCTGTTGAGTTCAAAGCGATTGCCGGCCAACGTGAGCCGAATGACCAAATTCGCTCTTGCGCGACCTCTGGCTACTGCCGTGATCAGTGGGATTCTGGCAGCACTCTGGACCGGGTCGATTGCGCAGAATGTACGCGTGGCTGCGATCGTCGGCTTTGGCACGATGGTGCTGGTTGTCTGGCTGTGGAGTGTTCGGGGGACCAGCGCGCCGAGATGTCTCTCGCCTGTACGACGACGAGGGCAGGCTCAAGGACTCGGGGTAGGGCGAGTCGGGACGACTCTGGTCGACAGGAAACTCGTCGTTCAGCCGATCGGCACCAGGGGGAATCGTGGGTCGTCGAGGGGCTGGCCGAGGACGAGGTCGTTCTGTTCGAACGGTGGTGAGTGCAACCACGGGCGCAGCGCGAACACGGCGTCGTCGCCGATGTATCGCAGGCTGACCGCGCGGCGGCGATACGGCGTGAGGCCCTTCGTGCCGGGCGCCGCGTGCAGGGTTCGGTAGTGGAACGCGATCACATCGCCGGGTTGCACATCGAACGAGACGAACTCGTGGCGGTTTCGTTCGGCGTCGATGTCGGGGACCAGTTCGAAGCCGCTCTCGGCTGCGGCGTACGGCGTGCTGTCGACGAACTTGCGCGGCACGAAACGTCGACCCCACCGATGCGAGCCGACCAGGAACTCGACGCCGGCCACAGCCGGCACGGGGTCGAGCGAGATCCAGAAGCTGACGTTCTGCATGCCATCGACGCAGTAGTAGGGATCATCGTGATGCCACGGCGTGATCTCGGATGTGCCGGGCTCCTTCACCAACACGTGCTCGTGGAAGAACCGCACGGTGTCGCTGCCCATCAGCGCTGCAGCCATCGCGGGCAGCCGCGACTGCAACGCGACGTCGCGGTATGCATCGATGCGCTGCCACGTGACGTAGTCGCCGAAGAACCGCCCACCCGCGTCGGCCGGCGTGTAGTCGCTGGCCCATTCGCTGGGATTGGCCATGTTCTCTTCGACCGCCGCCGCGAGGCGTTCGAGATCGGAAGTGTCTACGGCGCCGCGCAACACGGCGACGCCGTCGCGCTGATATGTCGCGATCGTGTCAGCGTCGACGAGCGTCATCCGATCACCTGGAAGAAGGTCACCGTCATCCCGGTCGGGTCGAGCACGGTGAAGTTGCGATGGCCCCACGGCTGATCGGTGAGGTCCTGGGTGATCTCCACCGAGTGGATCTGCATCGTCGCGTTGACGTGGGACACGTCGTCGACCTCGATCGCAAGGTAGACGCCGGCGACGGCTTCCTCGGTCTCGTTGTCGATCAACTCGACTCGAGCGGTGTTGCCGTAGCCGAAGATGCGGCCGGCCTGCGGTTCGTCCCACTGCTTGGTCACCGGCCATCCGAGTGTCTCGCCGTAGAAGCGACAGGCTTCCATGAAATGTGTCGTGTGTCGGACGACGCGGAGTTCAGCCATGACCGCATCGTACAATCACGGCGATGACGGACGACCTCACGAACGCGGCCGTTGTGTCGCCTCGATGGGTCGAATGGCGGCGGCGGATCGACATCGGTGACTACGACGCTCGCTTCGAGAAGCTGGCCGAGTCAGGTGCCGAGGTGCACGGCGAGGCCGATTTCATCGCTTCGTTCGAGCCGCGACGGGTCCTCGATGCGGGATGCGGCACGGGGCGGATCGCGATCGAGCTCGCCCGACGCGCGCTCGACGTCACGGGTGTCGACCTCGACGCCGACATGATCGTCGCGGCGCGACGCAAGGCGCCCGGTCAGCCGTGGTCGGTCGAGGACCTGGCCCGGATGCAGCTCGGCCACCGGTTCGACCTGATTGCGATGCCGGGCAACGTGATGATCTACTGCGCGCCCGACGACCGGCGTCTGATCGTCCACAACATGGCCCAGCACCTCGAGCCGGGCGGTCTGTTGATCGCCGGCTTCACGCTGGAACGCGAGGGCTACTCCCTGGCCGAATGGGATGCACACTGCGCGGCGAGCGGGTTCGCACTGGCCGCCCGCTACGCCACTTGGAATCGCGACGTGTTCGTCGACGGCGGTGACTACCACGTGTCGGTGCACCGGCGAACGGATCGGTTCACCGTCCACGACCTCGTCGCCGAAGCGCGCTCGGGTCTGGACCGCGTATCGCCGCAGCAATTGGCGGAACTGCGCGGCAACGACCCGACGCTGGTCATCATCGACACCCGCCAGACCGTCGACCGGATCGAGCACGGCTGGATCGACGGCAGCGTGCACGCGCCGCGAACCGTCGTCGAGTGGCGCGTCGACCCGGCGAGCGGGTACTCGATCTCGGAGGTCGCCGGCTTCGAGCAACGCATCGTGCTGGTGTGCAACGACGGCTACTCGTCGACGCTCGCCGCGGCAAACCTGCAACGAGTGGGCTACGCGCGAGCGACCGATCTGATCGGCGGTTTCCAGGCATGGTTGCGTGCCGGCCTGCCCGTCGCCGGTTAACTCAGCGTCGAGTCCGTGACCTGTGGAGCGCCGAGGCCGAGGAAGAAGATGCCGGGGTAACCGGCGGTCTGGAAGCCGCGGCTGACGTTGCGTTCGAGCGTCGAACCGTTGATCCGGAGTTGCCCGGTGCGATCGTTGGACACGAAGAAGATCGCGCCGCCGCCCTCGTTGGCCGAGTTGTCACGCACGATGCTGCCGATGAGGTCGAGCGTGAACAGGTTGCCGTCGAGGTAGATCGCGCCGCCGCTGCCTCCGCCAGGCGAGCCGGACCGTGACGGGTTGGCGCCGCTGCCGATCGCGCTGTTGTCGGTGAAGACGCTGTCGTAGACCTGCCACGAAACGCCGATGCTGGACAGCGCGGCGCCGTTCGAGCAGACGTTGCCGGTGAACGTGCTCGTCGCGACAACCACCGGCAAGTTCTGGTACTGGCTCAGCACGCGCAGCGCGGCGCCGCCGAGATCGGGCCCGGTCGAGTCGCAACGGTTGGCCGTGAACGTGCTGTCGATGACGGTGAACCGCCCGCCGCGGACGAGGACAGCGCCGCCGCCCCCGCCCTCGGCCAAGTCACCCGTGCTGTTGCCCTGGGTGAACGTCATGCCTTGGATCGTCAGGTGCGGCGAGTCCTGGTTCTGGCAGTGCGAAGTCGTCCAGATCTGGGCCTGGTCGCACGTGTCCATGTACAGGATGCGACGTTGGCCGGCTCCGCTCAGCGTCACCTTGCCGCCGCCGTCGAGCACGACGATGCTCGACGTGTTGACGACCTTCGCGGTGGCGGCCATCACGATGGTCACCGGATCGGGACCGCAGTTGAACGTGATGATGCCGCCGTGAGCGACGGCGTCGACGATGCCCTGCGACGTACAACTTGCCGGCGTCCCGGCGCCGACGATGACATCAGGGTGTGACGTGTCGACCGGCAGCGCCTCCTGCGGTAGCGGTGCCGCGCCATGGTTGCCCGGCGGCGGAGGCGACACCCGGACAGCGACAGCGCTCGCGATGGCCGGGCCGTTGATCGGCGTTGCCGCGGTCAGCGATGCGGCCGATGCCGGTGTGGCCGCTGCGAGCACGAACGCGACGGTGTCGATCGCTCGGGTCTTCATCGGTCCAGTATCGCCGAGACCGATGGCCGTCTCGGCGCGCCCGTTCCGCTGACGGGTCCGTTGTGCGCTCACGCGTAGCCTGCGGCTCATGTTGGAACTCGATGCTCATCTCGGCGGCGCGCGACCGTTCGGGCTCAACTACTGGCCGCTCGCCGAGGACGATCCGGGTGTGGCTGTGCAGCGCGAATCGATCCGTCTGGTGTCGCCCGACGGAGCCCTGGTGCGCGGCGTGTTGTGGACGCCGCCGATCGGGACGCCGTGGAAGACGGCCGTCATTCTCAGTCACCCGCGCGGCGACTTCAGCGTGCACTACGCCTGCCCGCTGTTGGCCGCCGCTGGCTATGCGGTGCTTGGCTTCGGGACGCGCTACATGAACAACGACACCGATTGTCTCCACGAGAACTGCATCATCGACGTCAAGACGGTGCACGACGAGATGAAGCGACGCGGCGCAGAAGCGGTTGTGCTGCTCGGCAACTCGGGCGGTGGATCATTGATGGCACTGGCGACCGCGACACTGGGCATCGGCGACGGATGGATCGGGATGGCGGCCCATCCGGGCGAGGGCGTGTTCATGTTGCAGGTGATCGATCCCAGTGTGGCCGACGAGAACGATCCGTTCGCGACCATTCCCGAGCTCGACATGTACGACCCCGACAACGGCTGGCGCCCGTGGCCGGCACCGTGCGAGTACGACCCGCAGTGGGTTGCGACGTACCGCGCTGCGCAGCGAGCCAGAGTCGCGCGCATCGACGCGATCGCCAAGGCGTCCATCGCCGACGCCGAAGCAGCCGGCGCGCGGCTGCGATCGATCGATCGCGCTGATCCTGCGGCGTGGCGCGAGCAACGCCGGCGCGCGGTGTTCACCAAGTACATGACGATCTACCGCACGCTCGCCGATCCCGCGTACCTCGACCTGTCGATCGATCCCGATGAGCGTCCGATGGGTTCGCTGTTCGCGTTCCCTGATCCGTTCGACGCCAACTACGGCCGCGGCGGGCTCGGTCGAACGATGACGGCGCGCGGGTGGCTGAGCACGTGGTCCGGTCTCAGCAGTCACGCCAAGCTGGCCGACACGATGCCGAACGTGACGGTGCCGACGATCCTCGTCCACCCGACCGCCGACACCGAGATCCGTGTCTGGCAGGCGAAGGAGATCGTCGCCAACGCCGGCGCGGCCGACACGACGTACGTCGAGATGAAGGGCGCGCCCCACTATCTCGAAGGCCACCGTCGTGAAGCGCTCGCGATCGTCGCCGACTGGCTCGCCAAACGCTTCCCCTGAATCGCTCACGTACAGTTGGGCGATGAGCGACGATGCGGTCATCTATGAATCCAAGGGCGCGATTGCGATCATCACGATCAACCGGCCCGCTGCCCGAAATGCGGTCGACGGTCCGACGTCGATGCTCCTCGCAGAGGCCTTCCGCAGATTCGAATCCGACGACGCGTTGAACGTCGCGATCCTCACCGGCTCGAAGGGCACGTTCTGTGCCGGCGCCGATCTCAAAGGGATCACCGAGGGACGCGGCAATCGGATTCCGTCGGACATGGCGATGGACGCGCCGATGGGTCCGTCGCGGATGGTGCTCGACAAGCCGGTCATCGCCGCGGTCGAGGGCTACGCCGTCGCGGGTGGTTTCGAGTTGGCCGCGTGGTGCGATCTCCGCGTGGCCGCCATCGATGCGGTGTTCGGTGTGTTCTGCCGGCGATGGGGCGTGCCGTTGATCGACGGCGGCACGGTGCGACTGAGCCGGCTGCTGGGACACAGTCACGCACTCGATCTGATCCTCACCGGTCGGGGCGTCAGCGGCGACGAAGCGCTGCGGATGGGTGTCGCCAATCGTCTGTGCGAACCCGGTCAGGCGCTGGCGACGGCGATCGAGTTGGCCGAACAGATCGCCGGCTTCCCACAGATCTGCATGCGCAGTGACCGACGCAGTTCGTACGACCAGTTCGGGTTGCCGCTCGCTGATGCGATGGCTCGTGAGACCGAGTTGGGCCTGGAGGTCATCCGCAGCGGCGAGACGTTGGCCGGGGCGGCTCGATTCGCTGCCGGCGAAGGCCGGCACGGCACCGGCGTGTAGCTCGGTCAGGCAATGGCAATGCCGAGGATCTCGGCGGTCTGCGCTGTGGTGGCGAACGGTCTTCCGACCTCGGCGCACAATGCCGCGGCACGCGCGATCAGCTCGACGTTGGTCGGTGAGTCCGCGCCCGAATAGTCCTCCAGCCCGACGCGCAGGTGGCCACCGGCTTCGAGCGCATGTCGAGCGACGCCGGTCTCGATGACATCGCCACCCAACACTGCGACGGCCCACACCAGACCGCTGTCGGCGAGCATGTGGAGAAAGGTGTCGACGGCCCACGTCGTCGGCGGCAGGCCGAACAGCGGACGGCCGCCGCTGAAGTAGAGCTTGACGAAGGCGCCCGGCGGCATCGCCCGCGCGTCGTTGAAGGCGAGGACGGTGCGCAGAAAGCCGGGTTCGAAGCAGGCGATGTTCGGCGCGAGGCCGAGGTCGCGGCACGCGTCGAGCTTGTAGCGGATGTCGTCGAAGCTGTTGCTGTAAACGAAGCTGCCCGTCGGCGTGCCGTCATCGGCGGTGCCACCGAGGTTGACGGAGCCTGGGTCGACGAGGGCCATTCGCAGCAGCCCCGCGGCATGCAGGATCCGGTTGTGGTCCCAACGGTGAGCGATGTCGGCGGAACCGAAGTTCGCCGTGGGATACATCAGGGCGTCGGGTCGAGCGGCGTGGATCTGGGTCATCGTTGCGTGCGACAGCGCGGCCATCCCCGCCGGTCCCGGTTCGGCGAACGCGCGCGGGTCGTCGTGGTGGTGCACGATCGCCGCGCCGGCATCGAGGCACGCGATGCAGTCGGCCGCGATCTCGTCCGGGGTGATCGGCACGTTGGGGTTGCGCGATCTGCTCGTCGCGCCGTTCACCGCGACTTCGAGGATCACTGGTGCTGCATCGGATTCGATCATCGCGGCACGATAACGCTCGCCGTCAACGAGGCAGGAGACCGACGAACCCTCTCCGTCTCATCACACCTCCCTCACATCTGAACCGCAAGGTGGCGAAGTCACCCACAACGGTGGCGCCAACACAAGGAGGAGTTGTGAAGATCAAGAACCTCGTCTCGGTCGCCGCTGTTTGCGGAGCGATCGCGACCACACTCGTGGCGACAGGAGGAATCGCGTCAGCGGCTGTTGCCGTGCGCGGCACCTTCACGCCGCTGGACCCCGTGCGCATCCTGGACACCCGGGACGGTACGGGCGTCGCCGATCACCATCCCGGGCCGCGCGGCATCGGCTCGGTCACCGAGCTCGTCGTCGAAGGTGTCGGTGGTGTCCCCGCCACAGGCGTCGGCGCGGTCGTGCTCAACGTCACGGTCACCGAAGCACCGCACGACGGTTACGTCACCGTGTATCCCTGCGGCGACCTTCGCCCGGTGGCGTCCAACGTCAACGTGGTCCACGGCGTCGATGCCGCCAACCTCGTCACGGCCAAGGTCGGCCAGGATGGCAAGGTCTGCTTCTTCACGTCACAGCAGACACAACTCGTGGCCGACGTCTCGGGCTACTACGGCGACAACTTCGCGGCCGTGCCCGGCTTCTACTACCACCAGCTCGATCCGACCCGCATCGTCGACACCCGTGACGGCACCGGCTTGGGCACCCGCCCGATCGGGCCCCTGACCGCTGGTGAGATCCTTCCCGTGACCATGACCGGTGCCGGAGGAATCCCCGCCGACGCCGACCTTCGGGCGGTCACGCTGAACGTCACGGCCACGGACGCGACTGCTGCTGGCTACATCTCGGTGTTCCCGTGTGACAGCGTGCGGCCGGTCGTCTCCAACGTGAACTTCGATCCGTCGGACTCGACGGTGGCCAACCTCGCGACGTCGAAGGTCTCGTCCACCGGCCAGGTGTGCTTCTACGCATCGGTGTCGACCAACCTCGTCATCGACGTGCAGGGCTACTTCTCGCCACATGTCGGCGTGACGTTCACCGCACTCGCCCCGGTTCGTGTCCTCGACACCCGTGACGGCACCGGTGTCGTCGGTACTCGGCCGGTTCGCCTCGGCGCCGGCAGCGTGATCCAGCTGCAGGTCGCCGGGCAGAACGGCGTTCCGCTCGATGCCGCCGCAGTCATGCTGAACGTCACGATCACCGAGGCCGACGGTCCCGGGTTCGTCACGGCTTGGCCGTGCGGCAAGATCCGACCGGTCGCGTCGTTCCTCAACTTCGTCCACGGTGTCGATCGAGCCAACCTCACGCCGGTCCGCATCGGTGACGGCGGCAAGGTGTGCATCTACGCCAACCAGGGCACCCAGGTCGTGGCCGACCTCGACGGCTATTACACCGTCGCAGCCGTCTGACCCTCCCCCAATCACCCCGACCCATCCCGGTGGGCGCGAGAAGCGCGACACAACGCGTTTCCCGCGCCCACCCTCTGGGGCGGGCGTCTGATGAAACGTCACGTTGAGATACGGGACGGGATGGTCCGCAGATGACGGGGCAGATTTCGTCGAAAGAGGGTGGTGCATCGGCCATCACGACCGGTAGCGTTGCGAGGTCGTGAGAACGGGCTCCCATGCCTGTGCGCACGACAATGAACTGAAGTCCGTGTACGCCCCCGGCACGCTGTGCAAACAGTGTGGTGGGGGAACCGCACGGCGACAACCGATCTCGATGCTCCGTGGGCTGCGCCCTCGGAGCATTTGCGTGAATGGTGTCCGGCAGCCCGACAACGGGATGGCCAACCGACACCAGCCTCGTACCCACCATGAACCCCACGGGGTTCCTCCGGATGAAAAGGCTGCCGCCATGGCACATCAAGCGATCGTCGGCGAAAAAGTCGGCATGACCCAGGTATGGGCCGAGGACAACAGAATCGTCCCGGTCACCGTCCTGCGCGTCGAGCCGGCCCGCGTGGTCCAGGTCAAGACCACCGAACGCGACGGCTACACCGCACTGCAGGTCACCTACGGCCTGAAAGACGCCAAGAAGCTCACCAAGCCAGAGGCGGGACACTTCGCCAAGGCTGGCGTTGCTCCCGGGCGGCGCCTCGTCGAATTGCGCCTCGAGAGCGTCGACGGTTTCTCCGTCGGCCAGGAGATCGCCGTCGACATCATGACCAAGGGTCAGCGCGTCGATGTCACGGCCGTCAGCCGCGGCAAGGGCAACGCCGGCGTCATGAAGCGTCACAACTTCAAGGGCCAAGGCGCCAGCCACGGTAACCACAAGCACCACCGTGCCCCTGGCTCGATCGGCTCGTGCAGCTACCCGGGCCGCGTGCTGAAGGGCCTCAAGATGGCCGGCCACATGGGTCACGAACAGGTGACCACGTTGAACCTCGAAATCGTCGAAGCCGACCTCGAGCGCGGGCTGCTGCTCGTCAAGGGTTCGGTTCCAGGCCCGAACGGCGGCGTCGTCATCGTCCGTAACGCCGTCAAGGGGAAGTGAAATCATGCCTTCCGTAACCATTCAGAGCCTCGGCGCCAAGGGCAAGGCCGGTTCCGTGGAGCTCGACGCCGACATCTTCGGCGTCCAGCCGAACGTGCCCGTCATGCACCAGGTCGTGACCGCTCAGCTCGCCCACCGTCGTGCCGGCACGCAGAGCACCAAGACCCGTGCCGAAGTCAGCGGCGGCGGCAAGAAGCCGTTCAAGCAGAAGGGCACCGGTAACGCTCGCCAGGGCTCGACCCGTGCACCTCACTACAGCGGTGGTGGCGTGGCCCTCGGGCCGAAGCCGCGCAAGTACGACCAGAAGACGCCGAAGAAGATGATCAAGCTCGCGCTGCGTTCGGCTCTGTCCGACCGCGCGAACGAGGGCAAGGTCATCGTCGTCGACAGCTGGGGCTTCAGCGGCCCGAGCACCAAGTCGGCCGTCGCCGCGCTGAACACCCTCGGTGTCACCGGGTCGGTCCTCGTGGTCCACGGTCGCGAAGACGTCGACACGGTCAAGAGCTTCCGCAACCTCACCAACGTGCAGTTGATCGAAGTCAGTGAGCTGAACGCCTACGACGTGCTCTGCAACGACACGATCGTGTTCACCACGAACAACCTCCCGACCGGGGCGCCGCTGACCAAGGCCGATGGCGAGATCGCCACATCAGCGAAGAGTGCCACGGCGACCGCCGATGGCCCGTTCGGCGCCGGTAGCCACGCTCCCCTCGACGACAACAGCCAGCCGGAGGGCTTCGACATCAAGGGCAATGCCCAGTCGATGCTGTACCACGTGCCGGGCAGCCGCTACTACAAGGCCACCATCGCCGAGGCCTGGTTCGCCACCGAGGACGCCGCGGAAGCCGCCGGCTTCTCGAAGCCGGGCGCCAAGGCCGACGACACAGACGCAGCAGACACCACCGCAGCAGACGAGGACAAGTCATGAAAGATCCCCGCGACATCATCCTCGCGCCGGTCGTGTCGGAGAAGAGCTATGCGCTCATCGAGCAGGGCGTCTACACGTTCAAAGTTCACTCCAGCGCCAGCAAGCCAGAGATCCACGACGCAGTCGAGGCCATCTGGGGCGTCAAGGTCACCAAGGTCAACACCTTGAACCGCATCGGCAAGGCAACCCGCGCTCGCAAGAGCAATCGCACCGGCAAGAAGCCCGACACCAAGCGTGCCATCGTCACGCTCGCGCCGGGCAACGACATCCCACTGTTCGAGAACTGAGCCGGGAGAAACACACAGTCATGGCTATTCGTTCACGCAAACCAACCAGCGCCGGCCGCCGCTTCCAGACGTCGCCCGACTTCTCCGAAGTCACCAAGTCGACCCCTGAGAAGTCGCTGCTCGCACCCCGCTCGCGCTCCGGCGGACGCAACGTCCACGGTCGCAAGACCTCACGCCACATCGGCGGCGGTCACAAGCGTCAGTACCGCATCATCGACTTCAAGCGCACCAAGGATGGCGTCATCGCCAAGGTCGCTGCCATCGAGTACGACCCCAACCGCACCTGTCGCATCGCACTCCTGCACTACGCGGACGGCGAGAAGGCATACATCCTGGCCCCCAAGGGCCTCAACGTCGGCGATCACGTGCAGAGCGGCCAGGGCAGCGATGTCAAGCCGGGCAACGCGATGCCGATGCGCTACATGCCGGTCGGTACCGTCATCCACAACGTCGAACTGCGCCCTGGTGGCGGCGGCAAGATGGGCCGTTCGGCCGGGATGGCCGTGCAGCTCGTCGCCAAGGACGGACAGTTCGCCACCGTGCGTCTGCCCAGCACCGAGATGCGCCGTGTGCTCATCGACTGCCGGGCAACCGTCGGCGAAGTCGGCAACAGCGAGCACGAGCTCGTCACCATCGGCAAGGCCGGTCGCAACCGCTGGAAGGGCATTCGCCCCCAGACCCGTGGTGTGGCCATGAACCCCGTCGACCATCCCCTGGGTGGTGGCGAAGGCCGTACATCCGGTGGTCGCCCGCCGGTGTCCCCGTGGGGCAAGCCAGAAGGTCGTACTCGCAACAAGAAGAAGGCGTCGCAGGACCTCATCGTTCGCCGCCGCCGTACCAGCAAGGGTCGGAGGTAATCATGTCCCGCAGCCTGAAGAAGGGCCCGTTCGTCGACGACCATCTGCTGAAGAAGGTCGACGTGATGAATGCAGCAAACGACAAGAAGGTCATCAAGACCTGGTCGCGTCGCAGCACCATCATCCCCGACATGGTCGGGCACACCATCGCCGTCCACGACGGTCGCAAGCACGTCCCGGTGTATGTCACCGAGTCGATGGTCGGGCACAAGCTCGGTGAGTTCTCACCGACTCGTACCTTCAAGTACCACGCCGGCCAGGAGAAGAACACGAAGGGTCGCCGCTGATGACCGGTCCAAAGCTCAACGAGAAGAACTTCGTCGCCGGTTCCAAGGGTGGCACGAAGGCTTCCGCGCTCTACGTGCGCAGCTCGGCCAGCAAGGCCCGGCTCGTGCTCAACATCATCCGCGATCAGCCGGTCAAGCGGGCTGACGAGATCCTGCAGTTCACCGACAAGGGCATCGCCGTCACCATTCGCAAGATCCTCGCCAGCGCCGTCGCCAACGCTCAGCACAACGACCAGCAGGACCCCGAGGAACTGTTCGTCAAGGCCTGCTTCGCCGACGAGGGCCCGACGCTTCGCCGTTTCGCCGCTCGCGCCCGTGGCCGCGGCACGCGCATCAACAAGCGCACCTGCCACATCACGATCGTGCTCGACCGTCTCGACGACACCCGCCTCGCCGTGGTCCAGGCCAAGGAAGCAAACGCAACCGCCGCCGGCCGTCGCCGTGGCGCGACCAGCAGCACCGCTGCCCGCCGCGACCGCGTTGCTCGCAGCCGTGAGCGTGCCCAGGGCCTCAAGGCCGGCAGCACGAGCGCCGACGATCACGACCTGACCGACGCCGAGATCACCGACGGCGCAGCCCAGTGGGAAGGCAGCAAGCTGCCCAACGACGACGGCTCCGCACCCGAGGGCTACGACATCAAGGGCAACGCCGTCTCGATGCTGTATCACGAGCCGGGTGGCCGTTACTACAACGCCACGGTCGCCGAGGTCTACTTCGACACCGCCGAGAACGCCGAGGCCGCCGGCTTCAGCGCCCCCGGTTCCCGCAAGGCCGATGACGACGCGGATGACGCAGTCGCCACCGAAGACGCCCCAGAAGAGGAGAGCAACTGATGGGTCAGAAGATCAACCCATACGGCTTCCGCCTCGGCATCACCACCGACTGGAAGAGCCGCTGGTTCAGCGAGCGCGAGTACAAGGACTACCTCACCGAGGACTGGAAGATCCGCCGCGCGATCATGACCAAGCTCGAGTCCGCTGCGATCAGCCGGATCGAGATCGAGCGCACCCGTGACAAGGTTCGTGTCGACATCCACACCGCCCGCCCCGGCATCGTCATCGGTCGCCGTGGTGCACAGGCCGACGAGCTCCGCGCGCTGCTGACGCAGATCACGGGCAACCCGAAGGTCCAGCTCAACATCGTCGAGATCAAGTCTCCCGAGCTCGATGCTGCGCTGATCGCTCAGGGCGTCGCCGACCAGCTGATCAACCGCATCGCCTTCCGCCGTGCGATGAAGCGTGCTGTCCAGAACGCCCAGAAGGCCGGGGCACTCGGCATCCGCGTGCAGTGCTCGGGCCGCCTCGGTGGCGCTGAGATGAGCCGCACCGAGTGGTACCGCGAAGGTCGCGTCCCGCTGCACACGTTGCGCGCCGACATCGATTACGGCTTCCGCGAGGCCAAGACCACCAGCGGCCGCGTTGGCGTCAAGGTCTGGATCTACAAGGGCGACATCCTGCCCTACAAGCCCCAGAACGACGACAAGATCATCCGCGAAGCAGCCATGGCTGTCGGCGAGACGTCGGGCGCACCGCGCAAGGTCGTGTCGTCGGCCGGTCGCAAGAAGGTCGAAGATGCTGCCGAGATCGAGGCCACGCCCTTGCTCAAGGAAGCCGATCCCGAGTTCGAGAAGTTGCTCGACGAAGAAGAGCAGATTGCTCGCCGCACCAACGCCGGGCACGAAGCCCCGCACTTCCGTGGGGAGGACTGATTCACCATGTTGATGCCCCGTAAGGTCAAACACCGCAAGCAGCACCGCGGTCGTATGAACGGCATGACGAAGGGTGCGTCCTCGCTGAGCTACGGCGAGTACGGCATCCAGGCGCTCGAACCGTGCTGGCTCACCGCGCGCCAGATCGAGGCCGCTCGTATCGCCATGACCCGCGCCATCAAGCGCGGCGGCAAGGTCTGGATCAACGTGTTCCCGGACAAGCCCGTCACCAAGAAGCCGGCCGAGACCCGCATGGGTTCCGGCAAGGGCAACCCCGAGTTCTGGGTAGCCGTCGTTCGCCCGGGTCGCGTGCTCTTCGAGCTCAGCTTCCCCAACGAAGAGCAGGCTCGCGCCGCGCTCGAGAAGGCGATCCAGAAGCTGCCCATCAAGGCCCGCGTCATCACCCGGGAAGAGGCGATCTGAGATGGCCAAGACATCAGTCGAACTCCGCGAACTCGATCTCGGCGATCTCGTCGACGAGCTCCGCGCCACCAAGCAGGAGTCGCTCAATCTGCGCTTCCGCAATGCCACGGGTCAACTCGACAACGTGGCCGAGATCAACAAGGTCCGGCGCCAGATCGCCCGGATCAACACTCTCATCCGTCAGCGCGAAATCGCGGCGGCAGAAGCAGCCGAGGTGAGCACCCATGCCTGACGTAACCCCAACAGCCGACACTGCGGAACGCAATGCACGCAAGGTCCGCGAGGGCGTGGTCGTGTCCAACAAGATGGACAAGACCGCCGTCATCGCCGTGATCGAGCGTGTGCGCCACCCCAAGTACGGCAAGTTCATGATGCGCACCAAGAAGCTCTATGCCCACGACGAGACCAACGACGTGAACATCGGCGACAGAGTGCGCCTGATGGAGACCCGTCCGACCAGCAAGAGCAAGCGCTGGCGGATCACGGAAGTCCTGGAGCGTGCCAAATGATTCAGCAAGAGTCACGACTCCGCGTTGCCGACAACAGCGGCGGCAAGGAAGTCCTGTGCATCAAGGTGCTCGGTGGCACACGCCGCCGCTACGCCTCGATCGGCGACATCTTCGTTGCGACGGTCAAGGACGCCATTCCCGGCGCCGGTGTGAAGAAGGGTGACGTCGTCAAGTGCGTCGTCGTCCGGACGAAGAAGGAGAAGCGCCGTCCAGACGGCAGCTACATCCGCTTCGACGAGAACGCCGCCGTCATCATCAAGGACGACCTGACGCCGCGCGGCACGCGCATCTTCGGGCCCGTCGGACGCGAACTGCGCGACAAGAAGTTCATGCGCATCGTCTCACTCGCCCCGGAGGTGTTGTGATGAAAATCAAGAAGGGTGACGACGTACTCGTCATCTCGGGCAAGGACAAGGGACAGACCGGTGAGGTCATCCGCGTCCTGCCGAAGGACAACAAGATCATCGTCAACGGTGTCAACACGGCCAAGAAGCATCAGAAGCCGCGCCAGCAGAACCAGCAGGCCGGCATCATCGATCGCGACATGCCGATCGACGCCAGCAACGTGATGTTGATGCACAAGGGCAAGCCGACTCGCGTCGGCTACAAGATCCAGGCCGACGGCACCAAGGTGCGCGTCGCAAAGCGCACCGGTGAGGTGATTTCATGAGCAACGCAACCGCAACCTCGACGATGCCTCGTCTGAAGCAGCGCTACAACGACGAGATCAAGGCTGCTCTCATGGAGCAGCTCGGCATCAAGAACATCATGCAGGTGCCGACCTTCGAGAAGATCGTCATCAACATGGGCGTCGGCCGTGCCACTCAGCAGCCGTCACTGCTCGAAGGCGCTGTCAGCGACCTCACCAAGATCGCCGGCCAGAGGCCGATCGTGACCAAGTCGACCAAGTCGATCGCAGCGTTCAAGCTGCGTGAGAACCAGGCCATCGGCTGCAAGGTGACGCTTCGTGGCGACCGGATGTGGGAGTTCCTCGACCGCTTGATCGCCGTTGCGATTCCTCGTATCCGCGACTTCCGCGGCTTGCCGGCCCATTCGTGGGATCGCCGCGGCAACTACACGTTCGGACTCGCCGACCAGATCGTCTTCCCCGAGATCGATTACGACAAGATCGACGCTCCGCACGGGATGGACATCACCATCGTGACGACGGCCATGGACGACGCAGCAGGCAAGGCCCTGCTCGACGCCTACGGCTTCCCGTTCAAGAAAGGCGCTGACGCCAGCGCACCACCCAAGAAGGCCAAGAGCCGCGGACCTGTCCGCGGCGGCAAAGGCGCCCGTCCGGCTGCCAAGGCGAAGAAGTAGTACGGGAAGGCAGAGAGAACCATGGCCAAGAAGTCTCAGATCAACAAAGCAGCCGCCACACCGAAGTTCAAGGTGCGCGGCTACACACGGTGCCGCCGTTGCGGCCGCGCCCGTTCCGTATACCGCAAGTTCGGGCTGTGCCGGATCTGTCTCCGCGAGATGATCCATGCCGGCGAAGTCCCGGGCGTGACCAAGGCAAGTTGGTGAGCAGCCATGTTGACTGATCCCATCGCAGACATGCTGACCCGCATCCGCAACGCCAACACGGCGATGCACGATGAAGTTCCCATGCCGTCGTCGAAGCAGAAAGTGGCGCTCGCCAAGGTCCTCCAATCAGAGGGTTACATCACGAGCTTCACCGTTGCCCCGTCGACCAAGGGTCCCGGCGAAGTACTGACCGTTCACATGAAGTATTCACACGAGCGTGCCCGCACCATCAGCGGAATCAAGCGCGTTTCCACACCCGGCCTGCGTGTCTATCGCAAGTCCACCGCCGTGCCTCGCGTGCTCGGCGGCCTCGGTGTGGCCGTCCTCTCGACAAGCTCTGGACTCATGAGCGACCGTGAAGCGCGCAAGCGCAACATGGGCGGCGAAGTCCTCTGCTACGTCTGGTGAGCCAAGAAAGGTCACGGAAACAATCATGAGCCGTATTGGCAAAGCCCCCATCGCCGTTCCGTCCGGCGTCGACGTCACCATCGTCGAGTCCGCGGTCACCGTCAAGGGTCCGAAGGGCGAACTGTCCTTCAGCGTCCCCGGTCTCATCACGGTTCGCCGTGACGACGCCAACCTGATCGTCGAGCGTCCCGACGACGAGCGTGAGAACCGCTCGTTGCACGGACTCACTCGCACGCTCGTCAACAACATGGTCGTCGGTGTCACCACCGGCTTCACCAAGGAGTTGGAGATCATCGGCGTCGGTTACCGCGCCGAGGCTCAGGCTCCGAATCGGCTCCGTCTGGCGCTCGGCTTCAGTCACCCGGTCATCGTCGAAGCGCCCGAGGGCGTGACGTTCTCCGTCCCGGTGCCGACCCGAGTGATCGTGCAGGGCATCGACAAAGAAGTCGTCGGCCAGGTGGCCGCGAACATCCGCAGTATCCGCAAGCCAGAGCCGTACAAGGGCAAGGGCGTGCGTTACCTCGGTGAGAAGGTTCTTCGCAAAGCCGGCAAGACCGGCAAGAAGTAAGGCACGCAACGATGAGTGATAACGCAAAAGTCCGCCGTACATCCCGAATCCGCCGTCACGGTCGCGTTCGCAAGAAGATCAACGGCACCACCGTGCGCCCGCGCCTGGCCGTGTTTCGTTCGAACAAGCACCTCGTGCTGCAAGTGATCGATGATTCGACCGGCCACACGATCGCCGCCGCGTCGACCAACGAAGCCGCCGATCGTGCACTCGGCACCGGTGGCACTGTCGCCGCCGCGACCCGCATGGGTCAGCTCGTCGCCGAGCGCGCCAAGGCCGCCGGCATCGAGAAAGTCGTCTTCGATCGTGGTGGCTTCGCCTACCACGGTCGTGTTGCTGCGGCAGCTGATGCCGCTCGTGAAGCAGGTCTGGAGTTCTGATGGCTGGTTTTTCATACACCAACAACAACCCGAATGCCGCTGCTCCCGAGCCGGGCGGACTGCGTGAGTCGCGTGTCATCGCGATCAACCGCGTCGCCAAGGTCGTCAAGGGTGGTCGCCGTTTCTCCTTCACCGCGCTCGTCGTGGTCGGCGACGGCAATGGCCGCGTCGGCCTCGGCTACGGCAAGGCCAAGGAAGTGCCGCTGGCAATCCAGAAGGGCACCGAAGAGGCCAAGAAGAGCCTGTTCGATGTCGCCCTCGCCGGCAGCACCATCACGCACCCCGTGCTCGGCATCACCGGTGCCGGCCGCGTGCTGATGAAGCCCGCTGCACCCGGTACCGGCGTCATCGCCGGTGGCGCCGCGCGCGTCATCCTCGAAGAAGCCGGCGTGCACGACATCCTGTGCAAGTCGCTGGGCTCGGCCAACGCGATCAACGTCGCCCGCGCCACCATCCAGGGACTGCAGTCGCTGCAGCGCCCCGACGAGGTCGCCAAGCGCCGCGGCCTGGCTGCCGAAGAGTTCGTGCCCAAAGGCATGCTCAAGGCTTACAACGACCGCAAGGCGTCGGTCGCCGCAGGGGAGACACACTGATGGCTCAGACCAATCGCACCGGCAAGAACATGGAGGGCAACACCCTTCACATCACGCTGATCCGTTCCAAGTTCGGCGCCAAGCCGAAGACCCGCGGCACGCTTCGTGCCCTCGGTCTGACCAAGATCGGCGACACCAACGTCCTTCCTGATCGTCCCGAGATCCGTGGCATGCTCGCCCGGGTCCCGCACCTGATCACGCTCAAGGACCTCTCCCAGGAATCGAGCAGCTGATGCGCGTCGACGAACTCTCACCAGCCCCCGGTAGCAACAAGGCCATCCAGCGTGTCGGCCGCGGTATCGGTGGCAAGGGCGGCAAGACCGCCGGTCGCGGTACCAAGGGCCAGCAGTCACGCGGTCGTGGCAAGGTCGCACGCGGCTTCGAAGGTGGCCAGATGCCACTCAAGCAGCGCGTGCCGAAGTTGAAGGGGTTCAACAACCCGTTCCGCGTCGAGTACACCGCTGTCAACCTGCACGCGATCGCCAAGCTCGCGGTCACCGATGTCGACCTCGACGTGCTCGTCACGCGCGGCCTGCTACGCAAGGGCGATTTCGCCAAGGTGCTCGGCTACGGCGAGCTGACCAGCAAGGTCAACGTCACGGCCCACGCTGTTTCGAAGTCGGCCGAAGCGGCCATCACTGCGTTGGGCGGTACCGTCACGATCGTTCCGCTGCCGTACAAGGTCCGGCCGGCTGCCCAGGGTAACCAGTTCACCAACCGCTAATCTGCTCCAGCCCGTGAGCAGTTCATCGTCCGTTGTCTTGTTGAGGAGTCATCTGTGCTGGCGAACGTGAAGAACGTGTTCAAGGTTGCCGATCTGCGCAACAAGGTCTTGTTCACGATCGCCATTGTCGGTCTCTACCGTCTCGGCGTTGCGATTCAAGTCCCCGGTGTCGATCAGCTGGCGGTGCAGCAGCTGCGCGCCTCGGCGCAAGGCAACGGTGCGCTCGGCTTCCTCAACCTGTTCTCGGGTGGCGCGTTCAGCAGCTTCTCGATCTTCGCTCTCGGCATCATGCCGTACATCACGGCCAGCATCATCATGCAGGTCCTCGGTGTCGTGATCCCGAAACTGGAGAAGCTGCAGCAGGAAGGCGCGGTCGGGCAGCGCAAGATCACCCAGTACACGCGCTACCTCGGCATCGGCATCGCCACGCTGCAGGCCGCCGGTCTGACGTTCATCTTCGGCCAGGGCAAGGGCAGCGCGTTCTTCGGAGCGGCCCGCAACGCACCCGACGTGAAGTTGCTGCCGCAGTTCATGCCCCGCGCGTTGTTGGTCATCATCACGCTCGTTGCCGGTACGGCGCTCATCATGTGGATGGGTGAGATGATCAGCCAGCGCGGCATCGGCAACGGCATGTCGATGATCATCTTCGCCTCCGTGGTGTCCAGCCTGCCCGTCAACTTCCTGCGCATCTGGGAAGAAGAGAGCAAGGTGCTCTTCGTCCTGTTGATCGCGTTGGTCATCGGCATCGTGTTCGCCGTCGTCCGAGTCGAACTCGGCATGCGCCGCATCCCCGTCTCGTTCGCCAAGCGGCAGGTCGGCCGACGCATGTACGGCGGCCAGAACACGTACATCCCGCTCAAGGTCAACCAGGCCGGCGTCATCGCGATCATCTTCGCCAGCTCGGTGCTGCTGCTGCCAGTGCTGCTCACCAACGTGCTCGGCTCGGCCGAGGGTTGGCGCGGCTGGATCACCGACAAGGTGACTCGCTACATCGTCAACAGCCAGAACGCCGCGTACGCGACCATCCTGTTCCTGCTGATCATCGCGTTCTCGTACTTCTACAACTCGATCGCCTTCGATCCCATCCGCCAGGCGGACCAGATCCGCAAGCAGGGTGGGTTCATCCCCGGTATCCGTCCCGGTGTCCAGACCGAGAAGTACCTCGGCAAGATCGTCAACCGGATCACGCTTCCCGGCGCCGTCTTCGTCGGTGTCATCGCCCTCCTGCCGTACATCCTGTTGTGGATCTTCGACGTCCAGAACTTCCCGTTCGCGGGTACCACAGTCCTGATTGCGGTTGGCGTTGCGCTCGAACTGATGCGTCAGATCGATAGTCAGCTCACGCTACGCAACTATGAGGGTTTCCTGAAGTAGCCCGATGATCCCGGGTGCACGCCTCATCATCCTCGGTCGCCAGGGCGCGGGGAAAGGTACCCAATGCGTGCGCTTGTCGCGCCATTTCGTCGTGCCCCACATCTCCACCGGCGACATGTTGCGGGCCGCGGTTCGCGAGGGCACGCCACTCGGCAAGGCCGCCAAGGAGGTCATCGAGTCGGGTGGTCTCGTCGGTGACGACATCATGGTGGGCATCGTCCGCGAGCGGCTCGACCGCGACGATGCACGGACACGCGGTTACATCCTCGACGGCTTCCCGCGCACCGTTCCGCAAGCCATCGCCCTCGACGCCAGCACCGGCGAGCGCCCGATCGACATCGTCCTCGATCTCGACGTGCCGCGCGACCTCGTTCTCGAGCGGCTGTCGGCGCGCCGGGTGTGCCGCGACTGCGGCACCAACTACGTCGCCAACGGCAAGGAACGTTCGCCGTGGATCTGCGACGTGTGCGGCGGTGACGTCATGCACCGCAACGACGACACGCCTGACGCGATCAACAAGCGCCTCGACCTGTACGAAGAGCAGACGTCGCCGCTGATGGACTTCTACGGTCGAACCGGCCGCCTGGTCGTGATCGACGGCGTGGCCACGCCCGACGTCGTGTTCGCGCGACTCACCGCGGCCGTCGAGGACCGTCGCCGCAAGTGATGCGCCGCCGCCCGACCAGCCTGGTGCGTCGGTCCGACGACGAACTGGCGTTGATGCGTGCCGCCGGTCGAGTCGTGGCCGAGATGCATTCGTCGATCCGTGCGATCGCCGCGCCCGGTGTGACGACCCTCGAACTCGACGCAGTGGCCCGCGAGGTCCTGCGCCGCAACGGCGCCGGGTCGAACTTCCTCGGCTACCACGGCTTTCCGGCGGTGATCTGCGCGTCCGTCAACGACGAGGTCGTGCACGGCATCCCCGGCCCTCGAGTGCTGAACGACGGCGACCTGCTGTCGATCGACTGTGGTGCGATCATCGACGGTTGGCACGGTGATGCGGCGTTCTCGATGGCGATCGGCGCGCCGGCTGCGTCCACCGTTGCTCTGATCACGGCCGCTGATCGAGCCCTCGCCGCGGCGATCGACGCGATGCGCTCCGGCGGTCACCTCGAAGACATCGGAGCAGCGATCGACGAGGTCGTCTCCGCTGCCGGATACGGCAGCCCACGCGACTACTGCGGTCACGGCATTGGTCAGGCCATGCACGAAGACCCCGATGTCGAGAACCGCGGCAAGCGCGGCCGCGGTCCGCTGCTCGAACCCGGTGTGGTGCTGGCCATCGAGCCGATGTTGATCGCCGGGGGCCGCGACGGCGTACGCGAGCTCGAGGACGGCTGGACCGTCGTCACCGCGGACGGCTCGTACGCCGCCCACGTCGAGCACACCGTCCTCGTCACCGAGACAGGCCCCGAGATCCTCACGAGGGGGTAGCACGCAATATCCGCGCCCGTACCACGCGGAATTGCTACGATTTCTCCTTCGGAACTGGTCGATCACCCTTTGTGGTTCGCATTCCGCGGCGGTAGCATTGCTCCTCGGCCCAAGGAGGTCTGCGCGCACGCAGACTGACCCGGCCCTGTTGTCCCGCCGCTGTTGAGGAGGCTGCTCTGCCGAAGCCTAAAGAAGACGCCATCGTGCTCGAAGGCACCATTGTCGAATCGCTGCCGAACGCAATGTTCCGTGTCGAACTCGAAAATAGCCACAAAGTTCTGGCGCACATCTCCGGAAAGATGCGCATGCACTACATCCGCATCCTGCCCGGCGACAAGGTTCAGGTAGAGCTCACCCCCTACGACCTCACCCGTGGTCGTATCACCTACCGCTACAAGTAGTAGCGCTGCTTCACAGTCGAAGCCCAAGAGTCCAGCCCGTCAGGGCAAGAAAGAGCAAGGGTCCCATGAAGGTCCGTCCAAGCGTGAAGAAAATTTGCGAGAAGTGCAAGGTCATCCGCCGCCACGGTCGCGTCATGGTGATCTGCGAAAACCCCCGTCACAAGCAGCGCCAGGGCTGAAGAAGAGGACTTGTAGAAGATGGCTCGAATTTCCGGTGTCGACATTCCCCGCGAGAAGCGGTTGGAGATCGCACTCACCTACATCTACGGAATCGGCAAGCCGACCGCACAGAAGATCTGTGCAGACGCCGGCCTCGATCCCAACACCCGCGTCCGCAGCCTGACGGAGGACGAAGTCAACCGACTCCGCTCCGAGGTCGAGAAGCTCACCGTCGAAGGTGACCTGCGTCGCGAAGTCCAGCAGGACATCAAGCGCAAGATCGAGATCGGTTGCCTGCAAGGCATTCGTCATCGCAAGGGCCTGCCCGTCCGTGGCCAGCGCACCCACACCAACGCTCGTACCCGCAAGGGCCCGAAGAAGACCGTTGCCAACAAGAAGAAGGCCGTGAGGAAGTAGCGATGGCAAAGCCAAAGCCAGGGGGACGCCGTCCCCGCAAGCGCGAGCGCAAGAACGTCACCGTCGGTGTCGTCCACATCAAGAGCTCGTTCAACAACACCATCGTCAGTGTCACCGACACCGAGGGCAACGTCATCTCGTGGGCATCGTCCGGCGGCGTGGGGTTCAAGGGTTCTCGCAAGAGCACCCCGTTCGCGGCCCAGATGGCTGCCGACAAGGCTGCCCGTGCGGCGATGGAGCACGGTCTGCGCCGCGTCGAAGTTCAGGTCAAGGGCCCGGGCTCGGGTCGCGACACAGCGGTTCGCTCGATCCAGAACACCGGCCTCGAAGTGACGTCCATCAAGGATGTCACGCCGTTGGCTCACAACGGCTGCAGCCAGCCGAAGCGCAAGAGGAACTAGTCATGGCTCGTTACACCGGACCGAAGGTGCGCGTCTCGCGCCGCCTCGCCACCAACATCTTCGAGAACGAGAAGGGTCGCAAGGCGCTCGAGCGTCGCCCCTTCCCGCCCGGCCAGCACGGCCGTACCCGCCGCCGCAACGCCGGCAGCGAGTACCTCGCCCAATTGCAGGAGAAGCAGAAGGCGAAGTTCATCTACGGCGTCCTCGAGCGCCAGTTCCACCGCACCTATGAGACGGCCAACCGTCTTGCAGGCCCGACGGGTGAGAACCTGCTCCGCTTGCTCGAGCAGCGCCTCGACAACATCGTCTACCGCGCCGGTTGGGCCGAGACCCGGCCCCAGGCTCGGCAGTTCGTGAGCCACGGCAAGATCCTCGTCAACGGCAAGCGAGTCGACATCGCCAGCTACCGGGTGAAGAAGGGCGACGTCGTCAGCCTCCACGAGAAGGCGCGCAACATGATCGTCATCCAGCACAACATCGACACCCTCGACCGCAAGGTCGTCGGCTGGCTCGAGCAGGGCGACGGCGGCAAGCAGGTCACGGTTCGTGACCTTCCGCAGCGCGAACACATCGATGTGCCAGTCCGAGAGCAGCTCATCGTCGAGCTGTACTCCAAGTAACCGATCCCCCGAAAGGACCACGGCTCTTATGCTCGTCATTCAGCGCCCAACCGTCGAGGCAATCGGCGACGAATCCAACAACCGTCAGCGTTTCGCTGTCGGCCCGCTCGAGCCTGGCTTCGGCCACACGATCGGCAACTCACTGCGTCGTACGCTGCTGTCCTCGATCCCCGGTGCAGCCGTCACGGCTGTCCGCTTCGACGACGCGCTGCACGAGTTCGACACGATCCCCGGCATCAGCGAGGACATCACCGACATCATCCTCAACCTCAAGGACATCGTCCTGACGAGCTTGAGCGACGAAGCCGTCGTGATCCGCCTCGATGTCCGCGGCCCGGCCGAGATCAGCGCCGCTGACATCAAGTGCCCCAGCGATGTCGAGATCCTCAACACCGATCTCCACCTCGCGTCGTTGAACGCGAAGGGCCGCCTGGCCATCGACCTCACCGTCGAGCGTGGCCGTGGCTACCTCAGCAGCCATCGTGAGAACGAGAGCCGCACGATCGGTGTCATCCCGATCGACGCGATCTTCTCGCCGGTGCGTCGCGTCATGTTCGAAGTCGAGCCGACCCGCGTCGAGCAGAGCACGAACTACGACCGTCTCGTCATCGACATCGAGACCGACGGATCGATCGCCCCTCGCGAAGCACTGGCCTCGGCCGGCGCGACGCTGCGTTCGCTCGTCGACCTCGTCGCCAGCCTCAGCGACGAACCGCAGGGCCTCGAGCTCGGCGAGGTCGCTGCCAGCAGCGCCTCGTCGCCCGACCTCGACCTGCCGATCGAAGACCTCGATCTGTCCGAGCGTCCGCGCAACTGCCTCAAGCGGGCCCAGATCAATTCCATTGGCGAGCTGCTCACCAAGACCGAAGACGACCTTCTGAACATCACCAACTTTGGTCAGAAGTCGCTCGACGAGGTCAAGCAGAAGCTCGACGAGCGCGGCCTGACGCTGCGCGGCTGACCGAGCCACGACCCGAGAGACGAAAGAAACACCATGCCTGCTACACCCCGCAGAGCTCGCAACTTCGGTGGCAGCTCGCAACACCAACGGCTGATGATGGCCAACCTCACTGCGTCGTTGATCGCGGCCGAGGGCATCGTCACCACCGAGGCCAAGGCCAAGGCGCTGCGCCCGATCGCCGAGAAGCTGATCACCAAGGCCAAGAAGGCCACCGACGACGATCCCATGCGCATCCATCGCATCCGTCAGATCCAGGGTTACCTCGGTGACCGGGAGATGACGGCCAAGCTCGTCAATGACGTGGCGCCTCGCTACATCGAGCGCAACGGTGGCTACCTGCGCATCCTCAAGCTCGGACCGCGCCAGGTCGACAAGGCCCAAATGGCCCGCATCGAACTGGTCTGATCCGGTGCCGGCGACGGCCCCAGAGAACATGCCGAACAACGTGAACGAACCCGTCGCTCTGCGGCGGGTTTGTTTCGTTGTGGCCTACGACGGCGCAGGCTTCAGCGGATTCGCTCCGAACGTGGACCAGCGCACCGTGGTCGGTGTGCTGACCGAGTCGATGAGCCTCATCACGCGCCATCCTGTGCAACTGGTCGGGGCCGGCCGAACCGATGCGGGCGTGCACGGCTGGGGCCAGGTCGTCAGCGCAGATCTGCCTGCACTCACGGACCTCGATTCGCTGTGCCGCCGGGTCAACAGCATGTGCGGCCCAGCGGTGGTGCTGCGTTCAGCCGAGTGGGCGGCTGACGACTTCAGCGCTCGCTTCAGTGCCCAGTGGCGCCACTACCGCTACACCGTCGTCAACGCATCGGCGCCGAACCCGTTCCTGGCTGCGACCGCGTGGCACGTCCATCGCCCGCTGTCGTTGCCGGCGATGCAACTCGCCTGCGATCCGTTGATCGGCGAGAACGACTTCTCCTCGTTCTGTCGTCGGCCGGACAGTGTCGAAGGGCAGCCCGAACCGTCGCTGCATCGATACGTCATGCTCGCCCGCTGGACCGACGTGAGCACGGAGATGAGCGCGTTCACCGATCAGCGAGTGCTGCGGTTCGAGATCCGCGCCAACGCGTTCTGTCACCAGATGGTGCGCTCGATCGTGGGCATGATGATCGACGTCGGCCAGGGCAGCAAGCACGCCGGTGACGTGCGCGGCATCATGCGTGCCCGCGATCGTCGCGCCGCACCCCGCCTTGCGCCGGCCCATGGCCTGACGCTGTGGGAAGTCGGCTACCCGCCCGAGCCGTGAGTCGAATCTGTGACGCGGGTTTCGGGTTTCGGGTGTCGATCGAGTGGAGCGCCGACCAATTCGACACCCGACCGGCGTCCTGATGTGTGAGGCAGCTGGGTTCGGGTGTCGATCGTGTTGGCCCTCCACCGGATCGACACCCGAGCGATTGCGCCGGAGGACGCTACGGCGCGGGGACGACGCGGATGGGGGCGCCCGCTTGCCAGGCTTTGATGTCCTCGACGATCTCGCGGAAGAAGATGTCGTAGACCTGGGACACGACGTAGCCCGTGTGCGGCGTGAGCACGGTGTTGGGCGCTGTGCGCAGGGGGTCGTCGACGGGAAGCGGCTCGACCTCGTACACGTCGAGCCCGGCGCCACCGATGTCGCCCCGATGCAGCGCGGCGACCAACGCCGTCTGGTCGATGATCGGGCCACGCGAGGTGTTGATCAGCACGGCCGAGTTCTTCATCGCCGCCAACTCGGGGATGCCGATCAGGTGGCGCGTGCGATCGCTGAGGACGAGATGAATCGAGATGACGTCAGAGGTCTCGATCAGGTTCGACCGAGAGACGAACTCGACCCCGGCCGCTTCGGCCCGCTCCGCCGTCAGGTTCTGGCTCCAGGCGACGACGTCCATCCCGAACGCCTTGCCGACCTTGGCGACTTCCTTGCCGATGTTGCCGAGGCCGATCAGACCCAGCCGTTGACCGTGCAGGCCGGTGCCCAGTCGCGTCTGCCATCCGCCGGCGCGCATCGTTGCGTCGTCGGCGGCGATGTGCCGTGTGACGGCGTGGATCAGGCCCCACGTCAGCTCCGAGGTCGGCGTGATGACGCCCCACGTGCCGGACACGGTCACGTTGTGGGCAGCCGCGGCGGTCATGTCGATCACGGCGTTGCGCAGGCCGGTGGTGACGATCAACTCGAGGTCGGGGAGGCGGTCGAAGAGTGTGGCCCGGAAGGGTGTGCGCTCGCGCATCGCAACCACGATCTGCGCGCCGGCCAGTCGTTCGGCGAGCGCGGCCTCGTCGGCGATGTGCTCAGTGACCGAGACCATCTCGACGTCGTGGAGTGACGCCCAATCACCGAACTTCGCGGCAACGTTCTGGTAATCATCGAGTACGACGGCTCGCATCATGGTCCCCCCTGCTGCAACGATTGACAGCAATTCCTTCGTTCTGAAAGATACGACAATGACCGACACCGTCAGCAGCCGACCGTCAGGCGAGAGCAAGCGGGGCGGATTGGCCGTCTGGGCCCCGAAGATCACGCCCCCCATCGGCGTCGACCTCACCGACGAACAGAAGCTGGCATGCGCGTTCAGAATCCTGGCCAAGGACGGCTTCTCCGAGAACCTCGCCGGACACATCACATGGCAGCGCCCGGGGGCTTCGTCGATGCTCGTCAATCCGTGGGGCCTGTGGTGGCGCGAGATCTCGGCGTCCGACATCTGCGCGGTCGACGAGGACGCGAATGTCATCGGTGGCAAATGGGACGTGACGCCGGCGATCCACATCCACACCGAATTGCATCGGCGTCGCCACGATGCGCGCGTCGTGGTGCACAACCATCCGTATCACGTCACGGTGATGGCGGCCCTCGGCGTGCTGCCCAAGCTCGTGCACCAGACCGGCTCGATGTTCCTCGACGATCTGACGTTCATCCGCGAGTACACCGGCGAGATCGACACACCCGAGCTCGGCGCTGATCTGGCCGCACAGATCGGCGATTCGACCACCGTGATCCTCGGCTCACACGGCGTCATCGTGACCGGTGAGACGATCGAGGAAGCGGTGTATCGCTCGGCATCCATCGATCGTGTCTGCCGGTTGGCGTACGACGTGATGGCCGTCAACGGCGATCCGCTGGTGATGCGCCGCGGGTTCATGGAGGGCATGAAAGCGTCGCTGCTGGAACGCGGTGCGCCCGTCTATTTCGCCGGTGCGGTGCGCCAGTTGCTTCGTGACGAGCCCGATGTCTTAGGTTGACCTCTGCCCGAGGGGAGGCCCAATGCGCAGCATCGACGATCTCGCATCCGATCTCAATTTCACCCAAGCAGCGACGGCTGACGAACGAACGGTCACGCTGCTGCCCGACCCGCCGCGGGCCGAGCGTCTCTACACCGTCATCTCCGTCGACGACCACATCGTCGAGCCACCGCACACGTTCGCGGGCAGAGTCCCGGCGGCAATGGCCGACCGTGCGCCGCGCATCGTCGAGGTCGAGGGTGGACGCCAGACGTGGATGTACGACGGCGTCAGCCTGCCGAACGTCGGTTTCAACGCTGTCGTCGGCCGACCGGTGTCCGAGTGGGGCTTCGAGCCAGTGCGCTTCGAGGACATGCGCCGCGGTGCATGGGACATCGATGCCCGCGTGGCCGACATGGATCTGAACGGCATCTACGCGTCGCTCAACTTCCCGTCGTTCCTTCCCGGATTCGCCGGCCAGCGACTGCAGATGACCACCAAGGACCAAGCGTTGGGCATGGCGTGTGTGCGCGCGTGGAACGACTGGCACCTCGAGGAATGGGCGGGTACCCATCCGGGGCGCATCATTCCGTGCCAGCTGCCGTGGCTGCTCGACCCCGAGGTCGGTGCGGCGATGATCCGCGAGAACGCGGCCCGCGGGTTCCGCGCCGTGACGTTCACCGAGAGTCCTCACCAGCTCGGTCTCCCGACGATGCACTCGGGTCACTGGGATCCGATCATGCGGGCGTGCGCCGAAACGGGCACGGTCGTCAACCTCCACATCGGATCATCGGGTGTCTCGCCGGCCACCACCGACGATGCGCCGCCCGATGTCGTCGGCGTGCTGTTCTTCGCGTACGCGATGTTCGCCGCGGTCGACTGGTTGTTCTCGCTGTTGCCGGTGCGCTTCCCCGACCTCAAGATCTGCCTGTCCGAGGGCGGCATCGGGTGGGTCGCCGGCCTGCTCGATCGGCTTGATCACATGCAGAGCTACAACTCGATGTACGGCACCTGGAAGGGCGATCTCACGCCGGCCGAGGTGCTGCAGCGCAACTTCTGGTTCTGCGCCGTCGAGGATCAGTCGTCGTTCTCGCAGCGCGATCGCATCGGGGTCGGCAACATCCTGCTCGAGGCCGACTACCCGCATTGCGACTCGACGTGGCCGCGCTCGCAGGCCGTCATTCACGAAGAGATCGGGCATCTGCCGGCCGAAGACATCCGCAAGATCACATGGGCCAACGCGTCGGCGCTGTACGGCCACGAGGTTCCGCTCGCCGTCCAGAACGACCCGAACGCATATTGAGCGGCACACCATGAGCGACACCGAGAACGACACGTCCGTCGTTGGCACCACCGCCGGCTTCGTCCGGGGTACGACCATCACCACGCCGTACGGCCCGACCCGGCGTTGGGCGGGCATCCCGTACGGAGCGCCGCCGGTCGGGGAGAAGCGCTTTCGCGCGGCAACGCCTGCCGAACCGTGGACGGGTGTGCTCGATACCGATCGCTTCGGGCCGAATCCGATCCAGGCGACATCCGGGCCGTTTTCCGGTGTCGTTCCGGGGATGGAAGTCACCGAGATTTCCGAAGACTGCCTCAACCTCAACGTCTGGTCTCCGGCTGCGGCGACGGCGAGCTCTGCGTTGCCGGTCATGGTCTGGGTGTACGGCGGGGCGTTCGTCACGGGCGGTACGTCGATGGAGACCTATGACGCAGCTCGCCTCGCGGCCGAACAGGAAATCGTCGTCGTCACGTTCAACTACCGGATGGGCGCGCTCGGTTTCCTCGATCTACGCACGATCGACGGTGGCGAGACCACCGACGTCAACTGTGGGCTGCGCGACCAACTGCTCGCGCTCAAGTGGGTGTCCGAGAACGTCGCACATTTCGGCGGCGATGCCCAGCGGGTGACGGTCTTCGGTGAGTCCGCCGGCGCCGGGTCGATCATGCATCTCCTGACGACCGACGGCATCGGCGCATTGGTCCGCGGCGCGATCGTGCAAAGTCCGGGCATCGATCTCACCATCCACGGCGACACGAGCGCGCGGGTGGCACAGGTGTTCGTCGAGAAGGCCGGCGCTGTGACGGTTGCCGAACTGCGAGCGCTCACGCCGGAGCAGATCCTCGAGACCCAACAGATCGTCAGCGCTCGCCTGCTGTTCGACGTCGGCACGATGGTGTTCCATCCGGTCGTCGACGGCACGCTGGTTCCCGCGACGCCGTCGGTCGCGCTGGCGAGCGGCGCGGCGAGTGACGTCTCCCTGCTGGTCGGGTACACCGCTGACGAACTCCGGCTGTTCCCTGATCCACGTGCCGACGATCTCGACCGCGAGGGCATGGCCGCCTGGGCGCGTTCGTTCCTTCACGCGCGCATGGCCCGCGATCCCGGCATCGATGTGGCCGGCGAGCTCGTCGACCACTACACCGCGGCGGCGGTGAACACCTCTCGGCCAGCCGGATCCGACGCGTGGGGCGCGCTGACGACCGACGGCAACATGCGTCAACCGGTGATCCGTGTGGCTGATTCGCGCCCCGCCGATGCGCCGACGTTCGTGTACCAGTTCGACTGGCAGGCGCGGCATGCCGCGCGCGACATCGGCGCCTTCCATGCGATCGACCTGCCGTTCACGTTCGACACGTTCGGGGCCGGCGGGTGGAGCGACTTCCTCGGGGTCGATGATGATGCCCGTCGTCTGGGATCGGCGATGCGTTCGGCGTGGTCGGCGTTCGCGGCCACCGGCGATCCGTCGACCGCAGCGCTCGGTCCATGGCCACGGTACGACGCCGCGTCGCGCAGCACGATGGTGCTCGATTCCGTGTCGGCTGTCGTCACCGATCCGCTCCGCGAGCAACGCGAATGGTGGGACGGTCTCTGGGATCCCAACTGCCGCCCCGCAGGCGTCCCCCACTGAGGTCAGTTGCGGGGCCAGCGGCCACCGCGACCGCTTCGGCCACCGCGGCGGAAGTCACGCACGCCGAATCCGGCCATGACGAGCAGCATCACACCGACACCGGCACCGAGCCAACGACCGAGGGCCACGTTGGTCGAGGCGATCAGAGCGAACACCATCTCATCGTACGATGGAGGCGGGAATTCAACGCCGATCTGATTGCCGATCGCGCATCTGCGCCTCTATCCTTGTTGAGTTCCCGGCGGCCCCAGAAAGTTTCGATGATGCGCACGTACACACCAAAAGCAAGTGAGATCACCCGCGCCTGGCACGTGATCGACGCCGAGGGTCTCGTTCTCGGCCGTTTGTGCACCGAAGCCGCTCGCATCCTGCGCGGCAAGCACAAGACCACCTTCGCACCCCACATCGACACCGGCGATCACGTGATCATCATCAACGCCGACAAGGTCGTGCTCACGTCCGACAAGGCGAGCAAGAAGAACGTCCATCGCTACAGCGGTTACCCCGGTGGCCTGCACACCGAGACGTACGCCAACTTCCTCGGCCGCCGTCCTGACGAAGCCGTGCGCAACAGCGTTCGCGGCATGCTGCCCCATGGCCCGCTCGGCCGTCAGCAGATCACCAAGCTCAAGGTGTACGCCGGTCCAGAGCACCCGCACGCCGCCCAGTCACCTGTCGTACTCGACCTCTCTGCGGCCAAAGCCCGCTGAACACTCGGAGAACCTGCATCACCATGGGCACCAAGCCACTCACGCAAACCACTGGCCGCCGCAAGGAATCCGTTGCTCGCGTTCGCCTCCGTCCGGGTACCGGCATCGTGACCGTCAACGGCCGCACCTTCGAGAACTACTTCCCGACGGCGATGGCTCGCATGATCGTCTCCGAGCCGCTGCGCCTGACCAGCACCGAAGAGGCATACGACATCGACTGCACCATCCACGGTGGCGGCGTCAGTGGCCAGGCCGGTGCGCTGCGCATGGGCATCGCCCGTTCGCTGATCGAACTCGACCCCGAGCAGCGTGGCTTGCTCAAGAAGGCCGGCCTGCTCACCCGCGACTCGCGTCGCAAGGAGAGCAAGAAGTACGGTCTCAAGAAGGCCCGTAAGGCGCCTCAGTACACCAAGCGCTGAGTTGTTGCGCTTCGGCACCGATGGTGTTCGCGGCGTTGCTCTCACCGAGCTGACCCCCGCGTCCGTTGCGACGCTGGGAGCCGCCGCAGCCCAGATCCTGGGTCATGGAACATGGTTGATCGCGCGGGACACGCGCGCCTCGGGCCCGGTGCTCGAGGCTGCGCTGTCCGCCGGCCTGCGCTCGAAGGGCGCGATCGTTGTCGCGTGTGGGGTGATGCCCACGCCAGCGCTGGCGTGGCTGTCGGTGGCTCGCGGTTGCCCGGCGGCGATGATCACCGCCTCGCACAACCCGTGGCAGGACAACGGTGTCAAGATCTTTGCGGCGGGCGGGGCCAAGCTCCGCGACGACGTCGAGCGCGAGATCGAAGCCCAGCTGGACGCGGCCGGAGCCGTCGAATTCATCGACGATGATCGTACGCACGAGGTGGGCGCTGACGGCTCACTCATCGACGCCTACGTCGATCACCTCACGGCGATGTTCGATCCCGACGCGCTGCGCGAGATGCGCATCGTCATCGACTGTGCGAACGGAGCGATGAGCCGAGCGGCCCCGCTCGCTGTGCGCGCGTTGGGTGCCGAGGTCGTTGTGTTGGCCGCTGCGCCCGATGGCACGAACATCAACGCCGAGTGCGGCGCGACGCATCCGCACGCGCTTGCGCTCGAAGTCGTCGCTCGCGGGGCAGATCTCGGCTTGGCCTTCGACGGCGATGGTGATCGCGTGATCGCGGTCGACAACCGCGGCAACATCGTCGACGGGGACCGCCTGATCGCGCTGGGGGCAATCCAGCTGAAGCATGCCGGTGCCCTCACCGGCGGGGCGGTCGTCGTCACGGTCATGAGCAACCTCGGGTTCCATCGCGCGATGCACCGCGAGGGCATCGATGTGGTCGCGACGGCCGTCGGTGACCGCTACGTGCTGGAGGCACTCGACGCCGGCGGATACGCGATCGGTGGCGAGCAGAGCGGTCACCTCATCTACCGTCACGTCGCAACGACCGGGGATGGCCTGCTCGCCGGTCTGCGCCTCGCCGATCACGTCCGGCGTTCGGGTCGACCGCTCAGCGATCTCGCCGCCGAAGTCATGACCACGTATCCGCAGACGCTCGTGAACATTCGCGTCGCCGTCCAGCATCCCGACATCGCTGCGGAGCTCGCCGCAGAGATCGCTGCCGCAGAGTCGCAGCTCGGTGGCGACGGGCGCGTCCTCGTGCGAGCCAGCGGCACTGAGCCGCTGGTGCGGGTCATGGTCGAGGCATCGACCGACGATGTCGCCCTCGAGATCGCCGAAGGCCTGGCCGAGATCGTCCGCCGGCGCTTCGCCTGACGGCCGAGCGCGAGCCGGTCAAAGTAGCCTTTCCGTCATGTGCGGGATCATCGCAATTCACAGTCGGCCGTCTCATCGACCGGTGCCGTCGGCAGCCGACATCCTCGGACATCTCGATCGTGCCGTTGCTGCGTCGCTCGACATCGCGCTCGCCGCAGACATCACGAGCGACGTCGACCAACTGCTGCGCGGCGTTCCAGGCGTGAAGTGTCTCGTCGGCCGGCACGAACTGGTGGCCGGCATCACCGCACGTCTCGATCAACTCGACGCCGCGCTGGCCGATGCCGAGCAACGTCTCGAAGTGGGCGAGGTCCTCGCGATCGACGAACTCGAAGAGGCAAATGCGACACTGGGGCGACTCCGTGATGGGGTGTGGGCGATCCGCAAGGATCGGTTGCGCAGCGCTCGAATGGTCGACGAAATGGCCGGCCGCGATGCGGGCCCGGCGGCGATCGCCGGCTACTTCGCGGTGCAGCAGGCGTTGTCGGCGCTCGATCGGCTCGAGGTTCGCGGTCGCGACTCCGCGGGTGTGCATCTGTACGTGTGGGACCACGGTCTGTCGACCGACGACGCGGCCGTCAGGAACCTGCTCGCCGGGCGCAACGACAACCCGCTGTTCACGAACGGCTCGGTGCGCGTCGCCGGCAGGTGCCTCAGCTTCGTCTACAAGGCTGCCGCTGAGATCGGCGAACTCGGCGACAACACCACCGCGCTGCGCGCCGCGATCATGGCCGACGATCTTCTCCGGCTCGCGCTGGCCGCGCCACAGGCCCGGCTGACGCTGCTCGGCCACACTCGGTGGGCCAGCGTCGGCATCATCAGCGAGCCGAACTGCCATCCGATCAACAGTGACGAACTCGAAGCGAGCTACCGCACGGGGCCCTACGTCGTGGGTGCCTTGAACGGTGATGTCGACAATCATGCCGACCTCAAGATCGAGCACGAGCTGCGCATCGCCGGGCCGATCACCACCGATGCCAAGGTGATCCCCGCGCTCGTGTCGCGCTACGCGGAGAAGACCGGCGATCTCACCGAGGCCTTCCGTCGCACCGTTGCCAGTTTCGAGGGAAGCGTCGCGATCGGTGCCGCTTCGGCCGATGATCCCGAGCAGGTCATGCTCGCCGTGCGCGGCAGTGGCCAGAACCTGTACGTCGGGCTGGCCGAGGATGCGTTCATCGTCGCCAGCGAGCCGTACGGCTTGGTCGAGGAGACCAGTCGCTACATCCGTCTCGACGGGGAACTGGCGTCGTTCGAGGGCGAGGACATCAGCCGTGGCCAGGTCTTCGCGCTCGATGCCGCGCACGCGGGCGAGATCTCCGGCATCCGCCGGATCTCTTACGACGGTACCGAGTTGCCGATCCTCGAATCCGAGGTCGTGACCGCCGAGGTGACGACGCGCGACATCGATCGCGGCACCGCACCGCACTTCCTGCTCAAGGAGATCACCGAGGCACCCGACAGCTTCCGCAAGACGCTGCGAGCCAAGATCATCGAACACGACGGCGTCCTCCACGCGCTCGTCGGTGAACGCGCGTTGCCGCCCTTCATTGCCGCCGGTCTCGGTAGCGGCAAACTGCGCAAGGTACTCGTCATCGGCCAGGGCACGGCGGCGATCGCCGGACGAAGTGTGGCGGCAACGCTCGACACGCTCGTGGAAGGCATGCTCGACGTCGATCCCGTCGTGGCCACCGAGTTGAGCGGATTCGGGATGCGGCTCGACATGAGCGACACGCTCGTCATCGCCGTCAGTCAGAGTGGCACCACCACCGACACGAACCGCACGGTCGACCTCGTGCGCGGTCGAGGCGCGGCCGTGATCGGCATCGTCAACCGGCGGAACAGTGATCTCACCGACAAGGCCGACGGTGTGATGTACACGTCGGACGGCCGCGACGTCGAGATGAGCGTCGCATCGACCAAGGCCTTCTACGCGCAGGTCGCGGCGGGCACCCTTTTGGCGTGCGCGATCAGCGAGGCGGCCGGTTTGGGCTCGGTCGCTCGTCGCCACAAGTTGCTCACGTCACTCCGCGAGATTCCAGATGCGATGCGCGTCGTGCTCGACGAACGCGACCACATCGGCGACGCGGCGCGGCGGTTCGCGCCGCAGCGACGGTATTGGACGGTCGTCGGCAACGGGCCGAACGCGGTCGCCGCGCAAGAGGTACGAATCAAGCTCAGCGAGCTGTGCTACAAGAGCATCGCCTGCGACATCACCGAAGACAAGAAGCACATCGACCTGTCGTGTGAGCCCTTGATCCTGGTCTGCGCAGCCGGGCTCAGCGGTGGCACGGCCGACGATGTGGCCAAGGAAGTCGCCATCTTCCGGGCCCACAAAGCATTGCCGATCGTGATCGCGACCGAGGGCGAATCCCGCTTCGCGGCCGCCGCCCACGTCGTGAGCGTGCCCAGTGTCGACCCGGCGTTGGCGTTCATCCTGTCGGCGATGGTCGGGCACCTCTTCGGCTATGAAGCGGCGTTGGCGATCGATGCGTCGGCCTTGCCGCTGCGTGAGGCGCGCGAACTGATCAAGCGAGTCGTCGCCACGACCGACGTCGGTGACGAAGTCGTCCGCCTCGTCCGCGCCGAGCTGGGCCCGATCGCCGACCGCTATCTCGCCAACCTGCAGAGCGGTCTGTATGACGGGCAGATGGAAGCATCGACTGCGGTGCGGTTGGTCAACGTCTTGAGGGTCGCGCTGAGCGCGTCACCGTTGGAGTCGTATCAGGCCGACACCGGGAAGCTCGGCACTCCGAGCATGCTGATCGACGATCTCACCGCAGCCGTCACACGCGGTGTCGAGGAGTTGACACGCCCGATCGACGCCATCAAGCATCAGGCCAAGACCGTCACCGTTGGCATCTCCCGCAACGACGAGGGTGTGCTCGATCGGCGCCTGGTGCAGGCCGTGCTGCAGGCAGGAGTCGGCCGCGATCGCCTGTCGTACAAGTCGCTGAAGGTGCTGGCCGACCTCGACCCGGCAGTTGCCGACGTCGTCGGCTTCACGCGCTACGAGATCGAAGGTGACCCCGATTCGCATCACGCCACGATCTCGATCGTCGATCGTGGCGGGCTCTCGCTCGATGTGACGTCGCGTGTCGAGCGCAACAACTCGCTCGTCGGTACGAAGCGTCGCGTCGCCGCGGAACGCGACGTCCTCGTTGCTCGAGGTCGCAGCGATCAGCGCACGGTGATCTTCGTGCCCGAGGTGAAGTCCAACGAGACCACCGGGATCACGCTGCTGCACGTTCGCTTTCACGACCATCTCTCGGCCTCGGCGATGCGCGGCGTCCTGCAGGGTTACGACCGGCGCTACAACCGCCTCGTCGACTGGGTGACGGAAACCGAGGGCAGCTTCCGCGACGACCGCCTCAGCGAGTTGCCGGTGGCAGATCTCCTGATCCTGCCGATCAGCGACATGGCTGACCACTGGCGCACATGATCGGCATCGGTGTCGACGCCGTCGAGATCGAACGGTTCCGTCGATCGCTCGAGCGCACACCGTCGATGCGGACGCGGCTGTTCACTCAACACGAGTTGGACTACGTCGAACCGAAGTCGGATCAGGTGCCGTCGTTGGCCGCTCGGTTCGCGGCCCGCGAGGCCGTGATGAAAGCGCTCGGGGTCGGCTTGGGTGCCTTCGGGTTCCACGACGTGTGGGTGACGCGAGCCGAATCCGGCGCGCCGTCGCTGTGCTTCGCCGAGTCCGGCGCCGCCGCGTCGTTGGCCGCAAAGGCCGGGGTCACGCGGTGGCACCTGTCGATCACGCACACCGACCTGCTCGCGATCGCCTACGTCATCGCCGAATAGGCGGGATCGCTACGCTGGGACGATGTTGCCGATCGTGACGCCGCAGGAGATGCGCGCGATCGATGCGGCGGCGAATGAACCGGTCGAGACGTTGATCGGTCGCGCCGGGTCAGCCGTGGCGTGGGCCGCGGTGCGAATGCTCGGTGGTACCTACGGTCGCCGGGTGATCGTCATCGCCGGCCCGGGGAACAACGGCAACGACGGGCGAGTGGCGGCGCGCAGGTTGGCGGCCCGCGGTGTGCAGGTGCGCGTCATCGACGCCGTCGATGCGCCGCGGACGTTGCCCGAGTGCGACCTCGTGATCGATGCCGCATACGGCACCGGGTTCCACGGGTTCTGGAATGCTCCGGATCCAGGTGACGCTCGAGTCCTGGCTGTCGACATCCCGTCCGGCGTCGACGGACTCACCGGTCACGCCCCAGTCGGGGTGATGCAGGCCGATCACACCATCGTGCTCGCGGCGCTCAAACCCGGTGTGCTGTTCGCACCCGGTGCCGAGCTCGCCGGCTCGATCGAGGTTGCTGACATCGGCCTGCAGTGCGACTCCGTGAATGCCCACCTCGTTCAGCAGGGCGACGTCCGAGATTGGTGGCGACCGCGGCACAGCGATGCGCACAAGTGGCAGGCCTCGACGCGAGTCGTGGCCGGCAGTGCAGGCATGACGGGTTCGGCCAACCTCGCCGCGACCGCCGCGCAGCGGACCGGCGCCGGCATGGTGCATCTGTCGGTACCTGGCGCCGAGCTCGACAGCGGCAACCACGAATATGTGCAGCGCCCGATCCCGCCGTTCGGCTGGGGCAGTGACGTGCTCGCCAGCCTCGACCGCTTCCAGTCGCTGGTGATTGGCCCGGGACTCGGGCGCACCGACCAGACGGTTGTGTCGATACGCGATGTTCTGCGCCAGTCGTTCGTGCCGACGGTGGTCGACGGCGACGGCCTGTTCGCCCTCGCGTGGAGCAGCGATGGTGTCGGCCCGATCCTGCGTGACCGAAAGTCGCCGACAGTGCTCACCCCGCACGATGGCGAATACGCGCTGCTGACCGGGAAGAAGCCCGGCGCGGATCGCATGATGGCTGCTCGTCAGCTGGCGTCGAGTGTCGGCGCGATCGTGTTGCTCAAAGGCCCCGCGTCGGTGATCGCCGACCCCGACGGCAACGTGCTCGTCGTGACCGCCGGCGACGATCGGCTGGCCACAGCCGGGACGGGCGACGTCCTGGCCGGCGTCATCGGCGCCTTGCTGGCGCAGGGCATCGCACCGTTCCACGCCGCTGCCGCCGGAGCGTGGATCCACGGGCGCGCGGCCAAGCTCGGGCATCGTCACGGGTTCATCGCCGGCGATCTGTTGCCGCTGATCCCACAGATCCTGGACTCGTTCGCGTGAGATGGGCGTGGGTCGAGGTCGACCTCGACGCGATCGCGCACAACGTCACTGTGTTGTGCGCGGCTGCCGCGCCCGCTGAATTGTGTGCTGTCGTCAAGGCCGATGGTTACGGCCACGGAAGCGTGCAGATCGCCCGAGCCGCGCTGGATGCGGGAGCGGCCGGCCTGTGTGTCGCGTTGGTTCAGGAAGGCGTCGAACTCCGGGCAGCGGGCATCGCTGCGCCGATCCTGGTGCTGAGTGAGCAACCGCCGGAAGAACTCGCCGACCTCGTCGCCAACGGCTTGACCGCAACGCTCTACTCGCGCAATGCGATCGACGCGCTCGCCGATGCTGCTCGGGCCGCGGGCGTGACGGTGGGCGTGCATCTCAAGGTCGACACCGGAATGCATCGAGTCGGGGCTGCGCCGGATGACGTCGTGGCGCTGGCTACTGCGATCGTCGACCAACCGCAGTTGTCGCTCGACGGCGTGTTCACCCATCTCGCCATGGCCGACGAACCATCGGCGGCGGCGAATCAACTGCAACTCGGGCGATTCGACGCTGTCCTCGCCGCGCTGCATCGAGCCGGCATCGAGCCGTTGCGTGTCCACGCCGCGAATTCGGCAGGCGCCTTCGCGATACCCGCGGCTCGACACGACATGGTCCGCGCAGGCATTGCCGTCTATGGCATCGAACCCGGCCCAGACGTCGACGCACTGTGCGGCGACCTTCGTCCGGCGCTCTCCCTGCATGCACGGGTGAGCATGGTCAAAATCGTCGCGGCCGGCGAGCGGATCAGCTACGGCATGCGGCACACGTTCGAGGTCGACACGCTCGTGGCCACGATCCCGATCGGGTACGCCGATGGGGTGCCGCGACGTCTGTCCGGCACGGGTGCCGAGGTGTTGATCCACGGGCGCCGGCTGCCGATCGTCGGTGTCGTCACGATGGATCAGCTGATGGTCGACTGCGGCGATGTCGCTGTTGCGGTCGGTGACGACGTCGTGCTGATCGGCAGCCAGTCCGGCACCGCCGGCACTGATGCGATTCGAGCAGAGGAGTGGGCGTCCCGGCTTGGCACAATTGGCTACGAGATCGTGTGCGGTATCAGCAAGCGAATCGAACGTCGGCATCTCCAACGGGTGTCGCCTCCACCACTGCGATGATCGAACTGCGCTCCCACTCCCTCGAAGACACCCGTGCCATCGCGGTCGCGATCGCCCGGCTGGCGCGACCTGGCGACCTGATCGTGCTGTCGGGGCATATGGGTGCGGGCAAGACGGCTTTCGCGCAGGGCTTTGCCCGCGCGCTCGGCATCCACGAACCCGTCACGTCACCGACATACACGCTGGTGCACACCTACCAGGCGGGCTCGACCACCTTGCATCACGCGGACCTGTACCGTCTCGACCACACCGCCGAGGTCGCCGATCTCGCGCTCGATGAACTGCTGGAGGACGACGCGATCATGCTCGTCGAATGGGGCGATGTCGTCGACCTCGGACCGCAGCTGCAGATCGAATTGCGCCTCGACGACGATCCCGATGCCGACGAGTTCGATGCCCGCGACATCACGATCACATCCAGCGATCGGCGCTGGGCCACGAGATGGGAGCGGCTCGAAGCCGCTGTCGATGAATGGTCGCGCGCGTGATCACGCTCGGCATCGAGACAGCGACTCAGGTCGTCAGCGTCGCGCTCGGCGGCGACAACGGTGTGATGGCCCTGGTCGAGATCAACCAGGGTCGCCGTCATGCAGAGACCCTGGCGCCGGCGATCGAGTTCGTGTGCCACCACGCCCAGATCGAGTTGAGTGAGATCGGCGCGATCGGCGTCGACGTCGGACCGGGGCTGTTCACCGGCATGCGCGTCGGCATCGCGTCCGCCAAGGCGATGGCCCAGGCGCTGCAGATTCCGCTCGTCGGCATCAGCTCGCTCGACCTGCTCGCGTATCCGCTGCGGCATTCCGCGAAGGTGATCGCGAGCGTGATCGATGCGCGCAAGGGCGAGGTGTTCTACGCGTTCTATCTCGCGACGCCGGGTGGTGTGCAGCGACTCAGCGAACCGCGAGCGTGCTCGGTCGACGACTTCAACGCCGATGTCATGGCGCGCGGGCAAGACGTCCTTGCTGTCGGCGACGGTGCACACCGCTATCGCGAGGACTTCGAGCGTGGTGTCGAGGTTGCCGACCTCGCTCACCCGTCGGCGGGCGCGCTCGTGCAGTTGGCGCGTGTCCAGGCGTTGCGCAGCGACGCCGAGCCGCACGGGTCTGCAAACCTGGAAGCCGTGCAGCCGTTGTACCTCCGCGCTCCCGATGCGCAGATCAACTGGACGACACGATGAGGACCGCTCGATGAGCGTCCTGTCGCGCCTGCTCAACCGCGAGCCTCCCGCACGCGGTCTCGTGATCGAACCGATGCGTCGCCGCGACCTGACCGCGATCCAGGTCATCGAGCGCCAGGTCTACCCGCAGCCGTGGTCGGTCAACGTGTTCACCAACGAGATCGAGCTCGCCCGCCAGGGGCAGCGCTACTACGTCAGTGCCCATCGGGCCGGCGAGCTCGTCGGCTACGCGGGCATGATGCTGGTCGCCGACGAGGGACACATCACGAACATCGCCGTCGACCCCAATCGCCAGCGCGGTGGGGTCGGCCGCCGACTGCTCGCCGATCTCGCGTGGGAGGCACGGCGCCGCCGGTGCGCCGGATTGACGCTGGAAGTACGCATCTCCAACGTCGCCGCGCAGGGGCTGTACCACCAGTTCGGGTTCGAGCCAGCCGGCATCCGTCAGCGGTACTACGAGAACGTCGAGGATGCGATCGTGATGTGGTGCCATGAGATCGGCAGCGCCGAATACGCCGCTCGGCTGAGGCAGCTCAGTCCCGAGGCCTCCCCACGATCGGCGGAACGATGAGGGCGCCTGTGCACGTCGATGACGCCACCGTCGTCCTCGGCATCGAGACGAGCTGCGACGAGACCGCGGCCTCGTTGGTCATGGGTGGCAACGATGTCCTCAGCAGCGTCATCAGCACCTCGATGGAACTGCACGTCCCGTTCGGCGGCGTCGTGCCCGAGATCGCCAGCCGCGCCCACGTCGAACTCATCGCGCCGGTCGTTGCCCAGGCGATCGAGGACGCCGGCATCAGCGACACGCGCATCGACGCGGTCGCCGCCACCGTCGGACCTGGGTTGATCGGCGCGCTGCTCGTCGGCGTCGCTGCTGCCAAGGCACTGGCCCTGGTGTGGGACGTTCCCTTCGTGGGTGTCAACCACCTCGAGGCCCACCTCTATGCGGGTCTGCTGGAAGATCCGTCGATGGAACTGCCACTCGTCGTTCTGCTCGTTTCGGGTGGGCACACGTTGCTCGTCGAGATGCGCGGTCACGGTCAGTACCGGTTGCTCGGTGAGACGATCGACGATGCAGCCGGCGAGGCATTCGACAAGGTCGCCCGCTATCTCGGTCTCGGCTATCCGGGCGGACCGGCGATCGACCGCGAGGCCAGATACGGTGACCCCGATGCCATTGCCTTTCCCCGTGCGATCCCTGACTCGCTCGACTTCAGCTTCAGCGGTCTCAAGACCGCTGTGATGAACCACGTCCGCAAGCATCCCGATGTCGTCACGGCCGATGTCGCTGCCTCGTTCCAGACAGCGGTGGTCGATTCGCTCGTGACCAAGGCACGGCGCGCCGCGCGAGCAGTCGGCGCGAAGGGTCTGGCGCTCGGTGGCGGTGTCGCTGCCAACTCGCTCCTGCGCGAGCGCTGGCTGACGGCGTGCGCCGAGGACGGGATCCGTCCGTTCGTGCCGAGCCGGGCGATGTGCACCGACAACGCGGCGATGATCGCGGCCACCGGTTGGCATCGTCTGCGCAGCGACGGTCCGACCCGGCTCGACATCGGTGCAATGCCCGGTCTGCGTCTGCCGCTGATGCACGATGGGCAAGGTCGCGTCTCATGAACCGGCTCCAGGCATACATCGTCACTGCGCCAGGTCTCGAAGAGGTGACGGCGCGCGAGATGGCCAAGCTCGACATGAAGGTCGTCGACCTCGGCGTCGGCGGCCTGACGTGTTCGATCACATGGGCTCAGTTGATGCTCGCTCACCTCCACCTGCGCACAGCGACGCGCGTGTTGATCCGCATCGGTCGGTTCGAGGCCAGCGGCTTCGGCGATCTCAAAGCCGGGCTCGCCGATGTCCCGCTGCACGAGTGGTTGCCGCGTCACTCGGCGCTCGAGATCAGCGTGTCGACATCTGGTTCGCGACTCACCCACACCGATGCGATCGAAGAGCGCGTTCGCGAAGTCGTGCGTCGCGCCTACGACCCCGAACTGAGCTACGAGGGTGGCGTGTACACGATGCACGTTCGCATTGCCCGCAACATCGCGACGGTCAGCCTCGATGCCACCGGTGATCCGCTGTACCAGCGCGGGTGGCGCACCGAGGCCGGCCCGGCTCCGATTCGCGAGACACTCGCCGCAGCGCTGCTGCAGTGGAGCGGTGCGACGAGCCACAAGGGTGTGCTGACCGATCCGTGCTGCGGCGCCGGCACGATCATCATCGAGGCAGCCCAGATCGCCCGACGCATTCCCGCCGGCCGCGGTCGGTCGTTCGCATTCGAGACGTGGAAGCCGATCGATGCGGCCCAGTTGACGAAGCTGCGCAACGCGGCCGACGCCGACATCCGCCCGCCGCTGAAGAAGAAGTTCGTCGGAGGCGACAAGGTCAAGGCGATGATTGCGACATCGAAGGCCAACGCCGAACGGGCCGGCGTCGCCGATGACATCGAGTTCGCTGTTGCCGATGCGCTCACATCAGCATCCGGCGCGGCCGTCGTCACCAACCCGCCCTACGGCGAGCGGCTGAGCGCCACGAACCAGAAGGCGTTGTACGCCGCGCTCGGCACTGCGTCGAAACTGGCCGTCATCGCGCCGGCGTCGAGCCTGCCGACGTTCGGGCGCGAGTTCGATGCCACGCTGGCCACCAGCAATGGCGGCCTCTCGGTGCGGTTCGCGCAGGTAGCCTTTTCCGGGTGACACCCGGGATGCCAGCAACCACGCCGCTGCGGCTCGGGCCGTTCACCGTCTCGTCGCCGGTCGTGCTGGCGCCGATGGCCGGGGTCACCAACGCAGCCTTCCGCACGATGTGCCGTCGGTTCGCGCCTGGACTCATCTATGTCAACGAGATGGTGATGGCGACGGCGTTGCTCAACGGCAACGCCAAGACGCAACGGTTGGCGACGTTCGGGCCCGATGATTCGCCACGCAGCCTGCAGATCTATGGCAGCGATCCGGTCACCGTCGGCGAAGCTGTCCGCAAGGTCTGCGCTGACGACCGCGTCGATCACATCGACCTCAACTTCGGGTGCCCGGCGATCAAGGTCACTCGCAAAGGTGGAGGCGCCGCGGTGCCGGTCAAACCCAACCTGCTGCGCGCGATCCTGCGCTCGGTCGTCTCCGCTGCCGCGCCGTATGGCGTTCCCGTGACCGCCAAGTTCCGCAAGGGCATCGACGACACCCTGCTCAACTACGTCCGCACCGGGCTGATCGCCGCGGACGAAGGTGTCGCTGCGATCGCGCTGCACGCACGCACTGCGCAGCAGCACTATGCGGGCAACGCCGACTGGGACGCGATCGGTGAGCTCAAGGCCGCGGTCCAGACGATTCCGGTCCTCGGCAACGGCGACATCTGGGAAGCAGCGGATGCGCTGGCGATGGTCGCTCAGACCGGCTGCGACGGCGTCGTCATCGGACGCGGTTGTCTCGGTCGGCCGTGGCTGTTCGGCCATCTGGTCGCGGCATTCAACGGCGAACCGGTTCCCGCCTCGCCGAACCTCGGGTTCGTGGCGCAACAGATGGCCGACCATTGCCGCCTGATGGCGGATCTGCTGGGTGAGGACAATGCGGTGCGCGACTTCCGCAAGCACACGTCGTGGTACCTCACGGGGTATCCGGTCGGCGGCGCGTTGCGAGGCCGGTTCGGCATGATCAGTTCATTGGCGGAACTCGATGATCTCCTGGCCGAACTCGACCCCACGCTGGTCGTCGTGCCCGGCGGAGAACGCATTCGCCGCGGCCACACCAACGGGCCGATTCGGGTTGCGCTGCCGCACGGTTACCTCGACGATCTCGATGATGCGACGCCTCCCGATGATGCGCATGTGATGGCGCTCAGCGGTGGCTGAACACGTCGGCACGGTGATCCTCGCCTCATCGTCGCCACGTCGCAGCGACCTGCTCGACCAACTCGGCTTGACCTTCGTCGTTGCCCCGAGCGACATCGACGAGACCGAGATGCCCGGCGAAGAGCCCATCGCGTATGTGCGACGGCTCGCAATCGGCAAGGCCGAGGCTGCGTCGCCGGCACCCGACGACGTCGTGATCGCGGCCGACACCACGGTCGACGTCGACGGCACGATCCTGGCCAAGCCGGAGGACGAAACCGATGCGCGGCGGATGTTGCAGATGCTCAGCGGTCGCGCCCATCGGGTGCACACCGGGGTGGCGGTTCGATACCGCGGCAGCATCATCGCGGACGTGGCGACGACGATGGTCAAGATCGCGCCGATCACCCCGCACACGCTCGACTGGTACATCGGCACGGGCGAGCCGTTCGGCAAGGCGGGCGCCTACGCGATCCAGGGTGAGGGCGCCGGCTTGGTCGAGGGTGTGCAGGGCAGTACCAGCAACGTGATCGGCCTGCCGCTCGCGCTGCTCGATGCGCTGCTCACGCGCCACGGCCTGTCGCTGCCGAAGATGGTCGAGGATTCGCGGCAGGGCGCTGACTGACCAGGTCCGCGTGCGGTCCCAGCAAACTCCCAGGAATCACGGAGCAGACCATCAGCTTTGGGGACGACGATGAGTTCAACAAAGAACTCACCTCCTCGAAGGAGAGGTCATGGACCCGCTCTTCAACATCGATCTCCAGAACTCCGCACACGCGGACGACACAGCACCAACCGGTACAGACTCCTCCCCCTGGCCGGCCGGACCTGTGTGGGCCCCACCAGCCCAACTCACCCCGATCACGAACCCGCTCCCGGGTTCGCGGCAGACGGCACCGGCGCCCGCCCGGCGCCGTTGGCCGAGGCTCGTGGCGACGTCGGCAGTGGTGGCAGCCCTTGTCGGAGGTGGCGCCGGTTATGCCGGCGCCACCTTGGCAGGGAACGATTCCTCGACCAAGGTGACCGGCACGACGGCGACGCCTCTCGCGTACACGGCGACTTCGCTCGACGTCGCGTCGGTGATCAAGAAGGTCGAACCTTCGGTGGTCACGATCAAGACCCAGATCCAGGAGCAGCAGGGCTTTCGCACGGTCAACGGCGAAGCGGCCGGCACGGGCATCGTCCTCACCGCCGACGGCGAGATCCTCACCAACGCGCACGTCGTCGCGGGTGCGACCTCGATCACGGTCACGCTCAACGGCGAGACCACGGCGCGCAAGGCAACGCTGATCGGTGCCGACACGACGAATGACGTCGCGCTGATCAAGATCGACAACATCTCCGGCCTCACTCCCGCATCGATCGGCAACTCCGACACGGTTGCCGTCGGTGACGACGTCGTCGCGATCGGCAATGCCCTCGACCTCGAAGGCGGTGTCACGGTGACACGCGGCATCATCTCTGCGCTCGACCGGGCGATCGACGTCGAGAGCGGTCACCTCACCGGTTTGATCCAGACCGACGCCGCGATCAGCTCCGGCAATTCGGGTGGCCCGCTCGTCAACGCAGCCGGCCAGATCATCGGCATGAACTCTGCCGGCGCCACCAGCTCGGACAGTGTCACCGCCGAGAACATCGGCTTCTCGATCACGATCAACCACGCCATGCAGATTGTCGCTCAACTGCGCAGCGCGGCGTGATAACAAAGCCCTCATGAGTTCCCCGTCGCGATCGTTGCTCCCATGACGTTGCGGCTCCGGATGATCGTCGGACTGGTGCTGCTCGTCACCATCGGTCTGGCGATCTTCGGTTTCTCCACCTACGGCGTGTACTCGCGATCGGAGTACAACCGGCTCGACGACCAGCTGCGCAACACGGTGCCGATCGTGAGCCGCGACCTGTTCGAGAACGCCGGCATCGTGAGCGGGTTCCCCGGCGTCGGCAATGGTGGCAATGGCGGAGACGGAAACGGCGGGCCGCGTGGCGTGCCGTACGGAACGTACGGCGAGTTGCGCGACGACACCGGTGCAGTGGTCCCCGGGTCGCCCACCAACACCACTGGCTCGACAGCGACCGGCCTGCCCAAGCTCGCGGACGTGATCGCCGACCCGGGCACGCGGGGCACGATCTTCACGACCGGTTCGTCGGTCGGCAGTGGTGAGTGGCGCGTCTCGGTGAGTCGGTCCAACTTTCCCGGCGACGATCACCTCATCGTGGTCGCGATCCCGACGCGTGAGGTGACAGACAGTCTCAACCGGTTGATCTTGATCGAAGCCTCGGCGGCCGGCGTGTTGCTGATCCTTCTCGCGGCCGGTTCGTGGTTCATCCTCCGTCGCGGCCTTCGCCCATTGGAGGAGATGGCGACATCGACCCGTTCGATCACGGCCGGCGGTCTGTCGCAACGGGTACAGCCGTCGGATGGCCGCAGCGAGGTCGGTCAGCTCGGGCTCGCCCTCAACACGATGCTCGAAGAGCTCGAGGTCGCGTTCAAGGAGCGCGACGAGACCGAGAACCGGCTGCGCCAGTTCTTGGCCGACGCGTCGCACGAACTGCGCACCCCATTGACGTCGATCCAAGGGTTCGCCGAACTGTTCCGCCTCGGTGCGGATCATCCCGACCTCGATCTGCCGTTGATCCTGCGTCGCATCGAACAGGAGTCGGCTCGGATGAAGGTGCTCGTCGAGGATCTGTTGATGCTCGCCCGCCTCGATCAGACGCGACCTGCAGAGCGGGCGTCGGTGGACCTCACCGTGATCGCCGCCGACGCGTGCAGCGATGCGCACGCAGTGGCGCTGGACCGCACGATCACGCTCGACGCGCCAGAACCGGTCGTGATCCGTGGCGATCGCGATCACCTCCGGCAGGCGTTGGCCAACCTCGTCACCAACGCGCTCAAGCACACACCGCCTGCCTCGGCGATCGAGGTCTCGACGCGATTCGAAGGCCACATCGCCGTCGTCAGCGTGCGTGACCACGGGGCAGGCCTCGATGCGAAGGGCCTCGAGCATGTCTTCGATCGATTCTGGCAGGCCGACTCGGCGCGTGTGGGTGCTGGTTCGGGCCTCGGCCTGGCGATCGTGCAGAGCATCGCCCATGAGCACGGCGGAACGGCAACAGCGGCGAACGCCGAGGGCGGGGGAGCCGTGTTCACTCTCCGTCTGCCGCTTGGTGACCCCGTGACGGTCGCGCCGCTGCCGGCCCCAGCGCCTCGCGCACTCTGAGCGAACTCCCAGGGACGGCAGAGCCGTGACCCAGGCCGCGGTCCGATCATCAACTCATGGCACACACGTTCGCCCTCTCCCCGTCGCAGCTGAACGACGATTCGCTGCTGACCTATGACCCGCATCGAGCTGATCTCTCCGATGGCGCCGCCGCGCAGACGGTGTCGACCGTCGAGATCGTGATCCCCGTCTACAACGAAGAGGCCGGTCTCGAGGACTCGATCCGTCGCCTGCACGGCTATCTCACCGAGCGATTCCCACTGACGTGGACGATCACGATTGCCGACAATGCATCGACCGACCGCACGTGGCCGATCGCCTGTCGCATGGCTCTCCTCTTCCCTGGTGTTCGTGCCGTGCATCTCGCCGCGAAGGGGCGAGGTCGGGCGCTGCGAGCCGTCTGGTCGCAGTCCCAGTCGCCGGTCGTTGCATACATGGACGTCGATCTGTCGACCGACCTCGCTGCGCTGCTGCCGCTCGTCGCCCCGCTCGTCTCAGGCCACAGCGACCTCGCGATCGGGACTCGCCTCGCGCCGACTGCGCGTGTGGCGAGGGGACCGAAGCGGGAAGCGATCTCTCGTACGTACAACCTGTTGCTGCGGGCGACGCTGAAGGCCGGCTTCTCCGATGCTCAGTGCGGGTTCAAGGCCGTCCGCACCGACGCGGTTCGCCAGCTTCTGCCGCTGGTCGTCGATCAGGGCTGGTTCTTCGACACCGAGCTGCTGGTGCTTGCTGAGCACAACGGCCTCCGCATCCACGAGGTCCCCGTCGACTGGATCGACGACCCCGACAGCCGCGTGCATGTCGTTTCGACCGCCAAGGGTGACCTGCTCGGCATGTGGCGGATGATGCGCGGCTTCGCCCACAACGCAGGAATCCTGCCCACCGAGCCCGCCCTGCCGGCATCATCGACCGCGACCCAGCCCGAGCCCCGTCCGTTCTCGGAACAGCTCGTGCGGTTCGGTTCGATCGGCCTGGTGTCGACCGCGCTCTTTGCGGCCGGCTTCCTGCTGATGGCCGGAACGCTCGGACATGCGCTCGCCGCCATCGTGGCACTTGCCGTCTGCACGATTGCCAACACGGCGGCCAATCGCAGGCTGACGTTCTCGCTCTCGGGTCGCAGCCGGCGCCTGCGCCATTTCGCCCGGAGCTCGATCGTGTCGCTGCTGCCGCTGGGCGCGATGTTGCTGACGCTCGCCGCGCTGTCAGCGCTCGGGTCGACGGCCACTCTCACAGCGCTGGCCGCGCTCACCGTCGTCAACGTCGGAGCCGGCCTGATCCGGTTCGTGCTGCTGCAGAAGTGGGTGTTCCGGAGCCGGTCATGAATCGGCTGCGACAGCTGATCCGTTACGCCGCTGTCTCGGGGATCTCCACTGGCGTGAGCCAAGCGATCCTCGCCGCACTCGTTGCCACTCGGGCGACGAGTGCGGTGTGGGCCAACATCATCGCGACGATGGTCGGCACCGTCCCCTCGTTCGAGCTCAACCGGCGGTGGGTGTGGGGCAGGACCGGACGCCGATCGATGGCGAGTGAGGTCGTTCCGTTCGCAGTCATCTCGGCCAGTGGCCTGGCGCTGTCGACACTGGCCGTGGCGATCGCCTCGCGATGGACGGAGGCCGCGAACCTCGGCACGACGGCACGGACGTTGACCATCGAACTCGCCAGCCTGACCGCGTTCGGTCTCGTCTGGATCGCTCAGTTCATCCTGCTCGACAAGGTGCTGTTCTCAGCGTCCGCCGGGCAGGCGCAGGCTGTAGCCGACGCCGCGAACGGTGTGGATCAGCGGCGGATCCTCGACGTCGACCTTGTGGCGGAGGTAGCTGATGTAGGTCTCGAGCACGCTGGCGTTGCCGGCGAACGTGTAGTCCCACACCGCCTCGAGAATTTGGTCACGTGTGAGCACCTGGCGAGCGTTGGCCAGTAGATAGCGCAGCAGCTTGTATTCGGTGACGGTGAGCTCGATCAGTCGATCACCGCGCCACACGTCGCGGGTCTCTTCGTCGAGCACGAGGTCGTGATACGTCAGCCGATGATCGCCGGGGCCGGCCCCCGCAGAGCGCCGCAGCACCGCCTTGACCCGCTCGATCAACTCCTCGATCGAGAACGGCTTGGTGACGTAGTCGTCGACGCCGAGGCGCAGGCCTTCGACCTTGTCAGACGTCGTGTCCTTGGCGGTCAGGAAGATGACCGGTACCCGCGTGCCGACACGCTCGTTCTGGCGCAGGCGGCGGGCGACCTCGAATCCGTCGAGGTCGGGCAACATCACGTCGAGGATGATCAGGTCCGGACGACGCGCATCAACGGCGGCCAATGCGGCTCGACCACTGGATGCGCGCTCGACCTCGAAGCCGTTGAAACCCAGGCCCATCGCGATCAGTTCGGTGATGTGCTCTTCATCGTCGACAGTGAGGATCAGCGGTTTCGATCGAGATGCATCGGTCACGACGGACAGACTAAAGCCCATGGTCGGGTCGGGGTCGTGAACACGACCGATTCTCAGCGCATTGCTCGCCTCGTCTGAGGAAACTCTGAGGATCGGCGACGATCGTTGCCCCCATGAGCACCTCTGTCTTTGCCCCGCCGACGGTCGGCGCCGTCTTCGCGGACGAGCCGCCGATGATCGCACCGGAACAACCTTCCGCCGAGCCGCCGCTCGAACGATCGTTGCGCGAACGGCTGATCCGTGGGCGAGAAGACGATGCTCTCTGGGTGCGACCGAGCCTGCTCGCACTGCTCGTCGCGACCGGCGTCCTCTACATCTGGGGACTTGGTGCGTCGGGGTGGGCCAACAGCTTCTACTCGGCCGCGGTGCAGGCCGGCACGAAGAGCTGGAAGGCGTTCTTCTTCGGATCATCGGACTCGTCGAACTTCATCACGGTCGACAAGCCGCCGGCGTCGCTGTGGGCGATGGAGCTGTCAGCACGGATCTTCGGTGTGAACGCGTGGAGCATCCTCGTGCCACAGGCGCTCGAAGGTGTCGCTGCGGTCGGTCTGCTCTATGCGACAGTTCGTCGCTGGTTCAGCGCCGGCGCGGGACTGATCGCGGGCGCGATCATGGCGCTCACGCCGGTCGCGGTGCTGATGTTCCGCTTCAACAACCCCGACGCGATGTTGGTGCTGCTGCTCGTTGCTGCGGCGTACGCGCTCACTCGTTCGCTGGAGGACGGCAGCACGAAGTGGTTGATGTTCGCCGGCGCCCTCGTCGGTTTCGGTTTCCTGGCCAAGATGCTGCAGGCGTTCGTCGTGATGCCCGGATTCGCTCTGGTGTACCTCGTCGCCGCGCCACCGCGGTTACGCAAGCGGCTGTGGCAGTTGGTGCTCGCCGGTGTGGCGATGTTCGCGGCGTGCGGATGGTGGGTCGCGCTCGTCGAGCTCGTCCCTGCGTCGTGGCGACCGTACGTCGGCGGCTCGACCAACAACAGCGAGCTCAACCTGATCTTCGGTTACAACGGCCTCGGCCGCGTCACGGGTAACGAGACCGGCAGCGTCGTCGGTGGCGGACGTCAGGGCAGCGGCGGCATGTGGGGAGCGACGGGACTCGGCCGCATGTTCAACAGCGAGTTCGGCGGACAGGCGTCGTGGTTGATCCCGGCTGCGCTGCTGCTGTGCGTCGCGGGCCTCATCGCAACCGTCCGCAGATCTCGTACCGACCGCAGCCGCGCTGCCTTGATCCTGTGGGGTTCGTGGCTGCTCGTCACCGGCCTCGTGTTCAGCCTGAGCAAGGGCATCATCCACCCGTATTACGCGGTCGCGCTCGCGCCCGGTATCGGAGCGCTCGTCGGTATCGGTGCGCACATGTTCTGGCAGATGCGGTCGTCCATCTGGGCCCGGGCGGTGCTCGGAGTGTCGGTGCTCGTGTCATCGTGGTGGGCCTATGAACTGCTCGACCGCTCGCCGAACTGGCACCCGTGGTTGCGCACGGTCGTCGTGGTGGCCGGCGTCATCTCCGCCGTGGCGTTGGTCGCCGGGCCCAAGCTTGGCAAGAGTGCGGCAGCCGTCGGCGTCAGCGCAGCGTTGATCGCCGGTCTCGCGGGACCGGCGGCCTACGCCCTCAACACGGCGTCGACCCCGCACAGTGGGTCACTGCCGACGGCCGGCCCGGCCGTGGCCGGCGCCCGCGGCTTCCCGGGCGGACGAGGTTTCCCGGGCGGGGGCGCCTTCCCCGGTGGGGGCCAGAACGGTGGCCCACCCAACGGCGGCGCGTTCCCCGGCAACGGCACGTTCCCCGGCAACGGCGCGTTCCCCGGCGGCGGTGCCGCTCCCGGTGGCGGGCAGGGCGGCGGTTTCGGCGGCGCCCCCGGTGGTGGTGGCGGCGGTGGTCTGCTGAACGGCAGCACCCCGAGCACCGCATTGACGAAGCTGCTGCAGGCCGACGCCGGCACGTACAAATGGGTGTTGGCGACGATCGGCGCCAACCAGGCGTCGGGCTATCAACTCGCGAGCGGTGACCCGGTGATGGCGATCGGCGGCTTCAACGGCACCGATCCCACACCGACGCTCGCCGAGTTCCAGGCGTTCGTCGCCAAGGGCGAGATCCACTACTACATCGCCGGTGGTACAGGCGGGCGCAGTTCCGACGCGAGCGGCATCACGGCGTGGGTCCAATCCCACTTCACGTCGGTCACGGTCGGCAACGAGACGCTCTACGACTTCACCGCTCCGCTCTCCTGACAGGGGCTTGTCAGGGGCAGCGAGAGTCCCCGGTTGCTTTCGCGGCGTATGGGACAATCCGTCCGCACGCGCCATGCAAGCGCGCGCCCTCACCCCCGGAGTAGCACTGTGCCCGAAGTCCCATCACCCACCGAACGCGTGAAGGTCAAGTCGCCAACGGGTCGACCGACCAAGGCCATCAACAGGGGTCGGCGGACCAAAGCTGCGTCGACCGGATCGGCAGGCAAGCCGGTCAAGGATCGAGCCGAGGGATCGCTCGGCGGCAAGCTGCGCTACAAGTTCGACACGGCGCTCTCGAAGGGCCCGTCGGTCGTCATCACCTGGCTGGGTTTGATCACCCTCTCGGTCATCGTTTTCGCGGCAATTGTGCTGTCGGTCTTCCGGCTCACGGGTGTCAACGGCGGTGCCAAGAAGTTGGGTGTCCCCGAGGCGTTCTGGCAGTCGCTCGTACGCGTCCTCGACTCTGGTTCGTTCGCCAGCGACAGCGGCTGGCCGACGCGCATCGTCGTCCTCCTGATCACGATCTCGGGCATCTTCATCGCCGGCAGCCTCATCGGTCTGATCGCCAACGCTGTCGATCAGCAGATCGAAGAGTTGCGCAAGGGTCGCAGCAAGGTGATCGAGACCGATCACACGCTCATCCTCGGCTGGTCACCGCGCGTCGCGGCGATCGTCAGCGAGCTCGTGATCGCCAACGAGAGTCGCAAGCAGGCTGCCGTCGTGATCGTCGCCGATGTCGACAAGACCGTGATGGAAGAATCGTTGCGCGACGCAGTCCCGGACTCGAAGACGACGCGCATCGTCTGCCGACGCGGCGAGACCTGGGTGGCCAAGAACCTCGATCTCGCCAACCTCAACGGTGCTCGTTCGGTCGTCATTGTCGGCGATGGCAACGACACGATGGTCGTCAAGACGCTGCTCGCGATCCGCGCCACACGAGCCGCTGAAGGTCTCGACGACATGGCCGCGCACATCGTGGCCGAGGTCGTCAACAACGACACGGCCCAGTCGCTGAAGTCATTGCTCGGCGATCGCCTCGTCACCGTCAGCTCCGACGCCGTCGTCGCAGAACTCACCGCGCAGGCGTGCCGCCAACGCGGGCTCAGCGGAGTCTTCCGCGAGCTGCTCGACTTCGACGGCGACGAGTTGTACTTCGCCCCGTTCCCGGAGCTGGTTGGCAAGACCTACGCCGAGACGCAGATGTCGTTCGAGAAGTGCGCAGTCATCGGCGTGCTCGGCGTCGACGCCCGCGTCGTGCTCAACCCGCCGCCCGACTCCGTGTTCCAGGCCGGCGAACAGCTCATCGCCGTGGTCGAGGACGACTCGCTCTACAACGTCGCGCCGATCGCCGCGACACCGGCGATCATGGTCACCGAACAGCCAGTGATCAGCGCGCAGCCGCGACGCATCGTCGTCGCCGGCTGGAGCGATCTCGGCCCGCGTGTCGTCTCCGAGCTCGACGAGTTCCTCGACAACCGCACCACCATCGAGGTCATGCTCGATCCGGCACTTGTCGATGTCGCCCGAATCCGCGAGTCACTCTCGACCAAGAACGTCTCGCTCGAGGTCAGCGAGTTGGGTGGCGGGCCCGAGTTCATCGCCGCCCACGCCGCGCGCCGGTCGTTCCACGAGGTCATCGTGCTCGGCTATCGCAAGGCGCTGTCCGACGACGACGCCGATGCGCGGACGTTGTTGACCCTGCTCGCGTTCAACCAGGTGCGTCAATCCGAAGACGTCGGTGAGGTCCGGATCGTCGCCGAGATGCTCGATCAGCGCAATGCCCCACTGGCCGAGGCCACCGGAGTCGACGACTTCGTGGTCAGCGACGAGCTCACCAGCTTGATGCTGGCCCAGTTGAGCGAGCGCCAGGAGCTGAGCCAGGTCTTCGACGACCTCTTCGACCGCACCGGTTGCTCGATCGAACTCCGACCGGCTCCGCTGTACGGTGCCCAGCTGGCGACGACCTTCGCCGACATCGTGGCCACCGCTTCGTCGATGGGTCAGAGCGCGATCGGCTTCCGTCGGGCCGACTCCGGTCAGGTCGTGGTGAACCCGGCCAAGTCCGAGCCGCTGAGCCTCGAACGCGCCGACGAAGTTCTGGTCATCGCGGCCGGCCTCGTTCTCGCCGAGGCGTGAGTTTTCACTCGATAACGGGGTTCGGCCTTGGTCATCGCATGTAGGTGCGCAACAGTTGCTGGATCGTCGCAAATTGTTCGAGGTGGCGCTCGTAGTAAGGCTCCTCAAGCGTCAGGCGTGACCTCAGTGTGACTGCGTCGAGCGAGACCGAGCACGCCCTGTCCGCGACTGCATCGCTGACCTCCTCCGCCTTCAAGGACGGCCAAGTCGATGGGTTGGCTGCGCCAAAGTGTTCGTAGATTTCGTCGTGTGATGCGTACCCGCGAATACCAGCCTTGGCCATGCACGCGACCCAGTCTTGTGATGCGGCGACGACGGTGGCCTGAGCGGCGAGCGGCTCGGCGACCTCGGTTTGATAGTCATTGGTGACGTTGTCGATGGCCGTTGTCAGCGGCTCGAGCTGCTTGGCGACGATCGCATTGCACGAGTCTGGGTACGTACGCCCGTCGTCAGGTTTTGGGGAACCCTGAAGATCGGTGAGAAAGGCGATCGTCTGAGTCTTGGACAGCGAACCTTCGTACGCGTCGCTCGGACTCCGAGTCGGATGGTCGAGCGGCGGGTTCGTCGTCAACCCGTAACCGTACGTCGCAGCGAACTTTGCAGCGCTGTAATCGGGACTGAATTCCGGGCTTGAGATGAGCTCGTCGGCCGCCCGATCGATGTAACCCCAACCACGAGCGCGCATGCAATCGCCTCGATGGTGCTCCCGGATGAGCAATGCCGCGCGCTCGGCGTTGGGTGACGTGACGAATTGGGCGAGCACGCTCTGGTTCGCATCGCGACGTACCGCGCTGCGCTGTGACGTGCCGGTCGAACACCCAGCGATCGACAGCGCCGCGATCACGAACCCTGCCAACCGCAGCGTCAGGGGTTGCCGTTCCATGCCGTCATGTACGGACCCGTGCCGTTGATCGCAGTGACGTCGGTGCGGGTGGTTGAGTAGCCGCTGCAATTGTTGTACCACAAGTAGATCGTTGAGCCGCCCGCCTGAAGTTGACCGGCGAGTCGGCTTCGCGCACAAGCTGAATTGGAGAGAGTGTCGAGCGTATGGATGGTCACGGTCTTGGTTCCAGCGGCGCTCACAATCGGACCAGTCCATGATCCGTAGGAGGTTGCCCCTGCTCCGCCGGTGCTCGCGGTGCTCGCCGTCGTCCAGCTGCCTCCGCTCGTTGCGTGAGCGGCGTTCACCGGCAGCATGACGATGCTGACGCTAGCTACCACGCACAGTGCCTGAAATGCGCGACGGAAGATGCCAAACCGCTGATCGACATTGAACACAGGCAACGAATCTGAGGATCTCATGGAGAGGATGATTTCACATCAGGAATAGAAAGTGCAAGTGTGGTTGATAGCTATATCTGCACGGCAAGTGCATATCTAGCGGCTACGCGATGTGCGTGTTCGTCGTCCTCGCGGCCTGGTCGGACCCGTCCCCGTTCGCGGTCAAAGATCGGGCGTTCAGCCGGTTGCTAACCCGGCTGCCGAACCTCTACCATTAGCACTCGCACTCGTCGAGTGCTAACGCCCGTGCGGCAGCCCGCCACACCCGGCACTGCCGATCATCACACACATGGAGCTTCCTCACATGAATCTCAAGCCGCTGGACGACCGCATCGTGGTCAAGCCAAACGAAGCCGAGAAGACCACCGCATCCGGCCTCGTCATTCCCGACACCGCCAAGGAGAAGCCCCAGCAGGGCAGCGTTCTCGCCGTCGGCCCGGGCCGCTGGAGCGACGACAAGGGCACCCACACCGCGCTCGACGTCAACGTCGGCGACACCGTCCTGTACAGCAAGTACGGCGGCACGGAAATCACCATCGACGGCGAAGATCTGTTGATCCTCACCAGCCGTGACGTCCTCGCCATCGTCAGCAAGTGAGGCGTACGCCACAATGGTAAAAGTTCTCAAATTCGACGACGAGGCTCGTCGCGCACTCGAAGCCGGTGTGAACAAGTTGGCCGACACGGTCAAGGTCACGCTCGGACCAAAGGGTCGCAACGTCGTCCTCGACAAGAAGTTCGGCGCACCGACCATCACCAATGACGGCGTGTCCATCGCGAAGGAAGTCGAACTCGACGATCCCTTCGAGAACATGGGCGCCCAGCTGGTGAAGGAAGTCGCCACCAAGACCAACGATGTTGCCGGCGACGGCACCACCACGGCAACTGTGCTCGCTCAGGCGATGGTGCACCAGGGCATGCGCAACGTCGCAGCCGGCGCCAACCCGATGGGCCTCAAGCGCGGCATCGAGAAGGCCGTCGCTGCGGCGGTCGAGTCGATCAAGAGCCAGGCCAAAGACGTCGACGACAAGGGCGACATCGCCGCTGTCGCGACGATCTCGGCCGCCGACTCGTCGGTCGGCGAAGTCATCGCGAACGCGATCGACAAGGTCGGCAAGGACGGCGTGGTCACGGTCGAAGAGAGCAACACCTTCGGCACCGAACTCGAGTTCACCGAGGGCATGCAGTTCGACAAGGGCTACCTGTCGCCGTACTTCGTGACCGACACCGAGCGCCAGGAAGCGGTGCTCGAGGATCCGTACATCCTCATCAACAACGGCAAGATCAGCTCCGTGCAGGCCATGCTGCCGGCGCTCGAGTTGGTCATGAAGACCGGCCGTCCGTTGCTGATCATCGCTGAGGACATCGAGGGCGAAGCACTCGCCACGCTCGTCGTCAACAAGATCCGCGGCACGTTCAACTCGGCAGCCGTCAAGGCCCCGGGCTTCGGCGATCGTCGCAAGGCGATGCTGCAGGACATGGCCGTCCTCACCGGCGGTCAGGTCATCAGCGAGGAAGTCGGCCTCAAGCTCGACGGTGTCACGCTCGACCTCTTCGGTCGCGCCAAGCGCATCATCATCACCAAGGACGAGACCACCATCGTCGATGGCGCCGGCTCGTCCGATGACGTCACCGGCCGTGTGAATCAGATCAAGGCCGAGATCGAGAACACCGACAGCGACTGGGACCGCGAGAAGCTGCAGGAGCGCCTGGCCAAGTTGGCCGGTGGCGTTGCAGTCATCAAGGTCGGCGCCGCCACCGAGGTGGAGCTGAAAGAGAAGAAGCACCGCATCGAGGACGCCGTCTCGGCCACTCGCGCTGCCATCGAGGAAGGTGTTGTCGCTGGCGGCGGCACCGCACTCGTCCGCAGCCGCAAAGCGGTAGCTGCGGTCGTCGCATCGCTCACCGGTGATGAGGCAACGGGCGCCAAGATCGTTTGGGAAGCGCTCATCGCGCCGCTCAGCACGATCGCCGACAACGCCGGCATGCAGGGCGCAGTCGTCGTCCAGCACGTCGAGTCGTCCGAAGGCAACATGGGCCTCAACGCCGCAACCGGTGAGTACGTCGACCTGGTCAAGGCCGGCATCATCGACCCGGCCAAGGTGACCCGCGCCGCGTTGCAGAACGCAGCATCGATCGCAGCCCTCGTGCTGACGACCGAGTGCCTGGTTGCCGACAAGCCCGAGAAGAAGTCCGCAATGCCAGCCGGTGGTGGCGGCATGGGCGGTATGGGTGGCATGGGTGGCATGGGAATGATGTAATCCGCTCCGCGGTTACAGCAATCACCTCCCTTTCGGAACGGCCCCGGGTTCGCCCGGGGCCGTTGCGCGTCCGGGCTGCGGTCCGCGGCTGCAGCGCGTCGCTTGGCACCGGTAGCTTGTGGGCATGGCGTCATCCGGGAAGCGTCCGTTCCTGATGCATCACCTCGCCGAGTATCTGCTCGGTGTGGTCTTCGTCGCTCAGGGTCTGCAGAGCCCGTCGCCGGTGGCCCCCACGCTGATGGGCGCGTTGGTGTTGTTGAACACCGCGTCGGCGAAGGGCGCGATGTCGGCGTTCCGTCTCGTCGGCCGCCGCGTGCACCGAATCCTCGACGTGGTCGTCATCGTCGTGGTCGTCATCGTGGCGGTGCAGCCGGTCTTCTCGATCGACAACGGCACGCGGCTCATCATGGGGTTCCTCGCGTTCGCGCTCGCGATGGTGTGCCTCAACAGCGACTACAGCGAGCCCGTCAAGAAGGTGCGGGGCAAGAAGGCCACGACCGCTGCTGCCGCCGCATCAGCGGAGAACGAGTCGAGGCCCGACGGGTCGATGCCCGACACCATCGGTCGAACCGCCGGACGACTGGCCGGCAAGGGCGTCAACATCTACCGCGATCAGAAGGCCAAGCGGCAGTCCTGACGTAGCCTTCACGTATGCCGTTCGATCGTCCAGCCCCTGATCTCGTCAAGCTCGTCACTGCGTGGCAGGAGTGGGAGCGCGGCGAAGAGGCTCCTGGCAAGGTGCTCGCCAACCTCAAGATCGCCGGCCTCGCCGACGTCCTTCACGAGCTCACCGAATCGGGTTGGGTTCCCTCTGTCCCAACAGCCTGAGCGTGGCCGAGAACCGGGCGCCCGGCGTGCAGGCGGTACGCAACGCATCCCTCGTCCGACGATGTGGCGGGCCGGCGGCGAGCCGCCCTGGGGTGAGCCGGATCAACTGACCGCGGCCGACGTCGTCAGCGCAGTCGTCGCAGCGCGACTCGACGTTGCGCCAACGCCGCCGACGTTCCCCGACGCCAAGCCGTCAGCCGTGTTGATCGCGCTCGTCGACGGCGCCCGCGGCGCGGAGGTGTTGTTGACGAAGCGCTCGGCCGACCTGCGCAACCACGCCGGCGAGATCAGCTTCCCGGGTGGGCGGATCGACGCCGGTGAGACGGCTGTGCAAGCCGCCGTTCGCGAGGCACGCGAAGAGGTCGCCCTCGACCCGACGCTGGTGCAGGTGGGCGGGCAGCTGAGTCCGATGTCGACCGTGGTCAGCCGCAGTTACATCCTGCCGATCGTCGCCACGCTGTCGGCCCGGCCGCAACTCGTTGCTCACGACCGCGAGGTCGCACGGATCATGTGGGTTCCGCTCGCCGAGCTGGCAGATGGTTCGACGTTTCGCGAAGAGTGGTGGGGCACCCCACCGCTCGATCGTCGGATGACCTTCTTCGATCTCGACGACGAGACGGTGTGGGGCGCCACCGGCCACATGTTGCACGAACTGCTGGCCGTCGCCTACGGCCCACCCGCCACTCGCACTGCGCTGTAGAACGTGTACGCCCAGGCGTCGCACGTGGGGTGATCGATGAGGCGCCGCGACTTGCAGTGGTGCTTCATGTCCTCGAGGAACTGGCGGTCGATCTTGAGACGCGCGCCGGCGTTCCAGTACTTGCCGTGGCCGTACCGCTGATCGAGCAGCTTGGTGTTGCGGTAGCCGAAATCGTGCCGTCGACACGGCTCGGTGAAGTCGAAGCTGCGGCCCGTGTTGCCGACCAACGGAGCCGAGCACAGGTCGGCCGTCCAGTCGAACCACACGTCACCCGTCTGGCCGTCGGGCCCGGCATGGGCCTTCGCCGCAGCGGTGAACGCCGACATCGATGTCGAGAACAGCATCCTCTGCACGAAGGCCGAATCAGCCACCGCGGTGCCGCCACCGCCGGCCTGGACTGGGCCCGACGCATTGCTGATGGTGAGGACAGTCAACACACTCGTGACTGCGACGAGGACACGGACGAAGTGCCGCATGGTGCCCCCTGTGGGTGATGCCGGACGGGATCCGGGGTGCTGATTCAATCGCGACGAACGAGCGGCTGCAACCGGCGGGGTGCGTCGTCGTCGATTCATCTCACACGAGCGACTGCAGCAATCGCCAGCCCTGGGCGACGTGGCGCTCGGCGGTCTGTCGGGCACCGATCGAGAACCGCAGGCTCACCCGGCCGTCCAGCACGGTGCGCGTGAACAGTGCCTCGCCGGTGTTGTTGGCCCGCTCGATCAACGCGTCGGTCGCTTCGTTGCCGGCCTTCAGCGCGAAGCAGAGCAGGTTCAGCGGATGGGGCGCGACGACGTCGAAGCGATCATCTGCGCTGACCTGTTCGGCGAGCTGCTGCGTGAGTCGAACGTGCTCGCGGATCATCGCCTGGGTGGGAACGATGCCGTCGCAACGCAGCACGAACCACAGCTTCAACGAACGGAAGCGCCGGCCGAGCGGGATCTGCCAATCGCGGTAGTCGACGGCGGCGCCGGTCTCGAGCGCCTTCGATCTCAGGTACTCGGGCAGGATGCTGAGCGCGCCGAGCAGCGATGCTCGATCGGCGGTCCAGAACAGATCACAATCGAAGTTGACGCCCATCCACTTGTGCGGGTTGGTGCAGTAGCTGTCGGCGAGTTCGAGGCCGTCGTTGACCCAGCGATACTCGGGCACGAGTGCGGCGATACCGCTCATCGCCCCGTCGACGTGAAGCCAGATGCCTTCGCGCTGACAGATCGCGCCGATCTCCGAAGTCGGATCGAAGGCCGTGCTGCTCGTCGTGCCACGTGTGGCACAGACGAAGAACGGACGGAGTCCGGCGGCAACGTCCGCGGTGATCATTCGCTGCAGCTCGTCCGCGCGCATCGCGAACTCGTCGTCGTGCGGCACGATGCGCATGTGATCGGACCCGATGCCGGCGATGCGCAGTCCCTTCTCGATGCTGCTGTGTGCTTGCGACGTCGTGTACGCGACCAGCCTCGACGTGTCGCCATCGACGTTGACGTCGCCACCCGTGATGCGCCAGCGGGCGGCGAGGATCGCGGCGAGCGTGGCCTCGGACGCTGACCCCTGGATGACGCCGCCGCCAGCCGGTGAGTCGTTGCGGAACGTCTCCGGCAGACCGAGCAACTCTTGCATCCAGTCGAGCATGAGCGTCTCGACCTCGGTGCATGCCGGACTCGTGACCCAGCTCATCCCTTGCACGCTGATGCCGGCTGACGCAAGTTCGCCGAGGATCGCGGAGTACGACGAATTGCCCGGGAAGTAGGCGAAGAAGCTGGGGTGCTGCCAATGCGTGAGACCGGGGACGACCAGCGTGTCGATGTCGCTGAGGACGGTACTGAACGGTTCGGGAGAGGTCGGCGGATGGGCGGGGAGCGTCGACCGCACGTCGCCCGGTTGCAGCGACGGATTCGAGACAGGGAACCGTTCGACGCCCTCTTGATAGTCGACGATCCAGTCGATGAGCGCATGGGCGTTGGTACGGAATTCCTCTGGGGTCACGGCCGAGCACGATAGTTCCCCGACGGGTTGCCTACCCTTCGAGCGTGTCCACCGAATCGACGTCTCCTCCGGACCTCCACACGGATCTCGATCGCTTCGCGATCCAACACGAAGCGCCGCGGGGGTTCCGCCAGGCGTACGTCCGGGTCAATCCGGGCGGGGTGCCTTTGCTGTGCGTGCACGGCTGGCCCGAGTCGATGCGGATCTTCTGGAAGGTGATCCAACCGCTGGCGGACGCCGGCTTCGAAGTCATCGTGCCCGACCTCCGCGGCTTCGGTGCGAGCGAGCTCGGTCCCGATGGTTTCCACGACGTGGCGTCGCACGCGCTCGACCTGTACGCGCTCGTCCACGACGTGCTCGGCCATGACTCCGTCGTGTTGCTGGGAGGAGACCTCGGTGGACCGATCATCCAAGACCTCGCGTTGCGATACCCGACCTGGGTCGAGCGGATGGTGCTGTTCAACTCCCCGTTGCCGTACCTCAAGGAATCGATGCGTCACATCGTCGGCACTCGAGCGCCGCGCGAATCAGCCGACTACTTCTTCCGCCAGGGCACCGATCCCGACGGCTTGGCAGCGGAGCTGGCGACGTCCGAACAGCGACGGCGATACATCGCAACGTTCTACACCAGCCGCTTCTGGGCTCACCCCGGTGCGTTTGCGGTCCCGGATGAGGTCGACTTCCACACCGAGCCGTTCGCCGACGCCGGTCGGCTGCGAGCGAGCTTCGGCGCGTACGAGTCGGCGTTCGATCCGGCCGCGCGCAGCGCACCATCGATGATCGGCCGCAACGACGTCACGCGCACCCTCGTCCTGCACGGCACCAGTGATCACGTGATCTACCCCGCCTTCGATGAGATGGCGGCCGCCGTCTTCGGCGATCACGTCGGGCCGTTCCTGCTGCGCAACTGCGGCCATTTCGTGCCGTGGGAAGCGCCGCACGCGCTGACCAGCGGCACGACCGCGTTCTGCAGCGACCTCCTCGCCACCCGCTGACTTTTTCCTCGATGGACCGCGCCGGGTTTGCCTTGCTGGCGCAGGTCAACCCGGCGCGCTGTGGTCCCCGGGCAACGTTGACGCGCCCTCCCGAATCTCCACGTGACGATTCGACGCGGGCCGCGACGTCCGGCCTCGACCGCTCGCAACGTCAGGTGGTCTTGGGGGCGACAGTTTGGTCGCGGGTCTTGATCGAGCGATAGACGCGCCAGCAGATGAACACGATGCCAAGCGTCATCACGAGGAACGTCGCGCCCTGCAGCCATCCGCCGCGGTCGCCGGGCTGGGTCGGCTCGATGCCACAGTCGGGCAGGTCCACCGAGTGGTTGAGGCACTCCGACAGATTTCGCTTGGTGTCGAGGAAGCTGTTGTCGATCGTGGTGCCGGGCGCGGCGGGAAGGGCGGGGTCGACGATGGTGGTCGGCGTGGCAGCCGAGCCGTTGTCGGCAGGCGTGGCATGCGCGACGGGACCGGCAGGCGCGCCTGAAGTGGTGGCTCCTGCCGTTGACGCGGACGCCAACGGCGCGGCGGACAGGCACAGCAGGACGAAAGACAGGGCGACGAGACGGCGCATGGCTCCATCGTCGCGCTTCCTGTGTCCGCAGACCCAGCGCGGACTAGATTCAGTGACTTGAGCGACACATCGACTGCTTCAGGCTCAGCGACATCGACCGGCGACACGGTGCTCGTGATGGACTTCGGCGCCCAGTATGCGCAGCTGATCGCTCGCCGGGTCCGGGAGCTGAACGTCTACAGCGAGATCATCCCGTTCCGCACCACGGCGGCCGACATCGCGGCCCGCAAGCCGTCGGCGATCATCCTTTCGGGTGGTCCGAAGAGCGTTCATGTCGACGGTGCGCCATCGCCTGATCCGGCGATCTACGACCTCGGCATTCCCGTGCTCGGCATCTGCTACGGCGCCCAGCTCATCGCCCAACAACTGCCCGGCGGCGAAGTCGGGCGGGGCATGCGCGGTGAGTACGGTCGCGCCCACCTCGAGACCACCGATCCGAACTCGCAGATCCTGGCCGACCTCCCGCTCGAGCAGGACGTCTGGATGAGCCACTTCGATGCGGTGGTGAAGGCGCCTGATGGCTTCGTCGCGACGGCGTCGACACCCGATGCGCCGATGGCCGTGATCGAGAATTCCGAGCGCCGGATCTGGGGCGTCCAGTTCCATCCCGAGGTTGGCCACACCGAGAACGGGATGCACGTTCTGCGCCGGTTCGTGCACGACCTCGCCGGCTGCGCGCCGACATGGACGATGGACTCGATCATCGACGATCAGGTCGCGCTCGTCCGTGACAAGGTCGGCAAGGATCGAGTCATCTGCGCCCTGTCGGGCGGTGTCGATTCAGCGGTGGCTGCGGCGCTCGTCCAGCGCGCGATCGGTTCGCAGCTGACGTGCGTGTACGTCGACACCGGCCTGATGCGCAAGAACGAGAGCGATCAGATCGTCGAAACATTTCGCCGCAACCTCGGCATCGAACTGATCCACGTCGATGCCGGCAATCGCTACTTCGAACGCTTGGAAGGCATCACCGAGCCAGAGCAGAAGCGCAAGATCATCGGCGAGTTGTTCGTGCGGATCTTCGAAGAGAACGTCGGTGGCCTCACCGATGCCACCTTCCTCGTCCAGGGCACGCTGTATCCCGACGTGATCGAGAGCGGCGGCGTCGATGGCACGGCGTCGGTCATCAAGAGCCATCACAACGTCGGCGGCTTGCCCGAGGACATGACGTTGAAATTGATCGAGCCGCTGCGCAGCCTGTTCAAGGACGAAGTCCGTCGGCTCGGGTCAGAGCTGGGGTTGCCGGACGAGATCGTCCGGCGCCAGCCATTTCCAGGCCCCGGCCTGGGTGTGCGCATCATCGGTGAAGTCACGCCCGACAAGGTCGCGATCCTGCAGGAGGCGGACGCGATCGTGCGCGAAGAGATCCATGAAGCTGGGCTCGATCGTGAGATCTGGCAGGCGTTCGCGGTGCTGGCCGACATCCGTTCCGTCGGTGTGATGGGTGACGAGCGCACCTACGCCCGCCCCATCATCATCCGCGCCGTCACGAGCGACGATGCGATGACCGCCGATTGGGCGCGGTTGCCGTACGACCTGCTCGAGCGGATGTCGAGCCGGATCATCAACGAGGTCGATGGCGTGAACCGCGTGGCGTACGACATCACGTCGAAGCCGCCCGGCACCATCGAATGGGAATAGGGCGAGTGGGAAGAGGCGGCACATCCGTTCCGTCTCATTCGCAACGCAACCGTAATATTTGATAGCGTCACTCTTCGTCATGCGCCGTTCCCGTCTCTTTCGTTGTGCGCTCGGCGTGGTGCTCTCGATGGCCAGCGGCGCCATCGCCGTTCGGCCCGTCGCGGCCGACGGAGTGAGCGACCAGGAACAGGTCGTCAAGCAGACCGTCGCCGAGATCGACCGCCTCGATCAGAAGGTCGACCAACTCAACGAGTCGTACGTCGGATATCTCAACCAGCAGGCCGACCTCGAAGCTCAGATCACGGTTGCCCAGCAGAAGATCGCCGGACAGCAGGCCGAGTTGGCTCAACTGCAAGGTCAGCTCGCCAACTTCGCCGTCGAGAAGTTCACCGGTGGCGGAGCCGGGGCACTCGGACCGTTGTTCAGCAATCCCGATCAGGTGTCCGATGGTCTGCAGCGCGACCAGCTCGCCCGCGTCGCCGTCAATGCCGGGGCCGCCACCACCGATCAGTACGGCGACTTGCTGGCGCGACTGGCCAAGGAACAGCAGGCACTCGAGAAGAAGCAGGCCAAGGCGGCCCAACTCGCTCAGCAGGCATCGGACAGCAAGGCCCAGGCCGAATCAGCTGCCGCGGACTACACGACGCAACTCGATGCCGCCAAGCAGAAGTTGGGCGACCTGATCGATCAGGAGCAGGCTCGCCAGGCGGCTGCCGCCTACGCCCAACAGGTTGCCGACTCGCAGGCGCAGGCAGCCAAGGCGAACACCTCTGGCGGTCGGTCGAAGTCCAACGCCAAGAGCTCGAGCGTGTCCAGTGGCAGCACGTCGTCCGGCGACGGATCGGGCAGCGACTCCAGTTCGTCCAATGGCTCGGGCTCGAGCAGTTCCGGTTCGGTCGGCGCAGCCTCGACCAGTTCCGGCGCGGGAAGCAGCAGCGGGTCAAGCGGGTCGGGCAGCTCCGGAAGTGACGGAAGTGGCGGCAGCGGAGCAGCGGTCCCACCCGTGTCCAGCCGGGCATCGGTCGCGATCAACGCGGCCCGCAGCCAGCTGGGTGTGCCCTACAAGTTCGCAATGTCGTCGCCAGGCGTCGCCTTCGACTGTTCGGGTCTGACGGCCTACGCCTGGGGCGTTGCCGGCGTGTCGCTGCCGCACCAGTCGGCTCAGCAGTACGCCTCGGTCCCGCACGTGCCGAAAGATCAAGCCCAGCCGGGCGACCTGATCTTCTACTACTCGCCGATCAGTCATGTCGGCATCTACCTCGGTGGCGGCGCGATGATCCACGCCCCGAACACCGGCACCGTCGTGTCGATCTCGGCAGTGCGATGGGACAAGGTCGTCGGCGTCGGCCGTCCTGGCTGAGTCCCGTCTCGGTTGTGCGCACTACGGTCACGCAGATGCAAGGACTTGATCTCCCCAAGGTGACGGCGTGGCTCACGGCCAACATCGCCGACCTCGAGCCGCCATTCGTCCCCGAGCTGATCGCGGGCGGACGATCGAACCTCACGTTCCGCGTCACTGATGCGAACGGTCGGCAGTTCGTGTTGCGGCGCCCGCCCCTCGGACACGTCCTCGCGACCGCTCACGACATGGCCCGCGAGTACAAGATCATCGCGGCTGTCGGGAAGACATCCGTGCCGGTTCCCAAGGCGCTCGGGGTCTGCACCGATACCGACGTCAACGACGCGCCGTTCTACGTGATGGAGTACGTCGACGGCGTCGTCCTCGACAGCCTCGACAAGGCCGCCAAGCTCCCCTTCGAACTTCGCGTGCCGGCCAGCGAGCATCTGATCGACGTCCTCGCCGATCTGCATGCGGTCGACATCGATGAGATCGGTCTCGGCGATCTCGCCAAGCGCGAGGGTTACATCGAACGTCAGGTCAAGCGGTGGTCGACGCAGTGGGCGAACAGCAAGACGCGTGAGCTCGCCGCGGTCGACGAGGTCGCCGCCACACTCGGCAGTCGCATTCCCGAGCAGATCGGGGTCTCGATCGCCCACGGTGACTACCGCTTCGGCAACTGTCTCACCGACGTCAGCGCCGGCAAGATCGCGGCGGTGCTCGACTGGGAGCTGTGCACGCTGGGCGATCCGCTGGCCGACGTCGGCTACCTCGGTGTCTACTGGAGCGACGGCGATGACGCCGCTGCGCTACGCGCCAACGATCCGACGCCGGCCGGTGGCTTTCTCAAGTACGCCGATCTCGTCGAGCGCTACGCAAATCGCACCGGCCGCGACGTCAGCAACATCGCGTACTACACGGCGTTCTCGTGTTGGCGGCTGGCGATCATCAGCGAAGGTGTCTACGCCCGGTACCTGCACGGTGCGATGGGAGATCACGGGCTCGACGTCGGCCCGATGAAGCTCGGCGCGGAAGGCCTCGCCGAACGAGCACTGCAACTGTCGAGGAGCCTGCCATGACCGATGTGCACGAGGTGCTGAGCGGATGGACCAAGGGCTCGTTCGAGGCGGCGGGCATCACCCATGACACGTACCGGCGCGGCACCGGTCCCGGCGTGATCATCGTCCACGAGATACCGGGCATCACGCCCAAGGTCGCCGCGTTCGCGAACGACGTCGTCGCGGCCGGCTTCACCGTCATCATGCCGCTCGTCGTCGGCGAAGCGGGCCGCGAGATCTCCAATGGCTACGCCGCGACCTCCATGGTCAAGGTGTGCATCTCCAAGGAGTTCACCAACTGGGCCCTGAACGAGACGTCGCCCATCATCGCCTGGCTCCGCGCTCTCGCTCGGTCGCTGCACAACGAGATCGGCGGTGTCGGCGTCGGCGCGATCGGTATGTGCTTCAGCGGCGGGTTCGCGCTCGGGATGATGGTCGACGACATCATGGTGGCGCCCGTCCTGAGCCAACCGTCGATGCCGTTTTCCGTCGGCAAGAAGCGCGGCGCTGACCTCAACCTGTCTCCCGACGACCGGCTCGCGATCGCCCAACGCGCCGCCGACGGATGCCAGTTGCTCGGGTTGCGGTTCACCGGCGACAAGCTGGTCGGCGATCGGTTCGCTTCGCTGCGAGAACTGCTCGGCGACGCGTTCATCGCGGTCGAGCTGCCGAGTGCGACCAAGCGTGATCACTCGGTGCTCACCGAGCAACGCGACGAGCCGTCGGTGCAGCGCGTCATCGAGTTCCTGCGCGAAAAGTTGCAGCCTGCCTGAACCGACGCGGGTGGCCGGCGACGGTCTCGTCGACTACGTGGCGAGCGCATCGATCGCGTACTGCTTGGCGGTCTTGTAGTCGGCCTTGCCGTTCGGAGCCCTCGGCACGACGTCGACGAACACGACACGCTTGGGCGCCTTGTACCCGGCCAGCTCCGCCTTCACGGAGGCGATGACCGCGGCCTCGTCGGTGCTCGCGTGCTCGGCCTTCGAGGCCACGGCGGTGACCGACTGCCCGAACTTCTCGTCGTCGAGACCCACCACCAGACAATCGAGAATTCCCTCGGTGCGCTTGACGGCTTCCTCGACCTCTTCGGGGAAGACCTTCTCGCCCGCGGTGTTGATGACCTGGCTGCCCCGTCCGAGCAGTTCGAGACTGCCGTCGGTGTTGACCGTCGCCATGTCACCGGGAAACGAATATCGCTTGCCGTCGATGACGCGGAACGTGCGCGCCGACTTCGCGGCATCCTTGAAGTAGCCGATCGGCACGTTGCCGCCGGCTGCGACCATGCCCACTTCGCCCGACCCCGGCTGCACCTCGCGATCGTCGTCGGTGAAGACCTTTGTGGTCGGCGCTTGGCTGAATCGGGCCGTCTCGATCGGCATGCCGCGCATCGAGATCTGCATCCCCATCGTGCCCTCGGTCGATCCCATCGCGTCGAGCAGCATGATCTGCGGGATGAGATCGAGCATCTGCTCTTTGACTTCCGACGTCCACATCACGCCCGACGACACGATGAGCGTGAGCGTGCTGAGGTCGTACGGTGTCCCGGCCGTGTTGGCTTCCTCCATGGCGCGAACGATCGGCTTGGCGAACGAGTCGCCGACGATGACGAGACTCGTTGCTTTCTCGCTCGCCACCAGTCCGAGCAACTCGTTGCTGTCGAGCGAGCGGGCTTCGAGGAGGACGACCGTCCCACCCATCAGATGTGGCGCGATCGCCCCCAGCCACATGCCGGTGCCGTGCATCAGCGGGCAGGCGGGGATGCTGATGATCGCCTTGCCTGCCGCTCGCGCGTCGCGCACCAGACCAGCGATCGGCGCGGCGTCCCTCGGGGGAGCGACACCGAGCAGCGGGAAACTGCTCTCGATCAGGCCCGCCGTCATTCCGCCCATCGTGTACATCACACCTTTGGGCATGCCCGTCGTGCCGCCGGTGTAGAGCATGTAGATGTCGTCTTCGTGCCGTGTGATGCGCGGCATCGGCTCGTGACCGTCGATCGCGGTTTCGTAGGCGAGGCTGCTCGCGATCGTTCCGGATCCGCCGTCGTCGACCTCGATCAGCAGCTTCATCTTCGGCAAACGCGCGATGACTCGTGCCACGCGCTCGGCTAGCGATGAATGGAACACGAGCGCTTCGGCGTCGCTGTTGTCGAGCAGGTACCACAGCTCTTCGTCGAGGTACCGGTAGTTCACGTTGATCGGAACGCCGCGCATCTTGAATCCGGCGAACTGGGCCTCGAGGTACTCGTTTCCGTTGTAGAGGTACAGCCCGATCTTGCTGTCGGGCTCGAGGCCGGCCGCGACGAACGCCGCCGCAAGGCGCGCCGAGCGTTCGTCGTACTCGGACCATGTCCGGCGAGTCGTGCCGTGGACGATTGCCGTCACGTCTCCGATTTCGTCGGCGATTGATTCCCACACGGTCGCGAAGTGCATTTCCATCGGATCAGCGTAGGTCTGTTCGACGGTGTGGACGGGATTGCTCCACAGCGAATCAGGCGGTGGCCCAGACCAACAGTTCCGCGCCCTCTGGCCCGGCGGTGATGCGGACGGCTCCGGCGCCGTGAAGACGTGCGGCAGCGCCTTGCAGCAGCTCTTGGCCCGTCTCCAGCGTCGCCGCTCCGAGGGCCACGAACGCGTGCACGTGCGGATCGTCGGGAAGCGCCACGCTCTGATCCGGCTGCAGTCGGGCGCCCCACAGCACGGCATCGCGCTGATGGATCGTGATTGCGGCCTCGTGACCCTGACCGGACGCGATCGGAACGAGCCCGCCCTTGGCGAGTTCGGCGTTGATGTCGAGCTGCTGATAACCGGGCTTGATGCCCGTGGTGTCCGGGCTCACCCACATCTGGATGAAGTGAGCCGGCGTGTCGACGCTGGGGTTCATCTCGCTGTGGCGAATTCCGCTACCGGCCGACATGCGTTGGGCCAGACCGGGATAGAGGGTGCCGCTGTTGCCCTCGCTGTCGCGATGGGCGACTTCACCGCTGAGGACCCATGTGACGATCTCCATGTCGCGATGTCCGTGGGTACCGAACCCGGCCGCCGGCGCAACGATGTCGTCGTTGTTGACGAGCAGCAGCCCGTGTCCTCGGTTGGTCGGCGAGTAGTGCTGGCCGAAGTTGAACGAATGCTTCGAATCGAGCCAGCCGATGTCGGTGACGAATCGGTCCTGCGGGTTCTGGATGGTGATGCTCATGGACCAATCAACAACATTGCGCGCGCAACTATTCCGTCAGGATGTGCGCCCGGCCATCGCACCGTCAGGCACGGCCGTGTCGTCCGTGTCGGCCGTGTCGTCGGTGTCCGCGGTGTCCGCGGTCAGCCAGCCGACGAGTTGCCCGACCGTGCAGCCCTTCAGCAGCGAGTGGGTCAGCGGTTGATCCAGGTCGATCAGGTACCGGTTGCGGCGTCCGAGCTTGACACGCTGCAGGATGCCGACCAGTTCGAGATCTTCGATGATGCTGTGCACGGCTCGTTCGGTGATCCCAACGATCGACGAGATGTCACGCAAGCGGGAGTTGTGATCCTGCGCAATGCAAACCAGCACGTGGCCGTGATTGCTGAACATCGCCCATGGGGTACGTCGGGGGGTCACGACGGGACGGTGTCGCTCGGGGAACGACCATGGTTCAGGTGCATGATGTGCTCGCTTCTCGCTCGTTCCGTCGAGATCCATCTCGAGGCGAAACGTTTGTCAGGCCATTTTTGCACTAATAGGAGACAGAATCACGGTTCCAACGGCATATTCGCATGAAGAATGCCTTACGAAAACCGTGTGACGAAGCCACGCTGACGAAAAATGCGCAACATCCACGTCGAAAACGCGAAACCCGCGAACAAGACGACAACCGACCCGATGAGGCCGACGGCGATCTCGTGCATTGGCAGGGCATGACCTGCGAGCACGGCGCGAAGAGCGCTGAAGGCGTGGGTGCTCGGCAACACTTTCGCAACCGGCTGCAACGCGCCTGGGAGTGCATTGACCGGATTGAACACACCACTGAACGCCATCAGCACATAGTTTCCGCCCCACATCAGGATCTCGGCGCCCTGGCCGAAACGCAGCACGATGCCGATGCAGGCAATGCCGACGCCCCAACCGACGATGGTGAGGATGGCCGCGATCGGGACAACGGACCAGCCGACCGTGCCCAGATCGAATCGGAAGAAGCCGAACGCGGTGATCGACAGTGTGGCCAAGGCAAACATGACTTTGAACAAACCGAAAATCGCGGTCCCTGCGATGTATTCGAATTCGGTCACCGGAGTGGTCAAGACGTTGAGCAAGTTTCGGCTCCAGGTCTCCTCGAGAAATCCGGTACCGACGGCCATCTGGCTCTGGAACAGGATGTGGAACAGCATGATCCCGGCGATGAGATATGGCGTCGCGTTGTGCGGTCCCGTGGTCGTTCGCGCCACATAGGCACCGAGGCTGCCCCACAGGATCACGTCCATCAGGGGCCAGAACGCGATGTCGAACCAGCGATGCGGGGCGCGCCACAGCACATAGGCCTGGCGCCGCATCACGACGCGAACTCGTCGCCAACCGGGATGCGTGCGAGCCGGCATTGCGATGGTGGTGGTCACGTGCGCCTCGATTCGTCGGCGAGCTGCATGAAGACGCCTTCGAGATCGGCATAGCCGAACGTCGCCGAGATCGCATCGGGGGTGTCGTTGGCGACGACTTCGCCGTTGGCCAGGAAGATCACTCGCTCGGTGAGGAACTCGACCTCGCGCATGTCGTGGCTCGTGATCAACAGCGCGGCGCCCGTGGTGGAGCAGAAGTCGAGCAAGCCCTGCCGAACCCGCAGCGCAACGTCGGGATCGAGTGAAGCCGTGGGTTCGTCGAGAACCAGCAGCGCCGGATTGTGCAGCGTGGCCTTGACGATGCCGACGAGTGTGCGTTGTCCGCTGCTCAGCGCGACGCACAGCCGATCGGCGAGGTTGCTGATACCGAAGCGCTCGAGGGCTTCGTTGACGGCAGCCTTCTCGTTGCGAACTCCGTACCAGCCGGCGAACACGCCCAATGCCTCGCGTACTTTGAGCCGATCCGGCAATGGCAGATATCCGGCCGCGAAGCCGACCTGCTCCATCGCCTTCGAGCGGCGGCGCGGCAGGCGGTGGCCGACGATCGTGACCGTGCCGGAATCGGGAAGGATGGCACCGAGCAACATCAGCAGCGTGGTCGTCTTCCCAGCCCCGTTCGGTCCGAGCAGCCCCACGCGTTCGCCTTCGCGCACGACGATGTCGACGCCGCGGACAGCGTCGACCTTCTTGAACGTCTTGCGCAACTCGCTGGCCACGAGCACGTTGCGCGCGTCGAAGACCATCACTGCTTCCCCATCCGTCCAGTCTGGTCGAGTTGTCGCGCTCGGTTGCGGTCATTTTCGGAACCTGAGCGCGTGCCGGGACAGGTGTGAGCCAGATGTCGTCGATTTGACGACATCGGGCTCACACGGCGGGCATCTTTTTCGTTTCGATCATGTCGAAGCACTCATCTGGGCATGGTCCAGTTGCTTCTACCAACACCTGATGAACTCGTCGATCGCCTGTTCCGGCGCCAGCATGCAGTCGTCGCCGACCGCCAGATTCGAACGGTGAGCGTCGGTTGGGAACGACAGCAGTCGGCGCTCGGGTCGGGTGTGTGGTCTCGCTACTCGCACGGGGTGATCGCGTTGGCCGCATCGCCCACAACGTGGCAGCAACAGGCGATGGCTGCGACGCTCAGCACCAGTGGTCTCGTTCTGCTGTCGAGACGGTCTGCGGCACGCCTTCATGGCCTTGACGGCTTTGCTGACTCGACTGTGGTCGAGATCACCTTGGCATACGGAGGCAGGAACCGCGCGGCTGACGATGTCGTGGTTCGACGGTCACGCGGATGTCCGCCAAGGATCGTCATGTCGTGACCAACATTCCGGCCACCATGATTCCCGTCACGCTCATCGATCTCGCAGAACGCAGCGACCGTGCCGAACAGGCTCTCGACTCGGCGCTGCGGTTGCGGAAGCCGCCTGTGTGGCTTCAACAACACTTCCTGCGATGGTCGATGATGGGTGCCGGCGGCGCGACAACCATGTTGGAACTGCTGGAATCGCGAATGGGCAAACGGCTCCCGCGGAGTTGGTTCCAGCGGCTGGCGAAGCAAGTGTCGGCTTCCAAGGGAATTGCGCTCGAGGACGAGTGGCCGGTGTTCGATCTGGACGGAAAGCAGGTCGCGGAGCTGGACCTTGCCAACGTCGACCTCAAGGTGGGTGTGGAGTGCCAGAGCATCTCGTTTCACGCCTTCCGCCGCCGACCGCGCCCGAGATGTCCGCCGCTGCCGAGCCCTGCGACGTCTTGGTTGGGAGATCGTGGAACTCTGGTGGAGCGACCTCGAGCGGATCGACGACGTCTTGATTGATGTCGTCGACGCGATCGAACGGGCCGAAACGACTCCGAGGCGTGAGCTGAATATCGTCAAATCGACGACAATCAACTCACACCTGGTGGCGGTGAGCGCGAGGGGTCGACTCGAGCGGTGGCATGACCAAATGGCTTGATTCGGGCAAGCGGGCTGGGCACAATCGGGGTTCTTGGTCGCAACCGTCGAACGGCTCCTCAACAACCGACGCTCGATCGGTCGGCCGTTCCGGTTGGTGTGGTTGTCGGTGGCCGTGTCGAGCACTGGCGATGGCATGTTCGTCACCGCCTTTCCGTTGCTGGCGGCCACGCTGACGCGCGATCCGTTGTTGATCGCAGGGGTCACCATCGCGTCACGTCTGCCGTGGTTGCTGTTCTCGATGATCACGGGTGCCGTCGCCGATCGAATGGATCGGAGACGGCTGATGGTGGGTGCCGATCTCGTGCGGTTCGTGCTCGTCGGTGCGCTCGGGTTCGCCATCGCGGCGGACGAGGCGCAGATCTGGATGCTGTACTCCTGCGCGTTCCTGCTGGGCACGGCCGAGACCCTGCACACGAATGCCGGCCAGGCCATCCTGCCGGCGCTGGTCGAGCCCGATCATCTGATGGAGGCGAATGCCCGATTCTCCAGCGCTCAGACCGCAGCGGCTCAGTTCGCCGGTCCGCCGCTGGGCTCGGTGTTGTTCAACGCGGCCGCGTCGATCCCGTTCCTGGCTGATGCGGTCTCGTTTGCCGGATCGGCTGCACTCATCGCAGCGCTGCCCGACGAGCACCAGGTCGAGCCGCCCACAACCCGTCTACGCGACGACGTACGCGAGGGGCTCAGCTTCATCCGCCACAGCGCCTCCTTGCGGCGTATCGCCAGCGTTCTGGCCGTCATCAACTTCTTCTACTTCGCCGCGGCGGGGCTGCTGGTGCTCTACACGTCGCAGCAGTTGCACAGCAGCAAGATCGTCTTCAGCGTGCTGTTCGTCGGGGCTGCGACCGGCACGGTCCTGAGCCGGTGGGTCGTCACACCGCTGACGCGCCGGTTCGGAATCGTGAAGACGCTCACCATCTCGTTCTGGCTGTGGGCGGCAGCGATGACGGGCCTGGCGATCACCGGTGAGGCCGCCGTCGCAATCGCCCTCTTCACGCTGCTCGGCGTTGGCAACGGATTGTGGCTGATCCTCAACACGACGTTGCGTCAACAGCTGACGCCGGGTCGACTGCTCGGCCGGATGAACGCTGCGTACCGGACGATCTCGTGGGGTGTCGTGCCGTTCGGTGCGGCCTTCGGTGGATTCTTCGCAAAGGCATTCGGTCTGCGCGCCCCATTCATCGCCGCGGGCATCGTCCTGACGGCGGTTGCCCTGTTCGCTGCACCGCTGCTACGGCCGGTCGCCGAGGCCGACGAGGCGGTGTTGGCTGGCGATTGATCGTCAGCCGAGCGCAAGCGCGGCGCGCCGCCCTTCGAGCACGGCCTCGAGGATCGTCCGTGGGGCGACGCAATCACCCGCACGAAGTGAAACGCCGGGCATGGGCTCGGTCGGAAGACGGAAGCCGCAGTCGACGAGCGCGACGCAAGCGACGTGGCGCCGCTCGGCGGTGAATCGGTCTTCGAGGACGACGTGATCGACAGCGACCGATCGCAGTAACGAACGTCGCTCGATGCGGGCGCCCTGCTGCGCGAGCCGGACGTTCGCCGGGGCGAGATCGCCGCTACGGCTCAGCTCGTTGCCGGCGATGTTGTCCTGCGTGATCAGGATCGCCCGCGCGCCCAGGTGCTCTGCCAGCGCGATCGCGATCGGACCACCGATCGGATCGAACAACGCGATGTCGCCGGTGTCGGGAAGCGTCACGTGGCCGGAGTGGATGTCGAGCACGTCGATCACCACTGCATCGGGTGTGATCTCGTAACGGCGCGCGCCGGGTCGTGAACCCGTTGCCTGGATCACGCGCTCGCCGGCGGTCGGTTGTCCGTCGGAGCCGAGTTCGATCGTCACGCCCGCCACTGCGCACTCCGCCACCAACCAGTCCGCCAGCGCGGCACCCGGGCCGGCCACGGCGGCGACACCGCCGAGACGACCGGCGCGCTCGGTGAGTCGGACACGATGGCCGCGCAGCGCAGCGACACGAGCGGCCTCCAGGCCGGCGATGCCGCCACCGACGACCACGACATCGACTGGTCGAGCCGTCTTCGTGTACCAATCGGGGTCTTCGGTCTCGCGGCCGCTGGAGGGCTCGCCGACACAGGTCACGATGGGGTTGCGTGCGTCGCGGACCTGACACGTGTGGTTGCAGCGGATGCAGGGACGGATGCGAGCGGCATCGCCGCGGGTCAGCTTCGCCACGAGTTGGGGATCGGCGATCTGCGCGCGCGTCATCTCGACCGCGTCACACACCCCGTCGGTGAGCGCCCACTCCGCCTGGCCGGTGTCGACGATCGATCCCTGCAGGATCAACGCGACGTTCGGATTCACCGCAGTGACGGCATCGCGAACCGACCGGCACACGCCGATGTTGAAACCTGTTGGCTCGTGGAAGTCGGGTCGGGTCTTCTCGTTGCTGAAGATCGAGCCGCGCACAACGACCACGTAGTCGAGACCGCAACCGGCGAGCTCGACCGCGATCGCCGGCGCCATCTCCGGCGTGATGCCGGCCCACGGCGCCAGTTCGTCGCACGACAGGCGGAGGCCGAGGACCCGATCCGACCCGGCTGCGTCGCGGGTCGCGCTGATGACCTGGCGGGCGAACAGCAGACGATCCGCGCCGTACGCATCGCCACGCTGGTTGGTCAAGCCGGACAGGAACTGGCGGACCAGGCTGTGCTGGCCGGCATTGATCTCGACCCCGTCGCAGTCGCTCTCGGCGGCAAGGCGCGCGGCCGATGCGAAGCCGGCGATGACGGCCTCGATGTCGTCGATCTCCATCCACTTCGGGACCTCGCGGCTGTTGACCTCGGGCACCCGCGACGGTGCCCACAACTCGCGCTGGCTGTACGCCGACGAGCCCTGGCCGCCGCTGTGGTCGAGGCTTGCGATGTGCAGCGATCCGTGCTCGTGGCACTCAGCCGACAGCCGCGACCATCCGTCGGCGCACCGAGACGCGAGCGGACTGCGCTCGTACGCCCAGTCACTCTCGTGCACGCTCGCCCCCTCGGACACGATGGTTCCGCAGCCCCCGGCGGCACGTGTGCTGTGGTACGTCACCCAGCGATCGGGCAGGGCGCGGTGATCGTCGGCGAGGTTCGTGACGTGAGGTCCGAACAGCAACCGGTTGGGCGCGGTACGCGTTCCGAGACTGAGGGGGTCGAGGAGTCGCATCGGTCGGGAATCCATCACGCCGCAGTGTGGCCGGTGACGTCGACGACGAGGTGGGTCGGTTGCGAGTTGAGGATGCAGACGGTGCCCGACGTGCCGACCTTGGTGATCACCGCGTTCGCGACCGTCTGGCCGGTCACGAAGTTGAGGTTGGAAGCCAGCGGAGGCGTGATGCCGCACGGGTAGACGGTGACGTAGCCGGTTCCCCGCGCGTCGGTGACGGTGACGTTCAAGACGACGGTCGTCGCGCCGTTCGGCACGCCGCCCCGGCCGGTGACGGTCAGTTGAGTGATCGTGCCTGCGCTGCGCAATCCGGCACCGTTGAACAGGCCGTCGATCGTGCTCAGGTTGGCGCGGGTCTCGAGCAGACGAGCCGGGTTGACGGCGGTGAACGGGGTGATCGCCGGGAAAGAGCCGCTGACATCGACGATCAGGTCGGTTCGCTCCTGAGTGAACAGGCACACCCGACCCGTCATCCCGACGCTGGTGATCACGAGGTTCGCAACGGTGGCGCCGGGCGTGTAGTTCAGGCTCGACGCGGTCGGGCGCGGGGCGCCACATGGATAGACCGTGACGAACCCTGCGCCGACGGGGTTCGTCACCGTGACGTTGATGGCTGCGGCCGTGGCGTCCGCTGGAACGCCGGCACGACCGTTGATCTGCACCTCGGTGATCGATCCGGCGCCGGCCGGGCCGGTTCCCTGCTGCAGGCCATCGACAGTGGTGAGGCCGACCCTGGTCTCGAGAACGCGAGCTGGGCTGGATGAATGGTAGGTGGAGGTCGGCGGGAACGATCCGTTGACATCCACCACGAGATGCGTCGGTTGGGACGTGAAGATGCACACCTTCCCTGCGTTGCCGATCGTCGCGAGGACCGCGTTCGGGACGGTCTGGCCGGGCGCGAAGTTGAGGTTGGAGGCGAGCGGCTGGGGGAAGCCGCAGGGATACACGGTCACGAAACCGCTCGCAACGGGATCAACGGCCGTGACGTTCAGCGAAGCCGCGACGGAGTCGTTCGAGACGCCACCCCGACCGGCGACGGTGAGTTGCATCGTGGCGCCAGCCGCGAGCGCGCCCTGGCCGGCGAATTGTCCGTCGACGGTGTTGAAGCCCGGGCGGGTGTCGGCGAGTCGGGCGGGGTCGAGCGAGACGTAGTCTCCGGCGTTGTAGAGCACCACCTTGTTGAACGTCGGCACGCCGATCACCAGTGTTCGCCCGACGGAGAATCGTGGGGCGACGACCATGCTTTCCCCGCCATTCGGGCCGTCACCGATGTAGCTGTTGGCCGTCGAGAGTGGGCCTGTCAGGCCGGCCTCTGGCAGCACCGTCACGAAGCCGGGCCCGCCGTTCATGCCGGGTCCCTTGTTCAACGATCTGGTGTAGGTGACCACGCTGTCGTCGTCCATCACGATCGTCTGGAACCCGACCTCGTCCCTGACGCCAGGGCCGTAGAGACCCGTCGCCGATGAGACCGGGCCACTCGACGCAACGGTGCCGCTGCGACGGCTGATGAAGCCGGCATCGACGACTTCGTTGTTGTCCCACACGGGACTGCTGATCGTGTAGTCGCCGTTGGGTAACGCCGTCAGACCAAAGGCCTGACCGTCTCCGACCCGGTCGCCCGGATGGGTGCCGACGAGGCTGTTGACGGATGTGACGACCCCCGCTGCCGACGTGTCGCCTGGACGCCATGTGGCCGCGCCGCCCACGATCACGCCGTAGTGCCAGAAGCTCGAGCCCACCACGTAGTTGCCGTTCGTCAGTGAGCGCAAGGAGGTGCCGACCTGATCGAACGCGGTCGTTCCGATCAGGCTGTTCGATGCGCTGACGGGGCCGGTCACACCGGCTGTTCCGGAACCCCACGTGTTCGCGCCGACATCCAGGACCGTTCCGTTGTCCCAAAAGGGTGTCTGGACGGTGTAGTTGCCGTTCGTCAACGCAGTGACGGAGAAACCGACCTTGTCGTTCGGCGAGGAGCCGACGAGACTGGTGGTGGCATCGACAGTTTTCAATGAAACGGAGGTGCCGGGCAACAGGGTGGCGGCGCCCGCGTCGGCGCTGGCACCGTTGTCCCACAGGGGGCTGCTGACGACGTAGTTGCCGTTCGAGAGAGCGACGACTTGGGTGCCGACCTGGGCACCGATCTGGAGCGAAATCAGGCTGTTGCTGACGGTGACTGGGCCAATGGTGCCAGTCGTGCCGTTGGCCCACGTCGCGGCACCACCGTCGGTGCCGATCAGCGCATCGAAGTAGGGGCTGGCGACGACATAGTTGCCGTTGGTCAGCGCGGTGACCCCGAAGGCGACTCGATCGGAGTTGGTCGAGCCGTACAGGCTGTTCGACCAGTCGACCACGGTGGGGCTGGCCGAGTTGCCGGGCCGCCAGGTCGCAGCTCCAGCGTCAGTCCTGGTGGGACTGTCCCACGACGGCGAACCGACAACGTAGTTGCCGTTCGTGAGGGGGGTCACCGTCGTGCCGACGTCATCGCCGGCGTGGCTGCCGAGCAAACTGTTGAACGCGCCGACGAGACCTGTGGAACCAACGGCGCCGTCTCCCCACGTGACCGCGCCAAAGCCAAACGCCGATGGGCTGCGGACGACGTAGTTGCCGTTGGTCAGCGCAACCACCGAGGTGCCGACGTAGTCGCCATTCGTGGAACCGATCAGGCTGTTCGTCACGCCGATCGCGCCGGTACGGCCGGTGAGTCCGTTGCCCCAGGTCGCGGCGCCGGCATTCGTGTTCCAGCTCGCGGTGGAGACCACGTAGTTACCGTTGGTGAGCACCACCGCACCGCCGACACCGACCTGGTCGAAGGGATGGGTGCCGACGAGGCTGTTCGCAGCCGAGACGTGACCGTTCAAGCCAGTTGTGCCGTCGATCCACGTGGACGCGCCCGCTGACTGGGATGCACCGTTGATCCACTGCCAGCTCCCGACGACGAAGTTGGAACCGCCAACCTCGGTGATTCCGTTCGCGCCGATCTGGTCGCCGGCCGTGGTGCCCGTCAGCGTGCTGATCAACTGATGCGACCTGCCGTCGTACAGATACACAGCCCCGACATGCGTGACGGCGCCGTTGTTGAAATATGGGTCCGTGACGACGATGTTGCCGTTCGACAGCACGGCGACCGATTCGCCGAACTTCCCGCTGCCCGCTGGGCCGAGCAACGCGGCAACGGTCGCGGAGGCATGCGCAATCGGCTCGGCGACGGGACCGAGCACGATGCATCCGATGGCTGCAACCATGCCGAGCAATCCGGCGCGCGTGGTCACCCACCGACATCTCGGACGCTGGCGATCGACAACCTCGGTCTCGGAGCTCATGTGGTGTCCCTCTCGTCAACGAAGACCAAGCCTGCCCGGTGATCCTCAGCCATTCTTGTCGAGAGACAGCTCTTGGCGCCCGATCAGGCGACGGATGTTCGAGGTGTGGCGCATCAGCACCACCAGGCCGAGGGCGATGCTGGCGGCGATCTCCCAGCCGGGAGATCCGAGCACGGCTTCGCCGATCGGCAGCAGCGCGATGATCGCGAACGATCCGAGCGCGGCCTTCTTCGTCAGCCGGCTGACCCCGAACCACACGACGAGCAGGATCGGCGACACGATGGGCTGCATCACGAACATCGCGCCGCCGACCGTGGCGACCCCTTTGCCGCCCTGGAAACGTGCGGTGCCGAAACGGCGCAGCACCGGAAACATGTGTCCGATCGCGGCAGCTGCGGCGCAGATGTAGCCGGCAGGTCGACCGATGAACAGCCACCCGCATGCAGCGGCGATCGCGCCCTTTGCTGCGTCGAGCACGAACACCGCGACGCCACTCTTCCAACCGAGCACCCGGCTGACGTTCGACGCGCCCGGGTTGCCGGAGCCTTCTTTGGTGATGTCGACGCCGCGCGCTCGAGCGACCATGACCGCACTGGGAAACATGCCGACGATGTAGGCGGCCGGCACGAGGGCGACCAGCAGCCAGCTCACGGGATCAGCTTCGGACGAGAGTCGCGCTCGGGGTTCGCGTGGCGCCGAGTGTGATGCGCACCGGCTTGGTGTGGTCCATGCTCGGCTTCGGCGCGAGGGCAGCATCGACGCCGTTCGCGGTGAGATCGCCGTAGCCGTTGACGCACTCGGGGTCGGGACCGTCGAGCGGCAAGCCGGTGAAGAACTTGGCGGCCATGCAACCGCCCTGACACGCGTCGTAGCTGCCGCAGCTGCTGCACGCGCCGGCGGACTGAGGCTCGCGCAGTTCGAGGAACAGGTCGCTGTGCTTCCAGACCTGCGCGAAGCCGCCGGCGTCGCGGACGGATCCGGCCTTGAACTCGTCGTGGATCACGAACGGGCACGCATACACGTCGCCGATCGGGTCGATGAGGCACACCACGCGTCCGGCGCCACACATGTTCAGGCCGGGCAACGACTCGCCGAGCGCGTTGAGATGGAAGAACGAATCGCCGGTCAACACGGGCAACTCGGCGTCGGGATCGGTGTGGATCAACAGCCAGTTGTAGATCTGCCGTTGCTGTGCGTTCGTGGGGTGGAGGTCGTGCCAGGAATCCGCGCCGCGACCGCTGGGGCGCAGCCGCGTGATGCGCAGCTGGGCGCCGTAGGAATCAGCCAACGCCTTGAACTCGTCGAGCTGGTCGACGTTGTGGCGGGTCACGACGACGCTGATCTTGAACGGACCGAAGCCGGCAGCCTTGAGGTTGTCCATCGCCCGGCGGGCCATGTCGTAGCTGCCCTCGCCGCGCACCGCGTCGTTGGTCACCGCATCGGTTCCGTCGAGGCTGATCTGCACGTCGAGGTAGTCCATCGAGGCGAGTCGGCGGGCCTTCTCGGCGTCGATGAACGCGCCGTTCGTCGAGAACTTCACGCCGATGCCGCGACCGATCGCGTACTCGACCAGTTCGAAGAAGTCGCGCCGCACCATCGGCTCGCCGCCACCGATGTTGATGTAGAACACCTGCAGGTCGTGCAATTCGTCGAGCACCTGTTTGGCCTCGGCCGTCGTGAGCTCGCGCGGGTCGCGTTGGCCGCTGGAGGACAGGCAGTGCACGCACTGCAGATTGCATGCGTACGTCAGCTCCCACGTGAGGCAGATGGGGGCATCGAGGCCACCCTTCAATTGGGAAACGAGTGACTCAACGCTCACGGACGACCTCCGACGACTTCAGGGATTCGAACGCGGTGGCGAAGCTGTTCCACCGCGTCGGTGAGATGTCGCAAGCGACGAGTGTCGCCTGCAGCGACGGATGATCGCCCAACTGCTGGGCGACCCGCACCATGTCGGGATGCTTGAGGAACACGAGCCGACGATTGCCGTAGTTGTACGCCAGCGCGCCGAATGGTTCGGGTCGGATCGCGACCTGCGGATTGAGTTCGAGAGCCGCGTCGAGCACGGTCATCAACAGAGTGTCGACGACGTCTAGTAGACGCCGCACATGCCGTCGATGGAGATCTCCTCGACCAGCAGTTCTTCTTCGACGAACTCCGCGGAGTCGGCGGCGGTGTCATCGGCAACCATTGTCGTCTCGTCCATCAAGAACCTCCCGTGCGAGCCCAGAGACCGAACGCTACGGCGTGGCGCCGCGTTTCGCCAACATCGCGGTCATCAGTGCGATCTCCGATTCCTGACCGTTGACGATGCTGGTCGCCAATTGGACGACATCGGGGCGTGCCGAGCGAGCGAGGACGGCTCCGGCCATGTCGACGCCGGCGCGATGGTGGGCGATCATCAGCCGCAGGAACGACACTTCGGCGTCGGCGATGGGCAGTGTGCTCAGCGCCGAGACCTCGGGGCGGGTCGCCATGCCCGGCATTCTCCCGTCGGCGCCCATGACCATCGTCCCTGGCGTCCCTGATCCGCTGGTCATGTCCATGCCGGGCATCGAGACCGACGTGTCCATCGCGATGATGTTGTCCGAGCGGATCCACGCCATGGCGGGCGTGGTCGACGTCTGGGTCAGGCCCCACTCGTCGAGCCAGCCGCTCATCCGGCCGATCTGAGCCTGTTGACCGAGCGCGATGTTGGTCGCGAGGATCTTCAGGTCGGCGTCCGTCGTCCGATCGCGGATCGCCTCGGCCATCGCGACCGCCTGAGAGTGATGCACCGACATGTCACGCGCGAATCCGGCCTCGGGCGATGTATTGCCGGGCAGCGTCGCGGTCGATGCCGATGCCGATGCCGATGCCGATGCCGATGTCGGTGCGGACGCGGCGTGCTCGTGAGTCGAGCTGCTGCACGCCGCAGCGCCGACCGACATCAAGACGGTGAGCAGTGCGAACGCTGCGAGACGTCTCATCCGATCGGGTTGCCGACGCCGCCGCTGCATGTCACGCCGAGCTCGGGCGTCTGCGGGCCTTCCTGGTACTTCGTCACGAACTCGGCGATCCGAGGATCGGTGACCGATTCGAGCCGCAGCTGCTTGCCCCACGCGGTGAGGACGACAGTGTCGGTCAGGCCCGTGTAGGGCGTGACGAGGATGTGGGTTTGGTTGAGCGCGAACGCCGCGAGCACCGCCACCTGATCCGCAGCGAGGCCGGGCCGGTACGCGATCCACACGGCGCCGTGCTCGAGCGAGTGCACTGCGTTCCCGTCCGCAACCGGCTCGTTGTAGACACCGCAGTTCTGCCAGACCGACAGGTGATCTCCGCCGACCGGGGGAGACTGGGTGTAGGTCGGGTTGGGGACGTGAGTTCGGGTCAAGCCGGTGAAGGTCTGGACGCCGGGGATCTCGGCAACGGTCGTCGACGTCGCCGATGGCGCCACCGATGACGGCGAACCGGACTTCGAGTCGCTGCTGCATCCAGCGAGACCGATGATCGACGAGATCGATGCGATCGATGCGGCGAGGATGAGCCTGGATTTCACGGCGAAAGCATGCCAGCAAATCTCTGGCGCCGGACCGCGGTCTGGATTACGATCGTCTACCCCTCGGCGCAGCACCTTCGTTCGCGCGCGGGTCGCATCGCCTGTCGCGACGTTTCCGCATGCCAGACACACCTCTCTTCCCCGACCTCGAACGCGAGCGCGCCCAACTGGCGTACTCGCGCGCGTGTCGCGACGCGATGATCGAGATGTTCGAGCGCGTCGATCCGAAGGATTCGGCCGACGAGTTCACCAAGGAGTACATCGAGGTCACCGTCGAGGAAGCGCTCGAAGATCTGCGTTCGCCCGGTGCCGGTGACTTCTTCGGGCGCATCGACGAGGCAGCGCCCACCGCCCAGGGTGGCAACGCCGACGTGTGGTACATCGGGCGGCGTCACATCGAGGACGGCAAGCACGACCCCGTGGTGATCGACTGGCGGGCGCCGATCGCGGCGCCGTTCTACCGCGCAACGGTGCACGACTCGTTCGGGCTCAGACATCGGCGGCGGTTCATGCTGGCCGACGGCGAGATCACCGCGTACCTCGACGAGCAACTCGACGACCCCGATTCAGCCGATGCCGGCAGCGGCATCCCCGATCCGGTGCTGGCCGAGATCGGGGCCGCACGAACCGGCGCGATGCGCGAGATCGTCGCCACGATCCAGGCCGAGCAGGACGTCGTGATCCGCGCCCCGATGCAGCAGGCGTTGATCGTTCAGGGCGGGCCGGGCACCGGCAAGACGGCCGTCGGCCTGCACCGTGCCGCGTACTTGCTGTTCGAACACCGCCGTCGGCTGGCGTCGGAAGGCGTGCTGGTGGTCGGCCCGAACCAGGTCTTCCTCGACTACATCGGCAACGTGTTGCCATCACTGGGTGAGCGCAGCGTGCAACAGCGAACCGTGCTCGACCTCTGCGTGCCGCGCGTCGAGATCGGAGCGACCGACGACGTCGATGCAGCTCGACTCAAGGGTGATCCTCGCCTGCTCGACGTGTTGCAACGGGCCGTGCTGGCCGGCATCAAGCGCCCGAAGGAGACGATTCGCGTCCCGATCGGCGCGCGCACGATCGTTGTCGAACCCGACGAGTTCAGTGGCTGGATCGATGCGGCACTCGGTGGCTCGGCGACCAGTCGTCCACTGAATCGGCGCCGCGATGCACTGAAGGCGATCGCCGAGCGCGAGATGCTGCGACGCACGGACAAGGACGACGCGTGGAGCAAGGCCAAGCCATTGCGCGACGCAGTGACTGCGGCGTGGCCGACGCAGCAGCCGAAGGCGGTGCTGCAGCGGCTGTTCGGCAGCGACGACGCGTTGGCCGCCGCGGCCGATGGATTGCTCTCCGCCGCCGAGCAGGCGCTGTTGCTGGCAGGCGGCAAGCCGGGTACGAAGAAGCGGCCGTGGACCGCCGCCGATCAATTGTTGCTCGACGAGATCAACTCGTTGCTCAACGGTCCGCCGTTCCTGTTCGGCCACGTCGTCGTCGACGAGGCACAGGATCAGTCTGCGATCGGGCTTCGTGTGATCGGCCGGCGCGGGCCGGGCGGGTCGTTCACGATCCTCGGCGACCTCGCTCAATCAACGACTCCAGCGGGCCAGCAGGAGTGGCCGGTTGTCGCCCAGTACCTCGGTGCGGGTGCATACGAAGTCGCTCACCTGACCATCGGCTACCGCGTCCCGGAACCGGTGTTGGCGGTCGCCAACAAGCTGTTGCCGTTCACCGCTGTCGATGCGATGGCCAGCCGAAGCGTGCGTCTCGAGGGCGAGGCGCCGACGATGCGCGTGGTCTCGTCCGCAGACCTTGCGAACGCCGTGGCGGAGGAAGTCCTCACCGCTCGTCACCGTCACCCGCTGACGGGCGTCGTCGCGCCGGCTCGCCTGCACGACCAGATCACGGCAGCGTTGGCCGATCGTTCGCTCGCCGCGGTCACCCACGTGCAGGACGTGGCTCGCAGCGAGATCCCGATGTTCACGGCCGAAGCGGTGAAGGGCCTCGAGTTCGACGCAGTGGTTGTCGTGAACCCCGCCGAGGTCTTCGACGGAACCCCTCGCGGCGCCCGTTTGCTGTACGTCGCGATGACCCGGGCCGTGCAGATCCTGCGAATGGTCGGCGACGCAGCCTTCGACGCGAATGGGATGTAACGTCTCGCGCAGCACTCGTCACCTTGGGGGTAACCGTGAAGACCAAAGCCGCGATCCTGTGGGAAACCAACACGCCGTGGAGCGTCGAAGAGATCGAGCTCGATCCGCCGGGTCACGGTGAGGTTCTCGTCAAGCTTGCGGCTTCGGGACTCTGCCACAGCGACGAGCATCTGGTCACCGGCGACCTGCCGTTCGCGCTGCCGATCATCGGTGGGCACGAAGGTGCCGGCGTCGTCCAAGAAGTAGGCGAAGGTGTGAGCTGGCTCGCCGTGGGCGACCACGTCGTGTTCGGTTTCATCCCCAGCTGTGGTCGTTGCGTGAGCTGCTCGACCGGGCATCAGAACCTCTGTGACCTCGGCGCACTGATGGGTCTCGGCCGCCAGATCACCGACGGCGGATCGCGCCACCACGCCAAGGGCCAGGACCTCGGCCTGATGTGCCTGCTCGGCACCTTCGCTCACCACACCGTCGTCAACGAGGCCAGCTGCATCAAGATCGAGAACGACGTACCGCTGGATCGGGCATGCCTGCTCGGATGCGGTGTCGTGACAGGTTGGGGCAGCAGTGTCTACGCCGCCGAGGTGACGCCCGGCGACACCGTGGCGGTCGTCGGTGCCGGCGGCATCGGATCGAATGCGATCCAGGGCGCGCGTCTGGCCGGCGCCAAGCGCATCATCGCGATCGATCCCGTCGAATACAAGCGGGAGAAGGCGATGGAGTTCGGGGCGACGCACACCGCAGCGAGCATGACCGAAGCCTTGCCGCTGATCCAGGAACTGACGTGGGGCACGATGGCCAACAAGGTCATCATGACCATGGGCGTCGGATCCGGCGCGGTGCTGGGCGAAGCACTGGCGCTGACCGCCAAGCGCGGCCGCGTCGTCGTCACGAACATCCACCCGGCGATGGAGTTCAGTGCCAACGTCAGCCTGCTCGATCTGACCCTGATGGAGAAGCAGGTCGTTGGCTCGCTGTTCGGTTCGGGGAACCCTCGCGCCGACATCCCGAAGCTGCTCGGCCTGTACCGCGAGGGCCAGATCGATCTCGACGGTCTCGTCACCCACGAGTACACCCTGGACACCGTCAACGAGGGCTACGAGGCGATGCGCGAGGGCAACACCATCCGCGGCGTCATGAAGTACGACTGACCCGCTCGAGCACCTCCATGCCGGCGACGAAACCGTCGGACACATAGTCGTTGGCGAGGATCTGCGCGATCGCGCCCGACGGGTCACACGACGCTGGCGGCTCGTACAGCGCGACGTAGCGGGGGCCGGTCGGCGACGACAGCAGTGAGCGCAACAGCGTCAGTGCGCCGGGCACCGTCTTCACCCCGTCCTCCCACAGATAGGGGTAGGGCGGGTCCTCGTGCGCATCGGCGTAGAACGCCGCGCTCGCGCAGAGCGCGTACATCACGTCGTCCGGTTCCCTGTTCGCGTTGAACCACTTCGCGAGCTGTTCGTTCGCAGTGAGGCGTCCGTCGTCGCTGGCCGCGACCGGCGCCTGGGTGTCGCTCATGTCGAGGATGCGGATCGCCGACACGGCACCCGGGAGCAGCGCAATCGTGGCAATGATGACGGAGACGTGGGGTCGCACCCATCGCGCCAGCATGACGGCAGCAACGGCCGAGATCGCGGGGCACAGGGTCACCCAGTAGTGGCGGTGGAACTGGCCGCCGGTCGCGAACGCCGCGGCCGCAGCGATGAGCCACAACGCGAACAGGACCCACGTGCCATCGCCGCGGTCGACAGCGTCTCGGGGCGCCCGCACCCGACTCGCGATGTGCTGGACGGCGAACCCGGCCGCGCCGACAGCGATGATCACCACGAGCGGCCCGAGGATCGGGCGGGCGATCCGCTCGGTGACGTGGAACCGGTTCCAGTCGGCACCCTTGAGCGCGCTGCGACTGTCGAGCCGATAGCCGGCGAACGCATACCACCACCGATGCCATCCGGTGAGCGCGCCGTGAATCGCGAGGACGCCGATGACACCGACGCATCCCGCGCTGATCAGCAGAGCGGCGCGCAACGCATCGCGGAACGAACGCCACTTGAAGATGATCGCCAACACCAACCACAGCAGCAGCGCGACAACGCCTTCATACCCCGACTGCTTGATCGACAACGCGCAGCCGGCGAGCACGCCGCTGGCGACGAACACCCACCATCGTCCGTCGCGCTGCAGCGCGATGCACCCCACGGCGAGGCCCGCGACTGCGACAGCGCCGCTGAGGAGTTCGCCGTTGGCGATGTGGCCCTCGATCGCAGGGTTCGACGCGGTGACACCGATGAACACCGCGGCGATCGCGCCGGCCCGGCGGCTGACAAGTGTCGTCGCGACGGACGCAACCGAGACCACGAGCAGGATGCCGAAGAGCATCGCCATGATCCGCACCGAGGCCGTGCTGCCGCCGGCGATCCAGTCCCAGAAGCGGAACACGATGAGCAGTCCCTGGGGCCGATCGACCCACACGTCGCGGTAGAGCACCTTGCCGTGTCCCCATGCCCGGGCGATCGCGATGAATCCACCTTCGTCGGTGGTCACCGGCGTCCAGTACATCCGCAGCCGAAGGCCGATCGAGAGCACGACGCCGAGGCCCACCCACGCACGGGACAATCGGACCCGGTCGGTTTCGGCCCCCGCCTCTGTCACGTCGTCACTGATGGCGAACATTCTGGCTGGTCGCGGCGCACGCGTGTGGTCGTCTCGGATGTGCTTGTGGTCACCGATGCGGTCGGTTCTTCCCACACACGGACTGCCCGATACATTGCAAGCATCTCGTCCTAATGGGGGTCATTGATCATGAAGTCGCGCGCCGCTGTGCTCTGGGGTGTCAATCAGGAATGGAAGATCGAAGAGATGGACGTCGATCCGCCGAAGGCGGGCGAGGTCCTCGTCAACTGGAAGGTCGCCGGACTGTGCCACTCCGACGAGCACATGGTCACCGGTGACATGGTGCCGCCCAAGGAGTACTGGCCGTTGATGGGCATCGAGGACTTCTTCCCGATCCTCGGTGGGCACGAAGGTGCAGGCATCATCATCGAAGTCGGCCCGGGCGTCACCAGCGTCAAGGTCGGCGACCACGTGTCGGCCAGCTTCATCCCCAGTTGCGGGCGCTGCAAGAGCTGCTCCACCGGCCGCCAGAACCTGTGCGACAACGGCGCCGGCACCTTCGTCGGCGGCATGATCACCGACGGCACACACCGGCATCACATCAACGGCAAGCCCGTCACGCTGATGGCCAAGGTCGGCACGTTCGCCGAGTACGCCTGCGTCGCCGAGAACTCGGTGATCAAGGTCGACGACGATCTGCCACTCGACTGTGTCGCACTCGTCAGCTGTGGCGTGGCCACGGGTTGGGGTTCGGCCGTCAGCCGCGCTGGCGTCGTTGCCGGCGACACGGTTGTCGTCGTCGGCATCGGTGGCATCGGCATCAATGCCGTGCAGGGCGCACGCATGGCCGGTGCCAAGCGCGTCATCGCGATCGACCCGATCGAGTTCAAGCGTGAGAAGGCGATGGAGATGGGCGCGACCCACACGTTCGCCTCGATGGCCGACGCGCTCGCACCGGTCAACGAGATGACATGGGGAACGATGGCCGACAAGGTCATCATGTGCCCCGGCGTGATGTACGGCGATCTCATGGCACTCGCCGGTTCGCTCACCGGCAAGGGTGGCACGATCGTGGTCACCGCGGTCGCGCCGATGGCGCAGACCGAAGCGTCGGTCAACCTGTTCGAGCTGGCGATGATGAACAAGGAGATCAAGGGCACGATCTTCGGTTCGCTCAACCCGCGGGCCGACATCCCCAAGCTGCTCGGCCTGTACCGCGAAGGCCAGCTCAAGCTCGACGAACTGATCACCAAGCGGTATCCCCTCGAGGAGATCAACGAGGGCTACCGGGCGATGCGGGACGGCGAGAACATCCGCGGCGTCATCGTCAACGACTGACGGCGTCGATGATCGAACGTGGCCTCATCGATCGGCTCGGCGCGCACGTCGTCGGGCGCACGCGCGAGGTCGAACTCGTGCTCGCTGCGCTCGACGCCGACCGTCACGTCCTGCTCGAAGGGCCACCCGGAACCGGCAAGAGCACACTCTTGCGCGCGGTCGCGCGTGAGCTCGCGTTGGGCTTCGAGTTCGTCGAGGGCAACGCCGAGCTCACGCCCGCACGACTGGTGGGTCACTTCGATCCGGCGCGTGTGCTCATCGACGGTTACGACCCCGAGGTGTTCGTCGACGGGCCACTGATCAGTGCGATGCGCGAAGGCGCACTGCTGTACGTGGAGGAGATCAACCGCATCCCCGAAGAGACGCTCAACGTGTTGATCACGGTGATGAGCGAGCGCGAGCTGCACGTGCCGCGCCTCGGTCGGGTGGCGGCGTCACCGGGGTTCCGGTTGGTCGCGGCGATGAACCCGTTCGACGCGATCGGCACCGCGCGTATCAGCGGCGCGGTGTACGACCGCGTGTGCCGGCTCTCGGTCACGTACCAGAGCGCTGTCGAAGAGAGCTCGATCGTTGCTCGGGCGCTGTCCACCGCATCGTCCGTTGCGCCTCCGGATGCTTGGATCGCCAAGGCGGTCGAGGTTGTTCGGCTCACTCGCAGCCATGCCGAGCTGCGCGTGGGTTCATCGGTCCGTGGCGCGATCGACGCCAGCGCAGTCGCAGTGTCGCTGGCTCAATTGCGCGGTGTCGCCGTTGACGACGCCGACGTCGGGCTCGATGCTGCCATCGTGGCGCTGTCGGGTCGTGTGCGCGTTCGCGAGGGCGGCTCTCGGACGAGCGAAGAGATCATCGCCGAACTGTGGCGGTCGGTGTTCAACCGGCCGGAAGAGTCGGCGAACAGCGAGAACGGCGACGCGTCGGGAAAAGCCCACGCCCCGATGGGGGCCACCCGCTCCCACTGACCAAGGAGGGCGAAGCTGCCGACGCCGCCATCGCCGAAGGTGCTCGGCGCACGACGTCGCGCCGCGAGATGTCACGCAACCCCCGCTTCGAGCAGATCTCACCCGAGGTCGGCGAGCTCGACGAAGTCGCGGTCGACGAGAGCCTCAGCGAGGCACCCGACGAGACGATGGCATTGCTTGCTGATCTGACCGCGGCCACCGACCCGAAGTTGCGCGAGCTGGCTCGTCGGCTCGCGGCGCGACTCTTCCTCGACGTCAGCCGCCGCGGGGCCGTCCGGCCGCGTGGCATCGGCAAACTCGCCACGTTGCCCTACCAACCCGACGGCGGAGACATCGACATCGATGCCAGCATCGAGGCGATCGCCGAAGCATCCGGCTCCGGCCACGCCATCGATGCGTCGCGACTGAAGGTGCGCGGGTGGGTCAAGCCGGGAACCGCGCTGTGCCTGATGGTCGACCGCAGCGGGTCGATGGGTGGCATGCCGCTTGCCACCTCGGCCGTTGCGGCCGCGGCCGTGGCATGGCGGGCGCCGGCCGACTACAGCGTGCTCGCGTTCGGCAAGGACATCGTCGTCGCCAAGTCGCAGGACGTGTTCAAGGAGAGCGAGCGTGTGGTCAACGACGTGCTCAGTCTGCGTGGCTTCGGCACCACCGACGTCGCCGGGGCCTTGCAGACCGCGCAGTTGCAGCTGGGTCGTTCACGGGCCGGCCGCCGGATCGCCGTGTTGCTGTCGGATTGCCGGTCGACGGTGGAGGGCAACGTGATCGCGGCTGCAGCGGCGCTGGATGAGCTGCTGATCATCGCGCCCGAAGGTGACTCCGCCGAGGCCGAGGCGCTTGCCGCCGCCGTCGGTGCGCGGGTCGGTTTCGCGGCCGGCCCGGCTTCGGTTGCCGACGTGCTGTCGCGCCTGCTCGACGACTGACGCAGCGTCGCAGGCCCGTCCGCCGCTCACGGCGTGCGGAGGTACGTGAGGACGGCCAGGACCCGACGATGTTCGGTGTCGCTCACCGGCAGCTCGAGCTTGGTCAGGATCGACGTGATGTGCTTCTCGACGGCTCCCTCGCTGACGACCATCTGTTGGGCGATGCCGGTGTTGGATCGTCCCTCGGCCATCAGGCCCAGAACCTCTCGCTCGCGCGGCGTCAGCATCGACAGCGGCTCGCGCCGCCGGCTGCGGGTGAGCAGTTGGGCCACGACTTCGGGGTCCAGTGCTGTGCCTCCCGCGGCGACGCGCCGGCAGGCGCTGACGAACTCGGCCACATCGGCGACGCGTTCTTTGAGCAGATAGCCGACCCCGACCGTGCTGCCGCCCAGCAATTCGGTGGCGAAGCTCTCTTCGACGTACTGCGACAAGACGAGCACCGGTGTGCCTGGGCGGACCGATCGCAACTCGACGGCGGCGCGCAACCCTTCGTCGGTGAACGTCGGGGGCATGCGGACGTCGACGATCACGATGTCGGGATCGGTCTCGTGCACGGTCGCCAACAGCTTGCTGGCATCACCGAGCGCGGCGACGACTTCGGCGTCGTATTCGTTGAGCAAGCGAGTGATTCCCTCGCGCAGCAGGACGGAGTCCTCGACGATCACGACCCGCATGGCATCTCCACGGTCAACAGTGTGGGGCCGCCGGTCGGGCTCGACACACGGAGCCGGCCTTCGACGGCGAGGATTCGATCACGGAGCCCGCTGAGTCCGCCACCGGGGTGCTCGACGGCGCCGCCGATGCCGTCGTCGAAGATGTCGATCGCGAGCACGCCTGATCGTTCGCGGATGCGGACCGAGCCGCGTCGGGCCCGACTGTGCTTGGCGATGTTGGCAAGCGATTCGGCGACGACGAAGTAGGCCGCAGCCTCGATCGACGCGGGAGGTCGGTGGTCGAGTGTGACATCCAGTTCGATCGGAACCGGACTGCGTGCAGCGAGCGCCGACAACGCGGCGTCGAGCCCTCGATCCGTGAGCACCGACGGATGGATGCCCCGAACCAGCTCGCGCAGTTCGACGATCGCCTGCTTGGCCTCTTCGTGCGCGCGGGTCACGAGCTCGGTCGCTCGCTCCGAGTCGCCCTCCGTGGCCATCCGTTCGCGGGCCAGACCGAGATCCATCGCGAGCGCGACGAGTCGTTGCTGGGCGCCGTCGTGCAGATCGCGTTCGATGCGACGCAGTTCGACGCTCGCGCCTTCGACAGACGCATCGCGGCTGACCGTCAACTCCTCGACACGCTGCGTCAGAGCACTCTCCGGGCCGGGCGACAGGATCGAACGCACCAACCCCATGTCGGCTTTGGCGATGCCGCGTACGATGCGCGGTGCGGCGATGAGCATCGCCAACCCGAAGACACACAGTGCGCTGGCGTATCCGAAACGACCCCAGCCGTGGAGCACGTAGTGGTTTCCGAAGTGATACGGGCCGCCGTCGCTGTTCTCGGGCAGCCAGTAGGTGTAGAGCGGGAAGAAGGCGGTGCTCAACGAGACGCTCCACACGACGATCGTGACCGTGAACGTGAAGATGCCCCACGGCAGCGCGAGCAGACCGAACCCGAGTCCGCGCCATGCCGGACCATCGGCAAGCAACGCCTTGCTGCGCTGCCAGAACGAACCGGCCGTGCTGACCTTGGGGAAGGCGGGCAGGCGCACGCCGAACAGGGCCCGGGCGCGCCCGCGTTCGACGGAGCCGATCACTCGGCCGAAGCGCACCGTGGCGACCATCAGCGGAATGCCGATCAACGTGATCAGCAGGCCGGCGCTGGTGGACAGCAGCGTGACCACGACCGTGAACCACGCGATGCCGAGGGCGAGGTTGACGAGGAGATGCAGGGTCGCGGCCCACGTGCGGGCCTCGAAGAGCGGATGGTAGGCACGGATCAACCAGTTCCGCGGCGGCGCTGTCTGCGCCGCAGCGGCCGGGTCGCCGGGTGAAGGGTCGACACTGGCCGGGTCGACAGTTGCCGTCATTTCGACACCGCCACGAGCTCTGGCTCTGACCCGACGGGGTCGACGATGAGCGACGCGAGGACCGGCACGGTCGGCTGATGTTGCTCGATCGAGATGTTGGGTGTGACCCGATCGAGCCAGCGCGGCATCCACCAGTTGCGCGTGCCGAGCAGTTCCATCGTCGCCGGCACCAGCACCATGCGGACGATCGTTGCATCGATCAGCACGGCCACGGCCAACCCGAGCCCGATCAGCTTGATGTCGCGCATGTCGCCGAGGACGAAACTGCCGAACACGCACACCATGATGGCCGCCGCGGCGGTGATGATGCGCGCCGTGGATGCCAGCCCTTCGACCACGGCGTGGCTGTTGTCGCCGGTGGCCGAGTAGCGCTCCTTGACCGAACTGAGCAGGAACACCTCGTAGTCCATCGACAGGCCGAACACGATCGCGAAGAGCATCATCGGCGCCCATGGTTCGATCGGGCCGGTCGAGTGCACTCCGAACAGCGACGCCAACCAACCCCACTGGAACACGGCCACCATCACACCGTAGGCGGCGCCGATGGAGAGCAGGTTCATGACGACCGCCTTCAACGGCACCAGCACCGAACGGAACACCATCATCAACAACAGGAAGCTGAGGACGAGGACGGCAGCGATGAAGATCGGCAGGCGTGACGACATCTTGTCGGCGAAGTCCACGTTCGATGCGGTCTGCCCGCCGACGTGTCCCGTCACCCCGGCTTCGGACAGGACGGTCGAGCGCAGCCGGCCGACAAGGTCGGCGGTCGCCGACGACTGCGGTGCGGTCGTCGGGATCACCGAGATCAGCGCGGAGCGGCCGTTGGCGGATTCCACGGCGGGGCCGACTGCTGCGACGCCGGGCGTCGACCGGACCAGCGCCGGCACGGCTTCAGCCGCAACGCGTTCGGCCTGGGTCGGGGTGTCGACCGTGATGACCAAAGGCCCGTTGGTGCCGGGCCCGAAGCCGTCGGCGAGCAGGTCGTAGGCGTTTCGAGTGGTCGAGCCCTTCGGATCGTTGCCCGAGTCGGCAGACGCGAGACGCATGCTGACGACGGGCAGGCCGGCGGCGAGCAGGACGACGAGACCGGCGCCGGCGAACTTCACCGGGTGGCGCTGCACGAGCCGGCTCCAACGGTGCCAGCCCGTCTCGCGGACCGGGCGCTGACGACGATGGACCGACCAACGATCCAGTCGTGTGCCGAGAACTCCGAGCAGAGCCGGGATCAGGGTGAGCGCTGCGAGGACGGCGACGAGCACCGCGGTCGACGTGCCGAGGGCGAGGCCGTAGAGGAAGGGCAGACCCATCAAGAACATCCCGAGCAAGGAGATCATCACCGTGACACCGGCGAACGCGACCGCGCGTCCGGCAGTACTGATCGATTCGACGATCGCCTGATCGGTCGTTGCGCCACGCCTCAGCGCCTCGCGGTAGCGGGTGACGATGAACAGCGCGTAGTCGATGCCGACCCCGATGCCGACCATCGATGCCACTTGCACCGTGAAGCCGGGCGTCTTGACGACGTTCGCCCACAGCTCGACGCCAGCGAGGCCGATCACGATGCCGACGACCGCGGTGAAGATGGGCAGGCCCATCGCCGCCACCGACCCGAACGCGATCAGCAGGATGACGACAGCAGCGAGGAGACCGAACGCTTCGGTAGAGGGCACGTCGCCCTTGACGAATGGATCGCCGAGGAACTCGACCTGCACGCCGGCGGCTCGAAGGCCTTTGGCATCAGCGGTCATCGCGTCGGCGGTCTTCTGGATCTCGTCGATGGTCGCGGACTCCTTGACATCGACGGTTGCAAACGCCGTCGTGCCGTCGGCGGAGATCTGTGCCGGTCCGTCGTGGCTGGCGCTCGCGTCAGCAGCGAACGGTGAGCCGGCGGCGGTCACGATCGGCAACTTCGCGACAGTCGCAAGGTAGTCGTCGATCGCATCACTCGACTTCCCGACGCCCTGTTGACGATGGAAGACCACCGTGGCCGACGGTCCGGATGCGCTGGAGAAGTCTCTGGCGAGGACCTGGTACGCGGCGTCGCTGTCGGTGCCGGTCAATCGACCACTCGATGCGTACGTGCCCCCCTTCGCGCCGGCGAGGAGGGATACCGCGACGGCGGCGGCGATCCAGATGGCAATGACTGTCCACCGACGGCGGTGGCACACGGAAGCAAGTTTTTCGAGCATGCCGACAGTGTGAGCTTCGACGCTTGGCTGCGACATGAGGCCCACCTGCGTCTGGCTTGGGGGGTTAACCCCCGTATCCGTGCTCGTTGACGGGTCCGTTGACGTGCCCGCCTTCGGCACCGCGAAGGTCGATGGATGGCGGCGCACGAGCGCTTAACACCGTGTTCACAACAGCCCCACAGAGCGCGTCATCGACCAGTGTTACCGTCAGCCCAGATCCAGCTGGAGTGGAAGTCATCGTTGTGTCGAACCCTGAATCTCTCACGGCCGGCCTTCCCGGCGTCCATGTCGAACTGGTGCAATGGCCGCGCGACGAAGCACTGCGCACCAACCTCGCCAGGGCCGGCATCGCCCGGCTTCTCCTCGTCGCGCACGATGCCGATCCACCCGAGGTGATCGGTGTCAACGAGGACTGGATCCGGGTGCCCGCCGACGAGCGCGACATCGTGCATCGCGCCCAGCGCCTGAGCCAATGGGTCGCCCACCTCGCGTCGGAGAAGCTGGTGGTCGACTCCAACCGCATCGCCCATCGTGGCGGAGCGGCAGTCGTACTCGGTGAACTCGAATCGGCGTTGCTGCGATTGCTGATGAACGATCGAGGACTCGTGCTCCGCGAGGCGCTCGAATCATCGCTGTGGCCCGACGGACCCCCCAGCGCGCGGTCGCTCGACAACCTGGTGTTCCGCCTGCGTGGTCACCTCGAACGATTGGGCGTGGCCGTGCGATCCGCTCGGGGCAAGGGTTTCCTGATCGAAGTCGACGACGTCGCCAGCGGAGAGCACCACGGCCCGGCGGCGTGAGCGCTGCTGAATTCAGGCCGAGGCGGTGGCCATCAACGGCTTGATCGGTGGCGGCGCCGGAGTGCGCCGCAGCCGGACGGCAACCGCACCGACAGCGCCCATCGCAACGAGATAGCCGAGCGTGTCGAGAGCGAACACGATGCGGGCCTGGTTGTGCACCGTGATGCACCCTGTTCGGTTGTAGACGTAGCCGGTCCAGCCGGCGAGCTGCGGGTACTTCTTCAACAGTGCCGGGTCGCTCACGACGTAGTTCTTGTGGTCCTTCGCCAGCGTGTCGCGCACCGGTGCGGTCAGCTTGAGGTCGGGCAACGGCTTGTCGTGGGCGCCGCTCTCGAACAGCGTGTTGCACTCGACGGTCTTCGACACCGGTGCGTTGGTACGCGGGTCGAGTCCGATCGGAATCGCATCGTGCAACGGGCGCAGCGCCCAGATGAACACCACGGAGAGATACCACACCGTGAGCGCAGCGGCGACGATCTTCAACCAGCGGCTGGCGGTGGGGGACATGGGCCGACATCGTATCCAGCCCGCTACTCGTTCCCCAGTGCAGCCCGGGACGGCGAGCAGCGCGGTCCGAGGTCGCCACTCGGCTCGTAGGCTCGCCAGGGTGACGGCACTCTCTTCGGCCCCCGCCCTCGAAACACCGATCTTCCCGGTCGGTCGACGAACGATGACATTCGTCGATGCCGCTCGTGACAGCCGCCGGCTCGCCGTCGATGTCTGGTACCCGGCGGCGTCGGGAGATGAAGCGCTGAGTCGGTACGAGGTCCTGCCCAGCATTGCGTTCGAGGCTGCGTTGGCCCGCGATGCGCCGGCCGTCGGGTCCGGCCAGTTCCCTTTGGTCGTGCTCTCGCACGGCCGAACCGGCATGCGAATCGCGTATTCGTTGCTGTGTGAATCGCTGGCCGCGCGCGGCTACATCGTGATCGCCCCTGACCATCCCGGCGATGCACTCAACGACTGGTTGACCGGCGCGTTCGTCGATGACCGCACCAACGAGGTCGGTCGGGTCGGTGACGCGCGGTTCCTCGTCGACGTGATGCTCGGCGCCGAGTCGGGCAACGCCGGAGACCCAGTGCCGACCACGCTGCTCGCAGCGGTCGACTCGCGCCGGATCGCGATCGTCGGCCATTCGTACGGCGCGTACACCGCGCTCGGTGCGGCCGCAGGCGTGCACGGCCTCGTGGCGGATGAGCGGGTCGGCGCGGTCGTCGGCCTCCAGCCGTACACGCGCTCGATGAGCGATGCTGCGTTGGGTCGGGTCGACCGTCCGATTTTGCTGGTGATCTCCGAGCACGACACCACGACGCCGACTGTGACCGACGGCGATCGGCCATGGGAGCTGATGCCGGGCCGTCCGTTGTGGCGGCTCGATCTCGGGTCGGCGGCACATCACGCCTCCAGCGACATGGGACTGTACCTCGAGCTCGCCGCGCAGATCCCCGATCTGCCGCCGATGGTGAACACGTACGTCACGATGATGACGGGCGACATGATCGGCCCGCACCTGCGCCACTGGCGTGATGGGCTGTCCGTCGTCGTCAGAGCCATCGGCGCGTTCCTCGACATCACGCTCGACATCGACGCAGACCGCGGCGCGCGTGCCGCCGACGCTTTGGCCGTCACAACCGACGTCACTTTGCAACGCCGCTGATCAACGCAGCGCGATCGGCGCCGGAACTAGTCTTCATCGATGCGGAGCGAACGAAATGCGCGGATCTTCTTCGGGGTGACATCGGCGATCGTGACGTTCGGTCTGGTGTTGCAGTTCATCCTGGTGGCCACCCAGGACAGCAACAAGGGATCGTTCGCATCGAAGCCGGCGAAGATCCTCAACTTCTTCAGCTTCTTCACCGTGCAGTCGAACATCGGCGTCGCCACCACCACCGCGTTCCTCGCCTGGCGACCGCGTCGGGACTCGTTGCTCTTCCGAGTCCTGCGCCTCGACGCGATGATCTGCATCCTCGTGACGGGCGTCGTCTTCCACCTCGCACTGTCCGGGCTGCAGGAGCTCACCGGGTGGTCCGCGCTGGCCGACTTCCTGCTGCACACGATGTCGCCGATCCTGTGCCCGCTCGGCTGGCTGATCTTCGGGCCGCGGCGCACGATCGACACGAGCGTGGTGAAATTCGCCGTCATCGCGCCGGTCGGTTGGCTTGCGTACGCCTTCATCTACGGCGCGTTGAGCAAGGACCGCTTCGGCAAGCACTACTACGCGTATCCCTTCATGAACGTCGGGATCCACGGCTATGCGGTGTCCTTGTTCCGCTGCGCGATCGTGGCCGTGCTGTTCCTGGGTCTGGCGTTCGGTGCGCTCGCACTCGACAAGCGATTGCCGTCGGACGCGGCCTGACGCGGCCTGACGGTCGGAGTGTCAGCGGGTCAGCACTCGACGTTCTTCGGCGGCACGATGCCCTTGGTGTTGTCGACGGCGCCCGAGACCGGCGTCTGCACGTCGGGCGTCGTCACGATCGTGGGCACGGCCGGCGTGGTGGTCGTGGTCACTGCACCGCCGCTGGAGATCACGGTGGTCGACGTCAGTGCTGCCGTGTCGTCGACGGCGACCTGACCGGGGTCCTGCGCCGGCGCACCCACGAGAGGCGCCTTGCCGCGGAACACCGCGAGGACTGCCTTCATGTTGGTTCCGCCGAGGCGTGGCAGCAGCACGTCCTGGCCCGCGCGGGTGGCTCGACGTGTCTCGATCTGGTACGAGCGGAGGTTGCCCGGATCCAGGTTCTTGACGACCCCGGCGAACTGCAGCATTCGTTGCAACGTCAGGTTCGGATCGGTGACGACGTACTTCTGGGCGGTGTCGATCAGGCCACGGGCGACCGACGGTGTGTAGACGCCCGTGCTCAGTGCCTTGGCGATGACGCGGCGCAGGAAGTCCTGCTGGCGTGAGATGCGGCCGAGGTCCGCGGCGGGATCCTCGGTCCACTTGCCGGTCGTCGGGTCGAGGTATTCGTAGTGGCGCGAGCGGACGTACGCCAGCGCGTGGTCGCCGCTGAACGTGAAGCATCCGGCTTGCGGAACGTTCAGTCCGGTGTGCGAATCGCGTGCCGGGTACTCGAACGGAACGGGTACACCGCCGACTGCATCGACGAGCGTCTTGAACGCGCAGAAGTCGACCTGCACGTAGTGGTCGATGCCGATCCCGAAGTTCTGGTAGATCGTCTGGATCAGGTTCGACGGGTCGTTCTTGACGTAGGCCGCGTTGATCCGGCTCTCGCTGTCGCGCCCGGCGATGGTCACCCACAGGTCACGGGGGAACGACAGCACGGCGACCTGGTTGGTCGACGGATCGACGCGCATGATCATGATCGTGTCGCTGCGCTCACCGAGTTGGCTGCGGTCGCCGAAGGCGCCGGCGAACGGCGAATTGGGGTCCACGCACGCGTTGTTGTCGGCGCCGGTGATGAGGAAGTTCTTGGCCTGTGGGTCGGCTATCGGAAAGGTCTCGGTCGGGCCGGCCGTGGCCTGCGCGGCGTTGGCGAGGTTGACGATGTCCTGCGTCTTCTGCTGATTGGTGACGAGGTGGTTGCCGAAGTACAGCGCCGCCGCTCCGCCGAAACAGGCCAGAGCGATCAGGATGTTGAGGACCAGGATCAGCTTCTGGAATCGACTGTGCTGCCGAGGCGTAGGACGTTGCGACATGCGGACCACGAGGCTACCGGCCGGTGTCCGCAGTGTCCGGGCATGTCACTTCAGTGCGTTGGTGCGCCTGCGACGATCAGCACTTGACGTTCTTGGGCGGGACGATGCCCTTCGCGTTCTCGCTCACATCGACCGCCGGCAGGGTCGTCGTCGGACCGGTCTTCTTCGTGGTGGTCGTGGTCGCCGGCAACGTGGTCGACACCACTGTCGAACCTGTTGCTGCGGTGCTGGATCCTGCCGGCGCCGTCGTCGTCGTCGACCCGTCGAAGGTGGTCGTCGTGTCGAAGACCTGCGCCGGAGCGGTCGCCAGTTGCGCCTTGCCGCGGAAGATGGCCAGGATCGCCTTCATGTTCGCTCCGTTGAGGAGCGGGTTGAGGACAGAGATGCCGGCGAGACCGGCGCTGGCGGTCTCGATCTGATACGTCTGCAGATCGTCGGGGTTGAGCGCCTTGAGCACGCCGGCGAACTGCAGTTGCTTCTCGATCGTGAGATCCGGATCGGTGACGACGTACTTCTCGGCGACGTTGATCAAGGCCTTCGCCACCGACAGGTTGAACGTTCCCTGGGCCAACACCTTGGCGACCGCGCGGCGCAGGAAATCTTGCTGACGCGAGATGCGGCCGAAGTCGCTCAACGGGTCCTCGGTCCACTTGCCGGTCTTCGGGTTGAGGTACTGGTAGTGGCGGCTGCGCACATACGCCAGCGCCGCATCGCCGTTGAAGTTGAAGCATCCGGCGTTGGGCACATCGAGCCCAGTGTTCTTGTCGCGGGCCGGGTACGTGAACGGAACGGACACCCCGCCGACCGAGTCGACGAGATCCTTGAACGCACAGAAGTCGATCTGGATGTAGTGATCGATCGAGATCCCGAAGTTGTCCTTGATCGTGTCGATCAACTTCTGCGGTTGGTTGACGCTGTAGGCCGCGTTGATCCGGTTCTTGCCGTTGGTGCCGTGGATCTTGACCCATAGGTCGCGGGGGAACGACAGCACGGCAGCGCGGCTCGTCGACGGGTCGACGCGCATCACCATGATCGTGTCGCTGCGTTCGCCGAGGCCGCCGCGCGGATCGACCGGGTACGCACTGTTGGCGCTGCTGCACGCGTGGTTGTCGGAGCCCGTGATCAAGAAGTTGCGAGCCTGCGGATCGGCGGTTGGAAACGGCGTCGTGTCGACCGGCGCGATCGACGTCGTCGAACCGCCGTCCGTGCCGAGCGTCGAGCCGGTGCCCGGCGTCGCAGTGGCGGTTTCGGGCGTGGGATCGGTGGCGATCGGCGGGCCGGAGTCGGATGTCGGGTCGAGCGCCGTGGTCTTCTTGGTCGAGCTCAAGAAGTGCTGTCCGTACACGAGCGCACCTGAGCCGATGAAGCAGCCGATGATCACGATCACATTCAGGATCAGGACCGCGTACTGCACCGCTTTGTGCCGATGGGTGCGGCGCTTCTTGGGCGGGTCCGCCGGCGTTGTCGTCTTCGGCTCTCCACCCATGAGGGCCTGATCCTAGCCGTCGGCCCCGGGTGTTGGTCGGCGGGAATGGTCCCTGTCCGTGACAGGTCGCGGGTAGCGTTCCCGCACATGCGACCGTCGACCGATTCGCCCGATTGGGTGCGTCATCTCGACCGGCTGCACCTCCTGACACCCCTGCGCGTCGCGGTGGTTCTCGTCGTCGCGATCGTTGCCACGTTGTTCGTCCGGCGCTTCGTCGCGAAGGCGCTGAACCAGATCTTCGAGCGAACCGTTCCCAGCGAACGGCCGCGCGCTGAAGCCCGTCATCGCGCGCTCAGTTCGGCGCTGCGGGCGGCGTTGACTGGAGTCATCTGGGCTGTCGCTGTCATCACGATGATCAGCGAGGTGGGCATCAACATCGGCGGGTTCGTCGCGACCGCAACGGTCGTCGGTGGTGCGATCGCGTTCGGTGCGCAGACGTTGATCCGCGACGTCATCGCCGGCTTCTTCGTGCTGTCCGATGATCAGTACGGCGTCGGCGACGAGGTCGACCTCGGGCATGTCTCCGGCGTCGTCGAGCGCGTGACGTTGCGCAGTGCCCGTCTCCGCGACGGCGAAGGTCGCATCTGGTACGTGGCGCACGGCAACGTGCTGCGGGTCGCCAACCTCTCCAAGGCGTCGGTCGCGATGCTCGACGTCGAGGTCGCGCGGACCATGGATGTGGTTCGCCTCACCGACGTCGTCTCCGGACTCGCGGCTGCGCTGGTCGATGATCCGGCGTCGGCCGTGCTGCTGCTGAACCCGCCGATCGTGGTCGGCATCACCGACGTCCGCGATGACCGAATCGTCTTCAGGGTCAGCGCGGCCACGCATCCCGGGCAGCGCGACGCCGTCAGTCGGGCCTGGCGAGTGCTCGCGTTGCGTGCCTTCGCCGCCGGTGACCTCGTTGCGCCAGTTGCGACGACGTCGATCCGGCTCGACACCGGCAGCGGTTCAGAACAGCAAACGCCGCCACATGCTGATCGCGGCGGGAAGTGAGATCAGCAGGTGGCGGCGAGAGCCGGAAGTGTCAACCGAGCGACCTTGCTCCGTCGGGCGGGACAGCGGGACGGGAGGAGCAAGATTTCGAGTAACACGTGTTTGTTTGGTGAGCACAGATTGCCTGATCGACTGCAAACGCAATGCCAAGAGACCTGAAGGGGAATGAAAAGATTGACGTTCCGTCCTCGCGCGACCTCGGATTGTGAGAACGTCAAGAAACGGGCGCAACCACCGTCGGAGGGCTCAAGGTGATCTCGCACGTGATCGATTCGGCGTCGACGATCTGCAACTCGGCGACGGATCCGGCGTCGGAGATGTCGCTGCGGCCGGCCTCGAGTGCCGGGTGCGTGGCAGCCGGTGCCCGGACGATCAGCAGATCCACCGACGCGCGCTGACTGGCCTTGGCCTCGGTCTTGGCCCGACGAACCTGGGCCAGCGCTTCGCACACGGCGTCGAGCAGCTCGGCGTCGCCCGCCGGGTATTCGCCGACGACGGGCCACGCGGCGCGGTGGACGGACCCGGTCTGCCACCAGCTCCAGACTTCCTCGGTGCAGAACGGCAGGAACGGAGCGAACAGCCGCTGGATGGTGCCGAGCGCGAGCCGCAACGCGGCCAGTGCGCTGTCGGCCTGCGCGCTGCCGTGCGTTCCGTAGGCGCGGCTCTTGACGAGTTCGACGTAGTCGTCGCAGAACCACCAGAAGAAGGCTTCGGTCCGTTCGAGCGATCGGGCGTAGTCGAATCCGTCGAACGCCTCGGTGCAATCGGCGACCACCGCCGCGAGGCGAGCGAGCATCGAGGTGTCGATCGGATTGGTGACCGTTGCGGCCGCAGGCGGCTCGCCGACCATCAGGACGAACTTGCTGACGTTGAGCAGCTTGGTGGCCAACTTGCGGCCGACCTTCATCTGATCTTCGCTGAACGCAGTGTCGACACCGGGGCGACCGGACGCAGCCCAGTAGCGGACGGCGTCGGTGCTGTACTGATCGAACAGCGCGGCGGGGGTGACGACGTTGCCGACCGACTTCGACATCTTCTTGCGGTCGGGGTCGAGGATCCAGCCGCTGAGATGGGCGTGCTTCCACGGCGCAACGCCGTGCTCCCAGTGGCTGCGGACCATCGTCGAGAACAGCCACGTCCGGATGATGTCGTGGGCCTGGGCGCGCATGTCCATCGGGAAGACGCGGGCGAACAGGTCGGGGTCCTGTTCCCACAAACCGGCGATCTGTGGCGTGAGTGACGACGTCGCCCATGTGTCCATCACGTCGGCGTCGCCGATGAAGCCGCCCGCCGCACCGCGCTGATCGTTGGTGAAGCCCGCGGGTGCGTCGGTGGATGGATCGATCGGCAGCTGGGCCTCGGACGGGACGAGCGGGTTGTCGTAGTCGGGGTTGCCGTCGGCATCGATCGCGTACCAAACGGGAACCGGGACGCCGAAGTAGCGCTGGCGGCTGATCAGCCAATCGCCGTTGAGTCCTTCGACCCAGTTCGTGTAGCGGTGCTGCATGTGTGCGGGGTGCCAGGTGACTTCGTTGCCGCGTTCGACGAGCTCGGCTCGCAACGCTTCCTCGCGGCCGCCGTTGCGGATGTACCACTGCCGGCTGGCGACGATCTCGAGCGGGCGATCGCCGCGTTCGTAGAACTTGACCGGGTGCATGATCGGCTTCGGTTCACCGATCAGCTCGCCGCTGGCGACGAGCATCTCGACGATCTGCTTCTGGGCCTGCTTGGTGCTGCGCCCGATCAGCTCGCCGTACTTGGTCTGGCCGTCGGTGTCGGTGATCCACGGTGCGTCGGCGACGAGCCGCCCGTCGCGACCGACGATCGCACGCGCCGGCAGGTTGAGCTCGCGCCACCAGGTGACGTCGGTGGTGTCACCGAACGTGCAGATCATCGCGATGCCGGTGCCCTTCTCGGGGTCGGCGAGGTGATGGGCGAGGATCGGGACCTCGACCCCGAAGATCGGTGTGGTGACGGTGGTGGCGCCGAACAGCGGCTGGTAGCGCGAGTCGGACGGGTGGGCGACCAGCGCGACGCAGGCCGCCAACAACTCGGGACGGGTCGTGTCGATGAGGATGTCGCCACCGCCATCGGTTCGATGGAACGCGAGCTTGTGGTAGGCGCCGGCGACTTCCTTGTCGGCCATCTCGGCCTGGGCGACTGCGGTCTTGTAGTCGACGTCCCAGAGCGTCGGCGCGTCCTGCGTGTAGGCCTCGCCGCGTGCGAGGTTGCGCAGGAACGCGAGCTGGCTGACGCGGCGACAGTGGTCGTCGATCGTCGTGTACAGCAGCGACCAGTCGTACGACATGCCGAGCTTGCGCAGGATCGCCTCGAAGATCTCTTCGTCCGTATGGGTCAGCTCTTCGCACAGCGCGATGAAGTTGGGCCGTGAGATCGGGATCGCCTGGTGGTTCTTGGGTGGGTCACCGCGGAACGGTGGCTCGAACGCGGCGTCGTAGGCGACGTTCGGGTCGCAGCGGACGCCGTAGAAGTTCTGGACGCGGCGCTCGGTTGCCAGGCCGTTGTCGTCCCAGCCGATGGGGTAGAAGACCTGCTTGCCCTGCATCCGCTGGTAGCGGGCGATCGTGTCGGTGTGGGTGTAGCTGAAGACATGGCCCGCATGCAGCGAGCCGCTGACCGTCGGCGGCGGCGTGTCGATGCTGAACACCTGATCACGGCTCGCGGTGCGATCGAAGGAGTAGGTGCCGTCAGCGTTCCACTGCTGGCTCCATTTGGCCTCGATGCCATCGAGTGACGGCTTGTCCGGGATCGTGCTCATAAGGGCCCCAGGCTACCCAGCACCCACCCCCCGAACTGATCCTGTTTTTCGACCGCGACGGTCGAAAAATGAGATCAGTTCGGTTGTCAGTTCGGCGGGTTGATCGGTTTGAGGGCGGACTCGAGGCGGGGGGCCCAGTCGATGTCTTCGGTGCTGGCGCCGGTGGCGTGGATCTCGGCCCGCTGGCGAGCGAGCTCGATCGCCGCCGCTTCGACCTCGGCAGTCAGCTCACGATCGGCGATGTCGTTGCGCAACCGGCTGGCCAGCGCCGGGCTCGCACCACCGGTGCTGACCGCGACGGTGACCAGGCCGCGTCGCGCCACCGCGGGCAGGATGAACGAACAGTTGTCGGGGTCGTCGGCACTGTTGGCCCACACCCGCGCCCCGCGCGCATCGGCCGCAACCTGGGCGTTGACGGCCGGATCATCGGTGGCGGTCATCACGAGTTGGTAGTCGGTCGCCTCGCCGCTGCGGTAGGGACGCAGCTCGATCGTCGTCGCGATCGCAGCGAACCGTGGCGCCATTTCGTCGGCGATCTCCTTGGCCACGATCGTCACGATCGCACCGGCGTCGAACAAGCCCGATGCCTTGCGGAAGGCGACGGCGCCGCCACCGACAACGAGCACGGACACGCCACTGACGTCGAGGAACACCGGATAGCCGAACGTGCCCTGTGCCATGTGTCGGAAGCTACCAGAAGCGAGTTTTCCACATACCTGATCGTTTTTGTCGGGATATAGTGTCACTCACGCGTCCCCGGAGGAAGTCATGTCGTTGATCTCGTTTCCCGCATCTCTCGAAACCGGCCGCCCGGTCGACACGCTGCGTTGGGCCGCGGAGCAGTACGGGGTCGATGGTCTGGTCGTCACGGCCAGCTTCGAGGACTCGGTGCTCGTCCACATGGCGGCCACCGCCGTGCCCGGGATCGAGATCGTCCTGCTCGACACGCAGTACCTCTTCGCCGAGACCAAGTGGCTGGTCGACGAACTGACGAAGAAGCTCGATCTCAACCTGCGCATCGTTCGCCCGCTCGACGACGTGCATCCCGACAACCTCTGGCAGCGCGACACGACGGCGTGCTGCAACGTGCGCAAGGTCGAGCCGCTGAACCGTTCGCTCGAAGGTCGCAAGGCATGGGTGACGGGTGTGCGTCGCGTCGATGGGCCGACGCGTGCCAATGCTCCAGTGGCCAGCTACGACATCGGCCGCAACATCGTCAAGCTCAACCCGCTCGCCGCGTTCAGCGACGACGACATGGCGGCCTACGTTCATCTCTACGGGTTGCCCGCGAATCCGTTGACCGAGCGTGGCTATCCCTCGATCGGATGCTGGCCGTGCACGCGCCCCGTCGCCCCGGGCGAGGACAAGCGCGGCGGACGTTGGTCCGGCCAGGACAAGACGGAATGCGGGCTGCACCTGTGAGCGTCGATGCCGCCGTCGGCACCTCCAGCTTCGCCTCGGTGCATCTCGATGCGCTGACCGACGAGGCGATCACCATCATCCGCGAGGTCGCCGCGGAGTGCGAGAACCCCGTCCTGCTCTTCAGCGGCGGCAAGGACTCGGCTGTTCTGCTGCACCTCGCGCTGCTGGCATTCGCTCCGGCCCGTCTGCCCTTCCCGGTGATGCACGTCGACACAGGCCACAACTTCGATGAAGTGATCGCGTATCGCGACGAGTTCGTGAAAGACAACAACGTCCGTCTCGTGATCGCCAGCGTGCAGGCATCGATCGACAGTGGTCGAGCCGTCGAGGAAACCGGCCCGCGGGCCAGCCGCAACCGGCTCCAGTCGGTGACGTTGCTCGACGCGATCGCCGAACACGGTTTCGACGCAGCCTTCGGTGGCGGTCGTCGCGACGAGGACAAGGCGCGCGCCAAGGAGCGCATCCTCAGCTTCCGCGATCGCCAGGGCCGATGGGATCCGCGTCAGCAACGTCCCGAGCCATGGGGTGTGCTCAACGCGCGCATCCGCAAGGGCGAGCACCTGCGCGCGTTCCCCCTCAGCAACTGGACCGAACTCGACATCTGGCAGTACATCGCGCTGCACGAGGTTCCGCTGCCGTCGATCTACTACAGCCACACCCGCACGGTCATCGAACGCGACGGCATGTTGTTGTCGGTTGGCGGGCCGGTGGTTCCTGAGCCACACGAGACACCGTTCGACGCAGTCGTTCGCTACCGCACGGTGGGCGATGCGAGCTGCACCGGCGCCGTCGAGTCCACCGCCACCAACGTGTACGACGTCATCGCCGAAGTCGCTGCGGCGCGGATCACCGAGCGCGGCGCAACCCGGGCCGACGACGGTTTCAGCGAATCATCCATGGAAGACCGCAAGCGAGAGGGGTACTTCTGATGAGCACCGCGACCATCACTGCGCCGCCGCGCCTGACCGAGACCGCCCAGCGCGGCACGCTGCGCATCGCCACCGCGGGCTCCGTCGACGACGGCAAGAGCACGCTGATCGGCCGGCTGCTGCACGACACCAAGACGGTGTTCGAAGATCAACTCGCCGCGGTCGTGAAGGCCAGCCGTCGTTACGGCGATGGCGAGACCAACCTCGCTCTGCTCACCGACGGCTTGCGGGCCGAGCGCGAGCAGGGCATCACCATCGACGTCGCTCATCGGTACTTCGCAACGCCGCAACGCAGCTTCATCGTCGCCGATACGCCGGGTCACGCGCAGTACACGCGCAACATGGTGACGGGGGCCTCGACGGCCGACGTCGCGATCGTTCTGGTCGACGCTCGCCACGGCGTGGTCGAGCAGACCCGCCGCCACTCGTTCATCGCGTCGTTGCTGGGCGTGAAGCTGATCGTCGTGGCCGTCAACAAGATGGACCTCATCGGCTGGGACGAATCCGAGTTCGACTGCATCGCCAAAGAGGTCGCCGAGTACGTCCAGGCCCTGCCCACGCCCGTGCCGGTTGTCGCGATCCCGATGTCCGCGCTGCTCGGCGACAACGTCGTCGACGCGTCGCAGAACACGCCGTGGTACGACGGTCCGCCGTTGCTGCAGCTGCTCGAAGAGTTCGATGTCGAAGTCGTCCGCCAGGTCGGCGCGCGGCTGCACGTGCAGCGCGTCATTCGTCCGCAAGGTGGCGAGTTCGCCGACTTCCGTGGGTACGCGGGCGTGCTCACCGGTGGGCAACTCGCAGTCGGTGATGCCGTGACGGTGTTGCCCGCGGGCATCCAGAGCACGGTGAAGGCGCTGCATCGCGCGGCCAAGCCCGTCGCGGACGCGCAGGCCGGTCACGCATTGGTCGTCGAGTTGGCGGACAAGGTCGACGTGTCGCGCGGCGACGTGCTCGTCGCCGTCGCTTCGCCCGAGGCGCCGGCTGTCGTCGAATCGATCGAGGCCGACGTGTGTTGGATGATCGACCAGCCGATGGTCGTCGGTAGCCGCCTGTGGTTCAAGCACGGCAGCCGTACCGGTCGCGCGGTCGTGACGGCGATCGAGCATCGCTACGATCTCGTGTCGTTGAACCGCGACGAAGCCACGCAACTCGAACTCAATGACCTCGGGCGAGTGCGCGTGCAGTTGAGCGAGCCGATCGTCGCCGATCGCTACGTCGACAACGCCGCTGGCGGCCGCCTGATCCTGATCGACGAAGCCACGAACTCGACCGCCGGTGCGGCGATGATCGTGTCGACCGACGTTCGATGAACGACGCCCCGCAGGCTCACGGGTTCGGCCATGTCGCGCTCGTCGGCGGCGGGCCCGGTGACGCTGATCTGTTGACGGTGCGCGCGGCGAGATTGATCGGCGCGGCCGATGTCGTGATGTACGACGCGTTGGTGAGTCCAGACGTGCTGGGCCTCGCGTCGCCCGACGCCGAGCTGATCGATGTTGGCAAGCGACCCGGCCGTGGTGTCGCCCAGGACGTGACCAACGCGTTGCTCGTCGAACTCGCTCGTGCCGGGAAGCGCGTCGTGCGGCTGAAGGGCGGCGACCCGTTCGTGTTCGGTCGCGGCGGCGAGGAAGCGATCGCGCTCTCCGCTGCCGGCATCCCGTGCGAGATCGTCCCGGGCATCACGTCGGCGGTGGCGGCACCGGCCGCAGCCGGAATCCCGGTGACGCATCGCGGCATGTCCGCCTCGTTCACCGTGGTCACCGGCCATCGTCGTCATGGTGAGGATGTTGTCAACTGGGCCGCACTGGCTCAGGTCGGCGGCACGGTCGTCGTCCTGATGGGTGTGGCCGAGCGCGGCGTGATCGCGGCTGCCTTGATGGCGGGTGGCATGCCTGCCGACACACCGGTCGCGGCGATTCATCGCGCATCGACCGTCGACCAGGTTGTGACCCGGTGCCGGCTCGACGCGCTCGGTGACACACTCGTCGAGTCGCCGGCGACGCTGGTGATCGGTGCGGTTGCCGCGCTAAATGTCGGTGAGGTTGCCGCAGTGGCCACCTACGCTGTCGACCCATGCTGAACCTGTACGACACGGCGACTCGAACCGTCCGTCCGCTCGCGATGCGCGAGCCAGGCACCGTGAGCATGTACGTCTGCGGCCCGACGGTGTATGGGCCGCCTCATCTCGGCCACGGGCGGGCAACGCTCGTCTACGACATCCTCCGCCGCTACCTCGAGTCGACGGGTCTGAACGTGCGTCACGTGTCGAACATCACCGACATCGAGGACAAGATCATCCAGCTCGCCGAGACCGAAGGACGGCCGTGGCAGGAGATCACCACCCAGTACGAAGCCGTGTGGTGGGAAGCGATGGACGCGATGGGCGTGCTTCGTCCGAAGCAGATCCCGCATGCCACCGAGTACGTCGACGGCATGGTCGCGATGATCGGTGAGTTGATCGCCAACGAGTCCGCGTATGTCACCGACGACGGCATCTACATGAACGTTCACTCGGTCGAGAGTTACGGGCTGCTCGCCCATCAGCGGCTGGAAGACATGCTCAGCGGCGGCGGCGATCGCGAGGTCTTCGGAGCCGAGAACAAGCACGACCCGGCCGACTTCGCACTGTGGAAGTTCACCAAGCCGGGCGAACCGAGTTGGCCCTCGCCGTGGGGCGACGGCCGTCCCGGGTGGCACAGCGAATGTGTCGTGATGAGCCTCGAACTGCTCGGCGAGAACTTCGATCTCCACACCGGGGGCGACGATCTGCGCTTCCCCCACCACGAGAACGAGCGGGCGCAGGCGCTGGCGTTGGGCAAGGTGTTCGCCCATCACTGGATGCATCACGCGTTCGTCGTGGATTCGACGGGGGAGAAACTGTCGAAGAGCCTGGGCAACTTCACCAACTTGATCGACCTGATCGAGACCATGGACCCGCGCAGCTACCGGATGCTGTTGCTGCAAAGTCACTACCGGTCGCCGGTGAGCGTGAACCCCGAGACCGTCGGTGCCGCAGAGCGCGCGCTCGCCGGTCTCGACACGTTCGCCCGTCGAGCATTCGCCGCAGGCGTCGCCGCCGGTGCAGCGGGTGCTGGCGATGTTGTTGATGGATCATTGATTGCCGCGTTCCGGGAGCGGATGGATGACGACCTCGACACCGCGAGCGCGATGGCGATCGTGTTCGATGCGGCCCGTCGCGGCAATGCCGCGATCGACAGCGGCGATCTCGTCACCGCTGCCTCACTCGCTGGTTCGGTCGCGGCGATGTGCAACGCCGTCGGCCTGGTGTTGAAGACGGTCGACGATGTGCCGGCCGACGTCCTCGCCAAGGCCGACGCGCTCGACGCTGCGCGTGCGGCGAAGGACTTCGCCGCGGCCGACGCGATCCGCGCCGAACTGCAAGCCGAGGGCTGGCTGGTCGAGACCACCAAGTCCGGCACCACCGTCCGCCGCTGACTCGTTCAGCGGGTGACGATGGCCTGCCCGGCGTGCTGCGCTCGCCACTGCGCCGGGTTTGCCTGGCTGAGCCAGGCGGATGCGGCGCGGTGTTGTCCAGCGAGCGCCGTGCGTCGTCGCGTTGCGGCCGCTGGTGATTGTCGTCGGGTGACGTTCAGCGGGTGACGATGGCTTGGATCTCTTTGATGGTGACGGCTTGCGTGGTGGACGTGTCGTAACTGTCGAGGTCGCCCGTGGTGCCGTTGCTGGATTTCCAGGAGATGTGCCAGGTGATGGTGAGCCGGGCGGTGAAGGTGCCGGACGGGTCGATCTCGGACGAATGTCGGTACGTGTACATGCAGTCGGATGGAAGGTCGTCGCCGTATTCGGGGAGCCAGGGTTTGCCGGGGCCGGAGCACGTGACTGGCTCTGCGTCGGGTTCGCCGGGGGTGAAGGTGAGGGTGGTTGGCGTGGCGGTCGTGGTGGCGGACAGGATGCCGGTGGGGGTCGGGATCCATGCGGTGACGCTCTTGCCGGTGTACGCGGCCGGGTCGGTCCAGTACCACATGCCGAGGTTGACGATGCCCTTGCCGGTGGATGGTGCCGAGCGAACCGCGGGATGTGGGAGTGCCTGTTCGACACGACTCGTCGCAGCCTGCGCGAGCGATTTCGCGGAGAGTGTGGGAACGAGGATGATCACTGGTTTGCCGTCGGAACAGATCCTGACGACGATGTGGTAGGTCACTCCGTTGACAACTTTGACGTCGCCGGGCGCAGTCGGGTCGAGCCCGCCGATCGATCCCAGTCCGGTCGCCACGAGGTCGCCTGGATACCAGCGGCAGCCGTGCGAGTCGGCTGCGCCTGGCGAGGCCGGCGCCGGGCCGAACTGCGTGGCGACGATGGCCAAGATGTTGTCGCCGTCGGTTCCCGCTGGCGGTTCGGGAGTAGGACCCGGTGTGAGATAGGCGGCGGCAGATCCGGCGTGAATGACCAGCGTCAAGCCAAGGGCGACAAATGGGATGGCCCATTTCAGAATCCGCACAGATCGCTCCCAAATTTCCGTTCGAGCGTGGTGCCCTGGAAGATCCGCCACGCGCCGTCGAGGCGACGAAGTTCCCATTGCGCTCGATACGAAACCGATTCTTCGTTGAAGACGGCGTCATCAGACGGGTTTGCTGGGTCGCCAATCTGGAAGATGACGACAGTGTCGTAGGTGCACGCCGTGATGAACGCGGTATCACCGTTGACCTTGACCGCCTCGATCTGGTCGCGCACAGAACCATGACCCGGGATCGACCTGAGATTTCCCGAGACATTGGTAGCCAGCGCGGCGTGTGCGTTCGAGTCCATCGGCGAGTTCGAGATGTCGAACGCCGAAAATGAACAGTTCGCCGGATCAGAGAAGCAGTCGTTGTAGGCGGTTTGGTCGGCGTTGTACTGCGCCGAGACCTCCAGCGCGACGGCGTCGAGGCCGACTGTCGGCGCTACCGGTTCGAAGGTCGATTCACCGACGGTGGTCGTCTGGGATGTCTCAGTGATAGTTGGTCCGTTTGTCGGCTCGCCGACTGGGATGGTCGTCGACACGAACGGGTGGGCCGACATCGTGTCGGGTGGGGCCGAGGTGGATGTCGTCACCTCCGCCGTGGTCACCGCCGACGCTGTCACCGCCGTCGTGGTCGGCGGCGCCGTTCTCGTCGTGTCCCGTGGAAGGTGAAGGTCGTTGCTGGGCGCACTGCTGCACGCGGAGGCCGTCACGGCGAGCGCGGCCAGGGCCGTGAGCCTCGTCGTCAACATGCGGGGTCGTCGTCGTTGTCGGTTCATCACTGCTCCCAATCTCTGAGTGCTTCGGCGCGACGGAACATGGAATTCGCCGAGACCGAGGTCCCGATGGCTCCGCTCGCCTCGCGCGCCGTTGGGGTAGATGACGTCGTCGGCCGACACATATGACGGAAAAGTCGCCAAGTTCCGCCTCGAATCGGTGAGACGTATCCGATTCGCCCATCTCAGGCGGGCAATCAGGTCACCGCCATCCTGCAGGTGCGATGTTGGGATTGGCGGGCCAAAGATGGCACGCTTGATCACCGTGTCACGTGCCGCCCCCGCAACCAGGACTCCGCTGCCACGGGGATTCTGGGTCATCTGGACCACGGTGGCTCTCGACCTGGTGGGCTTCGGAATCGTGGCCCCGATCCTGGGCGTGTACGCCGAGCGTTTTGGTGCCAATGCGTTCACCGTCGGCCTGCTGTTCGCTTCGTATTCGCTGGCGCAATTCGTGTTCTCGCCGATCCTCGGACGGCTCAGCGATCGCATCGGGCGCAAGCCGATCATCCTCATCTCGCTGTTCGGCACGGCACTCGGCAGTTTGCTCACGGGCATCGCCGGCGCCGGCATGCTGTGGCTGCTGTTCGTCGGACGAGTGGTCGATGGTGCATCGGGCGGCAGCGTGTCGACTGCGCAGGCGTCGGTGGCCGATGTCGTCAGCCCCGAGGCTCGCCCGCACGCGTTCGGGTTGCTCGCGGCGGCCTTCGGTGTCGGCTTCGTCGTTGGCCCTGCACTCGGCGGACTCTCGTCGCTCAGCGGGCCGCACCTGCCGTTCTACGTCGCTGCCGTGATCGCGTTCGTCAACGCGTGTGTGGCCATCTTCCGTCTTCCCGAGACCCACCCGACGCCGGGTGCCAAGCGAGCTGCTGTGGCGAAGTCGGTGCATTCGTCGCGCCTATGGCGACTCGTCATCGTGGCGTTCATCGCGATCGCCGCGTTCAGCGGATTCGAGGCAACGTTCGCACTGTTGGCGAAGAGTCGCTTCCGGCTGACCGAGGGTGGCATCGCCGTGGTCTTCGTCTGCATCGGCGTCGTGCTGGTGCTCGTGCAGGGCGGAGTCGTGCGTCCGATCGGCAAACGGCTGGGTGTCCGCGGCTCGGTTTCGGCCGGCCTCGTGCTCAACGCGGGCGGCTTGGTGCTGCTCGCGTTTACCCACAGTTGGGGCACGCTTGTCCCCGCGCTCGCACTGTTGACAGTCGGACAGGGTCTGACTGCGCCAAACTTTACGGCGATGGTCACGGAAGGGCTCGTCCCGCAGCAACGAGGTGAGGCACTGGGCTTCCAGCAGAGTGCCGGCGCGCTCGCTCGCGTCGGCGGTCCGGCACTCGCCGGCTTCCTGTTCCGTCATGTCGGCATCCCCGCGCCATATCTCGTCGCGGCCTCCCTGTGCGGAGTCGGCCTCGTTGTCCTCAACTGGAAGCAGACCGCGTGACGGAAGCGTCGACGGCTGTCGACCCACCCTCGCTTCGGCGCCTGGCCCAGCTCGACGAGCGTTGGATCAGGTCGGACGAAGTCTCGAAGACGTCCTCGAACGGTCCACGCAAGATGGGCTACCAGCCCGGTCTCGACGGGCTGCGCGCCCTCAGCGTGATCGCCGTGATGCTCTACCACGCGGGCTTCACATGGATGCCCGGGGGCTTCTTCGGCGTCGAGGTCTTCTTCGTCGTCTCCGGATACCTGATCACCGCGTTGCTGATCGACGAGCGCGAGCAGCAACAGCGGGTCAGCCTGGAGAAGTTCTGGCTGCGACGCGCGCGGCGTTTGTTGCCCGCGCTGGCGACGATGCTGGTGACGATCTCGGTGTGGGCCGCGTTGTTCGGCACCAAGGCGCAGCAGTCGACGTTGAAGCGCGACCTGCCGTGGTCGATCTTCTACGCCGGCAACTGGGGACAGATCCTCGGCAAGACGCCGTACTTCTCGCCGGTCGATCCATCGCTGGTGCGTCACCTGTGGTCGCTGGCCGTCGAAGAGCAGTGGTATCTCGTGTGGCCGTTGATCTTCGTGGTCGCGATGACGGTCGGCGCGGGCACGTTGAAGAGCCGAGGCATCACGTTCATCGGACTGTCGTTCGCGATCATGATCACGACGTCGGCGCTCTACGGTCACGTGTCAACGAACGCGCTTTACCTCAGCACGTTCACGCGAGCCAGCGGTCTGCTGCTCGGTGCTGGCTGCGCGTTCATCTGGCGGCCGTGGAGGCTCGGCAACGCGTCGCAGGAGCGAGGCCGGATGCTCGATCCGATCGGCGGCGCCGCGCTGGCGATGCTCGGCTGCATCATGTGCGCGGCCGTCCTCACCGAGAGCTATGTCTACCGCTGGACGTTGGCGCTCGTGTCGATCCTGTCGATGGTCGTGATTGCCGCGGTGGTGTACCCGGCATCGAATGGTCTGCGGGCGATCCTCGGCTGGCGACCGTTGGTCCAAATCGGGCGCCGGTCCTACGGGCTGTACCTGTGGCACTGGCCCATCTTCGTGATCGGTCACGTCTATCACTCGGGCAGTTGGAAACGGTTCGTCGTCGCGATGGTCGTCACGGCAGGCGTCACCGAGCTCTGTTTCCGCTACGTCGAGACGCCGGTGCGCAAGGGATTCATCGGGTCGTGGTTGAAGGCGCAGCGGTCGGCCATGGGAGAGGATCGCGTCCGTCGCGTTCGTCGTTCGGCCTCGGCATTGTTCGCCGCCACCGCGATCGTGGTCGCGTTGCTGATCTTCTTCGTCTCGGTCGATCACTATGACCCGGCGATCGGTGGGGCCAACGTGCAGTTCGCACCGTCCAGCATTGCGGCAGCCACCGGCGCGTCGACAGGCGCCGCGACCGATGGTTCGACACTGTCCCCGGCAGGTGCCAGTGCCAGTGCCGATGCCGGTGCCGGTGCGGGTGCTGGTGCCGCAGCGCCGGCCGTTGTCGGACTGCCACGCCGCATCGTGGTCGTGGGTGACTCGCAGGCGCACTCGCTGGCTGCCAACCTGCCCGACGGCATCGCCTCGACGTTCACGATCACCGACGGCGGCATCGACGGCTGCGGCATCTATGACAGCGGCTCGGTCGTCACCCACCGCGCCGGCTTCGTGCGCTCGTTCACCGACTGCGTGGGCTGGCAGGACAAGTGGGCCGCGTCGGCGAAGGCTGCCAAGGCACAGGTCGCGCTCGTCGTGATTGGTGCGTGGGACGTGTTCACGATGAAGATGCCCGACCAGACGCTGGTCTTCACGTCACCCGAAGCCGACACGTACTGGCTGGCGCAACTGCAGAAGGGCATCGACGTCCTGAAGGCCACCGGTGCGCAGGTTGCGCTGCTGGAGGTTGCGTGCTTCCGGCCGAAGGACGTGCCCGGCGCCGGCGTCCCGGCGCTGCCAGAACGCGCCCAGGATTGGCGTACCCAGCACGTCAACGTGCTTTTGCAGAAGGCCGCTGCCGCCGACCCGACCCACGTCTCGTTCGTCAAGGGCCCCACGCAGTGGTGCCAGGACAAGAAGATCAGCGTCGATCCCAAGTACCGCTGGGACGGCGTGCACGTCTACAAACCCGGCGCCAACCTGATCTACGAAGCGATCACCCCGGCCGTCCTCGCCCTCCCCGTCAGCCCGTGAGCAACTGATCCCATTTTTCGACCGCAGCGGTCGAAAAACCGGATCAGTATGCGCTGAGGGTCGTGAGGTCGCGGCGTTGGAAGAGCTCGGCGAAGTTCGCGCTGTAGAACTTGGTGCGGGTCGCATCGTCCACCGTCTGCATCGTGGATTCGAACTTGGCGATCGGGTCGCGGGTGCCCTCGGGGTGCGGGTAGTCGCTGCTGAACATGAACAGGTCGTCGCCGCCCTGCTCGATGATCCATCCGGCTGACTCGGTAGGGAACGGGGTGAACCGCAACTGGCGCTGCACGTACTCACGCGGCGTCAGTGGCATCTGCCCGATCGCGGGCTCGGTCTTGCGGAACGTGCGCGGAATCGCATCGAGGCGCATCAACCACGGGATCACCCACAGCGCGCCTTCCTCGACAGAAGCGCCGCGCAGATCGGGGAACTTCTCGAGAATGCCGTCGAGCACCATCGAGCCCCAGAACACCTCGGTGCGCTGATGGATTGCGAGGAAGTCCTTGGCTCGTGTGTTCTCGCCACCACCGAGGAAGTCGGTGACGCGCATGCCGTTGTCGTGGAAGCCGCGCTGCACCGGGTTGCCGCCGCCGCCGATGTGCGTCAGCACCGGGATGCCGTGCTCTTCGAGCAACGCCCACAGCGGATGGTGGTCAGGATGCGTCGGCGACACGACGCCGCGCGGCAACGAGCTGAACACCTGCATCGCGGCGATGCCTTCGTCGATCGCGCGGCGCGCTGATTCGATCGTGCGCTCGGGCGAACCCCACGGGATCGTGCCGACCGCGAGCAGTCGCGGATCGTCGGCGCAGAACGCGGCCATCGCCCGATTCAACGCGTCGGTGCCGCCGTAGAGGAGGTCGAGATCGGTGGACGAGAACTGGCTGCCGGCGAACGTCGGGAACACCAGCTGCGCATCGAAGCCCAACGAGTCGAGCACGGCGCTGCGCTCGGCCGAATCGAACGCGCCGATGGCGTCCCAGCCCTTCGGCCCGAGCAGTTCCATCGGATCCATGTCGGCGACAGCGACACCTCCGTCACCACCGGCGTTGCGCGCGGCCGCTCGCGCCACGGCGCGATCTGCCATCGCTCCTGCCGCGCCGAGATACAGCGGTCGCAACTTCTCGCGCGTCGCGGTGTCGGCGAAACCTTCCAGCCAGTCGGGCAGCTCCATGATGTGGCTGTCCGCGTCGTAGATCGGATGACGGTCGGCGTATGTCATCGCGTCATTCTGATCCTGTTCCCGCTCGTGTACCGAGCCGGAACAGGATCAGTTCGGGGTGGGTGCGAGTCAGCCGCTGTTGGCGGCGGTGCACGCCTGCGCGTTGCACACGTCGACGAGCGTGTTGTCGAACAGGAACGACGCCTTCTGCTTGCGCACGGCAGGGTCGGCGCGTGGATCTTCGTGAGGATCGCGGCCTGTTGTCGGCGGATGCGGCTCGAGCGGAATCGGGTCGCTGCCGCTGTCCCACACGATGATGCCCGACCCATCGCTGGGGTACTTCAACGTGTCGAGGCCCCAGCCCGGATCGACCTCTTCGCTGCGGCCGGTCGCCGTCACCGGCCGGCTGATCGGCACGCCGAACGTGCGCGCCGCCACCATCGCCGACAGCTCGCTGACCTGCCAGTCACCGAACGCGACGTCCATCAACACGATCTTGGCCGTCGTGCCCTCGTACGGATTCTTGGTGACGTGCTGGGCATAGCCGCCGCCCTCGCCGCGGTCCCACAGCATCTGCAGCAACTGGATGTCGATGTCGCGATCGAGATCGTTCGGGTACGCCGGCTTGAACACCGCTTCGTACTCGGCGAAGTCCACGCTGCGGGGCAGCAGCAGGCTGTAGTTGATGCCGGGCACGCCCAGCACGGCACGGTGGATGTCCGGCGACACGGCCGCGAGCATGACGCCCATGATGCCGCCCTGGCTGTTGCCGTCGTAGTTCAAGATGCTGGTGTCGATCATCGACGAGCCGTCGGCGCGGGTGAACTCGGGCATCGACGACAGCCCGCCGTTCTTGGTCATCAGGCGGCCGAGCACGATCATGTTGAGCACGCCCTGCTGCAGCCGATCGGCGACCGTCGGGAAGTTGCTGATCTCGCCCAGCGTCGTCACCGCGTTGGCGACGTCCTCGTCGCTGAGGCCGGCCCACTTCGTCGCGCAGAAGACGATGTTGGATTCGTTGGCGAACGCGCGCACGTTGCCGGCGCTGATTTCGGTGTCCTCGCCCAGCAGCCCGTGGCCGTACTCGACGAGATGCGCAGGAGTCGTGGCCGTCATGGTCGCGGTCGAGATGTTGCAGACGAAGCCGACCTGGATCGTGCCGTTCGGAACCGGTAGCGCGTCGACGTCTTTCGAATCGCCGTAGTTGAGGCGATTGCCGGGACTGGCGTCGTTGGTCATGAAGTTGGGGACGGTGTAAGTGCCCTTGATCTGCAACGCGATGTTGTCGTCGCTCGCGGCGTCGCGTGATGTGACGGTGAATGCCGGGGCCGCATCGCCGAGGGCCTTCAGCGCTTGATCGCGGATGCTCAACATCCGCTCGCTGAGGTTGCGTTCGCTGGCGACGGTGAAGTCCCACGCGAGGTAGAGGTCCTTGCGATCGACGCCGGCTTTGGCGAGGTCGGCGAAGTCCTGCTCCATCGCCGGCCGGCGCGCCTCGAGCGCATCGTCGGCGAGGCGATCGCGGAAGGCGCGGAAGACGACACCCGGGGCGATGTCCGCGCCCGACGCGTCCTTCATCCCGCGTAGCGCGATGACGAAGTGATGGCCCTCGGTGAGCGAGACGGCGGGATGGATGACAAGCAGCCGATCAGCATCACTCGCAGCCTTCACGTCGGGCTCGGCCCACAACGCGACTCGCGCGCCGGTGTCGGCGTCGATCAGCACGACGGTCGCATCGGCGGCCAGCGACGACAGCAGATCGGTCCACGACGGCAGCTTCGACTGCTTCGCATCGAGACCCGGGACGTAGGTGAGCAGTGTGCTGTCGGGGCTGAAACCGTCGTTGCGGTTCCACTCGGTGAAGTCGATGGGAACGCCCTTGGCGTTCTTGCCGCCGCTGCCGGGCGCGAAGTCGACCCGCAGCTTGGTGTCACTCGCGGTGTCGGCCTTCGTGTAAGCGTTGCTGGGGAACGGCAGCAGGCATGCGCGCGTGTCCAGCGGATCGCAGCCGGCGACGTTCGCGGCAAGCGCGGTGTCGAGCGCATCCTTGGTCGCCGCGTCAGGCGCAACCGGCGACGTGTCGGCCACCGTGGTGGTCGGAGCTTCCGTGGTGGTCGCAGCCGCGGAGGTCGTCGTCTCGCCTGCTGCTGCTGCCGTCGTGGTCGTTGCCGCGGCTGTCGTCGTTGCCGCCTTGTTGTCGCTGCTACAGGCGCCCGCGATCAACGCCAGCGCAACGGCGCCCGCGGCCCAGCGAAACCTTCTCCGAGTGATCCCCATCAACTGCCCCCAGTGTCATGCGATGCGGGTTCACTCTCGCACACTGCGGCGGTTCGCAGCGCGGTTGGACACGCCGCGAACGATCGTGCCGGGATTTCTCGAACCGCGTTGTTCCGTAGGTTACCCGATGGTAACTTACGAATCATGACTGAGTTCTCGCTCACCCTCAACGACGACCAACTGCAGATCCAATCGTGGGTCCACGAGTTCGCTGCCGACGTGATTCGTCCGGCCGCACACGAGTGGGACGAGCGCGAAGAGTTCCCGTGGCCCGTTGTGCAAGAAGCCGCCAAGAACGGTCTGTACGGCGTCGACTTCCTCATGAACGCGATGAGCGACACCAGCGGCCTCACCCTGCCGGTCGCGATCGAAGAGATCTTCTGGGGCGACGCCGGCATCGGCATGGCGATCATGGGCTCGGCGCTGGCCGCGGCCGGCATCTCCGGCAACGGCACCCCCGAGCAAGTGATCGAGTGGGTTCCGCAGTGCTACGGCACGCCCGATGATGTGAAGCTCGGCGCGTTCTGCGTGAGCGAGCCCGACGCGGGCAGCGACGTGTCGTCACTGCGCACGCGTGCGGTGTACGACGAAGCCAATGACGAGTGGGTGCTCAACGGCACGAAGGCGTGGATCACGAACGGTGGCATCGCCGACGTGCACGTGGTCGTCGCTGCCGTCGATCCGGAACTGAAGGGTCGCGGCCAGGCCAGCTTCATCGTGCCGTCCGGTACCAAAGGCATCAGCCAGGGCCAGAAGTACAAGAAGCACGGCATCCGCGCATCGCACACGGCCGAGGTCGTGCTGGATGATGTTCGCATCCCGGGCAACCTGTTGCTCGGTGGCAAGGAGAAACTCGACGCCAAGTTGGCGCGTGCCCGCGAGCGCGACCACAGCGGCGAGAAGCAGCCGGCGATGGCGACGTTCGAATCCACTCGCCCGTCCGTCGGCGCCCAGGCGCTGGGTGTCGCTCGAGCCGCGTACGAGTACGCGCTCGACTACGCCAAGGAGCGCCACGCGTTCGGCAAGCCGATCATCATGAACCAGGCGATCGCGTTCAAGCTCGCCAACATGGCCGTCGAGATCGACGCCAGCCGCCTGCTGATCTGGCGTGCCGCATGGCTGGCCCGTAACGGCGGCTTCAAGAATGGCGAAGGCTCGATGAGCAAGTACAAGGCCAGCGAGACCGCGGTCCGCGTCACCGAAGATGCGATCCAGATCCTCGGCGGCTACGGCTACACCCGCGAGTACCCCGTCGAGCGCTGGCACCGCGATGCCAAGATCCACACGATCTTCGAAGGCACGAGCGAGATCCAGCAGCTGGTGATCGCAAGGGCGATCAGCGGCCTGCGTATCGAGTAATTCCGGCGCGAGAGCTCGCTCGGCGCATAGGCAAATGGATCTGGACGCGTTCCCACCAGCGGTTACGTGACGCGCCGGATGCGCCGCTCGGCGTGGTGCAACGCGGCGGTGGTTGGCATCGTTCTGTGCTGCGCGATCTGAGCGGCCGATGAACGGCGACGACAGCACGCCCCGGATCGGCCGTTGTTGAAACCTGGTTGTCCGGCCACGACAGCCGTGGCACAATTGTAGCCATGAGCACCGAAGCACTTCGAACGGTCAAGGATCGTTTCTCCGAATACGTCGACCGAGTCGAGAACGAACATGAACGCGTCGTCGTCACGCGCAACGGTCGGCCAGCGATCGTGCTCATCAGCACCGATGACCTGGCCAGCCTCGAAGAGACGATCTCGGTGCTCAGCGACACCGACGCGGTCCGGGCGTTGCAGGCGGCCGAGGCCGCAGTTGCGGCCGGTGATGTCGTGCGCGGAGTCGATGCCGTTCGAGCCCTTCGCCCCTCGAGACAGCGTTGACGTTGTCCGGCTACGACCTGGTCGTCGCCGGTCCGGCCGCACGCGCGATCGGCGAGGAGCTACCCGAAAGCGTCGCCGCCGCAGTGATCGACTTCATCACCGGGTCCCTTCTCGAAAACACACAGCGAGTCGGCCGTGAACTCCGCAACGAACTCGCCGGCATCCACAGTGCGCGACGCGGCACTTTCCGCATCCTTTACCGCATCAACGAAGAACAGCGCGAAGTCACCATCCTCCGGGTCGATCACCGACGGGATGTGTACCGAACCTGACCACGACGCCTGGCGCGGATGCGCCGTTCGGCGCCGCGGCGGGTTCGGTCGTGCGGAGTGCGCGTTATGCGCTGCCTCGGCATAACTCGGGGCACCTGAGAGGGACCCGATACGTGGTCCAGTTGCGTACGACGCTGGCCGAATTCCGTACACGCACAACTCCGTCGGGTCTCGCTGACAGACTTGATCGGTGTCAGACCTCGATCTCTTAGCGGAGGCGGTTGTACGAATGCGTGCGGTCGCAACCGGGGCCGACGCAACGTTTGAGCCGAGCCCTGAGAACATTCCGAGACTGTTGGTAGCCGCTGGCTTGGCGCACGTGGCGAGTCTGGTCGATGGTGTGCGCCGAGAGTTCGGGGCAGGCAGGGCGATCGGTACAGAGATTCTTGCGAGGGCCAACATGGAAGCCGTCGTTGCCACGATCTACCTCACGTTGGCACCAGCCGAGGCGACGGCCTATCTCCGCGGCACGGCTGCGAGAAACCTCACGCGGACACAGCTCGAATTGGGCAGGCACGATGCAGCGGTCAGGCGCGAGTGGAAGCGGATCGAAACGGAGAACGAGCGGCGAAAACGCGACAACGCAGCGATACGCGCAAAGAACGAGAGGGAAGGAACAACGATTCCGCTTCGTCCTATGTTGGCCAAGCCATACGCCGTGCTCATGGAGTTTGATCAGGCGGACCTGATCTCCTCGTTGATCGGAGATGACGACGAAGAATCACTGGAAGACTTCTCGATGAGCGCTGTCGTTGGACGTATCAAGGCGCTGACCTCAGGTACCCGGGACCCGTTGAACCTCTCCAACGTCTACAGCGGCGGTTACCGCATTCTGTCCTTGTACGCAGCGCACCCGTCTGCGATGCTTCTCGCCCGGTATGCGGACCTGTCCGGTCCGACTTGGTCGGTCCGCCAGGAGCCGATTCCACCTCCGTCAGGCACGTTGCATCACACCCTGTTCATGGCGCTACTGGTCGCCGAGCGAGCAGCTCAGTTCTTCGGCGTAAACGCAAGCTGGTTTACCGAGCAGCTTCGACTGATGCCAGACCTCACAGGTGACGGTCCGGCGTAGTGGCTTCGCTGGCCATGCACAGCCTGCGAGAAATTGCAATCCGCCGCCAACACGCCGGTCTCGGCGCGGCCTGTCGCCGGACGCGAATCGTCGTCCTGCGTCGCGCGTTCTGCTCTCTTCAACGAGACGGGTCCGCGGCACTTCACGACGAGTGCGTTAGACACGCGGGATTCTGGTGAGCCAGTCGCGGACGGTGTCCCGGGACGTGCCTCGAGGGGGTCGTATCGCGCACAGCTCGGCGAGACGATCCGACAGCGGTCCGTGATCGGAACGCGACTGCCAGGCTCGGATCGCGGTGGGTATGGACCAGCCCGCGTTTCCCAACTCAATGAGAAGTTCCAGATCGTCAGCGCTGCACACGAACTTCGGTGTGCGTGACGGTCGCAGCGCGTGCAATTGTTGCAGAAACAGCGGGGTCAGGGGGACGGCGGTTCAGTGACGACAAGGAAGGTCGCTGACGACGGTGCCGGCAGTCCGAGCTGTTGTCGGATAGCGGGTAGACGATCGATGGTCGCTACGGCTTGATCAGCCTCTGTTTGGTAGCGATCTGCCATCGCCGCGATCGCTTCGGGGTCGCCGGAGGCCAGTCCTCGGCTGAGTCCCTGGAACGAGGTCTCGATAGCGAGGTAGTCGCAGTCGTTGATGATCAGCGCGTCACACCGGGCGAGTTGGTCGCCGACAGAGCTGAGCTCTGCTTCGCCCACCACCCGGTGATTAGCCGTCAAGAGGTCAAGCTGATCGCCGATGTAGGCCTCGAACATCCGCCCGGCCGTGGTTGCTTCGCGTCCGCGATGGCCAAGCAACAGTCTGTGCAAGGTGGTCGCCCGATCGGCGAACAGGTCAAGACTTAACGGGTAGATCGATCCGTCAGGCAACTCGACGACTGGGTGGTTCCGGCAGGCGAGCGAATCGGATTGAGTCAACGACCCCAGGCCGCTGTAGACCCCCTTCACGTCGCGCTTGCATATCTCGGCTCGGAGGTCGTCGAGCGAGCGCAGGGTGTGCTTTCGGAACGCCGCTACGAAGTCGTCCGACAGCCGGATCTCCTCAGTGCTCAGCGGGAATCGGAACAGCGCCTTGGCGCTGGAGCCCATCGCGCCGCCCTCGCGTGGATCTGAGATCCAGCGCATACATAGGGCCCAGTGTCCTGCGAGCCACTGGTCGACTGGCAACCCCAACTTGGTCGAAAACGCGCTCCGCAGAGTTGACGGTGTCATAGGCGCGTCCGCGACAGACGGGTGGTCGTCTGGAATCGCCCAGATGGCGAGCCACCGGTTGAGCGCGGCCAACCATCCGCCGGGCCGACCGAAGCGGTAGCCCATCTCTGTCGTAAGCGAGAGGAAACCTTCGATGTCGACCGCCTTGTTGTCGGCGCCGTGGTACGACTCATGGAGCATCCAAACTGCGAGAAGAACCTGATTGAAGGTGGGCGCGTCGTCGTCACATAAGCACGCGAACCAGGCCTCCCCGATGACTGACCGTTCGTCGAGCCCGTCTGGTACCCAGCGGGCGCGCCGGTGCAGTTCTTCGTCTGTCACGACTAGCAGCTCACGGAAGATCCACAGCACGCCACGTGGGTGCATGAGTGGTTCGCCAGCGCGGGCGGCGGCTAGCACGGGGCCGGCAAGTGCCTCGGGCGGGGCCATCGCGATAGCCAGCTGCTCCCACGCGGATGCGTCAGCTCGGTTTTGGTCGACGAACTGCGCGAGTTCTGCCAACCAGCCCGACATCACATTTCGAGGCACTCGGCAGAGCACCGTCCACGCGACGTCGGCCATCGCCGCAGCGCTGAAGTCGAAGCCGAGCTTGTTCGGTGTCGCGAACACCTTGACACCCCACTCGCGTTCGACCGCTTCGTCATTCACTGCACCGGCTGGCAGGAGCATCGGCGATCGTTCCGAGTGGGTCCAGAGCGCCGCCAGACCCGGTGAGATCGACGACGGCACGAGAGGCCAGAATCGACCAGCGTAGCCCTCCGGTAAAAGCAGCGACTCAATGACCAGCGCGCCGGGTGTGGACGCCGGGCGCGGCGCAAACGGAATCGAGATCTTGTCGAACACCTCCCGAGGCGCCGGTACAGGAAACCGACAAACGTGGATAGCGGGACCGACAACGGCGGGCACCTTGACCTCGAACAGCTGCGCTGTACTCGATCGCTTCATGGCCAGTGACACCGTCCTCCGTTCGTCCCAAGGCTAGCGAGCGACTTTCCACGAGCACGGTCGAATTCACCACCGTGATCGCCAACCCCCTCCCGACCGCACCTCGAATCGCCCGAACCCTCACAGAGCAGCGGTCGGAGCGCTTCCGTCCGGGAGTCGCTCCTGAGAACACAGAACGAGCGCCGTCGGCAAGCGCCGGTCCTTCGATGAAGGTGCGGAATCAGCCATGGACCCAGCGATCGGAACGCGTCGCCGAGGAGTTTCCTAAGGGCACAGAACGCGCGTTGCCGGCAGGCGCCGAATGTTCGCTCTCTCGCCAGAACCGCTCGCAGAGCCGGCGTTACACGGGTGATCGCTGTCAAGAGACAGTTTCGGCTCGTTGGATGATGTGGTCGAAGAGGGCTGCGCGGTCGGGTTGGTTGTGCTCGCGGGCGTGGTTGCGTTGGCGGAGGAGGACAGGGACGAACTGGGGC